>NZ_JASBRH010000004.1 GCF_029961155.1 Pontibacterium granulatum | reverse complement strand
AGGGTGCCGGCAGCTTGAAAGCGGCCCTACATCCTACGGCCCAAACACCTTCAGGCTCAGCTTATAGCCTGTAGGTTGGTCATCGCTTTAGCGATCCCAACACTGCTCAACGAACCTAAGCGCGCAAATCTAAAGGCCGCCGGGCAACGCTGCGCGTTGATCAACCTACGGATAAAAAGTGGGTCTTGCGGACCCTGTTAAGCGTCCCTTCAAAATCTACATGCTACTATTTCCACTTAACGGTAAAGCCTCAGGTTATCAGGGAGTGGAAAAATGTCGGCAAAACCTGTGTATTGGTCCTTTCTGCTGTTTGTGTTTGCACTGCTTGCAGGATGTGGTGAAGAAGAGTCTAGACAGACGAACACGCAAAGCTCACCAGGCGCAGAACAGTCTCAGGCTGCACTAGAGGCAAAACCAGAACTGGCGGAACCGGATCTAAGGTATGCCGACACAACCTTTGCGGTTGCTGATGTAAGCCCCGATTTTTATCAGGGACGTTTGGCGGCAGCGGTTACCTTCACCGCGCCTGTACCTGTGAACCAACCTCTTTCCCAGTGGCTTAAGGTGGAAACCGCCCAAGGTGATGCGGTATCGGGTGAATGGGCTACTGGAGACAACGCCACTACACTCTATTTTCCCCATCTCAAGCCAGAAGCTAAATACAGTGTGACCGTGCTTGCGGGCATGCCGTCTCAGCTTGATAAGGCCATTGCTGAAGCGTATAGCGTAACTATCGAAACCGAAGCCCTCTCGCCGATGCTAGGCTTTGTCGGACGCGGTAACCTGCTGGCACACAAGCTGACCAAAGGCCTGCCGGTGTTATCACGGAATGCCGACTCCGTTGATATCGATTTTTTCCGAATACCCTCCGATAAACTGCCACGCTTCCTGAACGATAACCGCAAGGCCGGGCAGCAGGAGTTCTGGCAGGTGAGGGAGTATCTGCGCGATCTTGAACTGGTTTATACCGGACGCTTCGATCTCAATGTGGAACGTAACGCTCAGGCAACCAGCTATATCCCGATAAAACAGATCGAGAAGTTACAGGCAAAAGGTGTATATCTGGCTGTGATGCGTAAAGCGGGTGACTATAACTACAGCTATCCGGCAACCTGGTTTGCCGTGACCGATCTGGGTGTCCACCTTCGTG
This sequence comes from Pontibacterium granulatum, assembly GCF_029961155.1. Taxonomy (GTDB): domain Bacteria; phylum Pseudomonadota; class Gammaproteobacteria; order Pseudomonadales; family Balneatricaceae; genus Pontibacterium; species Pontibacterium granulatum. The sequence goes on along the minus strand of NZ_JASBRH010000004.1, from coordinate 297,685 downwards.
TCTATAAGGATCAGATCGACGCCTATATCAGCCACCTGAGTACCGCAAAACCGGCTGGCGATGTGGATCTGCAATTGCTGGATGCCGAAGGCACCGTGGTTGCGCAGCAACGCGCGTCTTCTGACGGGCAAGCCAGCTTTGGTGAGCTGGATCTTGGTGGAAACAGGTCACCGAGACTGCTCCTCGCCAGTCAGGGCGATGACACCACGTTGGTCCGCCTATACGGTCCGGCATTGGACCTCTCCGAATTCCCGGTCACCGGCAAACAGCCGCAGGCACAAACGCTGTTTCTCTATTCCGCACGAGACCTTTACCGTCCAGGCGAGAAGGTCACCGTCAGTGGCCTGTTTCGGGGACGTGACGGTGAGATGGTGCCCGGTATCCCGCTGCAGGCCTCATTGCGGCAACCGGACGGACGTATCGTCAGCACCCAAACGATCACACCGGGGGCGTTGAATTATTACGAGGTAACCGTCCCGATAGCGGCTGATCAGCCCACAGGACGATGGTCACTGCTGGTACAGCTGCCTGACCACACTCAGAGCGAATATAGCTTTCATGTGGAAGAGTTCTTGCCGGAACGAATGACACTGGAGCTGGACGGGCCTGAACAGATAACGCCACAGGATAGCCTGTCAGTGAACGTTTCTGGCCAGTACCTCTACGGCGCACCTGCTGCGGGTAACAAACTGCAGTCTGAACTGGTTGCGGCTATGCACGCGACGCCGTTTGAAAAATTTGCCGATTATCACTTCGGCGATATCCGCTACACCGACTTGAATAGACGGGTTGATCTGGACGACCTCAAATTGAACGAGCATGGGGCCGCAGTCTTGACGGTCAAATCGTTCTGGCAAAAGACCCGGGCTCCGCTGCGGCTGCGTTTGTTCGAAAGTCTGCAGGATATGGGAGGGAGGCCGGTCAGCCGTGCGTTCACCAGCTTTGTGTTGCCTGCCGACAAGCTGGTTGGCATCCGGCCGCTGTTTGCTGATAACACTACAGACTATAACGGCAACGCTGCCTTCGAACTGGTGTACACCGACGGCGAGAACAAGCTGGCGCGGGATGATCTGGAGATCACGCTGGTACGTGAACACCGCCGTTACCACTGGGTGTATTCCGAGGGCGATGGCTGGAGTAATCACTATACTGAGCGCCACTATCCGGTGTTCAGTCAGACAATGTCGATTGGTGCGGAAGAGGTCGCCGAGATTGAAGCACCGGTGGAGTGGGGTTATTACCGCCTGGAGGTTAAAGATCGGCAGACTGGCCTGATCAGCAGCTATCGCTTTAAAGCCGGATGGAGCGAGCAGGAGCAGGCGCTGTCCGGACGTCCTGACCGTATTGGTATGTCACTGGATAAAGCTGCCTATAAGGAGGGTGATACGGTTCAGGTACGTTTGCAGCCACCGGCGGCGGGTGAGGGTTACCTGGTCGTTGAAGGCGATCAACCGCTGCACTGGCAAAAGATAAGCGTGCCTGCAGAGGGGGGAACGGTTGAGTTGCAGGTCGATCCATCCTGGCAACGTCACGACTTGTATCTGTCTGTGTTGCTCGTCCAGCCGGGCGAAACTCGTGCGACCCGCTTACCACGCCGGATGATGGGGATTCAGCCACTGAAGCTTTCCCGTGAGGCACGTAAGCTGGATATCACGATGACGTTGCCCGCCAAAGCGCTGCCGGAGCAGGCTCTGAATATTCCATTACAGATTACGGCCGGTAAGGGCAGTGACTTACCCGATCAGTTGGGTATTACTCTGGCGGCGGTGGATCTGGGGATCCTGAACATTACCGAATTCGATACTCCGGATCCTTTTGACGGTTTCTTTGGCCAGCGTCGCTACGGCGTGGATGCGCGTGACAGCTACGGTGCCCTAATCGATGCAGACGATGGCGAGCTGGCAACGCTGCGTTTTGGTGGTGATGCTGACCTGCAGCGAGGTGGCGATCAGCCCGCCTCGGATGTGCAGATCGTCTCCCTGTTCAGCGGCATGGTGGCGGTGGACGAGAACGGCCAGGTACAGCTGCCAATTCAATTCCCGGATTTTAATGGTCGGGTGCGCTTAATGGCGGTGGCCTTTGGCGAGGACCGCTTCGGTTCTGTCGAGCAGGAGCTGCAAGTTGCCGCGCCACTGGTGACCGAATTGGTGAAACCGCGTTTCCTGGCGATCGGAGACGAATCTCAGCTGGCCCTGCAACTTCACAACCTGAGCGGGCGTGAGCAGCATGTGAAGGTTGAGCTGGAGTTGGATCAGGGGCTCGAGTTGCTGACCGAAGCAGAGCTGTTTGCGAAGCCGGTGGTGCTGGCGGATAACGAGCGCAGGCTGATTAAGATCCCGGTTAAAGCCACGGAACAGTTCGGACGCGCCACCATCGATATCCATTTCCGTGGCTTGGAAGGTCTCGAAACGGAGGCCTTGTCACAGTTCAGTCGTCGTTGGTATCTGAGTTCCCGTCCTGCCTGGGCTCCAAGTGAATACCGCTGGCAGCAAGCGCTTGCTCAGGGTGATAGCTTTGTACTTCCTACTGAACCGCTAAGTACACTGATGTCTGCGGGGGCGTCGCTGTCTCTGAACCTTTCTTCACGTCCCCCACTGGCGGTGGGGCGGCACATCGAGGCTTTGCGTGCCTATCCATACGGTTGTCTGGAACAAACCACCAGTGGTGTGTTCTCGCAGCTTTTCGTCAATCAACAGCAACTGGCACAGCTGGGCATTGAGGGAGAGAGTGAAACGGCGCGTCAGGATGCCATTCGACTGGCGATTCAGCGTTTGTTGGGCATGCAGAAGAGCAGCGGTGGTTTTGGACTCTGGGGTAATCAAAGTCCCGAAGAGTATTGGCTGACCGTGTACGTCACCGACTTCCTGTTGCAGGCCCGGGAACGGGGTTACAGCGTGCCGGAGCAGAATCTGCAGAAAGCCTTGCAGCGGGTGCAGCGTTACCTGCGCAACCCTCGCTGGATCTACGATGAATACGCCGGTGACAACAAGCGGGCCCGGTTTGCTGTGGGTGCCTATGCTGCACAGGTGCTGGCACGCAGCGGGCAGGCGCGTCTGGCAGAGCTGCGCACGTTGCATGACAACCGAGGCACACATTGGTCGGCGCTGGGCTTGTATCAGCTGGGACTGGCGCTGAACCAGGCCGGAGACACGCAGCGGGCCGCGAAAGCCCTGCAAGAGGCTCTGGTGGCATTTAACGGCAATCGATTCCATAGCAGTACCTACGGCAGTGAAGTGCGTGACCTTGCGTTGGCGCTCTACTGGGGGCTGGACGCGGGTTTGCCGGAAGCGCAATGGTCACCATTACTGTTTGAGCTGGACGGGCGTCTGAAAAGCCGCCAATGGCTCAGTACCCAGGAGCGTAACGCGTTGGTATTGGCTGGCTTGGCACTTCAAAAAGTGCCTGTGGATAAGTTGAATGCCGAAATTACACTCGGGGATAAAACCCTTGTGCTGAGCGAGCTGGACCAGCTGCAGAGTCGTTATGACCTGGATTCGCTGCACGATGGCCTGACAATCCGTAATCTGAGCGCCAACCATTCATACCTGAGTGCAACGCTGAGTGGTTACAGTCGTATGCTGCCGAATGCGCAGAGCGAGGGTATCGAGCTTCAACGGCGTTTCTATACGCTAGATGGTAAGTCTTTGGCAAACCCGCAGTTGCAGACCGGCGATATAGTCCTGGTTGAGCTGACATACCGCTTAAGTCAGGATATGAACCACCTGTTGATCGTGGACCTGTTGCCCGCGGGCCTGGAGCTGGAAAACCAGAATCTGGCCACCTCGTACGATCTGGACGAGCTGAAGATCAAAGGCAGCAGCGTGACCAGCCTGATGCAGGAACTGGATATCCGCCACCAGGAGTTCCGTGATGATCGCTACGTCATCGCTCTCAACCCAGCCTGGCGTAAACGTGGGCGTATCTTCTACCTGGCGCGTGCTGTGTCGCCCGGTGTGTTTACCCTACCGCCGACGTTCGCCGAAGATATGTACCACCCAGAGTTACGCCACAGTGGTGTCGATGCTGGCCTGTTGCGTATTACCGAGGACCAATGAGCGGCACGCTGAAATGGAGCGGTGTGGGCGCTCTCAGTTCAGCGTTATTGCTGCTGGTATTTCTGTGGTCACTGGATCAGTGCTATCCGGTGGCCGCGGAACCACGTGTCAGCACTGTTGTGCTGGCGGAAGACGGAACTCCGCTGCGCGCCTTTCCCGGTGAAAATCACCAGTGGCGTTATCCGGTGACCCTGCAACAGGTGTCGCCGGCGTACCTTGAGCTGCTGTTAGCGTACGAGGACCGCTGGTTCTACCAGCACCCTGGGATCAATCCGCTGGCATTGGTGCGGGCATTCTGGCAGAACCTGCACGCTGGTCGTGTGGTTTCCGGCGGATCGACCCTGACGATGCAGGTCGCGAGGTTACTTTATCCGCATGATCGCAGTTATGGCGGCAAACTGCTGCAGGTGTTGCGGGCGCTGCAGCTGGAGTGGCATTACAGCAAGGGTGAGATCCTCAACCTCTACCTCAATATCGCTCCGTTCGGGGGCACGCTGTCGGGTGTACAGGCGGCCAGTTACTACTACTTCGACAAACCCGCGCTGCAGTTGACCGATGCTGAGGCCGCGCTGCTGGCAGTATTGCCGCAACGTCCAAGCGTATACCGCCCCGACCGCCACCCCAAAACCGCCAGGAACGCGCGGGACAAAGTGCTGCAGCGCATGTTGTTACTTGGGAAATGGCCGCAGGCGAGGGTGGAGGATGCCCGCCGGGAACCGCTGGTCACCTTTGCACAGGGAATGCCCAACGTTGCCCCTTTACTGGCACGTCGGCTATATCAGGACTGCCCTGACTGCGCGGTGATCAACACCCTGATCGACTTCGACTTGCAGGTGCAGCTGGAAACCATGGTGCGCCAGTACAGTGAATCGCTCAGCGACCAGCACTCTGTGGCAGTGATGGCGATGCGCAACGATGACGGTGCGGTGCGTGCCTATGTCGGCTCGGCGGATTTCTGGTCCAGGACGCGAGCCGGGCAGGTCGATATCATCCAGGCAGTGCGCTCCCCCGGTTCGACGCTGAAACCTTTCCTCTACGGCTTTGCCCTGGATGCAGGCCTGATCCATTCCCATTCCCTACTGATTGATGCTCCCCGCCACAAGAGCCATTACCGGCCAGGCAACTTTAACGGTCATTTCAACGGCCCGGTGACTGCGACTGAAGCCTTGCAGCGCTCGCTGAACGTTCCCGCGGTGCAACTGATCGAGCATTTCGGCGCAGATCGTTTTATCACCCGCCTGCAAAACGGAGGCCTTAAAACCTTTGGTCCCGGTAGCGTGACTCCCAATACCTCGGTCATTCTGGGAGGGGTCGGCGTGCAGCTGGAATCCCTGGTAGGGCTCTACAGCGCACTGGCGCGGGCAGGCCAGTCGATTCAGCCAAGATTGATTCCACAACAGGCGACACGGGAACGTTACCTGTTGTCGCCGGGGGCAGCCTGGATTGTGCAGGATATGCTGGCACAACATCCTTACCGGCGGATTGGCAACACAACCGTTCAGCGCTGGGATCTGGCCTGGAAAACAGGCACCAGTTATGGCTATCGTGAGGCGTGGGCGATTGGCACGTCCGCCGAGTGGACCATCGGTGTGTGGGTAGGACGGCCTGACGGCAGTGCCAGCCCCGGGCGATACGGCCGGGTAACCGCAGCGCCGTTGCTGTTTGGTATCCATGCCGCGTTGCCATCAGCGAAGCCGTTGTCGCAGCCAGCATCGGTCAGTCGCCTGCCGATCTGCTGGCCGCTGGGTACAAGCGCCGAGCGTCAAGAGAACGCTGGGGATAACTGCCTGAAACGCCATCAGGCGTGGTTGTTGAATGACACTTCGCCGTACACGCTGCCGGAGGGCACCGATCTGAACCTGCAACCGGTCCTCAGCCGTATCTGGATGGATAGCAGTAGCGGCGAGCGGGGTGATCCGACCTGTTTATTCAGTGACACGCTAATCACAAAACAGATCGCGCTCTGGCCCACCGCCGTGCAGCCCTGGATTCCGGTCTACTGGCGTAATCACCACCGCCTGCCAACTCTGGCGGAAGCCTGCCGCACCTCGACGATTGCCATATCAGCGCCGTTGAAGATCATCAGTTGGCCAGATCAGGCACAACTGCGTTTGCCGGGTGCGCATCGTGATGAGGCCCTGGATATAACACTGGAAGCGGAAGGAGGCAGTGGCTACCGGGATTGGTATCTCAATGGAGGATATATTGGCCGCAGTCGCAAGCGCCTGCCGTATCAGCTAATGGAGGCGGGGACCTATCAGATCAGCGTGGTCGATCAGCAGGGCAGTACGGATATGGTGGAGATCCGGGTGCTACACTGATCAGCGATTACTGTAACCGGGCTGGTCACACAGCTTCTTACCGCTGGGCATAAAGGTGCCACTGCCTCGCGCCACTTCTCGCCCGCGAGGATCGTACATCACGGCTTCGGCAACCAGTAACTGTTTACCGGCACTGATCAGCGTGCCTTTGGTGGTCAGTGGACCTTCACTGACGGCGCGGGTGATATAGGTAGTAAAACCGGTGGTGACCAGAAACTCGGAGCGGTTGCGGCTGGCTGCAGCAAAATAGGCGGCATCATCCAGAGCCTTGAAATAGAGGCAGCCGTGCATGGATCCGGCGGCATGGAAGTAGCTCGGAGACACGTTGCTAAGGATGGTCGAGCTGCCTTTCTCTACGGAGATTGTGCTTTCCAGATACTGGTTGATCGGTGCGGCCTGATGCATGCGCTCCAGCGCACGGTAGTGGGCTTCAGTTGCTGACATTGCTGTCATCCTGTTGTGGCGTTGTTGTCTTGTTCTTCTTCCTGTGCCTGCGGACGATTCTGCGCCAGAGGCGGTCTGAAGGATTGGGCGGTGTTAAAGTCAAACGACAGCTCTTAGCCGATCCTCTATCGGTTATCGATAATCTACTGGAACTGTTCCGGCATAATACCACAGCGCTCTGCTGCGCCTTCGACCGATAAATGGGTGGGTTTTAGGTGCAGTTCGTGGATAACTTCGCCAACTGACGGATTGTTTAGAAATTGCATTTTAAATCAACGGGCTAGAGTTATGGTTGCTTGCTCTTGGTCTGAATCTTTCCCAATTCTTTCCCGTGCGATTTTCGCAGGGTTCAGATTCACAGCTTCTTTCAGGTAATCTGGCGCTAAGTGGGCGTACTTCAGAGTCATGTCCAGGTTAGCATGGCCAAGTAGCTTTTGAAGCGTCAGGATGTTTCCGCCGTTCATAATGAAGTGGCTGGCAAAGGTATGTCTCAGAATGTGAGTAGCTTGGTTCTCAGATACATTCAGAGTGCCTTTGATCACCCGTGAAGCAGTTGTACGGCATGAACGGAATAGTCGCTTACCAGGTGTTCTACCGTCCATGATCTTTTCGTAGAGTGCTTGCTCAATTGGAACAGTACGGCTGCGTTTAGTCTTAGTGTTATTAAACGTTATCCGGTCGGGGTGTACTTCGCTATAGTGCAGCTTCATAGCCTCTCCCCAGCGTGCGCCGGTAGCAAGGCATACCTCACAGATTACAGCCACATCTCTATCTGGGTGTGAATCCAGAGCCTTCAGGAAGTACTCTATCTCACCGGCAGAGAGAAACGCTTTGCTGTTCTCATGTACCTTTATCGACTTGATCGGCGCTGCCGGGTTCTCATAGTCGATCAGCTTTTGCTTACGCAGGATATTGAACAAACCTCGCACGCTGATCATTTGCGTGTTTAGTGTGCTTGGTTTTATCGTTTCCAACCGCTCGGAGCGCCAGTTATGAATATCTTCCGTGGTGATCGTCCGTGCGATCGGGTCGCCTAATGCCTTGCAGAACAGATCAAGAATGCGCCTTTGGTCAGCTCCAGCAGCGAGAGTCTGACCATGATGGGTCCACCACAACTCAATGATCTCAGAGAGTAGACGATTATCCTTGGGGGCAGGGTTCCACTCCTTGCCCGCAGCAGTTTGGGCAAGAATGTGGTTCTTGAAGTTGAGTGCTTCGGCCTTTGTGTTGAAGAGACGAATGATCCTTTTGCCCGCATGGCCGTTTGGGCGGATGTCTACTTTCCATTTGTTATTGATCCTCTGAATCATTGGTACACCTTTGGAGCCTACAAAGTGCTGAACTTTACAGTAGCATGCAAGTCAGAACATGCAGCATTCTATGTTGGTGGCTGCTAAACTGAGGCTGATATGATTTCTTGCCTTGTTAGTTGTATGGAAACGTATAGTTGGCCTTCAAGTGTTGGGCTTTTAGTGTTCTAACAGGTAGGGAAAGTTCAGCTCTCAGTGGCTGAAAGAATACATGGACGTAATTTATTTTGAAAATAAGTTGCGTTTATATTTATAGGGAAAATGGGTAAGCGTAATGACACGATTGGACTTAAAGTATCAGGCTCAGGCTTTTGTTAATTGTGAAGAGATTGAGCCAAATGCTGAAAACGTTAAAAGACTGTTAGATGTCTTTGGTGAGTATGGCTGGATTCCAACTACTTTCAGGGAAAAGTCAGAGTCCGGTGGGCCTGATATCCTGCGTCCTAGGCTAAATAGTGTTGATGACGAATGGAGTCTTTTTATCGGTATGTCTAGAGTTTTTGTCGTTAAAAACTGTACTGATGTAGATTGCTCGAATATGGGTTCTTTAGTCGATTTTTCGAACAAAGCTAGGGATGTTTTTGAGCGGCTCTTTGCTGAGTATGATATGTCTGCGAAGAGAGTTGCATTAAATGTGACTTCTTTGTTTGATGGGGTTCCAGAAGAGAGGCTTGCAGAATTTTGGCAAAACTTTGTTTCAGTGCCTGATTTTTATGAAGCTCCTATATCTGATTATGGTGTGAAGATAAATTCAGTTTCAGAGTGTTCTGTCGGCGGGTTTAACGAAAGCCTGAATAGTATTTCTGTCGTGAATGAGGCGGAGGGAACTCTCGAAGTGGCCGGTTCTGAGCTGAACTTTAAAGGCGTAAATATTGAACTTGACGTTAATACACTTGCTGAAAATAAAAAATCAAGATTTGATAAAGATACTATTGGTGATGCACTTAGAGGCGTAATTCAGCGTGGAGAAGTGGTTAGCAATGGTTGGGGCGATTTGTTGTGACTTTTAAACACATAACCATAGATCATATTCATCCAGCGTTATCTAAATCTCGCAGGCTTGAAAATCTATCGTCCATTCTTGTTGGAGAAAGTCCTGTTAGATCTAGCACGCGTGATGCGTCTTACCCTATTGAACCTACGTTTCTTAGTTATACTAGTGAACGTGCTTGGAGAAAGGTCTTAGACAATCGCACAGTGAGTGCTCTAAGTATTTTTAAAGAGTCCGGTGTTTCTTCTAAGTTGGGGGATGACCAAAGTACTTCAAGCGATGTTCCGTCAGTATTCGTGATAGGAGCGGACAGGAATAAACAAGACTTTGTATTCTTTAAGACGCTGGAAAACTTTATAAGAACTGAAAGCCTTGAGGATGGGATGGTATCTCAAGCTGAAGTATATCTTGAGAAAATGATTCGCTTAAACCAAGAGCGCTACTGCAAGCTATTCTCTGACTTTGCCCGAAAAAGGATGCATGATCCTTATGACTTTTCTTATTTGTTGAATCTTCTATCTCGCATGCCATATAACTTAGTATCGTCGATCGGTCCCTTTATGGCTGTATCTGCATTCTCTAACGTAAATGATGAGGTTGTTGAGGCTGGGATAAGAGCGTTCGAAGGGTGGTCAAACAAAGACTCTCTTAATTATCTTGAGCAGTTTACTGCGATAGAAAAGCCGTGGCTCAAGGAGTACTTAGAGCAAGTTATATGCGACCTTAAGGAAGAGATTTATGGAGAAGCTTGTTCGTAAAATAGAATACTCAAAATGGAAGCCGAATTTTGATCGAGGGCTTCCTGAGTTTTCTGCTGACGCTATTACAAATTGCTTGAAAACATCCAAGAACACACTTTCTGTTTGGTGCTCTGCATCCGAGAGTGAAGACGATATAAAGGAAGCGGTATTAGCTAATGTTGGTGTTCTTCAATCATTGGCTACAGTGTATTTTGTGATTTTAGATGGTGATTATATTAGAGATACCATTGGTCTGGATATACAAGAGATAGAGGGTAATAGTTTTATCAAGGATAAAGATAAAACTCATAAGGATATTATCGATGTTAACTACAAGAAGATAGGCGAGTTTGCAGGGTATATAAACTCTTTGGTTGCAGGAGACTCTGTTGACGAAAACCCTAACGTGGTTAGATTGACAAAAGGGCAAGTTAAAAAGATTATTTTGGAGGCTCATAAGGCTGGGCGTGTAGATACTGACCGCCTTACTCCAAGTTTGTTAAAAGCATTGCAAATTTAAGGCTGATATTAAGGCAGTGTAATCACTGCCTTGAAAAAAGCATATTAACTTTTCTTTCTTTCCCTTCTAAGCATGTCAGAGTTCTCATCGAGAGACTGCTTGATGTCAGTGATAACCGCTTGCGGATTGACCGGCTCGACTCTTGGCTTTGGCGGAAATATTCGACCGCTAATTTCTAGGGGGTTGTAGTGTTTCTGTATCTTGAAGCGGTGTAGCTTTAAGCCCGATTCCTTGCAGATCGCATTTACAAACTCATCTCGCTTTACACGATCCGGTTTCTGGTGGGAGCTGTCATCCAGCTCGATAGCGCAAACGACTTTTAGAGTGTTTGGTGTGCATAGAACGTAATCGAAGTGCTTCGCTTTGATGCGGCCGAACTGGAACCCCCATTGGCTCTTGTCGAGACCTTTCTTCACTTTCAGCACGTCCGCAATTCGCACCTTACCGAAGATACGTAGCTTACCGTCGACCGCTGCTTCTAAGGCATGGAAGAATGATGTTTCCGCTCGGGTGAATAAGCGAGGGTTTAGCTCGTAGTGATACGCGTCTTGATCGCTCGCCAGCTTTGGAGCCAGGTTGGAAGAGTCGTCATTGCCAGAGCCGAATTTCGGTTCAGATTTAGGACGAGGTTTGCGTTCTGCTTTGGACGCTTTCAGATAGTGGATGAGAAGGATCACACCCACTGCGATTAAGATAAAAAAGAATTCCACGTTAAAGCCCTCCCTGCTTTCTGTGATACCAGGTGTTCCTGATTTTTTGCGCTATTAGGTATCCGTTCCCGTTTCGCGGAAGTCGTCAGCCACTTGTTCCAGTTCTGGGCTGATCTGACCTATCTCTGGGTGAGTCTCACCGAACGCAAACCACATTTTGTACTGCGGGTATGCTGCGGCTATTGCCTCAAGATGTTCATCGTTAAAGCGCTGCTGACCTCGGCAGAGGTTCTTAAGCGTATCTTTTTTGATGCCAGTGATTTCGGAGAAGGCTATGTACTTCTTCCGTTCTGGCTCACCTAACGAATCGATTAAAACTATTAATCGGTCTTTATTCATAAAAAAATGCCATCGAGTAAATATTGCTCGCTTATATCTTAGCGATTAATATTTATTCGAATAATATCTACACGGTAATTCGCTTCATTAATTATAGCCGCATACGGCTCTGATTAGGAATAACGGCAATGGAAAACGGCAACTTCAATCTCCTGACCGCGCTTGATGAGGTCCAGCAGCTTGGTCTGCAAGTCCCTGTTATGCGCGCATCTAAGTTTGCCGAAGCTGTAGGTTGTTCGGCTTCGGCTATCACCTCCGCTATGGATCGCGGAGAAATTCCATATGTGCAGCTAACCCCAGCGCGTCCAGGTAAACGCCCAACGCGCTACATCAATCTGGTTGCTATCGCGAAATTATGCAAGGAGGCAGCAGCATGAAAGGCAATTCAGTTACCCCTGTTTCACAAATGAATCTCCCGTCCTTACCAGAGGGTGGGGTGCTTCTCTCCGATCTGGAAGCCGCAAAGATATCTGAGGTTTCAGCTGAGGTTGTACGGCTTCGTTCTCGCGGTGTCGATGCGATGTTCGTTGTTGGAAGCATCGTTTTTATCAAAGTCATCGAACCCAAAGCAGAGTTCTACCTGGACTCGTTCTTCACCTTCCCATCTGAAGAAAACGTCCTTCCGATCTGTGAACGCTGGTTGGCTCAGTTGGCAGAGTTGGAACGCAATATTGCGGGGTGGCGGGTATGAGCAAGACCTACACCCTGACACTCGATACCGACCAGATCGAAACCATCAGCAACCTGCTCGGCACCGATCTGGAAAAGGCAGAACAACGCCTCGTCCAGCTCCGGGACGGTGCACTACGTGTATCCGACGAAGAGGAAGCGATCCTCTACTGTCGCGCAGCAGAACTCGACGCCATCGTTCGCAAGATCGAGGCAGTCACCTGGAAAGATTTTCCGACTCCCGGTGTGGGTGCTAATGAGGTAGCACCTGGGGGCGTGGCGGATGGTCCCCGCCACGATAAACCCTGACGGCTGGCATCCGTAACTGCCCCGCTCCCTGATTGCTGTTTTGCCGTGGCAAGGGAGCGGTTTTCACGGCGTAACCAGAGCAAGGTCGCCTCTCGGTTTTGGTAAGGGTTCGCTTTCTGAATCCTTTCCAAAACAGGCGAAACGCAGAGGACTTCAAGGATGGCAGTAACGCGGGAATATCGAGAGAAAGCACCCCGACGCACAGCAGAGCAACGCGGCTTCTGCATTGTGTGCGGTAACAGTCTCGCAGCCTGCACCTGTCCTTCAAGCACACTGAGTTTTCTGCATGATCCGGCGCCAACCGCAAGGCCGGTCTACACGCTCACAGAGAAAGCCCCATGCACACGGTGGCACCTCTGTGAAGGATGCGGAGCACTGATCAAGGCTCCATTAAAGATTCCGGCAGTCCGATGCCAGGGCTGCGGATGTGTTAACTGAGGCGTCCCGCTTTCTCGGCGGGGCAGCGCTGATAAACCAGAGAGGGAAATGACGATGAACGTTGAAATGGTAGGCGATGTAATCCAGGCAAAACGCTACAACATGGACGGTAACCGTGGCGGTTCCATACTCATGACGCAGTCCAACGACGGCAGCAACGATGATCTGGCCGGACTGGAAGTGATGAAGATGACCGCTGACTACGAGGTTGTCGATAAGCTCCGCGCGTCTCTTCCATGTAAGTGCAAGGTCGTTGCGCGTCCGGTTGCCGGTGCAGGTCAGAAGATGGCTTTCAAAGTGGTCTCCGTTGAACCCGTTCAACGTCCGGCTCAGCAGCAGGCAAAGGCTTAATCAAAGACCTGAGGGCTGATTAGGGGAAGGCCACATGACCACCTACGCGACCTGTACAGGCACGATCAGAACGGATAGCTCCGGCACTTGGTGGAACTGCTCCACTGTCTTTGTCGAGCGTTCCGAGACTGAGGTGATCGCCCTGCTACAGGCCGAGGGGGCCATAACTCAGGAAAGCGGAACAGATGCCGGATTAGTACTGAATGATGCCACGGTTGAGGGCCTGACACAGGCCATCAACCAGCTCAATCAGGTGCTAGAGATGCCAGGCATGTTCCAGCTACCAACGGCAATCGAATTAGCTCAGGCATTCGCGCTTGGGTTCTCGTTGCCCATGATCGCTTATCTGGTGGCGTGGGCGTTTGGCAGTGTTATCGACTTCATATCCGACAGAGTCGGTAGCGATTAAATCGGGGGACGGATTCGTTCCGCATTCTTGAGAGGAAACAACCATGGACTTTACCGCAATTACTTCTGCAATCGACGCAACCACCATCGTGACCGCGATCACTGCTATCGCAGCGATCAAGATCCTGCCAGGTGTAGCCAAGTGGGGCTTCAACCAGGTTATCGGCTGGTTCCGAGGCTAAGCGCTTCGGATCGTCGAGGGAAAGGAGGCTTAGGCCTCCTTTTTCGTTCAAGGGGGCGCTAATGGCTTGGATTATGTTCTACGCATTCATGGGAGGGTTGACCGCATGGGCAATCATTCAAGGCTTCAGAAATGGCAGAGGGTAAATACGTGGCTTCGGCCTAACTTCAAGTGGCGGCATCCTGGTAATCAGATCGTGGTTGCTGCGGTGTTCTTTATTGCGTTTGTTACGGCTACGTCTGCGTTGGCTTATGACGGGTATTACTGGTCTGGGTGGAATGCTTCGCCAGCGGGCACACCCGAGCAAGCTTGCCAGAATTTTGTTAATAACAGCTCAGCTACATACCAAGGTTACCCGCTGGCGGAAGGTCCACACGGTTACAACGCCGATCAATACGTTTGCTATCTCTATCAAACATCGCAGTACGATCAGTGGTGCACCGGCATTTTCATAACCGAAAGCAGGTGTATCGGTGATAAAGAGAAAGGCGTAGGTGGTACCTACACCATTCTCTTAAAGCAAGCCTGCCCTGCTGATCCTGAGTCAACTGGTAACGCAGCACTGATTGAGGCTTGTGGTACAGAGCCATCTAGTTGCCCAAATGCAGGAACACCTAAGCGAATCGCCACCCCAATCAACGGCACCATTAATAACGGCGTCTTTGTAGAAGACATTCCAGTAGGTGGCATGGTCATTGAGATCGGCGGCGGTCTCTCTGCTGACGGCTGCGGTTACGCCATACCCATTCCTGACGGTAACGGCGTTGGCGGTGACGTTAATCCAGACACTAAAGTGAAGTGTTCCCCAAGCGGCCAGTGCTTCCGCTTCTCGACGTATGTTGCTACTGGCCAAGCACGTGAACCAGGACAAGACGAAGCCACATCTGTTGTCATCGGTGATCCTGAGTCCTTCGTAAAGGAAGAAGACACCAACACCGATACCAGGGAGTCACGTACCTCCACTACACAAACCGATCCCATCACTGAGAACCTGGACGGCAAACAGATCACCTCCCAAACCGTCACCACAACTGAAACCCGTGGTGATGGTGCCGTAGTGGAAACCAGGGACGACATCACCACTGTCACACAATCAGACGGCATCACCCGCACCGATACGGTAACCACCACAACGACGACCAACGCAGACGGCTCAAAGACTGTCGAGACCACAAACAACATCAGCTATACGCAACATCCCCAGACGGTCTACAACATCGACAACAGCACCAGCCGGATCACCGTCACGGCGGGCAGCGGTGCTTCAGCACAACAAACCACACGCACCGTCGATACTTACGATCCAGCAGGCAACAGAACCTCCAGCCAAACCACAGAAGGCCCAACCACCGGTGACCCTGCCGCGACTGAAGATCCATCCGAGCAGGGTAAAACTTTCTGTGAAGAGAATCCCGACAATATCTCCTGTAAGGACTACGAAGGCCCCTCGTCTGAAGGCGAGTATTCCCCTGATACCGAGCTGAGCTATTCCAGCGTCATGACCGACTTCACCGATCGGGTCGGTCAGTCCGAGTTTGTCGGTGGTGTTAACGGCTTCTTTGATCTCTCAGTGGCTGGTTCCTGTGAATCTGGCACCGTCGAGTTTGACGGTACCGTTGTCGTGATCGATCAGCACTGTTCAGCGATGGCCGTTCAGATCATGGGCGCTGCTTATTGGGTCATCATCGCCGTTGCTTCATTTGCCGCCTTCCGTGTGGCCGTTCTTTAAGGAGGTGCAGAGATGGATGCAATAGATTCTGTTATCGAATGGCTCAAGTCCCTCTTCAAAGACCTGACCGAGTTCCTGGGTGATCTGCCCGTAAAGATCCTGAAAGGCCTGCTTGATGCGATCGCCGGTCTGATCGAACTGATCCCCGTTCCTGACTTCATCACCACCGGCCTTCAAACCGTGGTCAGTGGCTTCCCACCCACGCTGCTCTGGATGATGGATCAAACCGGCATACCTGAAGCACTTGCCATCTATGGTGCCGGTGTCAGCGCTCGACTACTTCGCAAAGTGTTCACCCTGTTCCAGTGGTAATAAAGGAGATAAACCATGTTCATGTTTATGGAAGGCCTGCCAGGCGCAGGTAAATCATATGAAGCGGCTGTCTATTACATCGCGGAAGAGTTAAAGAAAGGTCGCCCTGTGGATGCGTACATAGAGGGTCTGAATCACGACAAGTTCGCTGAAGTGACCGCGGTACCGTTGGATGAACTCAAAACCTTACTCATCCAGATTACGCGGGAACAAGTACGCGAGATCTACAAGCACGCTCGTAAAGATGCGTTAGTTGTCATCGATGAGATGCAGAACTTCTGGCCGAAGGGACGGCAGACACTCAGCGATGAAATGACAAAGTTTGTTACTGAGCACCGTCACGAAGGTCAGGACATCATTGGCATGGGACAGGACATTAATGATGTGCATAACATCTGGCGTAACCGGTGCGCTAAGAAGTTCGTCATGCAGACGCAAGACATGGTTGGCAGGCCGAACAAGTACACGTGGACCGCTTACCAGGGTAAGCGTACCGACAAGGGCATCAAGTTCGTCAAGATAAAGTCAGGAACACGGACGTACGAAGAAAAGTACTTTGGTCTGTATAAAAGCCACTCGGACGGCACCAGTAATTTCGACACCTTCGAAGATGACCGCACTAACCTCCTGAAGAGCAAAAAGCTTATCCTGGGTGTGCCGGCCACGTTGGGTATTGCCGGTTATGCCGTGTGGTATCTGGCAACTACTATCTTCTCTGGAACTGGCGTATCCAATAAAGAAGCCTTAGAAGCCGTCAGCAACAAACCTGCCACCGTTCAAACCTCCTTCCAGGACATAGACAAGCAATTCAATCAGGTGGATGACGTAGCACCCGGACAGATCAAGATCGCTCCTGAACCTACTGCTACACCGCTCCCACCCGCGCCGGTTGAGCCTATCGATTACGTGGATGAGATCGCCACCAAGTACCGGCTGAGACTTGCAGGCATGGCCGTCACTCACGATGGAAGGCGCATCATCCAGATACAGGCATTGGATACCACCTTGCACCTGAAAGAGCTGTTCAGGGAATACGAGCTAGAAGCCTTGGGATGGGAAGTCATAGTGAAGCCCTATGGTGTTCTCCTGGTGAAAGGCGATGTCGAGCACATTGTTCGCCAGTGGCCTATTGATCCATTCGGACAGACGAACAGACACACTGGACAGCGGCTGTAAATTTGAGCACCTCACGCCTCGCGTGAGCCCACAAATTTGCAGCCGCCGCGAACGGCCCTGTAGCACGTTAGAAGAAATTACAACGTAACTAAATAACGACCTCATACAGCTCAACAACATTTCATAAGGGACCATCTTATGGGCAAGCAACATTTTGAACGTGTAGACGAGAATTTTTTACCTAACGAAAAAGGATCAATCTTCGTTGGTCCTAATGCTGTTTACGATTTGAGTTCTGTTCAGCTCCTATATTCTTCTGTTGATACGCTCCGGCAGCTCTACAAGCTTCAACCGAATGAAGAGTTGTTGGGACAATGGGGTGAGGCGTTAGAAGATTCAGCCAGTCGGGAAGCATTTGTATTCTTTGCGGGTCATGAATGGCTGTTACGTAGGGGAGGGAAGTCAGGTTTCCAATTCCTGCTTCAAAACGCTGAATTCGGATTGATTCTATTGGTGAAATCTAACTACGCAAAGGTCGAGAATTCCGCAACTCACTTCAAGATCGAAGTCTCACCTAAGCTGTTATCTGCTCATTGTCCTGACTCAATCCAGATCATGCTTGATGACTTGGCAGAACAGGTGTCATCTGACGGTGAATACCAACCCTCTGGTGTCGCAATACATCTGGCTCTAGATGTTCAGGGTTGGGAAGCTCCAGCGGATTTGGATGCTCAGCTTGTTTGCCGGTCTCGTCGTGTCTCTGATCACAACGGTTTTACGGAGCTAGTGGTAGATGGAACGGGTGTGGCTGCTGTTTACGGTAAAGGGCAAAGCTTCTGTTTCGGATCGGCCAGTAGCTTACAGTTTGCCGTATACAACAAATCCAAAGAGATGTTGGTTCACGATAAGGCTGACTACTTTGAACAGCAATGGCGTCGATATGCCGCTGTCGATGAGGACTTCAACACTGTCTATGACTCTGACAGTCCTGTATGGCGTTTAGAAGCCCGTTTTAGTCACACTGTGGTCAATCAGTTTGCCGAAACTAATAACGTGAAGCTGAAGCAGTACAAGGATATATATGAACACCTGGGCGGCCTGTGGCGCTATGCACTTTCCTCTTTCCGGCTTGATCACAATCGATCCTATGTCGCTCCGATCTGGACGCTATTCACTACAGACGCAGACTTTCGACCCCCTTCCGAAAGCTTCGATTATCGGCGCACTTACAAAACACCAGGCGTTGGAAATGAGAAGAATGTATGTCTTGCCCTGGGCAACATGCTTAGCCTGTTTGCTCGTAATGGGGTTACTGCTCCTAAAGCATGGGCCTTTCTTAAGCGGTCAGGGATATGGGCCGATCTAATGGGCTATTGTAAGGCGCGGAAGATCAGCCGTGGTGACCTCTATGATGCTGTCGAGCAAGGTTTGAAAAAACGCAGATTGGCATCAAAGTTAGCTAGCTGAATTTGTGGCCCAGGGCTCATTTAGTGCTTTGTTTTCGTAGGTAGCGCTACTAATGAGTTTGGGGCCGCAAGCACCGCATCACTTCTTACTCTGTTGTATACAACTTTAGGCACTGATTTCGCTTTCTTTATGATCGCGTCTAAGTCGTCTTCTGTTACTTCTACTGTATAAAACTCATAGAAGCAGGTTCTGCAGCGTCTCAGTCTTCTTAAACACTTTGTGAAGGAAATACCTTCTTTTGCAGGGTTCCTTTTTGACCTAAATCTATTAATGCCTGACTTTAGGTGGGAGTCATTTAGCACTTCACAATGGCTCAGACCATTACAGCTGGGACAGCCTATCAATGTGCCACCGCTTTTTTTGTATTTTTGGTATGACCTGCTGCTACCGTATGAACGAGTATTCCCTTCCTCATCGGTACACTCAGCTGTAAAACCACCATCGTCATTGAAAGTTATGATGGTGTGTACTTTCTCGGTTCGGATCTCTATTGGTTCCATTTTCGTTGACCGTGAGAGTTTCTAGTTTTTGGAAAGGCGTACTTGAAGTAGTAGCAGTGCTTATTTTGTTAGCAAGAAAATGGTGGATTTCTGGCAGCTTGAGGAGAAAATTAGGAAAAATTCTTAGATCAGCAAAGATATTAGGAGTGTTTGCGTAGTCGATGTTTAGCTTCTAAAGTTGCGCCTTACAAATAGTTTCTCAAGTTATTGGAGACAGGGACAGTGTCAGAATTTGAATCTCATTACCGCACTAAGCCAGACACAAGCTCAAAGAAGAGTCTGGTTGATATTTTCGTTACAACAGCATTAATACTGGTTGCTGTGATAGGGGCGAAAATTCCTGAAGCAGAGTGGATCGTCTATATAATTGGTCTGTTGTCGGTGCTCTCCTTCATTTTGATGGTGTCCCATTCGAAGCTTGGTGCATGGCTATGTAAAAAATGGCACCAACGTAGAGACAGAGTCCTACTATCAAAGAATATCGCTGACTACGAAGAAATCTTTGCTGAATCCCGTGTGGTAAAGGAATTAGTAGACAAGGTTGAAAGATTGGAGTGGGGGAGTGATCGTCCCCGATCCTACAGCTGTGCGAGTCGGTCGTTGCACGGTTTATCGTCGTTTTACGATAGTCTCCATGCCCCTGCGTATGACCGTTTCCTTCTGTTGAACTATTCGATGAAGGAATCTGTAGGTTACATCGAAAACTACCTAAGGGAATGTGATCGCCTAGTTGTAGACCGAGCGGTTGAGTTCAAATACGAGAGTGAGCGAGCAGAACTTGAAAAACTGGTTAGGCAGTATGATCAGTTCCGAGACGAGCACGATAGGTTTTGTAAGCGATTGAACAAGAAACTACGGTATGCCGAGTTGTTAGGATTTTATGGTGCGACCCTAACCTTTCGCCCCAAGGAGCTGAAACTATCCGCTACAGCGAGTTAGTGCGGCTCGCTTTCCCAATTCTTTCCACATAGTTGCCGTGCTATAGGGTTGTAATCCAATCGCGGCAGCATTCGTATTCTTCTATATCAACGAGTTACGCCAAGTGCGGTTGTTATGAAATCAGCCGCGCAACTTCTTGCTAGTTCGTGGATAATATCGCCCCACGCGAGGTGCATTTGTAAGAACGTGTATAGCGGCTTCATCTCTTTTGTGTGGTATCTAATCAGCTCTTGTTAGGAGAAACAATGTCTGAGTCGTGGGTCTATGGTTTGATTGTTGTGGGTGTACTGGTATGTGCAGGATTGCTGGCGTATATCTGGAAACAACACAGCTCTATCAAGTCGATGAAAGAGGAGCAGGCTGAGAAGCAGAGGGCGCTGGAGGCACGTGCGCAGGAGCAGCGTGATTACCTGATTGAGAGTATCCATGTGATCGCCAATGCGATGATTCACGATGAGCGCATGACCTTGACGGAAGGTACCATCCGAATCAGCGTACTGCTCGATAATCTTGCTCCGCAATTGAAGCAGGAACCGGACTTTTCGGTGATCAGCGCGGTCTACGAGCAAACCCGTCACATCCCGTATCTGGATAAGTGGAAAGAGCTGGATAAACAGGACCAGTGGCGCTATACACAAGAGATGAAGCGTATTGAACAGGAGAACAAGGATGCGCTGCTGAAGGCGGCAGAATTGCTCTCCAAGTACCCGTTTGAGAAACACTTTCACTGATGGAATTTATAGCGGTCTTCCTGGTAACCCTGCTGATCGTCACCGGACTTGCGGTGGCACTGGTATTTGGCCGCTCTCCTACCTATCGACCGTCACGTAAGGACATCCTTGAGTTACTGCAAGGGGTTGCTGGCGATACCGCGCAACCGGAACGGTGGCAGCTGTTCCTGGGGATGCCGATTCTGCACGATCCGGAGCTGGAGAAGATTCGCCAGCTTTGTGTGGGGGTGGATGAGGGCGATGAGGATCACGCGCCCGCTGCGTCCGGCATGATTATTTACGACCGCAAGGGGCGGGAGCGCATTGGTAAGATTGCCGAGAAACTGGCGATCCTGATCGCCAAGGAACCCGTTTACCGCGACTTCTAACACGCTTATCCACTTGCTCAATACTGACTGTGTTCGATCATCCGTTGCAGGCGCCACAGTGCGTCCCAGGTCTGCCGGATGTCATCCTGCTTGATCGCACGGTTCAGGTCGATGCCGACCACTTCCAGTTCCGGCAGTTCATATAGCCCCGCCAGGCCCAGCAATTGATGGGAATGGTGGCGCATGCGCTCTGGACTCCGGTTTTCGAACCCGGCTTGTAAACCTTCCAACTGCTTGAGCAGTTCCGAATGCAGCAGATCTTTACTGATCTGGTAATCCTCCAGCATCTGGCTGCTGGAGACTGGTTCGACGTCTACTGGCGTTTGGGCCAGCGGTGCCTTCTGGGTGAGGGCGTTGATGGCGGTTTTGACTTCCTGGTCATTGATCGGTTTGAGCAGCACCTTGTTGGCACCGGCGTGCAGCAAGCGTTGGTGTTCGCTGGCGATCACGTTGGCCGTCAAGGCAACAATCGGCGTATGACGGTCCTGCTCCCGTATCGTTTCGGTTGCCTGGATGCCGTCCACTTTTGGCATGTGTACGTCCATCAGGATCAGATCGAAGCTCTCTTTTTGCGCCCAGCGGATTGCGTCTTCGCCGTTGGTACAGGTCGCTACTTTGGCACCGGCTTGCTCCAGGATACGGGTGATCAGCAGGCGGTTAAAGTCGTTGTCTTCCGCCACCAGGATATGTAGCGGCAGCTCGACCCGGGCCTCGCTGTATTCGTCTTGCGGTGCCGAGAACTGGTCCGGTAGCAAGGCGCCCAGCAGGTTGCTGGTGCGGGCTGGCTTGCGCAGGACAATGATGTTTTCCGGCAGCGCCAGTTCCGGTGGCTCACACGCTAGCAGGATTAGCGGGCCCTGATACTGGGTGCAGACCATACGCAGCTCTTCGGCAAAGGCGCTGGAACGGGTGGCGTTCGGTTCTAACCCCCAGACGATGGCACCTACTTTTTCGGAGGCCTGACGGCGCAGCATCTCTTCGCAGGAGGCGACGGAGATCGGACGTGGCACCAGACGGTTGAGCTGGTTCTTCAGGTTGCGGCGATTGAGCGGGTGCTGGTCGAAGATCACGACCTGATTGGTGTGGTAAGTCTGCGGCAGCGCCTGTGGCTGAGGGCAGAACAGCGGCAGATAAATACGTACAACCGTGCCCTGATCCTCTTCACTCTCCAGTTCAATGCTGCCACCCATCAACTCTGACAGCAGACGGGCGATGACCAGACCTAGCCCGGAGCCACCAAACTTACGGGTGATGGAGTTATCCGCCTGGGTAAACGCCTGGAACAGATTGCGGATACGGTTCTTGGGAATACCCACCCCGGTATCTTCCACCTCAAACATCAGGGTGGTGGTATCTTCCGTTTGGCTTTCCAGATACACACGGATCACCACGTGGCCGTGTTCGGTAAACTTGATGGCGTTGCTCACCAGGTTAGTGAGAATCTGGCGGATACGCATCGGGTCGCCGTGCAGCTCTTCCGGAATATCGGTGGCGAGCAGCGGGATCAGTTCCAGGCCTTTACTGTGTGCAGCCGGCGCCTGCATCTCGATGATATCGCTCACCAGGGAATCAACATTCAGCGGCAGTTTCTCAAGCTTGATGGCGTTGGATTGCAGTTTGGAGAAGTCCAGGATGTCGTCGATGATCGATAGCAGCAGAGAGGAAGTCTGGTTGATGATGCGTGTGTATTCCTTCTGCTCGGGACGCAGGTTGGTCTCGTCCAGCAGACGGGAGAAACCCAGTACCGAGGTCAGCGGTGTGCGCAGCTCGTGACTCATTCGCGCCAGGAAGTCGTCCTTGGTGCGGTTGGCGCCGTCGGCTTTTTTACGTGCGGCGTTGAGGGCCAGGTTCTGGCGTTCCATATGCACCAGCGTTTTACGCAACCGGTTGGTGGCTTTGTCCACCTGGCTTTCCAGGGTCTGGTTGGACTCCTGTACGCGCTGTGCCAGTCTGTTTATACCCCGTGACAGGGTCATCAGCTCGCCGGTGGTTTGGTGCTGTACACGGACATTAAGGTGGCCTCGCTCCAGTTGCTCAACCACATCGGTGATCTTCAGTAGCGGGGTGGTGATACGGCGGCCGAAACGCATCGCTAAGTAGAGGGTTACCAACAGCCCTGCCAAAGCGATGGTGATCCCCTTGAGGATGATCTCCTGCTGACGATGCTGGGTATGGACACGGGACATGACCACGGCCACCCAACCCACCTGGGTCGGTCGGTTGCCGCCCGTTTCGGTGTCGCTGAACTCCGGGGAGTCGAGTACGTCGATACCGGTCGCCATCACGGGCTGAAGAAAGTAGATGTATCTGTCAGTGATCCATGGGTAGCTCTGGTCACGGCGGATATTGGAGCCGTACTGGTCTGCACGCAATACCACGTCGAAATCGCTGTTGAGGAACACGATATCGGCGACATCGATATCCTGGTTCGGGTGGCGGATCAGGCTGGCAAGCATCTCCTTGTCGTCGGTGATCAGGCCAAACTCGGCGGCTGCGGCCATCAGGTGCGACATACTCTCGCCCCGCTCGCGTAGGGCGGTTTCCGCATCCTCCAGCTGGTTGTGGATAAAGTAACTGCCCAGCAGAAGTGTAATCAGCAGCAGCGGCAGCAGACTGACAATCAGTACCCGCTGGCGGATGGTTATATCTTTGAAACGGTTCAGCATCACTGTTCCGCCTCCTTAAGCGACTGCTCAAGTACTGCCTTGGCAGGGATACGGATGCGCAACCGTTTGGCTGCGGATGGATTAGTGGCCACAGAAAAATACATCGGATATTGCGCGGGTGGCAATACACGTTTGTCTAAATTTAACTCGGCCATCAGCTCGCCGGTCTGGCGACCGATCTGGTCGGCGCTGGAATAGATACCGGCAACGGCACCCGCTTCCACGTACTTACGCGAAAAACCCAGCAGCGGCACACGCAGGCGGAACGATATATAGAGAATCCACTTGGCGGTGGAACGGTTGAAGACAGCCTTGTCCGGCAGAGTCAGGAAAATATCGCTTTTTTCCAGTAGCGGTTGCAACTGCTTGATCGGGTTCTGGTCCTCATCCAGTACCCGGTATTCCAGAGTCAGTCCGGTTTCGTTGAGTGTCTCTTCCAGCAGTGGCAGGTCCCGAGCGGAGAGGTCACTGAACGCGGCACCGATCACGTCTGCGCGGGGGCTGATCAGCCGGGCCAAGCGTAACTGCCGATCATAGGGCTGATCCAGATAAATGGCTGAAATCCGTTTGTCGATGACAACCGGATGTGTGTCGTAGGCGCGCAACAGGGATTGATAGCTACGCCGAGGGATAAAGGTGGCGATCACTGCCGGGGCATCCTGCGGCAGGTGCTTCAGGAGGGTGTCGGTGGCGCGGGAACCCACACTGATATAGTAGTCGTAGGTTTCTTGCTGCAGTTGGTCGGGGAAGGCTTCCAGAGTATCAGCGGTGATGTGATCGACTGCGATCGAGCTGACTTCGCGCAGGGTATTCAGCACCTTCTGATAGCTGGTGGTGCTATCGCTGAGAACCACCAGAGGGCGAGCGGAGGCCTCCGGTGAGACGGTGATGAACAGGGTCAGGGCAAACAGCAGTGAGTAGCTTAAGCGGCGCAAGATACTGACTGTCCTGATGGGGTTGGGTGGCGCAAGTGCCATTTACACAATCCGTTGTGACAGAGCTGCTCTTAGTAGAGCAGTTTGAATTCCACGTAGGCGCGGCGATCAAAGGGGTTGTTGGGATAAAACTCCTGATACCGCTCATCCAACAGGTTTTGTACGATCAGTTTTACCTCCGCATCGGTGGTGTTCGACAGTGCAAACCGTTTTTTGATCTGCAGGTCTGCCCGGTGATAGGCCTTCCGCTCTTTGGTGCCACTGGTCCCCTCAAACCACCGTGTTGTGCTCATGAAGTAGTAGGCCAGGCTGGCCTGCCACTTATCGGCGAACTGCTGGCTGATCAGCAGTGATACGGTGTCCTTGGGAGCGTAGTGGTGGAGCTGGATGGTATCGTCCGGTTTTTTGAAGTACTGACCGTCTACCTCTACGTGCCCGTAATTTAGCAGCATCAATGTTTCTGGCTGCGGTTTGTATTTTACCTGAAATTCCAAGCCGGCGGCGTCATAGAATTCAACATTGCCTTTGGTTATACGAGTGCCGTTCTCAAGCGAGGCGAGGAAGGGATCGCTGATGATCAGGTCCGGGGCGGCGTCGATGAATTCGGAGCTGATGCCGCCGGTGATCTGTTCGTGGAACAGGCGGGCATCAAATTGCAGGTTCTGTTCCGGGACCAGCTTGTAGAAGCCCAGCTCGGTGGTGTCGATCTGGCCCGGCTTCAAGCCTTCCGCTGCGGTCGCCTGCTGCTCCAGGATGTTATTGCCGTTGGCGTCGTCCTGACGCAGGTTGTAGGTGTTGTGGCGCTCCAACAGCGATGGCATACGATAGGCGCGGGTGCGTGCGGCACGCACACTGGTGCTGTCATCGATCAGGTAGTTGAGAGCCAGACGGGGGGAGAGCCGACCGTCGGCGATGCTGCCATCCTCGTACATTGCACCGAGGTTCCAGATCATCTGGTCGGTCTGGTTCCACTGCACATTGGCAAAGATGCGGCCGCGCTCTTCGCTGATCCATGCATCGGTATCCAGCAATACGTCGCTTTTGGCCTGTTCAAAGCGATAACCCAGACCGCTTATAAAGCGTAACGATTCGTTGGCGTAGTGGGTGTGCTGCAACTCGATATCGTACTGCTCGGTGGTGCCGTGTTCGGAGTCCGGGCGAAAGAACGCATCGCTGACTCCAAAGGCGCTGGCATAGGCAGTGGCTGTAGCCAGATCCACTTCAAACTCCCTTGCCAGCCATTCGTTGGCCGGAATGGGATCGACATTCAGCTTCAGGTAGTTGTGGTAAAAGCTGAGACGAAACTCGTCCGCATCCGAGGCAGCGTGATTCCACACCAGGTACTGGTAGTTGGCATTATGATCACGGGGGCTGGCGATGTTGTCCAGCTGGTCTGCATCCACAATAAAGGTTTCACCTTTGCTGGCACCCAGTTGCAGATCGATGGTGTCCTGCAGACCCAAGGTAGAGGATGCGCTCAGGTTAATGTATTGGTTTTCAGCGCCCTCGTTGTAGATCGCGCCCCCGTCATTGGCGCTGGCGCCTGCCGAGATGCGCAGATGACCAAAATCGGTGATCAGGTTGTGACGTAGTTCGCCGCGTTCTTCGCCTCGGTTGCCGGACATCAGCTTGACGCTGTTGGCCGGTTCGCTGAGAGCCGTGCGGGTGACGAGGTTGATCGAACCCAAAAAGGCGTTGGAGCCCTGGGTGGGAACGTTTGAGCCGCGTACCACTTCGATATGATCGATGTCATCCAACTGCAGACCGATGGTTTCCCAGGCGACGGTGGAGAGTAGGGGCAGGTAGATACTGCGGCCGTCGATCATCACTTCCATACGGTTGGGGAAGTTGTCGCTGACACCGTGGTAGGCAACGCCACTCTGGTTTCGGGTGACGTGGAACACCTGCATACCGGGCACCAGGCGAAACAGATCCGCTATCCGGGTCGCGCCGGAGGCCTCGATCTGTTCCCGGTCGATCACTGTGATTGAGGCGGGAGCTTCGGTCAGGCGTTGCGGCAGACGCGTGGCCGAGACCACTTCCGGGATATCGGCAAACAGATCCGCTTCGGTGAATTCGGAGATATCCTCGCCGGCCAGGGCCAACGGGTTAGCCAGTAACAGGGATAAAGCACTTAGAGGGGCAAGACTACGCGCAGAACGCCAGGCCAATAAGAGCGCAGAAACAACAGGTCCAATCTGAGGTTGCGTCATAAACAGGCTTCGAGTGTGGCTAGATCCGGGTACCCACGTAGATAATGATGCCTGTCATTACAATTGCTTCAAGGATGAAGCCGTTATGCGTGAGGATCCAGTCCATAACCACTTTTGTCAGTTATTATTGAAGGGTTATCCTAACCGAGCCGCTAACATCCTTCAGCTTTCATTGCGTTATAGCATATCCGTATAACAAAGGGGACCACCCGTCGCAGGCGCCGTTGTTAATTATCAGTCACCGTAAGTACCGCAATTCAAAACCGGAAGTATTGATAAGCATCAGGTAACTGTTTGTAAGCGCTGGACCTGATCGAAATTTGGCCACACTATGCAGCGTTTGGTATCGGCAGTATGGAGCAGTAGACGTGGAATCTTTTCGCTGGGACTCAAGCTTTCTAACGGGTATTCACGAGGTTGATGATCAGCACCACCGACTGGTGGATATCATCAACCGGTTTGGGGATCTGTTGGCGGAACAGAACGAAGTAACCACCCTCGCCATGGAAGGATTGCTGCAGGAGCTGATCGAATATACCCACTACCATTTCAGTGAAGAGGAGCAGTTTATGGAGGCGGCGGGTATCGATCCGCGCCACCTGAAACCGCACAAGGAAGCCCATAAGCACTTTATAGAGGAGGTGCTGAGCATCCGTAGCGAACTGCGCGACAATCGTTTGGCTTCGGGGGAGCCGGTGCTGAAGTTCCTCACCCACTGGCTGGCCTACCATATCCTCGGTACCGATATGTCCATGTCCCGCCAGATCACTGAGATCCATGCCGGCAGCACCGGTTCAGGAGCATTTGACCAGGAAGAGCGTGAGCGTGCGACCTCCACCGAGCCCCTGCTGCATGCGCTGAACGGCCTATTCCAGCAAGTTTCCAAACGTAACCGTCAACTGACCGAACTGAACCGTACTCTGGAAGAACGGGTGGAAGCGCGCACCCACGAGTTGGCCGCAGCCAATGCCCGCCTCGAAGCGATTGCAATGACCGATGCCCTGACCGGTCTGCCGAACCGCCGTCATGCGCTGATGGCCTTCGAACAGGAGTGGTTACGTGCCGACAGCCAGCACAGCCCGATCAGTTGCATGATGATCGATGCCGACGGCTTTAAGCAGATCAACGATACCTACGGCCACGATGCGGGTGATGTGGTGTTGCAGGAGCTGGCGCACACCCTGCGTGATTCCGTGCGCACTGATGACATCGTTGCCCGGCTGGGCGGTGATGAGTTCCTGATTATCTGCCCGGATACCGATCTGGACGACGGCCTGCGGGTCGCCGAGCAGGTACGTGCGAACGTCAATGGCCTGCGCGTTAAAGCGGGCGACGGCGAGTGGCACGGCAGTATCAGTGTGGGAGTATCGGCGCGCACTGAGGCGATGGAAGGGCCGGAGATGCTGATTAAAGCGGCTGATCTGGGGGTGTATAAGTCCAAGGAGGATGGGCGTAACTGCGTGCGGACGGCGGATCGATAAGCTAAGAAAAAATATAAGAGGTTGCGGCGGCGGGAGAGAAAACCTGCAGCGGGTCACAGATCATTCCCGCTGCAGTGAAAGTAGTCTGGCTCAGGCTGGCATTGCTTCCAGGCGACGCGCGTAGTCAGCGCCAACACGGCAGCCGTAAACACCCACTTCACCTTTCCAGCGCATCCAAGTGATGAAATCACCGGCTGCTTCAATTGCTTTCACCAATGCAGATTTTTCATCTGCCTGAGCCTGATCAAAAGCACCCATTGCCTGCAGTTCAGCGGCAATACGGCGGTCGTCGCAAGCGACGCCAGTGTAAACAGTGTTTTTCATAGATCAGCTCCAGACGTTCCCGAAAAATAAGACCTAAGTATTATACGGATGGGTTTTGCAGTGCACAATAAAATCGTTCAATAAATCGTCAGGGAAATCCCTGTCAGGGTTTGACCGGGGTCAAAGGGTGGAAGGATCGTAATTGGCTTGTCAGGTGGGGTGGTTTTATCTGTTGGGCAGGCTCGTCGTCATCGAAGGTAATCAGCCTGCCCGCTGCTTCGTTTATCTGTAGGGCAGGCTTTAGCCTGAAGGCAGCCCTACAAATGCAGCTGGCGAGTGATCTGCAGTCTGAAAATTCTCAAAAAGAAAGGGGAGCTAAACGCTCCCCTTTATATCGTACTGAAGCGATCAATCGCTTAAGGCTGCTCACCCGCAGACAGACGTGCATTGATGTCTTCGATCACCGCTGGCAGGTCTGCCACCGTATCAATCACATAGTGCGCACCGGACTGGTGGAAGCGCTTGTATGCTGCCTGGCGCTTCGTTTCCTGTTCTTCGATAGACAGGGCTTCCCAGTCCGCCAGATCCAGGCCCACTTCGTTGCCGGAGATCGCTATACCTACGGTCCAGCAACCGGCATTTAGCCCCTCTTCGATACCGGTCAGGGTGTCGTCTACCTTCACCACGGACTGTACGTTCAGCACTTCCAGCTCCAGCATGTTTTTCAGCGTCATGTGCGGATATGGACGACCGCGCGGTACGTCGGTGGCGCATACGTAGGAGTCAGGCTGGTAACCCTGCTCCGCCGCCAGACCGCGCAGGTCGGTGATCATCTCCTGGCTGTAGCCGGTGTTAGCACCGATCTTGATGTCGTTGTCGCGCAGGTAAGCAAAGGTCTCGCGTGCCCCCGGGATCAGGGTCGTACGCTCTGCGATTGCGGCTTTCTGAACCGGGATGAACTGGTCGTACAGCGCATCGATATCGGCTTCAGTGGGTTCGGAACCTTTAACGTCGATCCAGGCCTCACGGATACGTGGCATCGCCAGCAGTGCAGCGATGTGCTCACGCTTCTCCGCGCCCATTGGGGCACGTGCTTCTGCCAATGTGATCGGAACACCGTGCTCTTCGAACAGACCACAGAACGCCTTGATTGGCGCCAGAGAACCGAAGTCGATCGTTGTGCCTGCCCAGTCGAAGACTACGGCGGTAACAGGACCGGTGTAGAAACGCTGATAACCAAAAGTCATTTTTTATCCTCTCTGGATCAATATAGTTCGTTGATGTTCGCCCGTTATGTACCGTGTGTGATCAGCCTGCGTTCAGGTTGATCTGCATGTCATCCAGCACGGCGGCCACTGCTTCCAGCAGGCCGTCCACCTGTGCATCGTTAAGCTGACCGATGTGACCAAGGCGGAAACTGTCTGCTTCGGTCAGTTTGCCCGGATAGATGATAAAGCCGCGTGCCTTCAGGGCATCGTAAAACACCTTGAAGTCGAAGCTGTCGTCAGTCGGGCTAAAGAATGTAGTGATGATTGGAGACAGCCACTGATCATCCAGCAAGGTTTTGAAGCCCAGCTTACGCATACCGGCAACCATACGGTCGCGGTTGCGGCTGTAACGCGCCAGGCGGCCTTGAACGCCACCTTCCGCTTCGTGTTCCTTCAGCGCCTGCAGGAACGAAGCGACCACGTGGGTGGGTGGGGTGAAGCGCCACTGGCCACAGCGTTCCATGTACTGCCACTGGTCGTATAGGTCCAGACTCAGGGAGTGCGCATTGCCAGCACTTTCTTTCAGGACCTCCTCGCGAATGATCGCGTAGCCAAACCCCGGAACCCCTTCAATGCACTTATTCGCAGCGGAGATCAGCGCATCAAATGGCAGCAACTGAGCGTTGATCGGCAGCGCGCCAAAGGCACTCATCGCATCGATGATCAGACTGCGGCCAGCACCCTTCACCACGGCGGCAATGTCCGCCACCGGATTGAGAATGCCGGAGCTGGTTTCACAGAACACCAACGCAACGTGGGTGATGGACGGATCCGCTTCCAATGCCGCGTGCACTTCTGCCGCAGTCGGTGGTGCGTAGTCGCCCGTGTCGATCGCCACGTGGGTACGGCCCATGTAATCCAGCGATTTACCGATACGTTTGCCGTAGGCCCCGTTCATTAGTACCAGCACCTTGCCATCGCGTGGCACCAGCGTGCCCAGAGTGGCTTCCACCGCGAAAGAGCCACTGCCCTGAATCGGTACGCAGGTATGTGTACCTTCGGCGTTGGCCATCCGCAGCAGGCGTTGGCGTACTTCAGCGGTAATCTCGTTGAAGTCCGCATCCCAGGAGCCCCAGTCGTGAAGCATCGCTTCTTTGGTGGTGATGGAAGTGGTGATCGGTCCCGGTGTCAGCAGATAAGGCTCAGCAATGTTGGTGTCCATGGTTGTCTCATGTTTGATTCTGCTTGCCTCGCCGCGACTGCTGGTGCCGAGAGGAAGCAGGGGTTGCCCGTTCATTTGTATGCAATTCTATATCTGGTATATACCAGTTTTCAAAGAAAAAAATATGACAGTTTTGTGGGTAAATTGCGGTGGTATAAGAAAGCCTTGGGTCTGGCCGCGGAACTGTCATAACGCAGTGACCAGACCCTTTACCGCAACTATCCAGCGATCAAGTAGCGCTCCTGTTGCGCCAGCGCTGGGTGCGTTCCAGCAACAGGTGAGACATTCCCCAATGCAGCAACTTGATGCCGATACAGGTGAACATCAACAACACCCCCATCGCTGCGGCAGGTGCGATATCACCGGCGTCATCCATGTTCAGCACCGCCACGGATGCCAGCATGGTATTGCTGGAGTAAAGGAACACCACCGCAGATACGGTGTTCATGGCGTTCACGTACAGGTAGATGAAGATATCCAACAGCGCAGGCAGACAGACCGGCAGCGTCACGCGCCAGAAGGTTACGTAGAACGGCACCTTGAGCGAGGCCGATACCGC
The DNA here is from genome assembly GCF_029961155.1 of Pontibacterium granulatum. Lineage (GTDB taxonomy): Bacteria > Pseudomonadota > Gammaproteobacteria > Pseudomonadales > Balneatricaceae > Pontibacterium > Pontibacterium granulatum. Next base: position 266,189 of record NZ_JASBRH010000004.1, on the reverse strand, counting down.
TTCAAACTCAGAGTCGATCTGCTTCAGTGCGGTGACCGCGGTCAGATGGCAGACGGTATAGTAGTGGGCGATGGTACAGATCACCAGAATCGCCAGGGTGCCGTACAGACTGTTCAGTGGGTTGCTTGGGCTGTTAAAGAAGAAGATGTAGGCCAGACCCAGTACCAGCCCCGGGACAGCCAGCGGGATCATCGCGCCCAGATGCAACAGGGTACGCAGGCCGTTGATACCCGGCACTTTCTCGACCAGGTAGGCGTTGGTGAAGATGATTGCGGTGCCAAACAGGGCGGTGTAGAGCCCCATCTCCAGGGAGTTGTAATAGGCTTCCCAGCCACCGCCGTCCATCAGGTCGAACTGATAGTTGTTGAAGCTCAGCTCCAGGTTGTAGGGCCAGAAGGTGACTAGGGACGCATATACCGCCATACCCAGTACGCCGATGATGGTGATGATGACCGGCAGGCAAAGCAGCAGCATCACGTTATCTTTCAGTGGGTTCTTCTTCGGAACCAGCGGTTCGGCGCGGGCGGTCAGCAGGGAGACCTGCTTGCGCTGAACCCAGCGGTCCACGGTGAAGGCCAGGATGGCAGGCAAAAACAGAATCACGGAAACCACCGCACCCATCTGGAAGTTCTGCTGACCAATCACCTGCTTGTAGATATCCGTCGCCAGCACGTTGTACTGACCACCGATCACCTTCGGGGCACCGAAATCGGTGATGACCAGGGTGAATACCACAAACGAGGCGCTGATCAAGCCGTACTTGATCGACGGCAGGGTCACGGTGAAGAAGGTACGGATCGGGCTGGTGCGCAGGGCTCGGGCGGACTCGTACAGGCGTGCGTCGGTGTTACTCAGGGCGGTGGTGATGATCATTACCGCGTGCGGGAAACACCAGAACGCAAGGCTGATCACGATGCCGATCGGGCCGTACACACTTTCACCCATCAGCCAGCTTTTCAACACGCCCTGGTTACCAAACAGGTACACCAATGAGATCGCCGGCAGCAGGGAAGGGGCGAAGATCGGGCCCATCACCAGCACACGTACCACACCCTTAAATGGCATGCAGGTACGGGTCAGTGCATAGGCGGTCATCAGTGCCAGTGAGATCACGATCACCGTGGTGATGATGGCGATGGTGAAGGAGTTGGTAATGGAGTTGAGCAGGCTCGGGTTGGAGGCGTACTCGAGGTAGTTGGTCCAGCCTACGAAGTCGCCGTCCTTGTTCTCGACGCTCTTCGACAGGATCGCGTAAAGCGGCAACACCATGGTGACAACCAGGAACAGGATGCCGATGACGACCCCTGCAATCTGCAGACCTCGATCCAGGCCCAGTTTGCCCAGGCGGTTTTTAGCCAGGAATCCTGGCGGAGACAGTGCTACAGACATACATTAGTGCTCAAACAGATGAAGACGGTTTTCCGGCAGGTCCAGCATCAGCTCGCCACCCACCTGGATGTTCATATCGCGTACGTCGTTCATGGAAAAGTCGGCCACCACGGGATCGCCGACACCGTCCAGATCCAGTTCGGTGCGTACGAAGGAGCCCAGGAATTCCATGTTGCGCACGTCGGCGCGCAGGGTGTTGGTGGCATCACCGTTGTAGCGTACGCGGAAATCTTCCGGACGGATGGCGATGTTCATCTCGCCCTGGTGTTCGCTTTGCAGGTTGTGATGACCGCGGCAGCTCATCTCACGCGTGCCGACACGTACACGGTTACCTTCCCGCTGTGCCGGGATAAAGTTCATGGTGCCAACAAACGACGCAACAAAGCGGGTCGCCGGGTTGGAGTAGATCTCTTCCGGGGTACCGATCTGTTCGATCACACCCTGGTTCATCACCACAATCTTGTCGGCCATGGAGAGTGCTTCCTCCTGGTCGTGGGTCACCATGATGGTGGTGACACCCAGCTGGCGCTGCAGGGATTTGATCTCTTGGCGCAGGTGTAGACGCACACGGGCATCCAGTGCCGATAGGGGTTCATCCAGCAACAACAAACCCGGTTTGGTGGCGATGGCACGTGCCAGCGCTACGCGCTGCTGCTGACCGCCGGACAGCTGGGATGGGAATTTCTTACCGGAATCCGGCAGGCCGATCATCGTCAGCAGTTCGTCCACGCGGTTACGAATATCAGCGCGACGGACTTTCTGGTTACGCAGGCCGTAGGCGATATTTTCGGCGACGGTCAGGTTCGGGAACAGGGCATAGGACTGGAAAACGATACCGAAGTCACGGTGTTCCGGTGGCAGCCAGGAGATGTTTTTGCCGCTTTGAAAGATCTCTCCTTCGGTCTGCATATCGAGACCGGCAACTGCCCGCAGCAATGTGGTTTTGCCGCAGCCGGAAGGCCCCAGGAAGCAGACAAATTCGCCTTCCTGGATCTCCAGTGAGATATCTTTCAGGGCAACAAAGTCACCGAAGTGTTTATGGACGTTTTTAATAGTGAGGTATGAGCGACTCATGATAACTCCCCCGATGTTGGATTACAGTGACAAAGAAACGACGAAGCGGGGTACGCTTGCGCGCACCCCGCTTTTGCGCGAACTATTCTGATTAGTTCTTAGGATCAGACTTGCTGTCGTAACGACCCTGCCACTCTTTCAGGATGGCGCTGCGGTTTGCCGCAGACCAAGCGAAGTCGTTGTCGATCATCATCGCTTCCGGGTTTTCCGGGTAGTACTGAACTGGTTTCGCAACACCAGGGATTGCTACAACCGCGTAACCCACGTTGTACATTACGTTTGCTTCGCGGGACGCTGCGAAGTCCATCAGTTTCTTAGCAGCAGCCATGTCGTCGGTGCCTTTCACGATCGCCGCCGCTTCCATGTCCCAACCCAGACCCTCTTTAGGGAACACTACGTCCAGAGGCGCACCTTTCTTCTTCAGCTTCGCACCTTTGTATGCGAAGGAGATACCGATTGGCGCTTCACCGGCTGCCGCCAGCTTACAAGGCTTGGAACCGGAGTGAGTGTAGCGAGCGATGTTGGTGTGCAGTTGGTCCATGTAGTCCCAACCTTTCTCTTCGCCGAACATCTGCAGCCAGGACGCTACGTCCAGGAAGCCTGTACCGGAAGAGTTCGGGTTAGGCATGATGATATGACCCTGGTAAACAGGCTTGGTCAGATCTTCCCAAGAGGTAGGTTTAGGCAGGTTGTGCTTCTCCGCTTCGATAGTGTTGAAGCAGATACCCGCAATCCACGCATCCAGACCAATCCAGGATGGCGTTGCGTCGTTGTCACGGAATTTAGGAGACAGGGCTTCCACGCCTTTAGGCGCGTATGGAGACAACATGCCTTCGTTTTTCATCACCAGCAGGGAGGTTGCCGCCAGACCCCACACCACGTCAGCCTGTGGGTTTTCTTTCTCAGCCAGCAGTTTGGCCGTCACGATACCGGTAGAGTCACGTACCCAGTTGATCTTGATATCAGGGTGCTGTTTGTTGAACTCTTTTGCGTAACGCTTCAGGTCTTCCGCTTCGAAAGCGGTGTAGACGGTCAGTTCAGTACCCGCCATCGCAGCGGTAGCTGCAGTCATTGCACCTGCAGCGAGCAGGCCGGAAAACAGTTTCTTGAAAGTCATGGTCACATTCCTGATCGATAAGTCTTGGTCTGGTCTACACCAGGGATGCGAGCAGGTTATATGTGGAATTTGACGATCCTGTGACAGTAATAAAAAAGAATTATGACGGGCAGACTTTCGTTTCTGATGTCAGTAAGGAGAGGTGGAAAGGATCTGCAGTGAAAAGAACCAGTTCGCTGCAGACCTTATAAATAGTAGGGTTTTAGCCTTTGCGGTTATCGATCAGGACGTTGAGATTCAGTGAGTCATGACGCCAGTATTCTCGATCGTACTCCAGTACATCGCCATCTGCATTACGGGTAATTCGGTGCACACAGATGCAGGTATAACCGGCGGGTGCGTCCAGCAACGCGGCTTGTTCGGCGGTTAAAGCGCCCACCGTGATATCCAGCTCAACCGTGCTGAACGCCTGTTCATAGTCGTGCGTCAATACGGTGCTGACAGAGCGCTCCAGAGACTTGTCATAGATACCCGGCAGCAGGCTCTCCCGTAAATAGATAGTCTCCAGATACACCGCACGACCATTTGCACCGCGCACACGCTCCAGCTTCACCAGAGTCTCGTCGGACGCTGCACCCATCTTGCGCGCCAGACGTGAAGTGATCCCGATCCGTGCCTTGCCCAGCTCCGTGCTGTACGGGGTGAATCCCTGGGCGGCTACGTAGTCCATGAAGAAGGTGCTACGGCTTGGGTCATAGTTGATGCGACGCGGCGTGACAAACCAGCCCCGGCGGTTGGAACGGTAGATGGCGCCTTCGGCTTCCAGCTGTTTCAATGCTTCGCGGGCGGTCACACGGGTAGTTTGCAGCTGTTCGCTGATCACGCGCTCGGACGGCAGCTTGTCTTCCGGTTGCAGATCACCGTGTTCAATACAATTTCTCAGGTACTCCACCACCTGCAGTGAAGTGACCGTTTTACGCCCGGACATCCAGCTCTCCGTGTTCATTTGAAGATCGTGCTTTGAAAGAAGCGGCATATTAACAGCTGGTTAGATTACAGACCTGTGAACCTTTTATGAAGTGCCAGTGAAGCAGAGAGGTTTGGTGGCGCTGGATCAACTAATCGTTCATAAGCGGATGCTGACCGCCTTCCCAGACATGCATCGCTCGCTTGCGTGTACTACCCCAGCGGTAGTTGCCCGACTCGCCCGTGCCTTTAATGACCCGATGGCAGGGGATCAGAAAGCCGATGTTGTTTTTGGCGACCGCCGTGCCCACTGCCCGTTGCGCGTTTGGTATTCCCAGCTGCTGCGCAAGCTGTCCGTAGGAGACCAGTTGGCCAGGTTCGACCTTCAGCAGCGCTTCCCACACCTTGATCTGGAAGTTGGTGCCACGCAGCACCAGGTGCAGCTTGCCGGGGATAGGGGTGGTTGGAAAAATCTGTGCACCATACTGGGCCGCTTGTTTGGAATCCTCCGCTGATTGGGCGGCGCACCACTGGGACTTCAGCTCATCCAGACGCTCTGCCTCGTCACCGGAACAGAACGCCAGATAGCAGATGCCGCGCGCTGTCCAGCCGATCAGCGCAGTGCCAAATGGGGTGTCGGTGTAGCCGTATCCGATCTGAACGCCTGCCCCCCCGGACTTGATCTCGCCGGGTGTCATCGCTTCGCAGGAGATCATCAGGTCGTGCAAACGGCCGGGGCTCGACAGGCCGCTGTCCAGCGACACACTGAGCAGATCATCGGCGTTATGCAACGCCTGCAGGGCGTACTCCTTGGTCAGGTATTGCAGAAAACGTTTGGGAGAGATCCCCGCCCAGGCGCTGAAAATCCGCTGCAGATGAGATTCACTGCTACCCACGGCACTGGCTACTTCCGCCAGCGTAGGCTGATGGCGGGCACGGCTGTGGATATATTCGATGGCGCGGGCCACGGTGTCGTAGTGCTGCTTTGAACTCATCGCTAGGCTGATCCTGTTATGAAACCTGTCCTTAGTGTGCGCGATGTAAATTCAGTCGACCACCCGATTCTTGCTCAAGGGGTGGTGTTATCCAGCGTTTTTGTCCTTGGCTTTTGGGAGTTACGGTTGGCAATCAACCCGCCCAGCATGATCAAACCTACCGAGATCAGCAGTTCTACAGAAGGTTTGTCCTGTCCTGCCACTACCAGTGCAACGGAGGATATCAGCGGGGCAAAAAAGCTCAGCGAGGCCAGCAGGGTTTTATTGCCCTGTTTCAAGCCAATATCCCAGAGGTAGAAGGCTCCGCCCACTGGCCCCAGGCCTAGCAGGATCGCACCCAACCATTCACTGCTTGAGAACTGCCATAGCGAGGCATCCAGTGAGAAATTGCTCTCTAGGATGAGGTGCGCGAGCAGGGAAAGGCCCGCAACCGCCAGCGAGATCCAGCCGATATCATCCACCTTGCCCGGTGAGCGGGCTAGATAGGCCGAGTAGTTCGACCAGATCAGCGCGCAGAGGATTGCCAGCAGATAACCCAGAGTGGAGTCGCCCGACAGCGTCAGTTCGCCTTTGCCTGACATCAAGACCACAATGCCGATAAAGCCCACCAAACCTCCCAGTAATGCGCGCAAGCGCTGGTCGCTGTGGGCGACCAATACCGCCAGCAGCAGTGGCCAGAGATATACAATCAGGCTTACCTCCAGCGCCGGAGCTTGCCTGAGCGCCATAAAGTAGAAAAAGTGGAAGCCAAATAGACCGGTTATGCCGATCAGCCAGCTACGCAGCGGCAGGTTTGGTCTTCGTAGAATACGCTCCCCGCGAATCATGCGCCGAGCAAACATGATGAGGGCGGAGATGGCGAAACAGATGAACAGCAGCTTAAAGGCCGGTAGGCTGGTGGTCATAGTGCCAAGCAGGGCGAGGATGCCCCACAGCAGAATTGCGCTTATACCCAGTGCTGTTGCCATGGTCTGTTTCCCGAAGCTTGTTGTAGACAGGAGCAGTGTAAATCAGTTCTTGATAGTGAATTGTGCTGAATAGCCGGTTTAGTTAGAGCGAAAGCCGAATCTGCTCAGCCTCGGAATTGGCGTGGAGACTGGCCGAAGTGCTCGGAGAAGCGGCGGCTGAAGGCGGACAGGTCGGTATAACCCACCTGTTCGGCCACGATACTGACCGGGTAATCGGTGTGGGCAAGCAGGGCGCGGGCCCTGTCCATACGCAGCTTGAGCAGGAACTGGCTGGTGGAGAGGCCTGTCTGCTGCTTAAACAGGGTTTTGTACTGGCTCAGACTAAGGCAGGCGATCGCGGCCAGTTCCGCTACGCTGGGTGTACAGGCCAGATCCTGCTGCAGGTGCTCCAGCACCCGTGAGATGCGCGGGTCATACTGGGCCTGGAACGGTTCTACGGCGAGCAGACTGACAAACAGCTTGCCTATTTCACGGTTGAGATCGGGGTTGTGGCTGTGTTGTAGCTGGTACTCCACAAATTGGCAGAAGGTCAGCAGCGGCGACGAGATATTGGTAAATGGGGTGCTCAGCGTAGACATGTTTTCCGGCAGCGCGTCCAGGTCGGCCACCAGAAAACGGGCCCGTTCATCTGCCGCAAAGCTGTGTTCTGTGCCCGCGTGAATAATCACACATCGACCGGGACCAACCCGGTCCGAAGCGCCGGCTGTGGTGATTGCGATTGCGCCTTGAAGTGGCAGTACCAGTTGATAGTAATCATGCGCGTGGGCATGCATGGTGCGGGTGTAGGATCGGATCGAGAGGCGGACATTCATGGTGAGGGGCAAGAGCCGGGTGTTTACCCAGCACTCTTGCGCATCTGCTCGATGTAACGGGACAGCAGTTCCATCTTCTCAGGATCGTTATCCACAAAGAGCACGTCCACGTTGAGGAAAATGGTGTCGACTTTCGGTTCGTGGGCTTCGATGGCACGTACAAAACCGTTGAGCTGGATGGTGTCCTGGCCACTTACCTGCTCGATATCCACAACGGTGGGTTCCAGCATGGATGGGATACCGTCTTCGCGTTTTACCGCGACTTTCACCTGCTGAAGGGTTAGCTCTTTGACCGCACAGCGGTGCATGGCACCACCAAAACGCAGCTGGGCCAGCCCTTTCGGTTTTTTCTGTGTCGGTTTCTTTGTCGCACCTTGTTCGGCTGCCAGCAGCTGTGCTGCACGACGACGGGCCACGGCGTTGGTTTCACCGCCCTTCGCCAGCCAGGTTTTTATTTTCTCGATCAGTTGAGCCGGCTCGAACGGTTTGCCGATGTAATCATTGACGCCGGACTGCACCGCTTTTAAAACGTAGTCGCGTTCGCCACGGCTGGTCACCATCAGGAACGGGACCGTCTGGTAGTTGGGTTCACGGCGTGCCCACTGCAGGAGCTCAAGGCCAGACATGCCCGGCATCTCCCAGTCGCAAAGGATAATGTCGAATTTGTTTTGCATCATCAGCTTGCGACCGACGTCACCGTCTTCCGCCGCCTTCACCTCGGACTGGGGAAAACCGGCGCTGACAATCTTGGTTACCAGATCGCGAATAAAGCGTGCGTCATCAACAATCAGAACTTTCAGGCCTGCCATGCAATTACTCTGTCTTCTTCTAATGCACTGATATTTTTTGCATTTCGCAGCTTAGCACGCGGAATGAGCATTTCAGAAGCCCGAAGCTAAAAAAGCACGGCCAAGCTGCTGAAATTTATATAAAGTTTGATGCAGATTCATGGGATGGCAGCGCGTGCAGGGAGAGTGAGAGAGCCCCGTCCTCAGTGCTGTGTCATCCCTCAATATGGCCACATCCGCAACTGCGCCGTCGGGGACCGTTTAAAAAACGTTAACGTTTGATCGTTATACTCGACGCGCCAAACCTTCCGCCAATGCAGGGATTCAAACAGATATTTGGGTTTTTCTATCTTTTGGGTGTTCTGTCTAAACACGCTTGCTAAGCCAAATATTTAATATTTTGTCGTGTTTTATGTCAGGTTTTTTGCGGTGTTTGGTAGATATTTGTCAATTGTCCATATAATCTTTGCGGAATATTAGGCGGTCTTAATACAGCGGCTGCTAATGAGATTCAAACAGAATGATGTATTTGGTGGACGTTATGACACGATTTCAACGAGCTGGATATTGGCTGGTTACGCTGCTGCTTTTCTTAACCATGCCGGTGAAAGCTGCGGAAGCACAGCGGGCCGTTGTCGCTTTTGCCCAGGACACGCTGAGAAATGACTTCCGTAAAGCTCAGGTGGTGGCTGTGCGTAATGCGATTGCCAACCAGCCCGATCTGGAATTTATCTACTCCGATGCGCAGGGCAAAACGGCGTTGCTGATTCGCCATATCGAGAACTTTATCAGTCAGCAGGTGGATGTGTTGATTGTTGGGACCAACGATGAATCCTCGGTCGTGCCTGTTATCTCTAAAGCCCACCAGGCCGGCATCAAGGTGATTGTGCTAGACCGGGGTGTGAAAACCCGTGATTACACCACCTTTATCAATTCCGACAACTACGAGATTGGTGCCATTGCAGGCCGCTTTATCGCGGATAAGTTGAACGATAAAGGTAAAGTCTTGCTGCTAGAGGGGATACTGACCGCCGATGTGACTCAGTTGCGCAGCCGTGGCTTTCTGGATGTGGTGGCAAACTCACCCAAGATTCAGGTGATCAAACGCACCGGCAACTATCTGCGCAAAGATGCGCTGATGGAGATGGAGAAGCTGTTGGCCAGCGGGGAACGTGTTGATGCAATTTTCTCCGAAAGTGACAGCATGCTCAGTGGTGTGCGCCCGGTACTGGCAAAATATGGCATTGATCCGGCCACGGTTGTGATGGTGGGGGTGGATTACACCAGTGAGGCCCGGCAGTCCATTAGGGATGGCAAGCAGACTGCGACCATCAAGTTTCCTTTGGGGGGACCTGAAACGGTCGATACCGTCATCAAGGCACTGGCCGGTGAAACCGTCCCAGAGCATATCGTGATTCCGGTCCAGATGGTGACCTCTGAGAACGTTGAGTTCGTTGCACCCATTTTTTAAGTTGAAGCTCTATGTCTGATCTATCCAGTAACCTCAATGTGCATAAAAAGGTATCGATCACGGTTGCGGTGTTCATTACCTTGGCGGGCATTTTTACACTGTCTGCGCTGGGGTTGTATTTTGATGGTTTCCTCAAAAAGAGTTTCCTGGAAACCACCGAAACCCGTATGCGCCACGCGTTTCAACGCGTAGAGCTGAATATCCTTGGGGTTGAGAAAAGCCTGTTGGAGGGGATAGTGTTTATCGAGAAACACGAACCCACCATGGCGTCCATCGATCTGATCAACAACTACGAAGACAAAAACAACTACAACACTTTCCTGATCGACGAAGAGAAGAAGACCATCGCTGAAGAGCTGTTGAAGCGTGTCAGACTCTCATTTAACGACGATATCGCTCTCTATAATCAGCGTGGCGAGCTGATCGCTTACGTGGCCCGTGGCGAGAATGGTTATGCTCTCAATATCATCTCTCATGCGGACGGCCGGACCCGATTGCTGCGCCGCCACGAAAACGAGTTCGAGTACCACGAGCATCCGCTAGGCGGGGCCGACCGGGATCTGGTCGCTCTGCAGCACGCCGCACTCTATGCCCAGAAGCGGATCGAGCAAGGCAGTGTCGTTACCTACCAATACACCGAAAGGGGACTTCGGCTTACGTCCCATCTAAGCCTGTTTTATGCCCAGGATGGTGAGGCGATTGCGCATATCGAGATGTCCCGCACCATCGACCCCCAGTATGTGGCTGCGTTGTCCGCCGATCTGGATATGACACTGGAAGTGCGCAAGCTCAACACGGGGGCTGAAGAAACACCTCCCTCCTTGTTTGATGCTGCGGCACTGGCCGGTTTGAAGGTGGTTGAAACCGAGCTCAATTATGCAGGGCGAATGCGTATCGACAGCGTGGATGGCCCGATCATTGTCGATGGTCGTCTGGAGCGTGACGTGTTGGTGCGCACGCTGGCTGAAAACCGAAAACATCTGGTGACCTGGTTGATTGGCCTAGCCCTGCTGACCTTGATATCTGTGCACTACTTCATCAAGTGGCGGCTTGAGAGGCCACTGGGCAAATTGATGGCGCAGATTCAGAAGATCGAAGCGCGTGACTACAGTAGCTCGCCACCTTTAAATACGGACGATGAGCTGGAAGTGGTCTCCCGCAGCATCAACCAGTTGGCGGAAACGGTTCGTGAACGTGAAACCTCGCTGCAGGGGTCAAAGCGAGAGCTGGAGTACCTGTCGAACCACGATGTGCTGACACACCTACCCAACCGCCGATACTGGGACTTCCAACTGGAATCGGCGCTGGAATCGGCCGCGTCAGAGTCTCAGAAACTGGCGATGTTCTTTATCGATCTGGATCAGTTTAAGCAGGTGAATGATACCCAGGGGCACAATGTAGGTGACGCGCTGTTGGCTCAGGTCGCCGCCCGCCTTAAAGGGTATGCGCCCAAAAATCATGTACTGGCCCGGATCGGTGGTGACGAGTTCAACATTATCGTCAACCCGGTGGACGGTGCCGAAGAGTTGGAGGTTATCGCTGAGGGATACCTCAATCTGTTCAGCACACCTTTTCCGGTGCATGGTCAGGAGATCGGCATTTCAGCCAGTATCGGCATCGCCATCTACCCAATGGACGGTAAGGATAAGGTGTCATTGCTGAAGTGCGCGGACCTTGCAATGTATAGTGCCAAAGAGAAGGGGCGTAACAACTACAGCTTCTTCTCCAGCGACCTCTCTGCGCAAATGAAAAAACGTGCGGAGATGTCCCGGGCGATGAAGCAGGCAATCACGGACGGGGAACAGTTCCTGCTCTGCTATCAGCCAAAGATCTGTACTCTGACCGGCCGTATTATCTCGGTTGAGGCGTTGATTCGTTGGAACAGCCCGGAGTTGGGCATGGTGTCTCCGGCGGACTTCATCCCGCTGGCGGAAGAGCAGGGGCTGATTATCCCGATCGGCGAATGGGTGCTGGAGAAAGCCTGTCATGATTTCAGCCGCCTGTTGGCGATGGGCATCAACCTGCAGCATGTAAGTGTGAACGTGTCGAACGTCCAGCTCAGCAATTACGAGTTGATGCCCAAGCTTTTACGCATCCTGAAGGACACGGGTGTCGCGCCGAAGCAATTGGAGCTGGAGATCACCGAAAGCTATATCGCCACCAATATTCAGGAAGCAATCCAGACCCTGAAGCAGTTCCGCCAGATGGGCATTGGCTTGGCGATCGATGATTTCGGTACCGGCTATTCGGCCATGAGTTACCTGCAGACACTGCCGGTGACCCGTCTGAAAGTGGATAAGGCATTTGTGGACGGCTTACCAAATGATCGTAACAGTGTGGCAATTGCCAAGGCGATCATCAGCCTGGCGAAGAGCTTTGAACTGCAACTGACCGCTGAAGGCGTGGAGCATCAGGGGCAACTGGATTTCCTGGTTTCTGAAGGGTGCGAAGAGATTCAGGGCTACTACTACTCCAAACCGCTCGGATTTGACGATCTGGTGAAGTATTGCCGGAGTGAAGCGGTTGAGTCCGTGGCAATGCAGCCCGTACAGGAAGGCGCCTGATCTACCCAATAAACAGGTGAAGGACAGAGCCCGCCCTCCACCTTCTCACTTCGCCGTGGATTTACGGCATATACACATCCCGGAAAAATCCGCTCATGGACAGATGCACCGTCACTGGATTATCGGTACGGTTGTGCCAGTACCAGCCGTGGCTACCCTTGAACGGCGCTGTAAATGAACCGCTGGACCTTGGCATATTGCGGGCAACCCAGTAACTGGTGAACTCATCCTTTGCCGCATTGGGTTGCTCTCCGTGCATATCAAAGTTCACCACGCCGCCTTCCACTTCCCAGTGGAAGATAAAGCGCTCGCCTTGCTCCATGATTGCCTTGAGCTCGGTACCCTGACCGGGGGCCAGCTTCAGGCTGAAGGTTTTGGTTTGATAGGTTTCGCTGCGTTTACGGACCGGGGAGCTGTCCTGCGGGTTTAATTCGGCTATCGCGGGGGATATAACCGGGCTGAAGGGAATGGAGTTGGCACTACTATTCAGGGCAGTAAGGCCCATCGCCTTACCCAGGCCGGTGGGATCAATGCCGTATTCCGCAGGTAAAACGGTGGTGATCAGCAGGGCACCGCCCAGCAGGGCCGCACCCACGGTGGCTTTGAACAGGCTGGTTTTGGATGGCAGCCCTTCGTGAGTTACATCTGTAATATCGCGCATTTTGTCTACTCCTCTCTGTTCAAGCTGCAATAACAAAACCGGTGAGCTGATAGCCGATCAGCAGGAAGCCGGCGGCCATCAAGACCACGTTGGCGGCAAACGCCTGGCGGGCAAAACTGTGGCTACGGCGCCAGGCGTTCATCAGGATCAGAATGCCTCCCAGGGCGAGCATTTGGCCGATCTCCACACCCAGATTAAAGGCGAGGATATTACCCACGAGGCCGTCCTCGGAGAGGGTGAAATCCTGCAACTTGGTCGCCAGACCAAAACCGTGGAAGAAGCCAAAGATCAACACAGCGGCTTTGGTGTTGGGTTGGAAACCCAGCCAGCGCTTGAACGCACCCAGGTTATCTAACGCCTTGTACACCACCGACAGACCTATGATGGTGTCGACGATATAAGGGTTGACGTTGGTTTCGCTGAGTACGCCGAACAGCAGCGTGACACTGTGGCCAATGGCAAACAGCGTGACGTAGATCCCCACTTCGCGCATACGGTAGAGGAAGAAAATGACCCCCAACAGAAACAGCAGGTGGTCGTAACCGGTCACCATATGTTTGGCGCCGAGGTAGATAAAGGGCAGCAGCTGCAGGCCACTGGCCTGTTCGATAAAGAGAGCGTCGCCCTCGGTTACACCGTGAGCTATTGCCAGGGAACTGAAGCCGGACAGCAGCACCAGTGGCAGCAGGGTGCGGGCAGACAGGGATGACCCCCATCGAATCTGTGATGGTTTTAGCATCTTGATTGCTCTATAAAAAATCGGAGGCACAAACGATCCGTCACTTGATCGAAGACCTGGCGACAGCACTGTTCAAAGAGTGATGAAGAGCGTTAAGCCCGCGGTGGGCGGTAGGGACCGTGGATCAATCGCATCGGCGCTCGCATGCAGATCCTGCTTCACCGCCCATAGACCACGCTCCAGCAGCGTAGCGAGCATTGACGCGGTAGGCAGGGCCAGCAGTGTTGGGGATGGATGTATCGGTCGTACGTTCATAGCTGCCTTTGGACAGAGGTTTATGGCGAAGTTCAGTGACCAAAATAAAAAATTACCTTCAGCCTAGAGCGGTTATACACAGATGAGCAGTGTGCTTTAGTGCGGGATGAGTTGGCATTTGGTGTTGGGCAATTAGTTCTGCGTTTTGTAGGGATGCCTTCAAACTGCCGGTAGGCTAAAGCCTGCCCTGCAAAGTAAGGTGTGGCGACTAGAACACTCGGCGTTTATCTAGATCCTGGAAGAGGAGATTAATCGTGTGGATACCCTGTTTAAGGGAGAGGCATAATACATAAAACGGTAAGGGATTCAGAAGAGGGGAAAGCCCGGAGCAGGAAACAGGAGTCAAACACACCACCCCGGGGCTTCTTCGATCACATTGTCTGATGCCGGTATGACGGGAAGAACCGGCATCAAAAGACTTATGCGATGTTCAGGCTGTCAAAGCGGCTTAGCAGCGCTTGTACACGCTCGCTGGATTCGTTCTTTTCTACCAGCAGATTGTCACGTTCGGTGCGCAGTTCACTTACTTCCATGCGCAGTAACTCCAGCTCATCCAGCAGAGAATCAATTTTAGAACCCAGCTGTTCCAGCAGTTCTTTTTCCATAGTACTTATCCGTCCAAAACTTAGAGATACATCGTAAAAGCGGGCGATTATAGGCCTGCCCAGAGTGTCTGAACAGTCGTAATTTGCCTGCTGTTTAATTACTGACCGGAATGCTGTGCAGGGAGTGGTCACAACCTGCCCCCAGCAGCGAAAATCTGCTTGATCCGGCCCGCAGGTGGGAGTCACCGAGCAGCAATAAGTTCCCGGAAAAATGACCACAAACCGTTGTGGACGTTGCCGCGATTGCCGCGCTGACCGACCGTCAGCAACAACTCCAAAGAGCCACTTACCTTTGACCCTTTTGATGGTTATGATCAAGGTAGAAAAAACAGTGGATTGAATAACATACGTATGGAAAACCTCATCACCCTGATCCTGATCTGTGCCGGGCTTTCACTGGTACTGAACGTGTTGCTGAAGAAGCTGCAGGTAGAGTCTGTGATCGGTTACATCCTCACCGGTATGGCGGTGGGATTTGCCTTCGAGTTGGAACACAGTGCCAGCCTGGATACGGTGGCGGAATTTGGTATCGTCTTTCTGATGTTTACCATCGGGTTGGAGTTCTCGCCGCATAAGCTGCGGCTGATGAAAAAAGAGGTGTTTCTCTACGGCACCCTGCAGATGGGGATTACCGCGACAGTGTTTTATGCCGCAGGGCATTACCTCCTGGCCCTGGAACCGGCGGTGAATCTGATCATCAGTCTGGCCCTCGCGCTGTCATCTACAGCCATTGTGCTTAACCTGCTCACTAAAAACCGTAAGGTGGGTAACTTGTATGGCCGTAACGCGGTGGGTGTGCTGCTGTTTCAGGATATTGCGGTGATCCCTGTGCTGTTGATGGTGTCGATCTTTGCCAGCAGTCAGCAGAGTGTATCGCAACTGCTCCTGGATGTGGTGATCGGCGGCGCTATCGTGTTTGCCCTGCTGTTTTTTGGTGCCCGATTTGCCACGCCGCACCTGATGGAGCAGGTAATCGGCTCCCGCTCAAACGAGATCTTTGTCGGAGCGTTGCTGCTGTTTGTGATTGGTGCCGCGCAGCTGGCGCATACCCTGGGTTTCTCATATTCACTGGGGGCGTTTATTGCCGGTATGGTGATTGCTGAAACACACTACAAGCATCAGGTCGAGGCAGACCTGATCCCATTCCGGGATTTGCTGCTGGGGGTGTTTTTTATCACCGTGGGGATGCAGGTCAGCCCACCGTTTGTGCTGGAAAATCTGCTCCTTATCCTGGCGGTGATGGTTGGCTTGCTGGTGGTGAAGAGTGTCATTCTGTTTGCCTTGATCCGTGTTTTTCATGGGACCCGCACCGCGCTGAAAACCGCCTTGCTTCTCTCTCAGTGTGGTGAGTTCTCCTTTGTTATCTTTGAGACCGCCCAGGCCAACGACCTGTTTATGGATCAGGAGTTTGGTCAGGTCCTTGTCATGGCGATTGTGTTTACCATGATGCTGACGCCATTCCTGTTTCGTTCCCTCGACAGCATCACCGATCTGCTTGTACGGGAGGGGGATGAGGACGAGGAGATGGCCTCTGAGCAGCCGACAGGCGGGCACGATCACGTCAAAGCCAATCAGGTGGTGATCTGTGGATTTGGATCACTGGGCAAGCGGGTGGCGCAGCACCTGGTGCGTGAAGAGATCGACTACGTTGGGGTGGAGCACGAAGGCCATATGTTCCGCGCTGCCACCGATGAGTACCTGCCCGTAATCTTTGGTAACGCCAGCCGCAGCCAGTTTCTGCGCGGTATCCATATCGATCAGGCCCGTGCCGTGATCATTGCCATGAGTAACGAAGAGCGTATCCGTCAGGTGGCACACGCCCTTCATCACGTTGCACCGGAAGTGCCGGTGTTTGTCTGCTCATCCAACGATAAGCTGATTGCAGAGTTGGATCAGGTGGGTTCGACGCAATCGATCGATACTCAGGAGCAGAAGGCATTGGCGCTGGTAGAAGCGCTGCAGGAAAAAGAGGGGCATATATGAAAACGGCGGTCATCTGACCGCCGTTGGTAGGTTTGTATTTACTCGTTTTCTGAGACGGTTTGGTCGGTCACCATACACTCGGTGGTGAGCATCAGGCCGGCCACGGACGCCGCGTATTGCAGTGCGCTGCGGGTGACCTTGGCAGGGTCGATGATGCCTGCGTCGAGCATATCCACGAATGCATCGGACGCCGCGTTATAACCGTAGTTGCCGGTGCCGCTGCGCACTTTATCCAGAATCACCGACGGTTCAGCGCCGGCATTCTGCGCGATCTGGCGCAACGGGGCTTCCATCGCGGTGAGTGCAATGCGGATACCGTGGTTCTGGTCGTCGTTGGCACCGCTCAGATCATTCAGGCGAGATGCCGCGCGTACCAGAGCCACACCACCCCCGGCGACGATACCTTCATCCACCGCTGCGCGGGTGGCATGGAGCGCGTCGTCGACACGGTCCTTCTTCTCTTTCATCTCAACTTCGGTGGCCGCACCAATATTCAGTACGGCCACGCCGCCGCTGAGTTTTGCCAGCCGCTCCTGAAGCTTTTCACGGTCGTAGTCGGAGCTGGTAGAGTCGATCTCCTGGCGGATGCGGTCGCAACGGGACTTGATCGCATCATCGCCGCCCGCGCCATCCACGATGGTGGTGTTGTCCTTGGTGATCAGGACACGCTTGGCCTGGCCCAACTGTTCCAGGGTAGTACCTTCCAGGTTCAGGCCCACCTCTTCGGCGATCACAGTGGCGTTGGTCAGGATCGCGATATCTTCCAGCATCGCTTTGCGGCGGTCGCCGAAGCCCGGTGCTTTAACGGCTGCCACTTTGACGATACCGCGCATGTTGTTCACCACCAGGGTCGCCAGCGCTTCGCCCTCGATATCTTCGGCGATGATCAGCAGAGGTTTCGCTGCTTTTGCCACCTCTTCCAGAATTGGCAGCAGGTCGCGGATGTTGCTGATCTTGCGATCGGCCAGCAGGATGTAAGGGTCTTCCAGCTCGACCTGGCCTTTATCCGGGTTGTTGATGAAGTACGGTGAGAGGTAGCCGCGGTCGAACTGCATACCTTCAACCACTTCCAGCTCGTTCTGCATCGACTGGCCTTCCTCGACGGTAATAACTCCGTCGCGGCCGACTTTCTCCATCGCCTCTGCGATCAGGCGGCCAATCTCTTGGTCTGCGTTGGCGGAGATGGTGCCCACCTGGGCGATCTCTTCCGAGGTGGAGCAGTCCTTGGCGATCTCCTGCAGTTCCGCAACGGCTGCGTTCACCGCCAGGTCGATACCACGTTTCAGGTCCATCGGGTTGAGGCCCGCCGTTACCACCTTGAGGCCTTCGTTGACGATCGCCTGGGCAATCACCGTTGCCGTCGTGGTGCCGTCACCGGCGGCGTCGTTCGCTTTGGACGCAACCTCCTTCACCATCTGCGCGCCCATGTTCTGGAATTTATCGTCCAGCTCAATCTCTTTGGCGACCGATACCCCGTCTTTGGTGATCGTTGGCGCGCCAAAGGATTTGTTCAGTACCACGTTGCGGCCCTTAGGCCCCAGGGTGACCTTCACCGCATCCGCAAGAATATTTACACCAGCCAGCATCTGCTCGCGGGCATCATGGCTGAATTTAACGTCTTTCGCACTCATATATCGTTAACCTCCTGAATACAAATTTACGCGTCGATAACTGCCAAAATGTCGCTTTCCTGGACGATCAGGTACTCCTTTTCGTCCTGCTTTTCGGTGTGGGCACTGAAGCCCTCTTTGAACAAAACGGTGTCGCCTACCTGGACTGCGGGTGGGCGATGCTGGCCATTTTCGAGTAACTTACCGGCGCCTACGGCCTTCACTACTCCTCGATTGGATTTCTTGGCGGCATTTCCGGTGAGGATAATGCCTCCTTCGCTTTTGCTTTCCTCAGACAGGCGCTCAATGAGTACGCGATCATGTAGAGGGCGAAGATTCATTTCATTTCACTCCATACAATAAAACACATTCACATCGTTATTTCGGGCAGTATCGCCCGGTGAAAAAATAATTAGGGTCGGTCAAAAACGATTTCAAGCACTACCAATAAAAAAATTTTCATGGTGTCATCCGTGCAAGGAGAGCAGGGGCGTGGACGGGTTTTAGGACTGCACAATATTTTTTTCCGCCACTTGAAACTTTTGCGTAGAGTACCCACTCAATATTGCGTACTCTGAACCGGTCGTCCTTTCAGCAATGCTGCGCGGATTAATGGTGCACCTTAGCGGCAGGCTTTGTGGGACTGACTATCAATTTCCAGTGACAGGAGATGACACGATGAACTTGATGAAGCGAGTAAGTGCCAGTCTGCTGATCCTTTTCAGCAGCTGCGTGTTTGCGGGCTTACCCACCCATGATAGCCAGGGCCAACCGCTCCCTTCGTTGGCACCGATGTTGGAGTCGGTGAATTCTGCCGTGGTGAACATATCCACCTACTCGAACCGTCAGCTCTATAACCCGTTGTTGAATGACCCCTTCTTCCGTCGTTTCTTCAATATCCCTGACGAGCAATACCGCCAGCAGACCGAGCGTCGCGAACAGAGCGCAGGCTCCGGTGTCATCGTTGATGCCGGAGATGGGGTGGTGCTGACCAACTTCCATGTGATCAAGGACGCCGATGAGATTCAGGTGTCACTGATCGATGGCCGTTCCTTCAAAGCCGAGCTGCAGGGTGTAGATCCAGAGCTGGATATCGCCGTATTGAAGATCGATGCTAAAAACCTGTCCGAGGTGAAGATGAGCAACTCGGAGAACCTGAAAGTGGGTGATTTTGTGGTGGCGATCGGCAACCCGTTTGGTCTGGGTCAAACCGTGACTACCGGGATTGTCAGTGCGCTGGGGCGCAGTGGTCTGGGCATCGAGGGCTACGAGAACTTTATCCAGACCGATGCCTCCATCAACCCGGGTAACTCTGGTGGCGCACTGGTAAACCTGCGGGGTGAGCTGATCGGCATCAACACGGCCATCATCTCCCGCGGCGGCGGTAATATCGGCATCGGTTTTGCGATTCCAACCAACATGGCCAAAGCCAGCATGGAGCAGATCCTCGCGGATGGCGAGGTCCGTCGTGGCCAGCTGGGTGTGGGTATCCAGGATATCACCTCCGATCTGCGTGATGCCTTTGGCCTCAAGCGTGGTGAATTTGGTGTATTGGTGACCGGTGTCGCAGAAGACTCGCCGGCTGAAGAGGCAGGGATCGAGGCGGGGGACATCATTTTGTCCATAGACGGCGTGCCGACCAAAAACAGCAGCCAGCTGCGCAGCCTGGTAGGTGTGAAGAGGATTGGTGAGGAGGTGAAGGTCGCGCTGTTCCGGGACGGTGAGCGCATCACGCTGGGTGTTAAAGTGGGCGATCCGCGCCGCATTGCCGCAACCGGTGAAGTAGGGCACGAGCTGCTGGCCGGTGTAAGATTCGAGAATCAGGCGGACCGTGAAGGGGTGGTGGTTACGTCCCTGGATCGAAACTCCGCCGCAGCGTTTGCCGGGTTACGACCGGGCGACCTGATTGTGAGCGTGAATCGCCAGCGTGTGCGTGATCTGGACGATATGGAGAAAGCTCTGGGCCGTGAGGCCAGTGAAGTGTTGCTGCGTGTAAACCGCGGTCGGGGCAGCTTCTTTGTGTTGTTACGTTAGTCAACGGAAGGACAGGGGGAGCATGGGCGTGCTCTCCCTGTTTAGTTTTGAGCGACTTTTTCCTGTAGGTAGCCCAGCACGTTATTCAGACTGGTAAGCAGGTGGTGATCCTGGTCGGGAATCGTGATGCCCAGGCGTTTACCCAATGCCACCATCAGGATCATAAAATCCATCGAATCGATATCCATCTCCTCGCGCAGGTCTTCATCCCGATCCAGTTCAATGGGCTCCATTTCAGGGGCGATGTTCTTCAGCTCTTCAAAGACAATCGCCTCAATCTGTGCGATCTCCATCGTATCTCCTCTAGTCCAGTAAGCGTTCCGGGTGCTGTAGCAGCGTGTTTATCCGGCGCAGGCATTTACCGCCCTGGTGGCCATCACTGACCCGGTGATCTGCCGCCAGTGAAACGTTGACCCCCAATCGGGGGCAGACCTCACCGTTTACCACCCAAGGCAGGGTTTGAGGACAACCGATTCCGATCAATGCCACTTGGGGTGGATAGATCACGCCAAACAGGGTTTCCACACCCCGTTCGCCCATGCTGCTGACGGTGATGGTGGCATCGGTCATCTCGGAACTGCGCAAGCCGCCACGGCGCGCGCGTAATGTGAGATCCCGCATGCGTTGCATCAGCTCTGCAAGCGGTGCTTTATCGACCCGATGCAAAGCAGGGGTGATCAGGCCCCAGTTGCGGATCGAGATCGCCATCCCCAGGTGAATTTCGTCGGCGGGGTGAAACTGGCCGTTCTGGTAAAAACCGTTCAACTCAGGGCTGTCGACCAGCGCCAGTGCCACCGCCTTGTGAAGCAGGGCTGTCATCAGCAGTTGTTCGTCAGCGGGTTTGTTGTGGTTGTACTGGGTCATCCACTCCAGCGCGGTTTGCAGGTCGATGGTGGTAGAGAGGTAGTAGTGGGGAATCTCCCGCTTGGAGCGGGCCATGGCAGTGGCGATGGCCCGGCGCATCATCTCTTTTTCGTCACCCGGTTCCGTGGCATCTACTTCAGGTGGCTGTGGGATCGGTGTCGGCAGGTCGGCGGCCAAAATCGCGCCATCGGGGCCGCTGCCACTGAGCCCCCTCAGGTCGATACCCCTTACCTGTGCCCGTTTCCGGGCCAGTGGTGACGCTTTGGGGCGCGTACTGACTACGGAATCAGTCACGGGCGCTTCTGCTTTATTCTCGCTAAGGATGGCAATTGGCGTGCCCACCAAGACCTGGCTACCGGGTTCGACCAGCAGTTTATGGACGGTCCCGGTTTGGAAGGCCTCCATATCGATGGCGCCCTTATTGGTCTCGATCACCGCAATGATGTCGCCTTTCTGAATCCGATCACCGGGTTTGATGCGCCACTCGCTGACAACGCCGCTCTCCATATCCGCGCCAAAGGAGGGCATGGTCAGTTCGCTCATACGGCCCCCATGATCTGTTTGGCGCTTTGTACGATCTCGCCACGCTGGGGCAGTGCGGCATCTTCCAGGTGTTTCGGGTAGGGGATCGGGACCTCTTGGCTGCAGACCCGGCCCACGGGGGCATCCAGTTCCCAGAACGCCTGTTCCATGATGATGGCGCTGATCTCGCCGGCCAGTGAGCCGGTGCGCCAGCCTTCATCGACGGTCAGGGCGCGGTGGGTTTTGCTGACGCTGCGCACAATAGCATCGGTGTCTAAAGGGCGAAGGCTGCGTAGGTCCAGTACCTCGGCACTGATACCTGCATGGGAGAGTTCTTCAGCCGCGGCCAATACCTTAGGGAGTGAACCGCCGTAGGTGATCAGAGTAAGGTCGCTGCCTTCGCGGCGAACAAACGCCTGCTCCATCGGTGGACATCGATCCGGGGTGGGGATCGGCTCCTCGTTGTTATAGAGCATCACGTGCTCGAAAATCACCACCGGATCGGGATCGTCCAGCGCCATTTTCAGCATAAAGCGGGCATCGGCGACAGTGGCGGGTGCCAGGACCTTGAGGCCGGGTACATGGGCGTACCAGCACTCCAGACTGTGGGAGTGCTGTGCCGCCAACTGACGACCGGCACCGCTGGCCATGCGGATGACCAGCGGGACGTTGAACTGTCCGCCGGACATGTGGCGAATGGTGGCGGCGTTGTTCACGATCTGGTCGAGGGCGAGCAGGCTGAAGTTAACGGTCATCACCTCGACGATCGGACGCATACCACCCAGGGCTGCACCCACACCTGCGCCCACAAAGCCGGATTCTGACAGGGGCGTATCGCGGATACGTTCGTCGCCAAATTCACTGAGCAGCCCCTTGGACACGCCGTAACAGCCGCCGTAGTGACCAACGTCTTCCCCCATCAGGAAGACCCGGGGATCCTCGTTCATCGCTTCGCGCAGGGCCTGCCGGATCGCCTCGCGGTAACTCATGGTGGTGCCGTCAGTCATGCCGCACCTCCCGATGCGCTGGGGGTGTACACGTCTGCGGTCAGGTTATCCACGGGTTCGAACTCGCCCCGTTCCGCGGCCGCCACCGCTTCGCTGAGTTCCAGCTCCACCTGACGTTCGAGGCTGCGCAGCTCGTCGTCGCTCAGCTGGTGGTAGTCGCGCAGCCACTGTACCAACTGCACGATGGGGCCTTTTTGCTGCCAGCTTTCTACCTCTGCCTTGTCACGATAGAGCTGGCTGTCGAACATGGAGTGGGCGCGGAAACGGTAGGTACGGCACTCCAGGAAGCGCGGCAAACCGTCGGCCCGGATACTGTCACAGGCGCGTTGGGCGGCCTGTACCACCTCTACCACGTTCATGCCGTCGACCGCCTCAGACTTAATGTTGTATCCGGCAGCCTTCTGGTGGATATCCTGCTCGGATTCGGAAATCTTCAGGGCCGTGCCCATGGCGTAGAGGTTGTTTTCGCAGACAAACAGCACCGGTAACTGCCAGAGCGCAGCCAGATTGAGGCTTTCGTGAAACTCCCCCTCAGCCACGGCGCCTTCACCAAAAAAGCAGGCAGTGACCCGCTTGCGGTTTTGTAGCTTGTCGGCCAGCGCCAGTCCCACTGCCAGTGGCAGGCCTCCCGCGACGATGGCGTTACCACCGTAGAAGCGGGTCTCCGCGTCGAACAGGTGCATGGAACCTCCGCGCCCCCGACTGCAGCCGTTGAGTTTGCCATACATCTCGGCCATCACCGCGGTCATGGATACGCCACGGGCCAGGGCATGGCCGTGTTCGCGGTATGTGCAGATCAGGGCGTCATCCTTTGCCAGCGCTTCGTTGCAGCCGACGGCGATCGCCTCCTCGCCGATGTAGAGGTGGAGGAAACCCCGGATTTTCTCCAGGGTGTAAAGCTCGGCGCATTTCTCCTCAAAACGCCGGATGCGGATCATGCCGTGCAGCAGCTGCAGCAGGTGGCTGCGTCTTACGTGTGGTTTAAGGTGGGGTTTGTCATTTGCGGGCGCCATGTTCATCACTCTCCAGGGTTGAAGTGTCCCCTTCGGGCAAACCCAACTCCCGCGCTTTCAGCAAACGGCGCATGATCTTGCCACTGCGGGTTTTGGGCAGGTTGTCGCGAAAGTCGATCTCTTTGGGAGCAATCGAGGCCCCCAAGTGTTTTCGGGCATGGCCCAGCAACTCTTTGCGTAGCGTATCGTCGCCGATGTAGCCCTCTTTGAGCGCGACATAGGCTTTCACCATCTCACCGACAACCGGATCGGGAATACCGATCACGGCGGCTTCGGCTACCGCCGGGTGTTCGAGTAACGCACTCTCCACCTCGAAAGGGCCAACGAGATGTCCGGCGGACTTGATGACGTCGTCGGCGCGACCTACGAACCAGTAGTAACCGGTTGCGTCACGGTAGGCGAGGTCGCCGCTCAGGTACCAGCCGTCCTTGAAGCAGGAGAGGTAGCGTTCCTCGGCGTTAAGGTAGGCGCGGAACATGGACGGCCAGCCGCACTTCAGGGCCAATTCGCCGATATCCTTCTCTTCGTTGGAAAAGACCAGATTACCGTCAGGCATCCGGTGCACGATGGCCACTTCGATACCAGGCAATGGCAGCCCCATGGAACCCGGCTTGATCGGTTCCGAGGCGAAGTTGGCCAGCATGATGCCGCCGGTTTCGGTCTGCCACCAGTTGTCGTGGAAGGGCAGGCCAAGTACCCGTTCCCCCCAGTGGATCGCTTCCGGGTTGAGGGGTTCACCCACGCTGGCCATGAAACGCAGGTGGGACAGGTCATATTGGGCGGGCAGTTCGTCCCCGGCTTTCATCAGCATGCGGATGGCGGTGGGAGCGGTATACCAGACGCTGACCTGTTCCTGCTGCAGGATCTGGTACCAACGATCGGCATCAAATTCCGCTTCATCGATCACCATGGTCACGCCACAACAGAGGGGGGCGATCACGCCGTAGGAGGTGCCGGTGACCCAACCCGGATCGGCTGTACACCAGTAGATGTCTTCCTGATGCAGATCCAATGCGTAGCGGGCGGAGAGGATGTGGTAGACCACGGCCTGGTGGGCATGGACCGCACCTTTCGGGGTACCGGTGGTGCCGCTGGTAAAGTGCAGCAGCGCCATATCTTCCGGTTGGGTGGGCTCGACCGGGCACTGGGGATCACCACTGGCGAGCAGTTTTTCCAGGTCACGGCAGCCTTCGGGCAGCTTGTCTGAGGTGTCCATCAGCAGGACGTGCTTCAGCTCCGGCATCTGGTCTCGCCAGGGCATTATTTTTTTGCGGTAGAGGCGCTCGGTAGTGACCAGCACACGGGCGTCACCGATGGTCATGCGCGAGCGGATCGGTTCGGGGCCAAACGCGGAGAACAGAGGAGAGAATACCGAACCGTTTTTCAGAGTCCCCAGCAGGGCGATATACAGGCCGGGGACACGGCCGGCCAGGCCAAACACCCGGTCCCCTTTGCGCACGCCCAGCATCTGCAGGACCGATGCAAAGCGGCTGGTCTGTTCGGCAAGGTCGGCGTAGCTTAGTTCCTGCGGTGCACCGGTTTTGGGTAACCAGCGGATTGCGGTTTTCTGTCCCCGTTCGTGTACAAGATGGCGATCAACCGCCTCATAGGTGATATTGACGACGCCATCGGGAAGGCCATCGATACAGATGCCGACGTCTTGCCAGCGAAAATTTTTGTAGGTGTCGGCGTAACGGGTCAGGTTGGGCGTGACCCCAGCGTGCCGATCGTCTTTTAGGTTGGTTGCGAGGTGCATAACAGGAACCTGCTCTAAAAACCAAAACGTCACTTTCGAGCATAGTTCACTGGCTTATACCTGCAAATAATAGGGGTATATATACGAGGTCAGCTTTGTGAGCCGCTCAGAAATAAAGCCGCCAGCGCAGGGTCAGGCTGTTGGGAATATGGCCGAACTCGGAGTGGGGGTGTCCCGATGAATCCAGGCCGCGGCCAGCGGTGAGCAGCGCCGACAGCAGCAGGTCCGATTCGTCACTCAGGGAGTAGAGCAGCGTAAACTGGTGCAGGCTGGAGAGATGACGCTGGTTGTCTGCATCCCTGAGCGGACTGAGCAGCAGGGTATAACTGCCGCGCAGCAGCGGCGTCAGGTCGTCGCTCAGCCCCAGACCGAGAGCTTGCCGACCGAGTTGCTGTTGCAGGCCAGACTGTACCAGGAATGAATCGGCGATCGCTTCTAAGCCCGTTTCGTCAGGGCTGCCCAGCGCGTTTTGGTGCCACTCCAGATTCAGCAGGGTGCCGTTGTCGAACTGGTAGTCCAGCCCGGCGATCCAGAACAGGCCGTCTGTGCGCCTATCGGGTTGGTCGTAATGAATAGCTTCCACACGCCAGCCGATACCCGACCATTCACTTTCAAACGACGCACCAACGACCCGGTTATCCACAACCTCACCCGCCAGCAAGGCCAGCTCCGAGCGCTCTCCTGCCGGTAGGCGGTAGTAGAGGGCGGCGCTGTTGCCGAAGCGGATTTCACCCCGCGGTGCCACGGCATAGACAGCGCTGAGCGAGGAGAAGGTGGTGGGATACCAGTCATAGATCAGGCTGTCGATACCGGCTTTGAAGTCGGTGTCCAGATCAGCGGGGGCAAATGCACCAAATACATTGAGCGGTTGCCAGAAACGGCCGCTGCCCCAGTCTACCGGCTGGCGGCCGATGCTGAGGCTACCGTTGGCGAAACGGTGCTGGTAGTGCAGGCGGTCGATCTCAAAGCGTACCCGTGCCTGGTGGTGGTCACCGTCATGGGCGAAGGCGTCGCCTGCCAGTTCCCGGTAGCGAAACAGGTCGCTGGGGCTGTTGTTTTCAAGCGCAAAGCCTTTGGTTTGCAGGCGGTTACTGCGCAGGTGGATCGACCACTCGTTGTTGGGGGTAACGTCCTGCAGCATCAGGCGCAGGCTCTGTTGGTTGGCGCTGAGGCTGTCGCGGTTTACTTGCAAGTCATCGGGCGTGTCGCTGATCAGCCCCAGCAGGGAAACGCGGCCGGTCAGCTCTGCCGCCAGCAGGTTAAGCGGGCAGAGCAGCAGGGCAAGCACGGCAAAATTACAGCTCCGCTTCATGGGGCAGCTCTCGTTCCTGGTCACTGACGATGCGGCCGTCACGCAGGGTGATGATCCGTTCGGCCCGTTCCATTACCCGCGGATCGTGGGTGGAGAAGATAAAGGTGGTCTGCTCCTCGTGGCTTAGGCGGTGCATGATATCCAGCAGGGCGGTGGCGTTCTCCGAATCCAGGTTAGCGGTGGGTTCGTCGGCCAGCACCAGACGGGGACCGGCGGCGAGCGCCCGTGCCACGGCCACTCGCTGTTGCTGGCCACCACTCAGGGCGGAAGGACGGCGGTGCATTATATCTTCCAGCCCGACCAGAGACAGGTAATGCCGCGCCCGCTCCCGGCGCTCGTCGGCGGAGCGGCCTTGCAGCACCATGATCAGTTCCACGTTTTCCAGTGCGCTGAGTACAGGCACCAAATTGTAAGCCTGGAAGATAAAACCCAGCTGGAACAGACGGAAGTTAGCCAGGGCGCGATCATTCAGCTGGGTGATATCGGTGTCGTTAAGCCGGGCACAACCCGCAGTGGGGCTGTCCAGGCCGCCAATGATATTCAGCAGAGTGGTTTTGCCCGAACCGGAGGGGCCGACCAGAGCCGCAAATTCACCCGCTTCAACCTGCAGGTTGATATCCTGTAGCGCCTGCACCTCAATCTCGCCCTGGCGATAACACTTGCCGATCCCATCCAGTGCCAACAATGCCATCTCAATATCCCTTCCTGAACATTTTGAAAGCCATCATGTACGCAGCGCCTCCACCGGCGTGACCCGTGCGGCCTTGATAGCAGGATAGATGCCGCTGGCCAGAGTGGTGAGAAAAATGATGACGGTGAGTTGCCCGATGCGAGCCCAGGAGAGCTCGGTGTACACCACCGGATCGATAAAGGTGCCCATGATCTGGGTGCCCTCGCTCATGACGGCACTGAGATCGATGCCATTGTGGGCAAACCAGAGATGGGCCAGGCCACCGATCAGCCAACCCGCTGCCACCGCCAGGATGCTCAGCAACAGGGATTCGCAAAACACCAGCAGCAACAGGTGAACGCGGCTGAGCCCTAGCGCCCGCAGCAAGCCAAACTCGCGGGTGCGCTCCAGTACACTCATCAGCACGGTGTTGATGATGCCAAATCCCACCATGATCAGGATCAGCGTCAGAAAGATGTAATTACCCGCATCGTCCACAACAATGAACTGCACCAGCTGCGGCATCATCTCCTGCCAATCCAGCACGGCGGTGCCTTCGCCGGTGACAGCTGTGGATAAGGTGGTTTTCCAGCGGGGCAGTTGGTCGGGATCGTCCAGAAAAATCGCAAAGCGGGTGAGCGGCGCCCGAGTTGGATCGGCCCCTTCGCCGGTCAGGAAGTGGCGGGCGAAGCCGAGGTTGCTCAGTACGAGAAAGTCATCCAGTTCGGCCATACCGGAATTGAAGATGCCCCGTACCCGCCCCAATTGGGCCTGGGAATCGCCACCCTGTTTCCCCGCCATCAGCACTATTTTGCTGCCCACCCGAGCCTTGAGTTTGCTGGCCATGCCGGCGCCAATCAGGATACCACGCTCATCCTCGGGCTTGAGCCATGCGCCTTGTGCCAACCTGGGTTGCAGGATCGGGAGACGTTGGTCTGTTCGCATGTCCATCCCCTGCAGGCTGGCGCCCACCGCGTTGTGGGCGGTGCTGGCCAATACCTGCAGGGCGATCCGTGGATCGACGTTGCCCGTAATCTTCAGTTCGGCGAGCTGCTGTGTAAGCGCGTTACCGTCGCCAAGGAATTTGTGGTTGGCGGGGGCGGCCAGGTAATCGGAAGGTTGCACCGTCAGGTGGCCCTCACCCATACGGATGGCGTTGCGGATCATTGAGTTATGACTGCCGTCGCCCAGACCGATAGAGATCACTGCCAGGCCAAAACCCACGGCGATGGAGCAGAGGGTAATCAGGGTACGGCGGCGATGACGCCAGAGGTTGCGCCACGCCAGTTGCAGCAACAGTGAAAGGGCGATACGTCCCCGATGTGGAAGGGGCTGAGCTGCGGCCGTCCGATTCATCGCATCACCTCGGCCGGTTTCAGACGTACCATGCGCCAGGCGGGTATCAATGCCGTCAGCAGGGTGATCACAAGCATCAGCAGGCAGGCCTGCAGGATATGATGGGGTAACAGATATACCTCCATCACCGGCTCGAACACCATGCCCGCCCAGTCGTAGCCGTCGGGCATGTAGTTGCTCAGATCGATACCCCGATCTTCCAAATATCCGGTGAGCAGGCTGCCCAGCAGGGAACCGAGCAGGGCGGACACCAGCGCCAGAAAGAAAGACTCCAGCAACACCATCAGCAGTAGGATACGGCGTTGCATACCAATCGCCAGCAGGATGCCAAATTCGTGGGTGCGTTCATGCACGGCCATCAACATGGTGTTGAGCATCCCCATGGAGGCGAGGCTGACCACAATCAGGCCCACAAACAGCATCATGGAACGGCTCAGCTCCAGCATATCGGCGACCGCAGGATTCAGCTCTCGCCAATTGCGGATTACCGGTTTGCCGCCCAGTGCGTCCAGCGGCTGGATCGTGCCGATCTGCAGTAGGTGGCTGCGCAGCGTGGTCTGTATCTGCGCCAGCTGATCGGGATTGTCCAGCCGGATCGCCAGCTCGTGAAAGCCGTTGTCGAGGTACATGAGTGACTGAAAGGCCTCGATCGACATCAGGACGCCGCTGCGGTCAAAGTTGGGTTCCAGCGGTTTGAGGATGGCCGCCACCCGAAACAGGGCATTACCGATACTGCCGTCGGCGGCTTGGGTTACCAGAATCAATTCGCTGCCGATGGTCAGGTTCATGTTTCGGGCCAACTGGTGACCAACGATAACGTTAAAGCGGGTTAGACCGGCGCTGGTGGGCGTGGCAGGCGCCAGGTTTAATGTGCCCTGTCGGATATGGTCGAGAATACGGGTGACCCGTGCCTCCCGTTGTGGATCAACCGCCTGGATCATCACCCCGGTGGCGCTGGCGTCTGAGCTGGCGAGTCCCGCCGCATAGAGGCGTGGGGCGAAGTGGAGAGTAGGAAAGCGGTGTTCCAGCGCATTCAGATAGGGCCAGGGTAGGGTGGCGTACAGGTCCCGATCGTCGATAAAGGCCTGGCGTTGCAGTTGAAGGTGGCCGGTGGAGTTTTCGGTGGCGTGGCGTTGCATCTGCCGGTTCATCCCCTCCAGAAAACCGGCATAGAGAATGATCATCACCAGACCACCGGCCAGGGCTGAGATCGTCAGTAGGCTGCGGATCGGATTACGCCACAGATTGCGCCAGGCCATAAAGAACAGCATGGGTAGGTGGGTATGATGGGCTTGCTGCACCATGGCGTTACCTGAGGCGCTGCAGATTCTGCAGGGAGAAGAATGCCGGTTCCAGCGGCACACCAAACGTGATGCTGTTGTAGGTGATCACGGTGGATTCGTTGGGTTTGTCTTCGGGCTGCAGGGTGAGGCGCATCGGGATGACCCGCTCATCCAGGGTCATAAACTGGTCGAAGGTCAGGGTGCGCACGAGCAGCCCTTCTTCATCGAAATACAGCGCTTCCATGGGGGTGAGGCTGGACTGCTCTACCCGCATCACCACTTTGCCCCAGACCACCGGTGCGTTCTCTCGGGGGATGGAGGTGATCTCGTAGATCATTAAGCCGTCGCGTTGACCCTCGAAGCTGATGTGCGAATCGTAGTCATCGGCGAACGTGCTCTCGCGGATCAGGTCGTCGTTGGTGAAGTGGCTGCCCATCCAGGAGCCGGACATCATACTGGAGGGGATCTTGGTGACCCGGTTGATCTTGGGCAGGTAGTTCCAGATGTTGGCTTCCACCTTGAGGGTGGCGATCCCCCGGTCCTTCACCGGGTTGCGGATCAGGACCAGTGAATGCTCCTTGCCGTAGCTCCAGGCTTCCATGGTCATGGTGCGTTGATAGCGCTGGGTTTTAACCTGCATCTCCATCACGGCACGGGAGGTTTCACCGCGCCAGAGCGTGTCGATGTGGTCTATCAGGGCGTTGATATCGGTGGCTGAAGCCGAGGTAGAGATCAGAGTCAGCAACAGCGCCAGCCAGTTACGGAGACGGCGTGGCCTATGGCGATTGATGACTATTGCGGACTGCGGGGTGAAATCCATAGATATCCCTCCGGTTCAGGCTATAAGTCTAGCACCGGGATATCAGTTGGGCGGGGATGGAGGCCCGTTGGCTAACGGACCTGGAAGATAGGGCGCGGGCAGTCCAGGCTACCTGCGCCCGGCCAATTAGCTTGGCAGGAACTCCTTGCCCCAGCCGGTACCGGCGATCTTGCGTTCGATCATCGACTCGATCTCGTTATCGCTGTAACCCACGCTGGCCAGAATCTCGCGGGTGGAGTGACCAAAGGCTTCAGTCGGAGAGACCGCTTTGATCTGCGCTTCCAGCGGACGGATAGAGTAGTGGTCGATCTGTGTAATGCAGTGACCACTCGGGTGATCCGGGTAGATGGAGAAGGCGTAGCTGCCACGGTCGATACCCACGGTACCATCGGCGATACGGCTGTACTGCTCGCGCAGGGTTTCGATTGCCAGCGGTTCCGCTGCGGCGATATCTGCTTCGTGTAGCACCTCGATCCAGTAGGCGTTTGGTGCCCCCTTGAATGCAGCGGTTAGGAAGGCTGCTTTGTCTTCCGCCTGCGTGATGCCTGCCAGGCTTTCCACGGACGCCAGTTTATCCAGCTCTGACGCATTGGAATCCATAAACACCCAGCCATCTTCCGTGGCGTAGAAGTGGGACAGCACATGGTTACCCAGCGCTTCGCGGCCGGAAGGCTCATCAAACGGTGCACGACCTTCGTAATCAAAGGCGAACGGGATCTGCGCCAGGTTGGTAACCGCCGACAGGGAGGTACGGGCACGGCTTGGCAGGCCGGTTTTCAGCTTGTGATAGATGGCAATTGCCATACCTAGACCGGCGGAGAAACCACAGTTTACGTCCAGCGTACCCAGATGCGCATGCTCTTCCGGGGTATCCGGGCCACCAAAGCGGCTCATGATGCCACTGTTGGCCTGGATGATGTCGTCGTAACCGATGTAGTTGGTTTTGGGTCCCACACGTGGCCCGCCCAGACAGTCCAGACGGCAGAACAGTACACCCGGGTTGATTGCCTGCAGGCTTTCGTCATCCAGACCCAGCGGTTTCATCTGACGGTCCGGGGCGTTGATCAGCACCAAGTCCACTGATTTCACCAAGCGGTTGAACGCTTCACGACCTTCGTCAGTGGTGATATCCACCAGGGCTTTCTTCTTGCCCATGTCGGTCTGGAAGGTGAATAGTGTACCGATCAGCGGATCGTACAACGGGGTCACCGGATCCAGTTTGATCACCTCGGCGCCAAAGCGGCTGAGGAACGCACCGGAGTGTGGACCGGCGATTACGTTGGTCAGGTCGAGTACACGCACACCGTCGAGCCAGCCTTTGCCGGATGCCGGTTGAATCGCATTGCCTACCGGGCGGGTGACGGTTTCACTCTCGGCGACTTCGGTCAGCAGCGCCAGGGCTTCTTCGTAGCTGACCTGCTTGCGAGGTCGTGGGGTAAGCATCGGCTCGGCCATACCCTCCAGCCAGCAGATTGGTCCCGGCTGCTTCATCAGACCGTATTCCGGATCATCAACCTCGATGATCAGACCTGAAGCATTGGTGTGTTCACTGTTAACCCACTCCTCGGTGGTGCGGTGCGGGGCGCCCGGGATCTGGCCTTCACCAAACAAAACACCCCACTCCTCAGAGGTTTTGGTCAGGAATGCTTTCTTCATCTTGGCGGAGATGAT
Organism: Pontibacterium granulatum; assembly: GCF_029961155.1. Classification (GTDB taxonomy): domain Bacteria; phylum Pseudomonadota; class Gammaproteobacteria; order Pseudomonadales; family Balneatricaceae; genus Pontibacterium; species Pontibacterium granulatum. Next base: position 233,944 of record NZ_JASBRH010000004.1, on the reverse strand, counting down.
GTCCGCCCACTTCTTCGGCAGCGGGTACACACCGATGGAGGTTTCGCCATCCCACTCGGCGATCGGTTGGTGCAGATCTTTTACATCCGGCAGGCCCTCGGCCACCAGTTCGTCGTAGATTCCGAGTAGCTTGAGTGCGCGCTTTGCATGGTTGCGGTGAGACGGGCAGACGCAGTAGAACTTACGGCCATCGGCGCACTCGTAGGTGCGGTAGAACGGATCCAGGTACTCCTGCAGATCGTCGTAGGACAGATCCATCGGAATGTCGTTATTACGACGGTACTCGATCTCATGCTCTCGCATGGTTTTGTAACGCTCAGGCAAGCCGTCGATCACGTAGGAGTTGTAAGACAGGCCTTCCATCAGTGCGGCGGTGATCGGTACCTCTATGTTGTCACCACGACCGGTTTTTTCGCGCTCCAGCAGCGCCAGTACAACGGAGCTGGCTGCCAGAGAGGTGGCGTAGGAAGAGCCCAGCGGCAGTGGGGAGAAACTTGGTTCGATGCCCATCAATACTCGGTTAAAGCCCATATCGGTGAAGGCACCAGAGGTGGCAGCGACGATCGCCTCGGTGGCTTTCCAGTCGCGACGCAGTTCGTCATTGCTGGCAAAGCCCGGTACCGACAGGGTAACCAGCTCCGGGCGTTCCTGGCGGAGTTGTTCGAAATCGATCCCCAGACGTTTCATCACACCCGGGCGGAAACTCTCTATCACCACATCGGCCTTGGCGATCAGGGCCAGCGCCTGCTGCAGGCCGGAGTCGGTTTTCAGGTCGATTGAAAGGCAGCTTTTATTCCGGTTGAGGATAGCGTTTGCCGGGTGATTCCAGAGTGGGCCGGTTGGCGGATCGATGTGTACAACCGTGGCCCCCATATCTGCCAGTGTCATGGCTACAGCCGGACCAGCGATCTGTTGGCCAAAATCTACAACACGCAGCCCTGCCAAAGGTAAATATTTATTATTTTTCATCGCTATTTATCCTCGAAAAATAAAGCTGTTTTCATGTTTTTGGTTTTCAAGAAAACATGTGTATCGGATTAATTAAGAGTGTGAGGTTTGTTTTTTCTGCGTTTGGCTTTTATTTCGATTAAAAGGTTTTTGCAGTGGCTCAATGGTAGGTTTTTTGTGTTTTTCGACCAGCAATAAAAAATGAGTCTGAGGGGCGTTTTTTTTTATGGGTGTACAGCATTAATCAAAACGATGTCTGAGACCTAAAAATCTTATGACTCATGTGCTTGAGAGTGGTTTTGTACCTGTGTGCGGCATGGTTTGGCGTTCTGCGGTCCGTTTATGTACCTAGGTATAAAAAAAATTGGGTCTTAGGGATTTTTTTTATTGCTTCTAAGTTTTCTTGAATTTCATAACAATGACTTCTCGTTGGTATTTTCGGAGTTTAGTCATTTGTTTGGCTGAATTGATTAAATAAAACCAAGAGACGAGTTATGAATAATAAATACAAGAATGTCGTCATTCCGGTAGATTTGGAACATCCAAGCTCCTGGTATAACGCTCTGCCCATGGCTGTCGAATTTGCGCGTAATAATGAAGCAGCGTTGCATGTTATTACCGTGGCTGCCCAAGCCGATATTCCGGCGGTTGCCATTCACCTGCCTAAAGATATCGATGATCAGATCATTTCTGCGACGGCTGAACGCCTGAAGCGCCTGGTACAGCAGGAAGTGCCGTCGGATATCGAGACGCTGACGGCGGTGGGTCAGGGACGCATCTATAAGGAGGTGTTGCGTTTGGCCGCGAATGCTGATGCGGATCTGATTGTGATGGCATCCCACCGTCCGGAAATCACGGATTACCTGATTGGTGCAAATGCCGCCAATGTGATGCGCCATGCTCCGTGCTCGGTAATGGTCGTGCGTGAACAAGACCGGAGGGCTGCATAATGAAAACGATGAAGATCTCAATGCCGGAGAGTGGCCTGTTTGCCGGGGTACATCCGATCATGGCGGTGGGTTCCGGTTTGCTGGTGCTGGCATTTGTGTTGTTCACGCTGGTTGATCCGGAATACGCAAGCTCCGTCTATGGGGCTGCCAAGGCCTATATCGCCTCTGATCTGGCCTGGTACTACGTGGGCATTGTCAGTGCCTTCCTGTTTTTTGCCGTTTGGTTGGCGTTCAGTCGCTACGGCAACATCCGCCTGGGACCGGACGACGCGCGACCGGAGTTCAGTAACTTCTCCTGGTTCTCCATGTTATTCGGTGCCGGGATCGGTATCGGCATCCTGTTCTGGAGTATCGCGGAGCCGATCTACCACTTCCAAAGCAATCCGTTTATCGGTGAAGAGCAGAAGCTGACCGCAGAAGCGGCACAGGCGGCGATGCGTATCTCCATCTTCCACTGGGGTTTGCACGGCTGGGCACTGTTTGCCGTGATCGGTCTGGTGCTGGCCTATTTCTCTTACCGCAAAGGGCTGCCGCTGAGTATCCGCTCCAGCCTCTATCCGATCTTCGGTGAGCGTATCTACGGGCCGATCGGTCACGTGGCGGACCTGCTGGCGGTATTTGGCACCGTGTTTGGTATCGCCACCTCCCTGGGGCTCGGCGCACAGCAGATGAATGCGGGTTTGAGCCACCTGTTTGGCATCGAAGTGTCGTCCACCAATCAGGTGATCCTGATCGTATTGATCTCGATTGTTGCCACCGTATCGGTGCTGACCGGGGTGAACAAAGGCATTCGTATCCTCAGTGAGCTGAATATGCAGCTGACAGGTTTGATCCTGGTTCTGTTTGTGCTGTTTGGTCCGACCGCGTATGTGCTGGGCTCCTTCTTCACCAACACCGGTGACTACCTGTTCCACGTGGTGGAGCTGGGCCTGTGGGTGAATCCTGATCCGGAAAGCCCATGGCAGGGCTGGTGGACCATCTTCTACTGGGGCTGGTGGATCGCCTGGGCGCCGTTTGTGGCGATGTTCATTGCCCGTATCTCCAAGGGCCGTACGATCCGCGAGTTTGTACTGGGCGTGCTGATTGCTCCAACCGTCCTGTCCACCTTCTGGATCACCGTGTTCGGCAACAGTGCGATCTTCCTGGAATTGTACAGCGGAGGCGGTGTGGTGGATGCGGTGAACAGCGATATCACCATGGCTCTGTTCAAAACCATCGAGCTGATGGTCTCCAGTGAGCTGCTGGCGACCGCGATGGCGGGTATCTGCACCTTTATGCTGGTGACCTACTTCGTGACCTCGGCTGACTCCGCAACGCTGGTGATCTGCACCTTGGTGTCCATGGGCGATGAACACCCACCGGCACGTTACCGCGTGTTTTGGGGCATGGCGATTGGTGCGGTGGCCGCGGTGCTGTTGTTTGCCGGTGGCTTGAAGGCGCTGCAGACCGCATCGATTGTGGCTGCGTTGCCATTCTCCGTCATTGCCCTGCTGGCCACCTACGGTTTGTATAAATCGCTGCGGGCTGAGCCGTTACCGGGCAAGCCGATGAAGAAATATGCACCGGTCGGTCAGTCTGACGATGATGCGCTTGAGCCTCAGGTCAGCGTAGCGACCAGTTCCAACTGATTTTCCCGCAAAGCAGGGAGCACAGGTGTGTTTCCTCTCAAATCAACCCGACGGCTTAACTGCGTGTGAACTGAGCGTGAAGCCGTCATCTGAACTTACTCGTGGAGTTGATATGTCCTCTCAAGTAATTCTTCCCCGCATCATGCAGGTTGGTGCGGGTGCCAGTGAACACGTACATGAAGTACTGATGAGCCTGGGCTGTGACCGCCCGTTGATCATCACTGACAAGATGATGGTCCAGCTGGGTTATGCCGGCCGTATCCAGGAGGTATTGGGCAATCACGGTGTGAATGCCGACGTGTTTGATGACACCGTGCCCGAGCCAACCGTGGACTCGATTCAGGCCGGTGTTGCCGCCATCCAGGACGGTAACTACGACAGCATTATCGCGCTGGGGGGCGGTAGCCCGATCGACAGTGCCAAAGCCATGGGGATTCTCGGCAAGTTCGGCGGTGAGATGCGAGACTACAAATTCCCACGCATCGTCAACGAAGAGGGCCTGCCGATTATCGCTGTGCCAACCACTGCAGGCACCGGTTCTGAAGTGACCCGTTTCACAATCATCACTGACGAAACCACCGATGAAAAAATGCTCTGTGTAGGTGTTGGTTTTATGCCAGTGGCGGCGTTGGTGGACTACACGCTGACGCTGTCGTTGCCTGCCCGTATCTCCGCCGATACCGGCATAGATGCGCTGACTCACGCCATGGAGGCGTATGTGAGCCAGAAGGCGAACCACTACAGTGACAGCCAGGCGCTGGCGGCGATGAAGTTGATCGGTCCGAATCTGCGCAAGGTGTATCACGACGGATCCGACGCTGCGGCCCGCGAAGCGATGATGCTAGGCTCCACCCTGGCCGGTGTGGCGTTCTCCAACGCCTCTGTGGCTCTGGTACACGGTATGAGTCGTCCGATCGGCGCAGCATTCCACGTGCCACATGGTTTATCCAACGCCATGTTGCTGCCGAGTGTAACCGAATTCTCGATCCCCGGTGCACCAGAGCGCTACGCCACCTGTGCCCGTGCCATCGGTGTTGCCAGCGAGGCCGACAGTGACGAGCTTGCAAATGCCAAGTTGCTGGATGAGTTACGGGCGCTGAACGATGAGCTGCAGGTACCAACACCGGAACAATTCGGCATCGACCGTGCCACTTTTATGGAGCTGATGCCAACCATGGCGGAGCAGGCGCTGGCATCCGGTTCGCCCAACAACAACCCCCGTATCCCGAGCGCACAGGAAATAGTCGAAATCTACAAAACACTGTGGTGAGCGCTCAGGCGTTTGTGCGGTTTTTGAATCGAATTCTGCAGGCAACTGCTTATCCGTTATGAATTGAGGAAAGAAAAAGAATGAACATCGTAGGTCATCTGATTAACGGCACTATGGTCTCTGAAACAGACCGCGTGCAGGACGTATACAACCCGGCCACTGGCAGCGTCTCCAAGCAGGTTGCGCTGGCGTCAAAAGCAACGGTTGAGGAAGCGATCGCTGCCGCACAGGCGGCGTATCCAGCGTGGCGCAATACACCGCCGATCAAGCGTGCGCGCATCATGTTCCGTTACAAGGAGTTGCTGGAACAGAATGCCGACAAGATCTGCGCCATGATCGGTGAAGAGCACGGCAAAATCAGCCACGACGCGGCGGGTGAGTTGCAGCGTGGTATCGAGAATGTTGAGTTTGCCTGTGGTATCCCGGAATTACTGAAAGGTGATTACACCAAGAATGTAGGGCCGGGTATCGACTCCTGGAGTGAACTCCAGCCACTGGGTGTAGTGGCTGGCATTACCCCGTTTAACTTCCCAACCATGGTGCCGATGTGGATGTTTCCGCTGGCCATCGCTTGCGGTAACACCTTCGTACTCAAGCCATCCGAGCGCGATCCAAGCTCCACGCTGTTTATCGCCCAGTTGCTGCAGGAAGCGGGTTTGCCGGACGGTGTGCTCAACGTAGTGAACGGTGACAAGGAAGCGGTGGATGTGCTGCTGACCGACGAGCGTATCAAGGCAGTGAGCTTTGTGGGTTCCACCCCGATTGCGGAGTACATCTACAGCACAGCCAATGCCAACGGTAAACGCTGTCAGGCACTGGGTGGTGCGAAAAACCACGCCATCGTGATGCCGGATGCGGATATGGATAACGCGGTGAACCAGCTGCTGGGGGCAGCATTTGGGTCCTCTGGTGAGCGCTGCATGGCGCTGTCCGTAGCGGTGGCTGTAGGTGATGCCGCGGCGGATGCGCTGGTAGGCAAAATGCGCGACGCGATGCAGTCCCTGAAAGTGGGGGCTTACACCGACAGCAGCAATGACTTCGGTCCGGTAATTACCGCCCAACACCAGCAGAAGGTGGTGGGGTACATCGACAGTGCCGAACAGGATGGGGCCTCCGTGGTGGTGGATGGCCGATGCCCGGAGGTGAGTGGCTACGAGGAAGGTTTCTTTGTAGGCGCTACGTTGATCGACGGTGTTACACCGCAGATGCAGAGCTATCAGGAAGAGATCTTTGGTCCGGTGCTGCAGGTGGTGCGTGTGAACAGCATGGAAGAGGCGATGCAGCTGATCGATGACCACGAATACGGTAACGGTACCTGCATCTTTACCCGTGACGGTGAGGCTGCGCGTTACTTCTCCGACCACATCCAGGTGGGCATGGTGGGTATCAACGTACCGTTGCCGGTGCCTGTGGCATATCACAGCTTTGGTGGTTGGAAACGTTCCCTGTTTGGTGACCTCCATGCCTACGGACCGGATGGCGTGCGTTTCTACACTAAGCGCAAAACGATCACCCAGCGCTGGCCGTCTGCCGGTGTGCGTGAAGGTGTGAACTTCTCGATGCCAACCATGAAATAGGCGAATGTTCGTCGGCACCACGTCCCATTTGCGGGCGTGGTGTTCCTGCCGTGACAAGCCTTATAGGGGGCAAGAGTAAGTTGAAGAATTTCTTACACTTTTTTCTTGCGACTGCGCTGTCTTAGCTTATTCTGGAATCATCAAATAAGAATAAATTACCGTCAGGTTGTTCGAGTGTCGGTTGCCCACGATGAAAGCAAAAAACGTTAAAAAGAAACTGCCCCCGCTAAACTGGCTACGTGCGTTTGAAGCGTCTGCCCGTCACCTCAATTTCACCCAGGCGGCTGCTGAGCTGAATATGACGCAGGCGGCGATCAGTCAGCAGATCAAAGGGCTGGAGAATCAGCTGGGTATGGCTCTGTTTAAGCGACTGCCGCGTGGCCTCGAGTTGACCGAGGCCGGACAGGGTTTTATGCCGGTGGTGCAGGAATCAATTGAACGTCTGGCCGTTGCCACCGATGAGTTGTTTGGTCAAGGACGTAACCGATTACTGAACGTTCGGGTTAATCTGGTCTTCTTCACCACTTGGCTTGCGCCCCGTTTAGGACGATTCCGTGCGTTGCACCCCGAGATTGGGTTACGCATCAGCAGCAACATCTGGGTGGATGAGCGGGAAAAAGAGGCCGATATGGAGATCCGCTATGGAACGGGTGTTTGGCGTGGATTCACCGCAAGCCGCCTTACCTGGGATGAGTTGATCCCAGTCTGCAGTCCACAGCTGGATAACGGATTATCGCCCCCAGGTACCCCTGAAGAGCTGGAAAACCACACCCTGTTGCATGTGATCGGTTACAAGGAAGGCTGGGGCCATTGGCTCAACAAAACCGGTCATCCGGAAATCGATTCACCGCAGAGCTTCCAGCTGGATACTCTGATTACCGCTCTGGAGATGGCGTCACTGGGGCAGGGGATTGCCTTGGGACGGACCTCGCTGGTGGCGCGTAAGCTAGCGTCTGGAGAGTTGATTGCGCCGATGGCTGAATCGGTGCCCACCGAGGAAGCCTTTTATCTGGTCAACCCTGATACCAGTTACCATCATCCGCACGCGGAAGTCTTTCGTCAGTGGCTGCTATCAGAGGCAGAACAGGAAGCGGGGGACAACCTGTAACAGGTTGGCGAGGCCTGAGACTAGCCTATCAGTTGAAGCCTCAACGAACATCCATGTCCGAGCAAATAACTGCGGCAGGCCTGGTTAAGCCGTCCTTGCTTCAGGCCGCACTGTATCGCTGCGGCGGCGGTTCATACGGCTCGATCCCTGCAAATGCATCACTGTTGTAGCGTTGGTGTTTGGCGTCGACCATTTCATCCAGTGCATCGATCACGGTGTCACAGGCGCTTTCGATCTGTTCGAAGGTGGCGTACAGCTGTGTCTGTATATCCAGATCCTGTTCCCAATCCTGGCCGATCAGTTCCAGCGCCAACTGCATATTCAGGTGCAGGTCTGCATGCGGTGCTGTAATCGCGTTGAAGGCACGCAGTTGGCCAAACTGCTCCTGCGTATCGTCAGCACTCATCCACTGACCAAGGTAGCACTGGTGCGTATCGATATCCGCTGCGCGGGCGTTGCTTGAATCCCGTCCCAGATTCACCGCCGTATAACCGTTCTGCTTGTGGATAAAATGCTCCAGCTTGGCGAGGGAGGCAAAGCTCACGTCGTGGATATAGCTGATACGGGACAGCGCAGTGTTGGACGACTGGGCGACTTGATTGAAGTGACTCTCGAACTGACCCAGCGTATTGCTGGAAGCGATCGACATCTCGCGCATTGCTTCGGTATCGGTCAGCATTTTCGATGAGCCCTGTCGCAGGGTTTGCATTACGTCAGAGATCTCCGATGACGCCCGTTTGGAGTGTTCGGCGAGGCTGCGCACCTCATCGGCGACCACGGAGAAACCACGTCCGTGTTCACCGGCACGGGCCGCTTCAATCGCCGCATTCAGTGCCAGCAGGTTGGTCTGGTCGGCAATCGTGGTGATCAGGTTCACCGAATGGGTGACTGCTTCCTGGTGGGCGTTAAACTCTTCGACAGCTTTGGCTGTCTGATCGATCTTCTGCACCAGTTGGCTGAAGATGTTGCTCATATCCTGCATCGACTGGAGGCTGTCTTCAGCTGCTGCGGCGTTTTTCGCCGACAGGGCTTCCAGCTCTTCGGTGGCGGAGACGATGCCGCGGATGTCGGTTTGGCTGGTGGTCATGTTTTTCAGCAGGTTTTCGGCGTTCAGGTGTCCCAGGTTGGAGAGCAGCTTGTTGCGACGCTCCTTCTGGTGGTTTTCCTGCAAAATCTCCAGCGACTGGTTGCCTTGTTCCAGAGCCTCACGGTAGGCGCCGTGCAGGCCTGAGGTCTGCATCTTGCGGTAGAATTTGCCTTCGCTGGCAAACTTCAGCGCGGTGGACTGTTCGCGGAAACAGGTCTCCAGCTGGTCAAGCATGTTGTTAAAGTGCCAGCACACCTCGCCCAGGCTATTGCGGTGGCGGATATGGGTGATACGCGAGCCCAATTGGCCATCGCTAATCTCCCGTGCCACGCGAGTGATCTCGGTCAGCGGTGACAGGGCGATGCGCAGGTTGTGCAGATAGAGCAGGGCACTGCCTATACCAAACACCATCAATCCGCTAAACCAGAGCCAGTCCATCGGTAGCCAGCCGTGGGACGCCACGCCGATAATCCCGGCAATAAACAGCAGCAGGTTCAGGAAAACAACCGCGTATACCGCTTTAGATAGAAAGGATAAATTCGTCATAGCTGAGATTCAGTTGGTTGAGTTTGGAGGTCAGTAGGCTAAGGGATGCATCAATGGCATCACGTGGTCCTGCCCTTTGCTCTTCTGCCAGCAGTTCAGCGTAGAGTTCTGACACGAGGGCGACCGCTTCCGGGCGCGGTTTGCGGCGCACGGAGAAATAGCCCAGCGGGCGTCCATCCGGTCCGTTATCGGGTGTGACGTTGGCAAAGACCCAGTAAAAACTGCCATCTTTGGCCATGTTTTTGACGTAGGCGAAGCACTCCTTGCCTTCCTTGATGGTGGTCCAGAGAAAGTGGAATACACCGCGGGGCATATCCGGATGGCGCACGATGTTGTGCTGGGTGCCCAGCAGCTCCTCTTCGGAGTAACCGGAGAACTGGATAAAGATCTCGTTGCAGTAGGTGATGCGACCGCTGGCATCCGTTTTGGACACGATGAAGTCGCCCTCCGTCATCACGCGTTCGTGCTGGGTTGGGGTGATTTTGTTTTTCATTATTTTTCTACTGATTGAGCGCTGATCGTGACCGGCTGAAAGGAGCGGTACCAGTCATCGAACTGCGCTGCAGGTAATGGTTTTGAGAACAGATAGCCCTGTCCGTAGTCGCATCCTGCCTGGGTCAGCAGCATCTGCTGCTCTTCGGTTTCAATCCCTTCGGCCACCACTTTGATGCCCAGTTTATGGGCCATCACGATGATCGCTTCACACAGTGACAGTTCACTGGAATTCTTGCTCAAATTGCGCACGAAGGATTGATCGATCTTCAGGAAATCGATATCCAACTGGCGCAGGTAGGAGAGCGATGAGTAGCCGGTGCCAAAGTCGTCCAGGGAGATCTGCATACCCGCATCACGGAAACCTTTCAGCGTGGCGGTGACCTGATCGCCGGACTGCATCAGCAGGTTCTCGGTGATCTCAATGGTGATCGCATTGCCATTGAGGTCGCGTTTGCCGAGCAGATCGGTCCACTGAGAGAGTTTCCCCTGGGCATCCTGAAATTGGATTGGCGAGGCGTTGACGCTGATCTGGAAGCGGGGATCGATTGCGTGGCGCCAGGTCTTCACCTGCTGCAACGCCTGGCCGAACACCCAGTCACCGATCTCCAGGATGATGCCGGTCTCCTCGGCCAGCGGAATAAAGTCTGCCGGGCTGACAAATCCGCGCACCGGGTGAATCCAGCGCAGCAGCAGTTCGGCCTTATAGACTGAGTTGTTCTGCAGATCAACGATGGGTTGGTAATAGGCGACCAGCTCCTGCTTGCAGATGGCGGTTTTCAGGTCGGAGGTGAGCTGGATGCGCTCTCGCGTTTCCTCCTCCATCTGTGGCGTAAAGAACTGATAGCGGTTACGTCCCTGGCGCTTGGCGGTGTACATCGCCTGGTCGGCGTTTTTCAGCAGTGACTGCACATCCTGGGCATCGTTCGGGTACAAGCTGATGCCGACACTGGCGGAGATGTAGTTCACCTCGTTGTCATCCAGTGTATAGCTGGATGAGAGTGCGTTGATAATATCCGAGGCGACGCGTTCCGGGCTCTGAGCGTTGGAGACCTGCTTCAGGATCACTGTAAACTCATCGCCCCCCAGGCGGGCAACCACATCGGACTGACGTACGCAGTTGCTGATGCGTTTGGCGACCTGTTTCAGCAGGTCATCACCCTGGTGGTGTCCCAGGGTGTCGTTCACATCCTTAAAGCGATCGAGGTCGATAAACAGCAGGGCCACCGGCAGGCCGGAAAAGTCGGCTTCGCACATGGCGCTGCTCATCAGGTCCAGGAACATATTGCGGTTGGGCAGGGAGGTTAGCGGGTCCAGGTTGGCCTGCTGCCAGATCAGTTTTTCCGATTCCTTCTGGGCGGATAGGTCGGAAAACAATGCGACGCGGCGGTGGGGATTACCGTCCTTGTTGTAGACCGTGTTGATCGTCAGCCACTCGGGATAGAGCTCGCCGGTTTTTTTCTTGTTCCAGATCTCCCCCTGCCAGGCTCCGGTTTCCGACAGTGACTGCCACATAGTGCGGTAGAAGGATTTATCGTGCAGATCGGAACTCAGGACGCTGGTTTTCTGCCCTTTGACTTCGGAAAACTCGTATCCGGTCACTTTAGTAAACGCCGGATTGACGGCCAGAATGAGGCCGTTGGCGTCGGTGACGGTCATCGCTTCGCTGCTGTTACCAAAGATCAGCGATGCCAATTGCAACTCTTCCGATTGGCGGTACTGCTCAACCACCAGGGCCAGTAAGGTGCTGATGCGATTGACCAGACGCCGCTCGTTACCCGACGGTGTACCAGCGTACTTTTTGTATAGGGCAAAAATGCCCAACTGCTTGCCGTTGCCGCCGCGAATGGGCTGCAGGTAACAGGAGCGGATGCGCAGGCGTTCGGCTATTTCCGCACGGCTCTTCCACTGCGGGTCGCATTGCACATCGGGGACGGTGAAGCGTTTACGCGTTGCACTTGCCAGGGTCAGGGCTGCCAACGCTTCGGTCGTGTCTTTATCCCAGCGTTTACTGATATGGGGGGCGCTCAGAATGTCGATATCTCCGCCGCTATTGCTGATCACAGCGCAGCAGCGGAATTCCGGATTGTCCTTCTCTATCTGGCGCAGAGCAAAATGGATAACTTCGTCGAGTTGAGCGCCTTGGTAAAGCTTTTGTAATGCTTCGCTGCGAGTGATGGCGGAATTTTCCAGTTGCTCTTTCTCCTGGATAGCCAAAGCCAGAATTGTGCCGATCACACTCAGCGCCATCAGGAACATCCACAGGTTGGTGACGCCTTGGATGGGCTGCTGCTCCGTGTTGATGGCGATATCTTCGACAAGGTAAGCCATGCCTAACAAGGTGCAGATACTGATTACAAACAGGGCGCCGTGCATCTTGAAACGCACACCGCCCCAAGCCACGAACGCGAACATCAGATAGGATTCCAGCCAACCACCGGCGCCGTCGGCAAAAATTGCAAAAGCGACCACCAAGGTCATGGCGCCAAAAAACAAAACCTCACTGAACAGGGTGTAGGAGTAGGTGTACCGGGGCGGGCACTTCCACGCCAGAATGGAGACGGTGATCACCACAACACCTAACAGGTCTCCCTGGAACCAGTGCACAAAGTTGTACGGATGGCTGCTCCCCGGTGCCTCACCCAGCAGTCCGTGGGAGAGCGTACCGAGGGTTGCGGTGGTTGCTGCGCAGATCAGACCGGCGATTGTAATCTGCAGATAGTCCTGCCGGGTGCGCATGCTGAGGCCGCGGTGATACCAATGTTTGAGATAGATTACGGCTGATAGCACACCAAGAGTGTTGGCGAACGCCACGCTTCCGATCAACGTAGGTGCGCTCTCTGTGGAAAGTCCGCTAAGAATGGAACCTAACAGAATGCCGGGCCAGAGTTGGATGCCCCCAATGAGCAAGACTGCCAAAGCAACGCCATTGGCAAGCCAAGTGTTCAGTATTTGCAGGTCAACCGAAAGTACAGAGAGTGTGAGGGTACCGCAGAGCCCGTATAACAGAGTAAAGAGGCTGATTTTGAACAGCGCGCTCTTATCGCGAAGGGTATGCCTTAGCGAAGCGAACGAACGATGGGTGGCGTTGTTAAGCGTCGCCAGCAAATACTGATTACCAGAGTCCATGGAGTAAGTTGAAACTGCATAAATTTGTACTGTGAAAAATAGAGCGGCAAGGATATTACGAAAAAAGTACTAGTAATGAGATTGATATGCAGAAAGGGTAAAGCTTTTGATCTGGATCAAGTATTGAGGGGTGATCAACTAGGTTTATGCTCCAAAGTGCATATTTGTGCACGGTCTCTATAGCTGCAGGAGGCGATAAAGTGGTGTAAACACCGCTTGGCGTTGCCGGCATTTCATTCAACATGACGAGGTCGTTTACGCCTCAGTTTTCGTTCGCACTATCCATAAACACCACTCTGCCTGGTGACTCCTGTTTCAATTGCCGGATGCGGCGCTCCACATCTTTCATCACACAGGCCTGTTTTTGATGCGGATGACAGGTGGCTACCACAAAGGTAGCGCTTAGCTGGATGTTTTCAGTGAAGCGGTGGCTGTGGATGGACGAGGCCAGTGCCTCGGCGGTTTTCTGGGCAATGTCGACGGGCGTGTGAGGGCAGAGGATCAGAAAACTGTCACCGCCCCAGCGTCCAAATTGGACGTTGTCTGGCAGGCGTTCTTCAACCAGACGGCTCATCTCTACCAGCACCAGATCACCGACAGCGTGGCCGTAGTCCACGTTCAGTTTGCTGAAGTCATCCAGGTCGAACAGGATGATGTTGAGGGGCTGGCCGTTGTTGCTACAGTGTTCGATATCCCGTTCCAGTTCCGCATCCATGTTCACCCGGTGATAGACCCCGGTGAGGTAATCGCGTTTGGCGAGCTGCTCCAGGCGCTGGTTACGGTCGTTCAGGCGGGCGTTGACCTTGGAAAGCTGGGCGTTGAACTGGCGGCTATTGTAGTTGCGGTAGGCCAGAAATACGGCAAACACCGACAGAATCCCGACCAGTACAAGCAGCAAGGTGTAGTCTCGGGCCTGCTCCACCTCAATGTTGTACCAGCGGGACAGAATCTCATCCCGCTGCTGTTCTGTGATTGCCAGTACCGCTTTCTGAAAGGCCGTGGTCAGCAGCAGGTCGTCGTTACGGATGCCGATGCCCAGCTCGATGGTGAAATCCGTATGGCCGCCAATTTTCAGTGAATTCATGCCATGCCGCTCAATTTGGTAGAGGGCAATAGGCAGGGTCGCCATGGCAGCCGTGACCTCTCCCTTCATGACCGCACGCAGTGACTCCAGCAGGGAGGGAGGATAGATCACATCCAGTTGGGGGAAGTTATTGCGTACGTATTCGGCAAAGATATAACCGTCGGGGATTGCCAGCTTTTCGCCTTCAAGGCTTTTCAGACCGTCGAGGTAAGTGGCTTTCAGATCGGTGATCAGCACCACCGGCATGGACACATAAGGCACCGTGAAGTTGAGAAACTGTGCACGCTCGGGGCTTTGGTTGATCATCGGCAACACATCACAGAGTCGCTCACGAGCGTTGTGCATTGATTCTGACCAATTCTCAGTGGGGACCAATTGGAGCTTTACGCCGAGCATTTTGGCGTACTCTTTCATAAAGTCCGCACTGACACCGGTGTGTTGGCCCTGTCTGTTGATCGCTTCGAATGGCATCCAGTTGGGATCTACACATACCTTTACCGGGCCTCGCTCACGGAGATACTGTGTCTCCTCCGCACTAAGCTCAAGCTCGGCTGAGCACACACATGAAGCGCCGCCTAACAATAAAAGTGCAGTCAATCGCAGGCACGTTTCCCTTAATCCCATAAACAATAAGTCCTTACAGATCTTCGGTGCTTAAAGCGTAGCAATAGAGTGGGGATCGGGCTAAATCGAATCTTGTATGTTGTTTAGAAAAGGGAGAGTCCTGACTACGAAGAGTGTTGGTACGGGTAAAAATTGATCTGAGTCAAAAGACTGTATCTAATCTTGGTATTTCGTATCATTAAAATAGCGTAAAAATGATGCTTGATACTTGAAATTGGTTCTCGTTTTTATTTAAAAGTGTTTTAAAAACAAATATATAATGTTTTTTGTGATGTGTTTGTGTGTTTTGTTAAAGTGATACGCAACGAGTATTTGTAATGTTGTGTTTTGTATCATAAGTGCTAAATTTGAGCGGACTTAAAAATAACAACACCCCAATCAGAGGTTATGCTCATGCACGATAAGATCGCTCACACCATGGAAATGCCACCAGAAACGCCTCAGCCAAACATCTACCCGTTGAGCTGGGAAACCAAGACCTCCAAGGCCGAAGAGATCTGGGATGCTTCTCTGCGTGAAGCCTGGAACCCGAAAGATCTGCCTTGGGATACTTTCAATGTAGAAAGCTACTCTTGGGAAGAGCGTGAAGCGATTGCTTACTGGTGGACCCTGCTGTCCGTATTCGATGCATCTGCACCACCGGTATTTGCCGAAGCATTTATCAAGACCTATGAAGACCACGAAGAAGACGCGATCCGTCGTTGCTTCTTCTCCGTTACCCGTGACGAACAGAACCACGAACAGATGTGTGGTCTGGCAATCACCAAGCTGCTGGAATCCAACAGCCCGCTGGAATACGAGCCAAAAACCGACCTGGGTAAGCGCCTGAAGCGCAACGCTGCGTGGTTGTACTACAACGGCGGTCGTTACTGGAACGGTTACAAACAGGCCGTACCTAAGTACAGCCTGGCGGTACTGTTCAGTTCCTTCCTGATGGGTGAGATCGCGGCGGCGACCATCTTCAAACAGATGTCCCTGAGCTGTGAAGAGCTGGTATTCCAGGAAGCGTTTAAAAACATCGGTCGCGACGAAGGCCGCCACATGGCGATCTGTCTGTCCCTGATGGAACGCGACTATCCGAAGCTGTCCGACGAAGAGAAGAAGATCATCACCAAGCAGATCCGCGCAGGTTACCTGTTCCTGTCTGCGGTACTGTTCGAGCCGCCAGCAGAGTTCTGGGATCTGCCGGAAGACTTCATCTCCACTCAGCGTGAAGCGGAAGAGATCGCTCGTGAAGCGGGCTTTGGTATCCCAAGCTTCGATGCGAAGAAAGACAACTGGCGTGAAGCGATGCTGAACCTGAAAGCGGTTCTGGATAAGTACGACACTCCATTCCCGGCGATCCCTGAAGTGGACATCACCGGTGAAGAAGTGACTCAGGCAGACCTGGACGCAGCAGACATCATCCCAATCTTCTGATCCCGTCCCTTTGCTAGTCACTGCGCAGCCGCTCGGGTTTCCCGGGTTGGCTGCTTTGTTTTATGTTTTAGGGCTGATTGATTAGGTTCAGAGCCCGGAGGTGAGTATGACTACGATCCGTTTATCCCCGTCCGGTAAAGAGGTGGAAGCCAAGTCCGGTGAAACCGTACTGGAAACCCTGGAAAACGCGGGTTACGCCCTGCCTAACAACTGCCGTGCCGGTGCCTGTGGTGAGTGTAAGGTTAAGGTTCTGGAAGGTGAGTTCGACCAGGGCCTGGTAATGGACATGGCTCTGTCCCAGGAAGAGCGTGCTGAAGGCTACGGCCTGATGTGTATGTGTAAGCCGTTGGGTGACTCCCTGGAGATCGACTGGGGTACCGACGATGCGATGCCAAAACTGTTCCCGCCAAAAGAGAACGTACGTTGCATGGTGGTAGACCGTATCGAACGCACACCACGTATCGCCGAGATCCGTCTGCGTCCTGTGGGTGAAGCGTTGCGCTTCTGGCCGGGTCAGTATGTCAGCCTGACCGATACCAATCGCACCATTACGCCACGTTCCTACTCCATCGCCAACGCGCCACGTCCGGATGGCGAGATCGTATTGCAGATCACCCGCGTACCTGAGGGCAAGACCAGTAACTGGGTGCACGACGAAGTACACGCCGGCACTATGGTGAACATCTCCGGTCCGTACGGCACCTTTATCGGTGACCCAAGTACCGATGCGCCGGTACTCTGTCTGGCTGCCGGTACCGGTCTTGCGCCGATCATGGGGCTGGCGGATGCGGCCCTGCGCCGCGGCTTCAACAAGCCGGTACACCTGATGTTCTCCGCCCAACGCGAAGAAGATATCTACTGTAAAGGTCAGCTGGAGCTGTGGAACGTGCGTCACCGCCGCTTCAAGTTCCTGCCGACCCTGACCCGTGAAGAGAAAGCGGGCATGTTGTTCGGCCGTATCCCGGGCATTCTGAAGGATCACTATCCGGATCTGTCCAAGTACGCGATCTACATCGCGGGCAGCCCGGAATTTGTGGATGACTGTATTGCGGCAGCCAAAGCGCTGGGTGCACAGGACGATATGATCCACACCGAAGGTTTCTTTGATCAGGCACTGCCTGAAACACCGGCGGAAGATCGACTGGTCTGATTAACACGAACCTTGCATAAAAAAACCGGCCCTTTGTGCCGGTTTTTTTGTGTCTGTCTGGAATATCGGACAGCGTGTAATTTGAGTGTATGGATATTTATCCAGAATCAGTGAACGATCATCCGTCCTTTTTCGGTGTGTTGCTTACAACTGTCTGTTTTATATAAGTATTTTTTTGATTGGCCTCTGTCTTGCTCTAGTGGTTGTTTCCAGCTCCTGCGCCTGATGCGCACAGGAGCGTGGATCACTCTGACCAATAACAAGAGCTAACGGAGACTCTCGGATGACCCAGCCAAAAAACGCCATTGTGACCGGTTCGACCAGCGGCATCGGTTTAGGTATTGCCACCGCACTTGCCAAAAGCGGCATGAATATCATGCTGAACGGTTTTGGTGATGCCGGGCAGATTGAACAGATTCGCCAGGATCTTGAAAACAGCTATGGCGTGCAAGTGCTCTATTCCGATGCCGATATGACCCTGTCAACAGAGATCGAAGCGATGGTGGCGCAGGCGGAGACCGCCTTTGGCCAGATCGATGTACTGGTTAACAACGCCGGCATCCAGTATGTGGCGCCGGTGGATGAGTTTCCGACTGAGAAGTGGGACGCGATCATGGCGATCAACCTCACCAGTGCATTCCATACCACCCGCCTGGTATTGCCGGGGATGAAAGCACGTGGTTGGGGGCGCATCATCAACCTGGCATCCGCCCACGGGCTGGTGGCCTCTCCGTACAAGTCGGCCTATGTGGCGGCCAAACATGGCCTGATCGGTTTCACCAAAACGGTTGCCTTGGAAGTGGCAGAACAGGGCGTGACGGTAAATGCGATCTGCCCGGGTTACGTGCTCACCCCGCTGGTGGAGAAACAGATCCCGGACACGGCCAAGGCCCGGGGTATCAGTGAAGAGGACGTGAAACGCGATGTGCTGCTGAAAGCGCAGCCCACCAAGAAGTTTGTCACCGTCGAACAGTTGGGTGACGCATCCCGGTTCCTGTGCAGTGACGCAGCTGCTTCCATGACCGGGACCTCGCTGACCATGGACGGCGGCTGGACGGCGCAGTAAACCGTTAGATCGATGGTCTCTGGGAGTGAAGCCGGGTCTGCACCTGATGCCAGTAATACGCTGCCCAGGTCATCAGTGCCGCCAGGCTCATAGCGATCAGGGTGGCGATGGCGGCGCCGTTGATGCTGTAACGGGGGATCAGCCAAAGGTTGCAGAGGGCGTCAATCGAAAGCGTGAGACAACCGATCACCACCACATAGGTACCGCGGTGACTGTACTGCAGCCAGGTGGAGGAAAACGCCGCCAGCGCCCACACGGCATAACCGGAGATCAGGTAGATCAGTGCCTGTTGCGCCTGCAGGAAATCTTCGCCAAAGAACGACAGTAACCACTGTCCGGCGACGATCAGGAATAGGGTAAGTGTGACAATCACCAGGGTGATCAGCTTCTGGCCGCGCCAAAACAGCGCGCGTGCGGTGTGTTCGCCTTGTTCCATTGCCGGAGCGATCAACGGCAGGAATAATCCCGCGACCGTCACCTGTGCCACCGGCAGCATATGGGCGGTGGTTGCAGCCGCTGCAAAGTGTCCCACATCATGTTCCAGCGCCAGAAGCTCCAGCATAAACAGATCAATCTGGTTCAACCCCAGGGTGATAAGCATCGCCAGCATCATCGGAATCGACAGTTGGAGCCAGCGCTGGCCGCCGCGTGCTTCAGGTGCACGCTGTATCTCTACCAGATCCAGCTGGCGCAGCTTGTACCATTGCCACCCTATAATCACACAAGCTGCGGTTGCCCCGGAGGCGATCACTTGCCACAGCTCCACCTTGGCATACAGTCCCCAGATCAGACCGATAAACGCGATTTTCAGCAGGGGGAGGGCGATACGCCAGGGTAGGTTGGACAGCGCCAGCAGTCGGGCCGATTGCAGGATCCGGCTGAGCAAGGCACCAACGGCAATCAGCGGCAGTACAAAGGACATCATCAACAGCGGATGGTGATCTGCCAGATCGGTACTGCCCAGATGCAGGTAGCCGCCGATGGCCGTACAGATAATCACCGCCAATGACAGGCCCGCGACGATCAGCAGGTAAAACCGCAGAAACTCCCACACGCAGCGGTTGTCCCCACGGGACAATGGGACCGACAGGATACGTGGCGCCACCCGATCGCCACCAAGCAGGATCAGCACGCTGGCCAGCGCAGCGAAGGCGTAGGCGACTTTATAATCACCGTACTCGTGACTAGAAAGCGTGTTGCTGAGGGTGAGGTTAAACAGGTAATCCGCCAGAAACCCCACAAATACCCCCAGAAACAGGATCAGGCTGCCTTTCTTGAAATAGTTGGGTGAAAGTTGTGGTCGTTGGTCCCCGTCGGTCATGGTACCTGTCCGTTACTGAATTCGATCAGGCGACCTTAGTGATCAGCAGGCGCTTTGGCAATTGGTAATAGGATTATTAGCCTTTTTGAGATCCGCTTAACTGCTGAATTTCAGCCCCACGATCGAACCGATCAGCAGCACGCTAAACAGCAGTTTAGTAAGCGTCATCGACTCGCCGTACAAGAGTGCGCCAATCAGCAAGGCGCCCACAGCACCAATCCCCACCCAAACAGGGTAGGCGATGGTCACCGGGATGCTGTCAGCGGCTTTGGTCAGCAACCAAAAACTTAAACCGGCACAACCGAGGAAGCCGACGGTGGCGAAGGGGTTGCTAAAGCCCTGGGTTTGCTTCAGCAGGGAGACAAAGCCCATCTCGGCGAGACCGGCCAATAACAGATAGATCCAGCCCATGGGGGCTCCTTACAGACTGTGGATAAAAAACCGGGGAGCGGTGCTTCCCCGGTGGTTGAGGTTAACGGCTGGTCGGGTCCAGCCTGTCACGCACCCAGTCACCCAGCAGGGCAAAGGCCAGAGTGGTGAAGAAAATAACCAGTGCTGGCAAGGAGGCCAGCCACCAGGCGGTGAGCAGGTAGTCGCGGCCAAAGCCCACCATGTTACCCAAACTGGTCATCGGTGGCTGAATCCCCAGCCCCAGGAAACTCAATGAGGTTTCCAGCATAATGGTCTGCGGGAAGTTCAGCGTCATGTTAACGATCAACGCGTTGGCGATGTTGGGTAAGATATGGCGCCCGTAGATGCGCCAGGGCGAGGCACCCAAAGTACGTACCGCCACCGCATAGCCGTGTTGGATCGAGGAAAGTGCCAGACCGCGAGTGATACGGGCGTAACGTTCCCAGCCGTAAATCCCCATCAACAGGATAAACAGCAGTAGGCTGTTGCTGAAGAACGCTACCACCGCCAGGGCCAGGATCATAAACGGGATCGCTGCCTGGTAGTCGATGGCGATCATCACTAGGTCATCCACCCAGCCACGGAAGTGGGCGGCGATAAGGCCAATCAGGGTGCCCATCACCGCGCCGATCAGGGTGCCGACCAGCGCTACCAGCAGGCTTACCTGGATGGAGGTCACCAGACGGCTGAGTACGTCGCGCCCCAGGTGGTCGGTGCCGAAGATATGACTCCAGCTACCGCCTTCCAGCCACACCGGCGGTTGCAGACGAGCGTGCAGGTCGATTGCCTGGTATTCGTAGGGCTGCCACAGGTCGCCGGTGACAGCGATCAGCAGCATCAGTGCCAGCCAAGCGATGGAGAACCAGATTAGCAGCGGCAGTTTCAGCTGCCATTTTGCGCGGCGTGGCGCCGCGATCTCAGTGTGTGTTGTCATCTCAGTTTCCCGTTCTCAGGCTGCCGACCCTCGGATCAAGCCAGCCGTAGAGCAGATCTACAATCAGGTTGGTGAGCACCATGGAGCAGGCAATCAGCATCACGATGATCTGTACTACCGCCAGGTCGCGGTTGGCCACGGAGGTGACCAGCAAGCGGCCGAGGCCAGGCCAGGCAAAGACACTTTCGGTGACCACGCCACCGGCAATCAGGGTGCCAACAAAAAAGCCCACGAC
The DNA here is from genome assembly GCF_029961155.1 of Pontibacterium granulatum. Lineage (GTDB taxonomy): Bacteria > Pseudomonadota > Gammaproteobacteria > Pseudomonadales > Balneatricaceae > Pontibacterium > Pontibacterium granulatum. The sequence continues at coordinate 212,965 of NZ_JASBRH010000004.1, read as the reverse complement.
GGTAACCAGCGGAATTGCGGCGTTGGGCAGGGCATGGCGGCGAACCGCCTGATGCCAGCGCAGGCCTTTGGCCCGGGCTGTGCGCATATAAGGTTGATGCAACACCTCTAGCATTGCAGAGCGGGTAAAGCGGGCAAACACCGCCGCTTCCGCTACCGTCATGGTCAGCACCGGCATCACCAAGTGCTGCCAAGTGCCGCTGCCTCCGGTAGGCAGCAGTTGCCAGGTCACGGAGAACAGCAGGATCAGGAAGATGCCCAGCACAAAGTTGGGCAGGCTGAAGCCCGCTACGGATACCAGCATAGTCATGCGGTCTATCCAGCTGTTGTGATGCAGAGCCGCATAGACCCCGGCCGGGATACCGATCAGCACGGTAAAGAGGCCGGTTACCCCCATCAGCAGCAATGTTTGCGGCAGGCGTTCCAGCACTGCCTCCATGGCGTCACGTTCCTCAAAATAGGAGTAACCAAAGTCGCCCTGAAGGCAGTTGCTGAGGAACTGCAGATATTGCACAAAGATAGGCTGGTCCAGCCCCCAACGGGTACGGAATGCGTCCAGTGCCTGTGGATCGGCATCTAATCCTAATACGTAGATAGCCGGGTCGCCGGAAAGGCGCAGTACGATAAAAACCGTGCTGACAATCAACAGTACGGTCAGCAGTGCCCGGGTGATCTTCTGTAAGGCATACAGCGGCGTCATCAGGCAACCTCCGTCACAGGAATTTTGGCTTCAAAGCAGGCCACGGCGTGGTTGTCACCGCTCTGAACCAGGGTTGGTACTTCGTTGCGGCACCGCTCGGTGGCCAGGGCGCAACGTGGATTAAAGCGACAACCTGCCGGTGGGGCGGCCGGACTGGGGGGCTCACCCATGAGGGGGATCCGCTCACTACGTTGCCCTGGATCGGCCTTAGGAATCGCCGAGATCAGCGCTTGGGTGTAGGGGTGGCGTGGCTCGTTAAACAACTGCTTGGCCGGGCCCATCTCCACAATCTGGCCGAGATACATCACCGCAACCCGCTCACACAGGTGCCGCACGACCGACAGGTCATGGCTGATAAACAGCAGGGTGAGTCCCATGGCGCGGCGCAGCTCCTGCAGCAGGTTGATGATCTGGGCCTGTATCGACACGTCCAGCGCCGATATCGGTTCATCGCAGATGAGCAACTCCGGCTCCAGAATCAAGGCACGGGCCAGCACTACCCGCTGGCGCTGACCGCCACTCAACTCGTGGGGGTACTTGCGCAGCTGGTGATCCTGCAGGCCCACGCTGTGCAGCAGCTGAGTTGCCAGTTGCCTTTGTTGGTTCCGGTCGTGGAGCTGGTGGATGGTCAGCGGTTCTATCACCTGATCAAGCACTGTCATACGGGGATCAAGTGCGCCCAGCGGGTCCTGAAAGACGTACTGCAACCTGCGGCGCAGCGGCTTCCAAGCCTGGTGGCTTAGGCCGACCAGTTCCTGCCCGCGATAAAGCACGGAGCCGCCGCTGGCATGGGCCATGTTAAGAATCAACTTGGCGGTGGTGGATTTACCACAGCCACTTTCGCCAACCAGGCCAAAGGCTTCTCCGGCGTTTACTTCAAAGCTGACACCGTTCACCGCATGGATCAGGTGGTGCGGACCAAAAAATCCTTTGCGCTTGCTACTTTTGAAGGCGCAACGCAGGTCGCTGACCTGCAGCAGCGGTGCCTGCGCGGTCGGGGAATTACTCTTCGGAATCATGATGCGTGTGCCTGTCGGGATTCTGCGTTGACGGGAAAGGGAGAAAAGCAGGCGAACAGATGCTCGCTGTCACTGCATTGCATCATCGGGCTGCCGCTGTAACAGCAGGCGGCCGCATGCGGGCAGCGCGGCGCAAAGGCACAGCCTTCGCTCAACTGGTCGGGATGTGGTACCACACCCGGAATCGGTTCCAGGTTGGTGTCGCTGCTGTCGATGCGGGGCAGTGAAGCCAGCAGTCCGTGGGTATAGGGATGACGCGGGTTGCTGAATACCTTGCTCACCGGGCCGTGTTCCACGATCTCGCCGCAGTACATCACCACCACCCGATCACAGGTTTCGGCGACAACGCCCAGATCGTGGGTGACCAGAATGATCGACATGCCGCGTTTGCTGCGCAGCTCCTGCAGCAGTTCGATGATTTGGGCTTGTACGGTTACATCCAGTGCGGTGGTTGGTTCGTCCGCGATCAGCAGGCTAGGGTTGCCCGCCAGCATCATGGCGATCACCACGCGCTGGTTGAGTCCACCTGACAGTTGGTGCGGGTAGGCTTTCAGGCGCTGTTCCGGCGCCGGTACACCCACATCGCGCAGCAGGTCCAGGGCACGGGTTTGCAGCTTACGACGGCTCATACGCTCGGGGTGGTTAATGCAGATTGCTTCATACAGCTGCTTGCCGATGGTTTGCACAGGATTCAGGGTGCTCATCGGATCCTGAAAGATCATCGCCAGCTCGCTGCCGCGCAGTACACTCATGGCTTTGTCGTTCTGGGTTGCGAGGCGCTTACCCTGCCAGCGGATCTCTCCTTGCAGGCGGGCGTTGTCATCCAGCAGGCCCATGGCTGCCATGCAGGTGACGCTCTTGCCACTGCCGCTTTCGCCCACCAGGCCAACGATCTCGCCGCGACCGATTTGCAGGTCAACGCCGCGCACCACCGGTACCGGGCCCAGTTCGGTGGCAAAACCCACCTGAAGGTTGCGCATTTCTAACAGAGGTTGCATTTAATCTCCTGATTTTTAGAGCAATAGAGGCGGGTTACCCCGCCTCCCGGTGGCATCAGCCCTTGATGCGAAGGTTGCGGTGGCTAAGGTCCATAAATCCGGTATCACCCGGTGTCCAGTCCAAGGTTGTGCTGACGCCGTAGAACATCGGCAGGGTGTGCAGGAAGGTGCCCGGTGGATCCTGGCGTTCGTAAATCTCCAGCATGGCACGCATCGCTTCGATACGTTTAGCCTTGTCGGTCCCCTTGAGCTGTTCCCCCCAGGTGTTGAACTCGGCACTCTGGTAGGTGTTGTTGCGCTGGAACCAGCCTTCCGGACCATACAGACGGTAGATCTGACCCAGTGGATCAGGATAGGAGGCGCTGTTGGACCAGTTGAAGATACCGCGGCCTTTTGCATCGTCTTCGATCTGGCCCCAGTTCTCTTTCAGTTCGAGCTTCACGTTGATCCCCACCTGACGCCACATCTCCGCCAGAATCTGCGCGGTGCTGACTTCGCCGGTGTAATAATCCTGCAGGTAGCGGTAGGAGATCTCTTCACCGTTGTAACCCGCTTCCTTCAGCAGTTGGCGTGCCTTCGTCGGGTCGTATTTGATACTTTCGTGGTCAGCGATATAGAGATCACCAAACACCTTCATCTGCAGGCCGTTGGGTACGCTGGCGTGGCCGCCGTAGAGGGCGTCTACGATCAACTGGCGGTCGATTGCGTAGCTCAGTGCCTGGCGCATCTTCGGATTCTTCAGCTGCGGGTGGTTCTCATCAAAGATGATCACGCGGATGTTGCGGATCGGGCCGCCGGCGACGTCGGTGTTCTTATCGTTCTGCAGCAGCTCGAACTGATCCGGCGTCAGCTCGGTTGCGATCTGGTATTCGCCGGTTTTGAGACCTGCAATACGTGCTGCGATCTCCGGGATCACCTTGAACGTCACGCTCTTGGCCGGTGCAACGCCGCCCCAGTAATCATCAAAAGCGGTCAGTTGAATGTGGTCACCGTGTTTCACCTTGGTTACCCGATACGGGCCGGTGCCCACAGGCTGTTTTACCCAGTTCTCCCAGCTGCCCGCGGCCTGGAAGGCATCCTGGCAAACCATTTCGCTCATCCAGTTGGCAAAGCGCAGCTCCATCAGCGGATCATCCTGCTTGAAGTGCACTTGTACGTGGTGGCTGTCGATGATCTCAACGCTGTCCAGACCGCCCAGATACTGGCGGCCGATGCCCCATCCAGGTGCCTGCTCGCCCTGGAAGCGCTGTGCACCCAAGCTAAAGGCCACATCGTTTGCATCGAAGGTTTCACCGTTGTGGCAGGTCACGCCCTGACGCAGGCTGAATTCCAGGGTTTTACCGTCGATCCGTTTCCAGCTTTCCGCCAGACCCGGTTTCAGGGTGCCGTTGTCCTGACTGTCAGTGTAGATCAGTGTTTCCAGCACGTTTTTCATCACGCGCTTGTTCACGTTGCTGTTCTCTGCCATCGGATCCAGACGGGATGGATTCTTGGTTACCGCAACGGTCAGGTCCGGGCGGTTATCGGCCAGTACAGCAGTGCTGAACAGTACGCCGCCAAGCAGGGAGCAAAGGCTGCGGGAGGTGCGATTCATCTTAAGATACCTCAAATTTTTGGTTGGAATCAGTCACGAAATAAACACTGTATTTTTCAAAACCAGTGCGATAAATTGGTTTAAACCAGATTGCCTTTTTATGGTTTAAACCAATATTGTTACGCTTTCATGAAAAATTGAGGAATTCATCAATATGGCGAGCGAGTCCAACATGACTTCGGCCAACATCGCGCGACAGGCTCTTCAACAAGCATTGCAGGAAAAACGCTGGCTTGCCGGGGAGAAACTGCCCGCAGAACGGGAGTTGTGTAAAACCCTTGGGGTGAAGCGCATGTCCCTGCGTCAGGCACTGCTGACCCTGGAACACGAGGGCGCGATTTTCCGCATCGACCGCAAGGGGTGGTTTGTGGCCCAACAGCGTTTTGTGTATGACCCGATGGGGTATGTCAGCTTCCAGCGAGCGGCGCAGGAGCAAGGTGAAGCCAGCTGGTGTGACCTGGAGCAGGAGGTGGTCGAAGCCGATGCCGATCAGGCGCAGGCGTTTGTGATCAATACCGGTGATCCGTTGCTGCGGGTTTACGGCTGGGGGGCATTCAACGGACACCGTATCTTCGTACACGATGTGCAGATCAACTGTGCGGTGGCGCCGGACTATCCCGAGCGGCTGGAGGGGCGCTCCTTCACCGAAGTCTGGGAGCAGGAATTTGATATCAAACCGGTGGTGTCGGATCTGATGGTGCGTCCAGTGCGTCTGGAAGGCCAGCCTCAGCAGATATTGGGGTGTACCAACGGGGCACCCGGCTTGTATATCAAACGCACCAAAACTGATGGCCAAGGACGGGTGATCCAGATTGATCGCGAGTTCTGGCGTTTTGAGGCGCTGGAGCTGCACTTCTCGCCGGGGCAGGTCAAATGAACAGCGACCACGCCTTGCGTGAACTCAATCCGGACGAAGCGCTGCGGCTGATCAAGCGGGTGGACCGGGCGGCGCTTTACGCCCACGCATACAGCTTCCACTTCAACTTCCGTTACAACCGCATGGGGGCGGAGGAGCTTCTGCAGTTTGCCAAGGTATACCAACTGCAGGGGATCAAGATCCACCTGGATGACGGCGAAGCGCTGAGCCTGCGTCATGCCAGCGATGAGCGATTGTTGCGCTTGCGAGACAAAGCCCACGAACTGGGGCTGGATATCCATCTGGAGGTCAGCTCAACCGACCTGCCGGAGCTGAGTGAGGCGGTGCGGATCGGGCATACGCTGGCGGCCACGTCGATCCGATGCTACCCCCGTTATGCCGGTCGGGTGTCCGAGATTATCTGGTGGACTGTCCGCGACCTGCGGCATCTGGCCGATCTCGACCCGGAAGGGCAGTTCCGCTTCACTCTCGAACAGCACGAAGATCTGCGTGGCCCGGAGCTGGTGCAGATCCTTGATGCCGTCGACAATCCCAACCTCAAGCTGTTGTTTGATTTCACCAACATGCTTAACGCCTACGAGCAGCCGCTGGCGGCCTTGCAGGCAATGGCGCACTACATCAGCGATGTGCATATCAAGGATGCGGTGATCATCAACGAAAATGGCGGTTGGGGACAGCGTGGCACGCGAAGCGGTGAGGGGGAGATCCCGCAATCACGCTTGCTACAGGAACTGCTGTTGCTGGGTGAAAACGAAGCCCTGGTGGTCGCCTATGGTCTGGAAGAGGAGGTGGATTATTACGCCCCCGCGTTGCGCTTTCCGGGCGACGAGGACGATCCGTTTATCCCCCATCGTGAGGCCAGCGAAACCCCTCTGCCGAAGGGTGTCGACCCCGACAGTGTGCTCAGCAAAGAACGCCGTGATGCCCACGATCAGGTCAAAACTATCCACAGCCTGCTGGATGAGATCCGCCAGCATGCCAAACTTTATCTGTGAACTGAATCCATGAACACGACCCCACTACCGATGCTGCCCGCACAGGCGCTGCCGCTGGCCGAATTGATGGCCGATGAGGCTCGCAGCATCATCAAGCGTTACTTCCGTACCCGACCTGCGGTGGATGCCAAGGCCGACCATAGCCCGGTAACTATCGCCGACCGTGAGGTGGAAGCTCTGATGCGTAAACATATCGAACAGACTTTTCCCGAGCACGGTATTCGTGGTGAGGAGTTTGGCGAGCGTAATCCCGAAGCAGACTGGTGCTGGCACCTGGACCCTATCGACGGTACCAAATCCTTCCTCTCCGGTTCGCTCTGCTTTGGTACCCAGATCGCCCTGAGCTACCGGGGGACGCCCCTGCTGGGAGTGATCGATCAACCGATCACCGCCGAGCGTTGGCTAGCGGGTAGTCCGGAGCCGGCCCGTTTGGGAGATCAGGCGATTCAAACCTCATCCTGCAGCGACTTGACCCAGGCGGTACTGTATACCTCCGATCCGGCCTGCTTTGATCCGGAACAGGTGCCACGCTTTACCAAACTGCGGGAGGCGGTCGCGCTCACACGTTACTCCCACGACTGTTATGCCGCCGGATTGCTGGCGATGGGGCAGATCGACCTGCTGGTAGAAGCCAATATCTTCCCATACGACATCGCTGCGCAGATTCCGGTGATCGAAGGCGCGGGTGGCATTGTCACCGACTGGCAAGGCAACCCGCCGTCACTGGAAGGACAGGGGCATATTGTGGCGGCCGCTAATGTTGACCTGCACGCGAAGGCGCTGGCCCTGCTGCAGGCCAAGCTGTAAGCCGTAAACAGAATCGGTCGTGCCAATAGAGGCGGCCGTGGAGCAAGCATGACCAAGAACATTCTCTGGATAACGGCCGATCAATGGCGCGGCGACAGCCTGGGCTGCGCTGGTAATTCGGTGATCAAAACGCCGCATATTGATGCCTTGGCTGCGGATGGTGTGAGGTTTGCGCGCCATTATTCGCCGTCTTCCCCTTGTGGTCCGTCACGGGCAACCATGCTGACCGGAATGTACCCGCACAATCACCGAATGGTGACCAACGGCACGCCGCTGGACGGGAGTCTGACCAATATCGCTCTGGAGATGCGCAAGCAGGGCTATGATCCGCAGCTGTTTGGTTATACCGATGTTACACCCGACCCCCGACATCTGGCGGCGGCAGACCCTGAACTGCGCAGCTTTGAAGGTGTATTACCCGGGTTCAGTGCGGCGGAGCGCTTTGTTGAGGACAGCAAGCGCTGGCTTGCCTGGTTGCGTCGCCAAGGATATGAGGTCAGCCGCTCCGGCTACGATGTGATCTACCGCGCGGTTGGCGGGGAGGGGGCTGCCGTCAGTCGTCCAGCCCTCTATAGCGCGGAGCACAGTGACACCGCCTGGATGACCGACCGGGTGATTGATCAACTGCGCTTCACCGAGAACGAGCCGTTTTTCTACCATGTGAGTTACCTGCGCCCGCATCCCCCCTTTGTGGCGCCGGAACCTTACAACCGGCTTTATGATCCGGCACGGATGCCGTTGCCCACGCGGGCCGACAACTGGGAGGAAGAGGGCGAGCAGCATCCCTATCACGACTATATCGTGCAGCAGTTGCCGTACGGCCGTTTTGTGATTGGGGAGGGTGAGCAACCGGTCAGCTCTCTGGCACCGGAGGAGGTCCAGCGTATCCGTGCAGTGTATTACGGCCTGATCAGTGAGATCGATGCCCATGTCGGTCGTCTGATTCAATGCCTCAAAGCGGAGGGGCTGTACGATGACACCCTGATCATCCTGAGCTCTGATCACGGTGAACTGCTCGGCGACCATCATATGTTCAGCAAGGAAAACTACTTCGAATCCTGTTACCACATCCCGTTGATTATCAAACCTGCGGGATCGGAAGGGAGTGGGTGGTCGCCAGGTGCGGCGGTGGACGCCTTTACCGAAAGCATCGACCTGATGCCAACGATCCTCGACCTCTGTGGATATCCTGTACCGGCCCAATGCGACGGTCGTTCGTTGCGTCCGTTACTGCAAGGGCAGGTGCCCGCAAACTGGCGTGATGCGGTCTACGCCTTGTTAGATTTTCGGGATGTTGAGTCCCAATGTGCCGAACGTTATTTTGGCCTCCATCATCAGCAGTGCAATTTTCTGTCTGTACGTGATGAATACTTCAAATATGTGCACTTTGCAGGCCTGCCTAACGCCTTATATGACCTGAGCAAGGACCCGAATGAACTGAATAACGTAGCGGCTGATCCTGCGTATCAGGATGTGCTGTTGCGTTACAGCCAGAAGCTGCTTTCCTGGCGCGTAAGCCATGACAAAGGCCGGCTAGACCATATGAAAGCGACGGCGAACGGCATTGCAGAGGGTAAAAGGCGATTTGACTGAGGCGCTTTTGGGGCCGTTGCTAACGACGGCCCTGATTGTATCTTTTACATCACCGGCAGCTTGGTCGTGTACTTGATCTCTTCCATGGCAAAGCTGGAGGTCACGTTTGAGAGGCCGTCGATGTCGTTAATCAGTTTCTTATAGAACACGTCGAAGGTTTCGATATCCTTTACCACCACCCGCAAAAGGTAGTCCCACTCGCCGGACATGCGGTAGCACTCCACCACCTCGTCAAAACAGATCACCCGTGCGGCAAAGGTTTTCAGCCAGGCGGAGTCGTGGTGCTGGGTTTTGATATGCACAAACACCGAAATGCCCCGCTGGATCTTGGTGCCGTCCAGCAATGCCACCCGGGCCTTGATAATGCCTTCGTCTTCCAGGCGCTTGATCCGTTTCCAGCAGGCAGTGCTGGCAGCCGGATTGAAGGCATTGGACGTTCGCAGGTGGAGGCATCCTTCCAGCCGGATGTGATCGATACAATGATGAAGGTGGCTGATGCCGCCAGTATAGCCACGATTCTCTGGTTGGAGCAGAAAACCGGCCGTAAGGCGGGGGCGTCCACTGGCACCAACCTATGGGGTGTATTGCAGGTCGCCAGAGGGATGCAGTCGAGGGGCGAAAGCGGATCAATTGTTACCCTGATGTGTGACAGTGGCGAGCGCTATCTGGATACCTACTTCAATCCGGCTTGGGTTGAGAAACAGATTGGGGATGTTCAGCCCTATATTGACCAGTTGGATGCGCTGTTCTGAGCCCTGTTTTGGGGCTGCGAGGTAGGGTGCTGCCCCAATTAATTGCCTGTATTTCAGCTGGATAGACGCTTCATGACAATTTGTGAGGTTACATCTGGCGCCATTACGAACAGAGTGGTCGCAGGCAGGCGCAGTTAATCCTGAATTTTGTTACTATATACGCGCTGGGCGAAACGGTGTTTTAGATCTTTAAATCTGGCGTCGTGATGATGTTCGGCAGGCCGCATCTCACCGAGTTGGGGGAGCGGCAACTACAGCATTCTGAATACGGCTTTCTTTGCCGTCTTCAGGCCTGCATGAGATGGCTAACTATCGGTGTATCTATGGCGAATGCAGCTAATATCGATTTTTATCTATCTCGTCTGCGTGCATAATTCGCATTTAGGATTTAATAACGTGGCCCCGCCCCTTTCTGCCAGGCGCGGCCAGCTGCTAAGCAATAGGTATATATTCGATGGGCACAGCACAAGTCAGCATCATTATGGGTTCTCGCTCCGATTGGGAAACCATGAAAAACGCAACCAAACCACTGAGCGAGCTGGGTGTAGAATTCGACACCCAGGTTGTATCCGCTCACCGTACGCCAGAGCGTCTGTTTGAGTTCGCGACTGAAGCGCACACCCGTGGTGTGGAAGTGATCATCGCCGGTGCGGGCGGTGCTGCTCACCTGGCGGGTATGGCGGCGTCTATGACTCACCTGCCTGTGATCGCTGTGCCTGTAGCAAGCAAAAACCTCAAAGGTATGGACAGCCTGCTGTCTATGGTGCAGATGCCAAAAGGCGTTGCGGTTGCCTGTCAGGCGATCGGCGAAGCCGGTGCCTACAACGCAGGTCTGATGGCCGCACAGATGCTGGCGCTGAAAGACGAAGCGCTGAGCCAGCGCCTGCAGGAATGGCGTAAGAACCAGACCGACAATGTGCCTGTGGAGGTCGAATAATGAACGTAGCTGTCGTTGGGTGCGGGCAACTTGCTCGAATGCTTGCACTTGCCGGTTGGCCTATGGGATATCGCTTCTCGTTCCTGGCGATGCCGGGCGAGAACCGCGGCTGCGTAGAAGGATTGGGAACCATTGTTGAATTCCAGCCTGAGCAGAGCATGGAAGAGATTTACGAAGCAATGGGCAAACCTGACGTGGTGACCGTGGAACGCGAGCACCTGGACGTAGAACTGCTGAAAGCATTTCAGCCATTCTGCGCCGTGTGCCCAAGTCCAGACGCTGTGAAAATTTGCCAGCACCGTGGTCGCGAAAAGCGTTTCCTCAACGGTCTTGGCATTCCGACAGCACCGTTCAAGCTGGCTGCGAACGATGACGAACTGCGCCAGGGTGTCGCAGAAATGGGCTTCCCGGTGCTGGTGAAGACCTGTGAAGAGGGGTACGACGGCTACGGCCAGTGGATGCTCCGCACAGAAGAAGACTTTGCAGAGCTGATGGCACTGGATAGCCGCCCTGAGCTGGTGATTGAAGGGCTGGTGAAGTTCGAGCGTGAAGTGTCTCTGGTGGCTGCACGCAACACCGAAGGCGAAGTGGCGTTTTATCCACTGACCGAAAACTACCACAGCAATGGCATTCTACTGACCTCCATCGTCCCGGCTGAACTGCCTTCACCGGAGCTGGCGGAGCAGGCCGAAGAGATTGGCCGTAAAGTGCTGGAAGCAATGGACTACGTGGGCGTGTTGGCGATTGAGCTGTTTGTTACCGATGACGGTTTGGTGGTGAATGAGCTTGCGCCACGCGTGCACAACAGCGGACACTGGACCCAAGCACTGAACGTAAGCTCTCAGTTTGAAAACCACCTGCGTGCAATCACCTCGCTGGGCCTGGGGAACACCCAGCCAAGCCAGTGTGTGGGCATGGTTAACCTGTTGGGGTGCCGCCCAACTAAAGAGCAGCAAAGCCTGAGCAACGTTCAGGTTCACCAGTACAACAAGTCCCTCCGCCCTGGTCGAAAAGTGGGTCATCTAAACCTTTGGAGTGATGATCGCGCCCAACTTCTGGACCAACTCAATAGTATTAAGCAGGATTTGTACGGTCCTGATTCCGTGTGATATAAGTTACGGCCATTGCGTTGCAGCATGTGAAAACAGTCATGCTTGCGACGCAGGCTGTACACATTTTCGTGTTGCAGGGGTGTTTCACAAGAACACCTCTGGCCCCGTTTTGACGTGCAAGGACAATGTCTTGTAAAGGCTTTACCGAAGCTTTTCAGGCTGGGGTACGTGTTACAGATGGCGAAAGCCCGTTGATTTGATGACGAGTAAGGATGAGGCTCGGGTTTCTGTTTAGTGTGTTTAACGCGCTTGTTGGCGAACTTTTTGCAGGTATTCTTCTCTGATGAAGTGCCCGCACGTGTCGCTGTAGAGGCATTAAATCATTTACCACAGTTACTTATAGTTCAGACAATGCGTAACAGATGTTTTGTCGTTATGAGTATGTAATCCCCATTGAGAATTCTGATAGAGTGGCGCGTCTAAGACTTTAGTCGGCGGTAATCAGTTAGCCAAATTGGTCCCCATAGTGGTTGCGGATTTTGCTGGTTGGTTCGTCCGAACGATGTTTTTAGTCGTGCGAATCAGAGATTGTGATTGGAGCATAAGATGAGACCGAAACGCAGAGTTAAGGGCAAAGAGTATATAGCGCCGTGGGAAAAGGCGTTTAGCAGCGTTCTTTCACCGCTTGAAGAGTTCATACACCGTCAGACTACCAGTGGTGTGTTGCTGATGATGTGTGCAGTAGCGGCGCTGGTGATTGCCAACACTGGTTTCTACGAACAATACCATCACTTCTTCCAACTGTATTTCACAATTGGCGTAGAAGGCTTCCAGCTTTCTAAAACACTGCATCACTGGATTAATGATGGCCTGATGGCGATCTTCTTCCTGGTTGTAGGCCTGGAACTTAAGCGCGAGCTGCTCGTTGGCGAGTTGTCCGACGTCAAGCAAGCGCTGTTACCGATCATTGCCGCTGTAGGCGGGATGCTTGTTCCTGCATTGATTTATATGGGTATCAACGCGGGCAGCCCTACGGTTGTGGGTTGGGGTATCCCAATGGCCACCGATATCGCGTTCGCCCTGGGGGCGCTGGCTCTGCTGGGAAGTCGCGTGCCTGCCAGCCTGCTGCTGTTCCTTGTGGCGCTGGCTATCGTGGATGACCTGGGTGCCGTTGTTGTCATTGCGCTGTTCTATACCGAAAGCCTGAACATGGGCGCCATGGCTATTGCAGCATTGTGTGTGGCGATCCTGGTTAGCTTTAACATGGGAGGGATTCGCCGCCAGTCTCCTTACCTGTTTATCGGCGCCATCCTATGGATTGCGATGCTAAAGAGTGGGGTGCACGCAACGCTTGCGGGGGTGATGCTGGCATTTACCATGCCGATGAAGCCGAAGTATGATCCAAAACGTTTCATCTGCCAGATGAAGATGACCCTTGAGCAAATCAAGGAGGCGTATAAGCGCAACGAAAACATCATGGTGAACGATGAGCTGCGCTCCCGTGTGCATCACCTGGGGGAAGGTGTAAACCTGGCTCAGGCGCCTGCACAGCAGCTGGAGCATGCGCTGCACCTACCATCCGCTTACATCGTAATCCCGATTTTTGCGCTGGCTAATGCCGGTGTGCCGATTGAGTTTGGAAGTTTTGGTGACGTACTGACCAATTCGGTTGCCTTGGGTGTTATTTTTGGCCTGGTGGCCGGTAAGCTGATTGGTATTGCTGGGTTGAGCTGGATCGCAGTGAAGATGGGTATATGTAAACTGCCTGCGGACCTGAATTTTAACCACATCGTTGGTGTGGCGTTCATGGGCGGTATTGGTTTTACCATGTCGATCTTCATTGCTGAGCTTGGCTTTGCAGGCTCACCACATGATCTGCTCATGGCGAAAACAGGTATCCTGTTCGCGTCCTTGGTGTCTGGCTTGATCGGCTTTACCTGGTTGTACATGATGACCAAAAAGCAGGTGAAAACACCTGAAGTTGAGGCGGAGGACGCTAAGCCGACAGAGGACGCGCCTAAGCCTGCCCGTACCTAAGGGATGAGGCGTATGGTGGCTCTTAAATGAGTGCCTGGGCCTGGAATGCGAAAGCCCTGCTCTATGAGCGGGGCTTTTTTGTGGTGTCCACTGTCCCGTCCTGAATAACGTTGACAGGCTATCTATCAGCAGGTCCTGCGTCGGCTGGCGAGGCTCCTGGCGTTGGTGCTTGTGAAGCAATAATCCTGGATTTGCGGCGGAGCATGCCTCGCCAGGGTGCTCGCAAGCTGTACCATATGCTGAAGCAGTGCTGACCGATCTCATGTGGGTGGCAATGTTTCGGCTTCCGTCCCGGTGTCTTTATGTTGCAGGGGATAAAGGTGTACATCGCGCTGCGGATAAGGAATCTCTATGCCATGTTCATGAAATTGATCCCAGATATTGAGCATGATATCGCTGATGACACTGGCGCGACCATTATGGGGGTCGCCAATCCAGAAGCGTAATTCCAGATTCACCGCACTATCGCCGAAATCACGCACCAGACAGACGGGTGGTGGATCACTCAGCACGCGTGGTGTGTCGTTTGCCGCATCGAGGCAAAGCTGCATCGCCTTGCGTACGTCGGACTTGTAATGCACGCCGATGAGCTTGCGTAACCGTATCAGACTATCGCTGTGTGACCAGTTCTCAACCCGCTGGGTAATCACCTCTTCGTTGGGTATCAGGTGCTCGATACCGTCACGGGTCAATACCGAGACATAGCGTGCGCCCAGTGAGTTGACGGCACCATAGGTCGTGCCGACGGTGATTACATCACCGGGTTTGATCGATTTGTCCAGCAAGAGGATGATACCGCTGACCAGGTTGGCAAATATCTTCTGCAGTCCGAAACCCAGTCCCACGCCGATAGCCCCGCCTACCACCGTAAAAGCGGTTAGATCGATTCCCACACTGCTGAGGCCGGCCAGTACCGCGACAGTCACTAAAGCAATCTTCAGCAACTTGGCAAACAGCACCTGTACCGACGGCGTGATACTGGTAATGCGCCTGATCCGTTGCTCGAATACTGCGGATGCCGCTGTGGCCATCCAGAGCAGCAGGCTCAGTGCGATGATCGCCTTGATGACCGAAAGCAGCGAGAAGTGCGTTTCGCCCAGCGTGATCGCGGCACTGTCGAGTAGCGCAGTGGTTGGTTCCAGTAGGTCCAGAATATTCAGCGCCGCGATGGTCCAGGCACAAACAGCCAGCAAGCTGGCCAGCGCCTGGTTTTGAATCTGTAATGACAGCGCTTTGATTAAGGTCCAGGCGCTCAGCAGGCTGACGGAGATCACCAGGAGGTTGTTTGACCAGTTGGCGCTGCTGACGATCAATACTGCCAGCCACAGCAGTATCAACCAGCTAAGTGGAAATGCGACCGACTCAACTGCGGCAAACAGTCCCTGGAATGCGGGTGCACGTTTTGTTCTTTGGACTTCTGCCGCCTTCCTGATGCGGGGGGTAAGTACCAGCGACAATCCCCCTAGCAGGGCGATCAGCACGAGTTGCGCCAGAATGTCAGCTACCAGCACACGGCTCTCTATCCAGTGTTCAGCCCATTCCAGCCAGTGGGCCAGATCGATACTGTCGAGCAAGCTTGTCATGCTCAGTGCTCCTCCATCCTTGCCGGGCCTGCTGGTGGTTCGTAGAACCCTCTTTGACCGGTTTTGCCACCAAACAGCCCTGTACTGCGTGCGTAAAAATGGCATGAGCCAATGTTTACCAATAGGTGCAGTCTAGACGGAAGTTGCAGAAAAAGTGTTCTCAAGGTCGTATGTGACCTGTTTCCGAGGGCGCCAGAGTAGCTTGGTTTAGTGAACCGGATAGTTGTTTACTACACTTAGGGTCCTGGCAAACCCAAATTCATGGGGCTATGTATGAAGCGCGCTGGGCGATCTTATGGGCCATACTCAAACTCAAGCTTAAGAGGCCAAGGAAAAGTGGCCTCCACGTATACGTAGTACGTGATTCCAGTCTTTTAGCACTGTTAGGATTGGCAGCAATATCTCGTTGTATTGACGTGGTTGTTGCGGGCTTTTATCTCAGATCGAAGTGTCTGTTTGAAAGTCCAAAAATGACCGCTCTCGCAGAATACGGATGTGGTTATGAGCGTTGAAAATGTAATGACCCAGTTCGATCAGTTGGCACGTGTTTTACTCAGTTGGCTCAACAGCCCAGGTTTTTATTCTCAGCTCGCGTTGGTTGTTCTGGCTATTGTGGTGGCGTATGGCCTTGGGTCTGTTATCCGGAAACGCAGTGCTATTTTCAGCGCAGAGCCGGCACCTGGGCCTCTAGTTGGACTGCGTGGCTGGCTCTTTTCAGCCAGACCGTTGCTGTTTCCATTATTGCTTATCGTTGTTCTGGCGCTAACAGTAGACGCCAGTGAGCACCTTTTTGCAGAAAGCCAACTGGTCAAAGTCAGCCAGAGCGCCGCAGTTGTCTTTCTGCTCTACTCCGTTATTACCCACTTTGTGCATAACAAGTTGTTCAAAACCCTGATCGTCTGGATACTGATTCCCGCCTCGGTTTTGCATATTTTCAACTGGCTTGACGTTGTAACCACGTATCTTGACGAAATCGCTATAACGGCGGGGAACATAAAAATTTCTGCGTATGGCATTCTTCGGATGCTAGTTTTCGGTTCGCTGCTCTTTTGGCTGGGGCGGCTATTCCGGACTGCGGGCAATCGGATAATCCGCAAGCAAGAAGAACTCGATATAGGCACCCGTGAACTGTTTGCCAAGTTGTTTGAAGTTGTCCTGGCAATCGTTATTTTTGTCCTGTTGCTACAGCTGATGGGGATCAACCTTACTGCATTGGCCGTGTTTGGTGGGGCCTTAGGTGTCGGGCTTGGCTTTGGTTTGCAGTCCATTGCATCTAACTTCATATCGGGAATTATTTTGCTCCTGGACCGCTCCCTTACGGTCGGTGACTACATTGAGCTTGAAGACGGCAAAACGGGAACTATTCGAGAGCTGAATATGCGCTCTACCACGCTAGAGACCTATGACGGTAAAGACATCATGGTCCCCAATGAGCGTTTTATGAGCAGTACCTTTGTAAACTGGACCCATAAAAACAAGAAACAGAGATATTCTATCGAATTTCAGGTTGCCTACAGCACCGATCTGGAAATGCTATTCCCGTTGCTGCGAGAAGTCGTAGCAGAACATCCCAAAGTACTAAGCGGTGACGATATCCCCATCGAAGAGCGTCCGGATGCTGAGATTAAGCAGTTTGGGGAATCTGGCATAGATCTGCTGATTGAGTTCTGGATGGAGGGGATCGATGACGGAGAGAATCGGGTTGGCGGTGATCTGCTGCTGATGATCTGGTATGCCTTGAAAGAGCACAATGTGGAAATTCCTTTCCCGCAACGAGAAGTTACCATCGTAGGCGAAAAATCATAGACCAGATTGCAGGGTAGGAATTAGCCGTCGACGCTAGCCGTAACCGGGGGCTAGATTCAGGCACAAAAAAAGCGGCTACCTATATCAGGACAAGACACTCTTCAAAAGCTTGAAGAGGTGGTACCAGCGGCCGGACTCGAACCGGCACACCCGTTAAGGCGGGGGATTTTGAATCACTTGAAGCGTCATGGATGATAGTGACTTATCGTGGATAGTGTTGGCTTTCTAAAGCTTCAGAATCGCATATTGTTGGGTTTTATACGAGATCAATAGATATCAATGCGTACAGAATCTGCACATCAGCCCTCATTTGCTTAGTAGCACAAAACAGCAACTGTCTACGATAGGCTGGACGATTCAGTCTAGCAACGGGTGATAGGCTTTGTCCTAAGTGTAGGTGCGATTGGACGGAATATAGGGGACTCAACAACATAAGCGGGCTTAGGAAAGGAGAGAACGGTTAAATGCAAACCAACACCAGTCACTGATTTTTGATTCAATCTAAAATTTCGGGTACGGGCAGTTGTTCAACCTCTGCTTGAAACCGGCTATGACTATAGCGTTCAGCATGTAGCTCTCATGTAGCCCTAAGGTGCGATAGCGAATCGATACCTCTGGGAATTGCTGGCATTGAAAAAATCTCTGCAGAACGCAATATCGCGAGTTGCAGAATTACACGGGCAGCCCACCTCTACAGTGCTACCTTGTTCCCTCTCTTTTGCACTGCCAAGACGTTAATCACTTGTTAGGGTGCCAGGGCAACAATCGGTCTGTTTCTTTTTTAACCACGGCGTAACACTCGCAGCAAAGTGTTTCAAGGCGCGGACGGTCTAGCACGCTAATGTGTCCACGATGATATTCGATCACGCCGAGTTTCTGTAGCTTGCCCGCAGCAGTGGTTACCCCTTCGCGCCGAACGCCGAGCATATTGGCAATCAGTTCCTGAGTCATGATTAATTGATTACCCGGCAGGCGGTCCAGTGATAGCAGCAGCCAGCGGCATAATTGCTGGTCGATGGTATGGTGTCGATTGCACACGGCGGTTTGGGCCATCTGGGTGATCAGCGACTGCGTATAACGAAGCAGCAATAACAACAGGTCGCCGTGACGGTCAAACTCCTCCTTAAGGCGCCGCGCTGAGAGTTGCAGGGCAGAGCCAGCACTTTGCACCAAGGCGCGACTGGGGGTGCTTTCACCGCCCATAAACAAGCTCACTCCAATCAAGCCATCATTACCCACCACCGAAATTTCGGCAGACGCGCCATTTTCCGTTACGTTAAGCAGCGAGACGATGGCGTCAGTCGGAAAGAAAACCTGATGTTGAATCTCTCCTGACTCGTACAAGACTTTACCGAGTGGCAGCGTAACCGGTTTAAGGTAAGGAAACAGACGCTGTTGGACTTCATCGGGCAGGGCGGCCAATAAATGGTTTTGTTGTGGAGAAGGAGACATTTTTCATACCAGAGTGTTGTTTCAACGCCGTCATCCCAGAGAAATGACAGCGTATCTATGAAGTACAGTTGCTTGTCGGTGATTTGGCAAGTCGGTTAAACACTTCTTCGTATTGGCGCTTTATGTTTGTTAGCGCACCGACTCCCCCGAGGGGGGCTTATATCCTAAGTCTGTAATGGCCTAAATCCTTCCGAGTTATCAACAGGCTTTGGCTCTCCCTTTAAGTAACAAGACTGGGGAGCAATAGAGGGTATTCCTGTCGTTGTTGCTCTGCGAGTGATTTGGCGCCAACAGAGGAATATATGATGTCAAGCCAAAGCAACAATGATCAGAAAGATCCCTGGAATGGGAGTAATAAATCGGCATTTGACCTGGGTCGTCTGCTCCGTACCGGGTGGGTTCACTGCGGTTGTCACCTACCAGGTGGTAGTCGTACTAGGATCATCGTTCTAGCGGTGTTGGTGTTTAGCGGACTGAGTTTCTGGACTGCTTACTACACCGTGCCGAGTGATTCAGTGGCAGTGGTGCAGCGCTTCGGTAAGTATCTCTACGAGGTGCCACCGGGGTTGCATTTTAAACTGCCGCTGGGGATGGATATTGCTACCATCGTACCGGTCAAGCGGCAGTTGAAGCAGGAGTTTGGCTTTACTACCCCCGGCGCCAACGATCCCTACCAAAGCCCCCGCCCCCGTGATAAGAAGCGTGAAACCCAGATGGTCACCGGCGACCTCAACGCTGCGCTGGTGGAGTGGGTGGTGCAGTACCGCATCGCCGATCCGGTTAAGTTTCTATTTGAGGTACGCGAACCCGCTGAAACCCTGCGCTATGTGTCTGAATCGGTGATGCGCGAGGTGGTGGGCGACCGCACTGTTGACGAGGTGATTACCGTGGGGCGTCAGGAGATCGAGGTCGAAGCCCTGGACAAGATGCAGCGGCTCTCCAGCAAATACGTGATGGGAATCAGCATCGACCAGGTGCAACTGAAAAACATCAACCCGCCGCAGCCGGTGCAGGACTCGTTCAATGAGGTCAACCAGGCGCAGCAGGAAAAAGAGAAACTGATCAACGAGGCGCGGCGCGACTACAACAAGGTGATTCCCCTGGCTCAGGGTGAAAAAGATCAGCGAATTCGCGAGGCCGACGGCTACCGTCTCAAGCGGATAAACGAAGCCGAGGGTGATGCGTCGCGCTTTAGCGCGCTGCTGGCAGAGTACAGTAAGGCGCCGGAGGTGACCCGTCGACGCATCTATATTGAGACGCTGCAGGAGGTGCTGCCCAGCATCCAGACTCAGGTAATCGTCGACCAGCAGGCGGGCGGTATTTTGCCTTTGCTTAACCTGGGACCTGCCAACTTGGGAACGCCCCGCGGAGGTCGACCATGAACAGAATAAACTCAACCCTCATCCTGCTGCTGCCCCTGATGACCGGGTACCTGCTGTACAGCTCAGTCTACACAGTCAGCGAAGTTGAGCAGGTGATCATCACCCAGTTCGGCAAGCCGGTGGGAGAGCCTATCACCGAAGCGGGGCTGAAGCTCAAGCTACCGTTTATCCAAGAGGTCAACGCCATCGACAAGCGGGTACTCGAATGGGACGGTAAACCCTCGGACATGCCCACCAAGGACAAGCTTTATATCTCTGTCGACCTGTTCGCCCGTTGGCGCATCACCGATCCGTTGCAGTACTTCTTGCGCCTGCGTGATGAGCGTAGCGCTCAATCCCGGCTGGACGATATTCTCGGCAGCGAGACACGCAATGCGGTGGCTAAGCATGAATTGATTGAGATCATACGTACAACGAAGGATCGGGTGCCGCTGCGTGATGCGTTATTGAGCGGCGGGGGACGCTCCCTGGATACCAGCGCTTGGGTGGCGATCCAGAAGGGGCGTAAGCAGGTGGAAGCCGAGATATTCGTGGCGGCGGCTGAAAAGGTGCGGGTGTTTGGCATCGAGCTGCTTGATATCCGCTTCAAACGGATCAATTACAACGAAAGCGTACGTCCTAAAATCTACGACAGGATGATCAGTGAACGGCGCCAGATCGCCGAACGCTTTCTATCCGAGGGTAACGGGGAGGCGGCGCGTATCCGTGGCGACCGGGTGCGTGACCTGAACAAGATCCAGTCTGAAGCCTACCGCCAAGTGGAGGAGATACGCGGCCTGGCCGATGCTAAGGCCACGGAAATCTACGCCCGTGCCTACAATCAGAGCCCCGCAGCGGTGGACTTTTACCAGTTCACCCGCAGCCTGCAAGCCTACAAAACGGTAATCGGACAAAACACCACCCTGGTGCTGTCTACTGACAGCGAACTGTTCAAGTATCTGCAGGGCATGGCACCGGTTGGCCCCAGGGTACCGGAGAAAGTGAAGGTCACGCTGCCGTAATCGCTGGCGATGTAAGGTTGGCTATAACTAGAGTCGCCTGTACAGCCAGACCCTCACCGGAGAGTAAACAATGACTCATACTACGGATCAACCCTCCCCGTTTCAGCGCATCCTGCAGGTGGGTAGCGAAGCTTACCTCTACTATGCACTGCCCGCCGCCTACGCGGCCTACGGCCAGTGCGGCGACCTGTCGCGGCTGCCTTTTGCCTTGAAGATTGTGTTGGAAAACCTGTTGCGACACGGGCAGGATGAGCAGGCCACGCGTGCCTCAATCGAGGCACTGGGCGACTGGATTAAAACAGGCAAGTCGATCAAGGAAATCAGCTTTATGCCAGCACGCATCCTGATGCAGGACTTTACCGGAGTACCGGCATTGGTGGACCTGGCAGCGATGCGCGATGTCATGGCCGAGGCTGGAGGCGATCCGGGCCGGATCAGCCCGCAGATTCCAGTGGACCTGGTGATCGATCACTCAGTCACCGTGGATCGTGCCGGCGACGAGGGGGCCTTTGATGAGAACGTACGCCAGGAGATGCTACGCAACCACGAGCGTTACACTTTTCTGCGCTGGGGGCAGGCTGCATTCGAAAACGTCCGCGTGGTGCCCCCGGGCACCGGGATCTGTCATCAGGTCAATCTGGAGTACCTCGGGCAGGTGGTGTGGACGCAGGCGCTGGATACTGGCGAGCAGCTGGCTTATCCCGACACTCTGGTGGGGATGGACAGTCATACCACTATGATCAACGGGCTTGGCATTCTGGGCTGGGGAGTGGGCGGAATTGAGGCGGAGGCGGCGATGCTCGGTCAAGCGATCAGCCTGCAACTGCCGCGGGTGGTCGGCGTCGAGCTTAGTGGTCGGCTGCCGCCGGGCAGCACCGCCACCGACCTGGTACTACGGGTAACCGAGATGCTGCGTCAGCAAGGTGTAGTCGGCTGCTTTGTCGAATTTTTTGGCAGCGGTCTGAGCAGTCTGAGTCTGCCTGATCGCGCCACCATCGCCAACATGGCACCGGAATATGGTGCCACCTGCGGACTTTTCCCCATCGATGTTGAGACCTTGCGCTATCTCATCCTGACCGGGCGCGATCCGCAGCAGGTCGCCCTGGTAGAAGCCTACGCCCGCGCCCAGGGGTTCTGGCACGATGATACGTCGCCACGCGCCACCTACAGCGTAGAGCTGACGCTGGATCTTACTGATATCAAACCCTGCGTTGCCGGACCGCGACGCCCCCAGGATCGGGTGGCGCTGTCGGATGTGGCCGCGGCCTTCCGGCAGTTTGCCCAGGCTCAAGGGAAAGCACAGGGGCAGGCGCAGGAGCGCCCAGCTGACAATCCACCTCGCACCCATGCTGTACTTGGCAAATCCTTCAGGTTGCAAGAGGGGGCGGTGGTGATTGCGGCGATTACCAGCTGCACCAACACCTCCAATCCCACGGTAATGATGGCTGCCGGTCTATTGGCGCGCAATGCGCGTCGACGTGGTCTGCAGATCGCCCCCTGGGTTAAGACCTCCCTGGCACCGGGGTCCAAGGTGGTGACCGATTACCTACAGGCGGCTGGCCTGCAAGCGGAGCTGGATCAGCTAGGTTTCAACCTGGTGGGTTACGGTTGCACTACCTGTATCGGTAATTCCGGTCCTCTGGATCCCGCCATTGCCGGTACCATTAGCCAGCAAAAGATCAATGTCTGCGCAGTGCTGTCCGGCAACCGTAACTTTGAGGGGCGGATTCACCCACAGGTAACCGCCAGTTTTCTCTGCTCACCGCCGCTGGTGGTGGCCTATGCCCTGGCGGGTCGGGTTGATCTGGACCTGACCCGCGATCCGCTGGGTCTGGATCCTCAGGGCCAACCGGTGTTCCTGAGCGACCTGTGGCCCGACGCCGAGGAGATCGCCGCCACCGTTGCTGCTCACGTAAACCAAGTTCAGTTTCGGCAACGCTACGCGGACGTCTTCACCGGCACCCGCCACTGGCAGGCATTGGCGATCAGCGATAGCCAGCGCTATCCCTGGGACAGCAACAGTACTTACGTACGCTATCCCAGCTATTTTGACGGCCTGCAACCGGCGCCACCCGTTGTTGAAGATATTGTTGAGGCGCGTATCCTGGCACTGCTCGGTGACAGTGTGACTACCGACCATATATCACCGGCCGGCAGTATCGACGAGGACAGTCCTGCGGGTGCCTACCTGCAATGCCATGGTGTCGAGCCAGCAGCGTTCAATTCCTACGGCAGTCGCCGCGGCAACCACGAGGTGATGATGCGCGGCACCTTCGCGAATCCGCGGCTGCAGAATTTGATGACGCCGCAACAGCGCGGCGGGGTGACGCGGTTAGCCCCCTCCCCAGAAATAGTCAGTATCTTCGCCGCTGCCCAGCATTTTCAGCAACAGGGAGTTCCGCTGGTGGTGTTTGCCGGGGCGGAATACGGTACCGGCTCCTCTCGTGACTGGGCTGCTAAGGGGCCGAGCTTGCTCGGTGTGCGCGCGGTGATCGCCGAGAGCTTTGAACGGATTCACCGCTCCAATTTAATCGGCATGGGGATATTGCCCCTGCAACTGGAATCGGAAATTGGTCTCGCCGTACTGAAACTGACCGGTGACGAGTGCATCAGTATCGCAGGATTGGCGGAGATGACGCCGGGGAGCGATGTCAGCATTAAAATTCAGCCCGAGCGCGGTAATCCCAGGGTAGTCAAGACCCGCTGCCGGATCGATACCCAGGATGAGCTGAGATTCTTCCATCACGGCGGCATTCTGCACTGCCGGTTACGTGAACTGATCGCAGCGTCCATCGCCAAGCCGTTGAGCGATGCGTGAGGGTTTAAGGCGGTGTCTTGAGGCCAACGCGCACCACCCAACCGCAATCGAATAAAACAGGTAACTTATGCAACATCATGGCCCGTAGTTCGTCCTTCATGGCACCCCGATATCGCCGGGATTGGCGCAGGGGATTATCCACGTCCATCATGATCTGCTTGGGTCGATCGATACACCGGTGGACATAGCCCACAGTCAGGTCGAACAGGAGCTGGCCCGACTGGATTTTGCCACTGCGGGCATATCGGAGGATCTGGTGGTACTGGCGACACGGGTGGAAAAAGAGATCGACTCGCGTCTCTCTGAGGTGTTTGGGTCGCACCGACTGATGCTCAATGACCCGTCGCTGCAGCAGGAGTTGAGGAGAGAGGTCGTCGACAACCTGCTCTGCGCCAGCAGCGCCGTAAAGGCGGTTTTCCTGCGCTGGGAAAGCCGGTTTCTGGCGTTGGAGTCACAGATTGCCCGGGAAAAAGGCGATGATATGCGCGACCTATCGATACGGCTGCGCAATGCTCTGGCGGGCATTACGGTTCATCCTCTCGATGAGATTCCCCAAGGGGGCATCCTGGTCGCCTCGAGATTGCTACACTCTGATGCCGTTTTTCTCGCCCATCGTGCCATCGCCGCCGTGCTACTCGAACACGGCCGTAGCGGCTCCCACGCGGCCCTGCTTGTTCGTCAGATGGGCTTGCCCTGCATCTCGGGTATTTCTGATCTGTTGAATTCAGTGCCGAGCGGTACCTATGCACTGGTGGATGCCGATGCGGGAACCGTCACGGTTCGGCCAAAGAGCACGCAGCTGATCGCTTTCCAGCGCCTCACCAAAGAAAAAGCGCAGGCCTATCGCGTAGCGCGAGAAAATGCCCGCCAACCAGCCGTCACCCAAGATGGCGTGATGATCTCGGTGGTCGCCAATGTGGGGAGCAGCAATGATACCGAACTGGCGATGCGCAACGGTGCCGAAGGCGTGGGCCTATACCGAATGGAACAGGCCTATTTGGGGCGCACGACCCCACCCAATACCGCTGAACTGGTTGGTGAAATGACTCAGGTACTGGCGGCGGCGAAGGGCCGCTCGGTCTGCGTGCGGCTGCTGGATGTGGGTGCCGACAAGCCCTTGCCGTTTTTGGCGTTCTTTGCTGAATCCAATCCCGCACTGGGGCGAAGGGGGATTCGCTTGCTGCGCGCGTACCCGGAGCTGCTCAAAACCCAGCTGCGCGCGGTGATGGCGTTGTCCCGCGACTTCGATATGCGGATTTTGGTGCCGATGGTGTCACTGCCCGAAGATATGGCCGCCGTAAAAGAGATGCTGGAGCTGCTCTGGCCGAAGGCGACCGCTCCCAAGATCGGCGCCATGATCGAAACCCCCGCGGCAGCGCTATCGGCGCGGGCGATTGCCGAGTACGCCGATTTTCTGAGCTTCGGCACCAACGACCTGACCCAGTACACCTTTGCCGCCGACCGGGATAACGCGGCGGTGGAGCGCTATTTCGACGATGCATCGGCCGTTATATTCCGCTTACTTCGCCTGGTTCACGATGACGTTCCCCTGATGCCGCTCTCCGTATGCGGTGAGCTGGCGGGACGACCTGAACATGTGGCCCAACTGTTAGCGTGCGGGATCCGCACCTTCAGTGTTGCGGCCCCTCTGGTTCCGATCGTCAAAGCGGCCATCCGACATTGCTCATGTCATCCCGATTGAAAGTTGTTACAGGGTTATCTCTCGATGACCGCGGTAGACCATAATTATAAGAATTTAACAGGGTTGTTGTTGGACCAATTAACCCGTCCGATGCCGCTCACTAAGAGCGTGTGAAAAGACTCGGTACAGCAGATAGCTAATGGCGCTTGGCGCCGGAACGATTTTTATGATGACAGATCCGCCAACAAATCCAGAATCCACCGGGTTACCGAAGGAGCTTGTTGATCGGCTGAAGAACCCTTTTGTACGCTTTTTGCACATCGAGTCCGCAAGTGGATCGATTCTCTTATTGTTTACCATTGCTGCACTGATTCTATCGAACTCGCCCTGGGGTACTTCGTTCGAACATGCTTGGGAGATGCGGGTGGGACTTCAGTTCGGCTCTTTTGAATTTGGTCGTTCGCTGCGTGAGTGGATCAATGATGGTCTGATGACGTTGTTTTTCTTTCTTGTCGCGTTGGAGCTCAAGCGGGAGTTAATTCTTGGGGAGTTGAATAAGCCGCGCCAGGCTGCACTCTCCCTAGCCGCGGCCCTCGGCGGTATGATCCTCCCAGCTGGCATCTATCTGACACTGCAATCGGGGCAGGCCGGTCAGTCTGGGTGGGGCACTGTCATGGCAACTGACACGGCGTTTGTGATTGGCTGTCTGGCGGTGCTCGGCGCGCGCATCCCTCAATGTTTGCGGGTATTTATGCTGTCGTTGGCGATTGTTGACGATATCGGCGCCATACTGGTCGTCGCGATTGGCTATAGCAGTCATATTGCCTGGTGGCCTTTGGTGTTGGCTGCGCTGGGTTTACTGATTACGCGCGCCATGTCAGTACTTGGCGTGCGCGGGTTTCTACTCTACCTATTGGTCGGTGTATTCATCTGGCTTGCCGTGGATGCATCCGGTATCCACTCCACCATCACAGGTGTCATACTCGGTTTAATGACGCCCGCGCGGCGCTGGGTGAGTGACAAACGGCTTTATGCGATATTGGGTCAGGTGATTTCCCATCCAGACAGTGACGAAACCGGTCGAGACACGAAGGACCGAAAAACGTTGCAGATTGCCGAAGTAGCTGCGCGTGAATCACTGTCTCCGGTAGAACGTCTGGAGATAACACTACACCCGTGGGTGGCTTTTGCCATCATGCCACTATTTGCATTTGCCAACGCAGGCTTGCCACTCACGTTCAGTGGCATTGATAGCTCGGTTACAGGGGCAATATTCTTAGGCTTCGTGTTGGGTAAGCCCTTAGGTATTCTGTTTTTTACCTGGCTGGCAGTGTGCTCACACATCGCCATATTTCCTCCGGGACTCAATTGGCGGCTGCTGGTTGGTGGCAGCTTTCTCGCCGGAATCGGCTTCACCATGGCGTTGTTTATTGCAAATATAGCTTTCAGCGAAAACCTGATTGACAGCGCTAAGCTGGGAATCTTCCTCGCATCCGTTGTTTCTGCAGTGGTGGGTCTAGCATTGTTGATGCGGTTGCCAGAGCGCGGGAGAACCTCGTGACGGCGTAGCTGCCGAAGGCTACTCATCTCTGCAGAGTGCGGTGACTACGAACGTAGTTGGTTTTGTCAGTGTCCACACAGAGAAAGATGACATCCATTAAGAATGTCTGGTCTAGCCTTGCCGCTTGGCTAAGGGCCGTATTGTCGATATTGCTGAAGCCATTTTCTATGGCTGAGAGGTGTCTATTAAACTAGGGGCGATTCATACAACATCCCGCATTGTATATGGAACCTGAAAGCGAACGCCAAATAAAGGAAGCCTTTCAGGAAAGCTTTAAAGATCGCTTGGAGCGTTTAGGGTTGGTGATGATTAATCAACGGCGCGATAAGAAAACGGGCGATCTTATGATGAATCGTGCAACAGGCAAGCCCACAGGTTCTAAGTGGCTGACCCCTTTGGGGCGCTTATTGCTTGAGCAAATGGGATTATTAGATAAAGGAGATTCGACGAGCAGTCCGGGCAACTGAAGCGTTTCAGCGTTGACACTTCGTTGACAACGGAAAGAATAACAACAAGCTTCGAGAATAGCATCGAGTCGGGAAAAGCCTTTAGTTTCAAGGCTTATAGGTGGTACCAGCGGCCGGACTCGAACCGGCACACCCGTTAAGGCGGGGGATTTTGAATTCAGTAAGTTTTTATAACTATTTGATATTTATTAATATATTTTGATTAATATATAGTCATACAACAAATCATACAACTTGGTGCTTTGTTTTGGCTGAAAATACATGGATAGAAGAAGGCTTGGCAATCTACCGCCAGACGCAGACTAGTCGGGTTTGGTGGGTAAGAATGCGAATTTGTAAACAAGAGGTCCGGCTGAGTCTAAAAGTTCAGGATAAGGCTGAAGCATACAAGAAAGCCTTGAAGCTGAAAGGTAGTTACGAACTTGCTGCTGAACAGGGAATGGAACTTAATATACTAAAAACCCGCCTATCTGTTGTGATTGAGAAAGTGATAGCGAATATCACTGGTGCCCAGAACAAATCTGATAATACAAAGGTCATTGTGCGGGTGCTGAACAGTATTTCTGAAGGATACGGTAAGACAGATACTTCCAAGATAGATAATCAGTTCTTGATTGATTATTACAATGCTATCAGCTTCAACGATACCCTTCTTACCAATACAAATTTCGCGTGGCGATTGATTATAGAGTATCTAGCTGATTATAAATTAAATGATAAGAACCTGAGAATTCCCAAGAAGGTTGAGACTAAGCAAAAGAAACGAAGGGACCATTTTGAAAAAACGGAAAAGGAGCTGATTTTAAGCTCTATCGATTCATTTATTGAAGCGTCAGGGAACTACAAAACAAGGCAGATTCGACATGTACTCAAGGCCGTAATTCATTTCATGTTGTTAAGCGGTGTTAGGCCCGGTGAAGAGATATTTGGTATTAGACTTGAAGATATTACGGTCTCAAAAGTGGCTTATGATTATGAGGTGCTGGTTAATATTACTAAGGGCAAGACAGAGAAGAGGTTAGGGCGTGAGATTAGGGTTAGCAGTGACATTCTTCCTATATTTGAGGAACTCTGTGAGTTGAAGTTTGGAGTTGGTTTGAATGAGGCCCGAAAACGTTATAAGCGCAGGCATTTGTTTTTTGTTCAGTACGAAGGTAAGCCAGAGACAAAGCCTGCACTAAATGACCCGTTTTCTAAGTTGATAGGCTATGTTCAGTCAATCAGTGACGTGGAAATAAAAGATAATCACAACTTTACCCCCTATTCTCTAAGGCATACTTATATTACTGAAAAATTATTGAACTCAAAGGCGAAAATATCAGAAATAGCACTTCACTGCGGTACTTCTGTAGAAATGATTGAAGGCACTTATCAGCACATTCTTAGTCGCATGGTGCATGACAACCTTGAGTCTGATAGATTGACTGATGAAGAGCGGGCAATGAAAGAATATAGGATTTACTCAAGCTAATAAATTTAAAGGGATTTGTATGAAAACGTTATTGGAGCATTTGGGTTGGAACTCTTCTCATTTGGATAAATCGGGGTCTTATGCGTGTATAGATACAGACCCAGCGAGCTTAGAAATACTATTTAAGTCACACAAAGACGCAACTGCCCAAAGTGCGGCAGTTCTCTCTTCATTTATTGAAACTGGAGATATTCTTCAGTTCTCAAAAGCCCTTCAGTTTCAGAAGATGGAAGCTCGATTAGGTCTGAACCCTCTTCTTTGGGTGTTTTGGATATTTGAACAGGTCTACTCATTGGTTAAGAGTGATTATAAACGCCTAAATATAATGGAACTTTCTTTGGAAGGATTCAGTAGTAACCCGTCGAACAAGATTGAAGACTTTCCATTTGATAAGCCGCTTAAAGTTTTCTTTATTATTGCTAACCATAATACGGCAAGAATGTTTGGAAAAAATATAGGGATTGTTCTTCAAGATACTGAGAAAGACGAGTTGTGGGGAATGAACTTTGATGCTTTCTGTAATGTATCGCTGATTCAAATTGAAAAGTCTGTAACAGATTCTTAGATAGGGATTTTCTAGTGAAAAAGGCCATAGCGGTAGTAGTAATAATTACTTTTGTAGTTGGCTTCTATGTGGTGACGCAGCCTGTAGAGGAAACACCTGAAAATGGTTATCTGCTTGGTTACGAGCTGGGATCAAAAATTCCGGTAAAATCTAAGAACGAATTGATTTTCTTCCCTTTCTTTAAGGAAGCTCATGTTGAAATTATTGAGCCTAGATTTGGTAATCCTTTTGAGTATATTTCATTGGCGGTGACGCCCAAAACTCATGAGCTTTATCGTGTGACTCATTTCTCATGGTTTCCTACTCACAAAGAGGGGCGAGAATTTTTCAATCAGGTTGGTGCTTTATATCAAGCTACATATAACAAACCTGAACATGCTGCAAAGTGCACCTCTTATTTATGGCAGACTTGCTCGTTCAAGTTGGGCGACCTGAAGTTAGAAATGACGCTGTTTGAGAACATGCCCGGCCCAGACGAACGTTTAGCGAAACATTTAGATCCAAAGATTTTTGCCCGAAAGGAAATGACTATTCAGGAAATTTTTGAAATGCCTGAAGAGTTAAAGGGCAAGGCGCAATTTATTCTCTCACTAGAATACGATAAGAAAGGAACGACTCATAAACAACTTCTGGAGCGCAACAATAAAGAATATGACGAGTTGGTGGTTGAGGAGTTATCTTCTGAGTCAAATTTGGCCCCGTTGACAAAACATTAGTAAATTAGAAATTGATTTACTTTCTGCGCCTTCTTCTCTTTCTCATAGGAGAAGGTTTTGGGCGGGATTCTCTTAATGATTCAATACCCAGAACGCTTAGGTCATACTCTATAGGCGAATAATCGGCCTCAATAGAAGAGGGGTATGGTGCTAGCGGTTTGTTGGGCTCTGAAAGGCCGTGCTGAAGCTTATCTTCAGTGTTACTCAGCTGTTCTATAGAACGTTTCAGTGATTTTTCTTTTCTCTCTAGATAGTCAACAATTGTTGACTTGTCTTTCCTTTTGGATGCTTTTTTAACTCCGCGAGTGTAGCCAAGGTCTTTGAAATGTTTGTATGCAATATCTTGCAGCGAGGAGGTAAAGCCAGAATTTTTATCTAGAGTTCTGAGAGGTTGTTTTCCAGTGGAAAAGTCATAATTGAAGAACTCACAGTGCGCATGGTAGTTATTTCTTATCTGGCTTTGGTCATGGATTTGTGTTGGGTCTGTTTCGGGTGTATGCCCATGACCTTCGTCCATATGAAAGTTAAATCCAAAGTATGTTAGGCCGAATGTTCTTTGAACTTCTTTCCCGAATCTGCGGATTCTGTCAGATATAAGCCTTTCAAATTTTTTCTTACCTAGTTTCTTTATTATAAAGTCTGTTCTTGCGCGGCTAAAAATTAGAACATTGTCGAACAGTAAGTTAGAACTTTTTTTAAAGCTAGAGTTGTTAGGGGTTTTGGATTTTTTCTGTTCTTCTGCTTTGGCTTTTACTTGGTGGAATAATCCAATTAAATTTTTACTCCCAAAATTGTCATTGGTTAGGTAGGGATAAGCGTTGCGATTTTTTTTGAATACGCGGTTTATATGGTTTAACAGTATTTCTGCGTTTGATAATTTGTAATATTTCCCTTTGCATGCGATTTTGTTCATCTTTAAAAAAATTGTTTATTATTTTTATTTAATCATGTATTTAAAAACTGTCAATGCTTCGAGCGTTGTTTTAGCGCACTAAAGCAACGTGGTACGTTGCGTGCGATAGGGGCAGGCCCCTATAACCCAAAAAATCTTATAGATTTTTTCATCATTCAGAAGAGAAGTTTTGACGTTATAGGTGGTAGGTTTTATCTGATTTTTTATGTTTTTTTCTAATTGGTGGGGTTAGAGCTGTTAACTATTTGGATTAATTTATTTTATTTTTTTGATTAGATGGTATTGATTTTTTTGTTTCATGTGTTCTTATTTTAGGGTGTTCATTAATAAAAGGAGAATATATGAAAGAAATTATTGAAAAAGAAGTAGTTATACAGGTTGATGAAGAAGGGCAGTTAATAAGGGAAGAGAAAAAGGTTGTTTATAAGAAAAGCCGAGAGGATAAATTTGTTAAATTCTACGTTACGGATTTGTCCGGTCTAGCAGGAGTTTCGGCTACAGGTTTGTTGTATCAGCTCCTATCACGAATGGACTATGACGGCACTGTATCTCTTAGTGTTGTTGATAAGAGGCAGATATCTGCTGAGTTGGGTGTGTCGCTAGGTGTTATAGATAATCAGCTTCAGAAGCTCAAAAAGAAAGATTTAATCAGGTCGTTTGATCGAGGCGTATTTATTGTTAATCCTTTTTATTTTGCTCGCGGTAGTTGGTCGGTAATTGAAAAAAAGCGAGAGAAATGGGGTAAGGCTACAGTCAGAAATATAAAAGAAAGTGTATCGGAAAAGGTTGGGGGTGTTGATTTTGTCGCTGAAGATGATGATTTTATTTAAAAGTAAATATCCCCCTCTAGCTTTTTGGGCTATAGGGGGTGGTTTTTATAGTGATTGGACTCGTAAAAGTCGAGAAATGATAGATTCCATAAATTTGTTATAATCATTTTTGTTTTCGATCCAATTGGGTTCTTCTAAAATGAACTTTTCTAGGTCTTTATCTTTTTCTAGTCTTTTGAAATCATAAGCTGTTTCAATCTTTATAAATGATAGAAATTGAATAATTGTGCTTTTTTCTTCGATTTCTATTTTTTCAACTGCGCTTTTTTGAACAAAGTCTCTAGCAGGTTTTAGATTATTATTTAATTTTATTTCTTTTTCCACTTCTACTATTTTTTCAAATGTCTCAAGTGCTTCATTAAATTCTATAAGTTTGTTTTCCATATATTATCTCCTTTATGACTAATGGAGATAATATTATATTTTATAATTAAATTAATTTCAATCATATTATAATATTTTTGTCAATTATTATTTATGTAATTAATATTATCTAGGTAATCTCTCAGTAATTTTATTTGTATTACTCTGTGGGTGTATAGGGTTGAAGTTCCGCAGTGTAAATGGCAATTTTTGTTTCTGGTTTCTAGTATGAAGTTGCTATTTCCGATTTCTTCGACAGCTTTCTTTAATGATGAAAAAGCTTCGGTTCTGTCTTCTTTTAGGGGAATGGCTTGGGTGAGCCCTTCCTCTATCGCGGAGTAAAGGCATTTGATTTCAATGCTTGTTCCTTGCCTCATTTTTGAGGTTATACCTGAATCGTAATATGGAGAGGCTTCAAGGGAGCATTGTTCTTGTTGGGTTGTAGGTGCTTCTTTGCTCCATGCGCTGATGCTCAACAACGTTATTGAAGCTAGTGTCAGTGTCCGTACTGTTTTCATTGAGTCTATCCTTGTGTTTGTTTAGCCTAGGGATTGATATTAAATACTATCGTGCAAAAAGGAGTTTTGGGATATGTTGTATGTTCTTTTTTTTCTGGCGCTGACGTTTGGATTGATTTCTGCACGAGTTCACACTATTGCTGCTAGGGGAGGGTATTTTCACCCCGGTTTTGGTTCTCTCGCGTTCAAGGGAATGGCTATGGTATCTGCATTCGCGGTAATCGTGTGGGGTTTTATAAATTTTGATTGGTATGTGCCTATTGTTGCTTTTATTGCTGCGAGTATTCTTAATGGAGCTGTTGTAACAGCTGGGAATTGGGATAAGCACTTTAGTGTAGTGGCTGGACATGATTTGGTTGCCACGGTTTTGTGTATATCTTTGTATGTTGTAACTTATGCTCTTTGATATTGAAGAGTCATATATAAGATTTGATATTTTTAATATACAAAGCTTTGTATTTTTTCTATATGCCTGGTTGTATAGAAAGATACAAAAAGTGATATGTGTTTTTGAAGAAAAAAAGACAAAAAAAGCCCATTTCATGGGCTTTTTAGGGAATTAGGGGTGATGGTACCAGCGGCCGGACTCGAACCGGCACACCTGTTAGGGCGGGGGATTTTGACGCTCAAAAATCTACACGTTTTCACGGTAGTCGGACTATATTATCACCTCAAATAAATGAGGGCTGGGCGCTGTTTCACTCAGCTACTAAACTAAGCTACTTCCTGTTATTAAGCATGTCGCCATGCTCAGGTAGTCTCTGAACCTTCTCTCTCTGAGAGCTTGGATGCTGATTGGCATAGATTAAAAATCCTTAGCTTTCCCAGCAGTTCACCCAGTTTTTCTCACTTGCAATTACTCGCAAGGGGGACTCTGTTTATTAAAGACACTGGCTTACGCTAATCCCCTGTGTCTACCAATTCCACCACGCTGGCACAATCATACAACCTCATACAACTTGGGTCTGGGGCTGTATAAAGAGTTAAAACTCTTTAATATCAGAGCCTTATATCACATTAAGCTCTATATTCAAAGAATTTTGAATCCCCTGTGTCTACCAATTTCACCACGCTGGCACAGTGAGGGCGTATTATAGGTAGGTTTCACGATGCGTCAATCACTTAGTGGTCATTTTTCTGCAAAAAATTCGCAATTCCGTTAGAATGCGCGGTCTTCAAATTGCGAGTGTAAGTACGCTGCATGCAGGTAAAAGATTTTCATTTCGAGCTTCCTGAAGAGCTGATTGCGAGTTTTCCGCTGGAAGAACGCACCCAGAGCCGTTTGTTGTGTCTGGACGGTAACAGCGGTGAGCTGAATCACCGCCACTTTGCCGATGTGCTGGATAGGGTGCAGCCAGGTGATCTGGTGGTGTTTAACGACACCCGTGTGATTCCTGCACGTCTGTTTGGCCAGAAAGAGAGTGGCGGCAAGGTTGAGGTGCTGATCGAGCGTTTGCTGGATGATAAACGTGCGTTGGCGCATATCCGTTCCAGTCGTTCACCAAAGCCGGGTGCCAGGCTGAGTCTGGAAGGCGGCATCGAAGCGCTGATGGTGGCGCGTCACGATAAGCTGTTCGAGCTGGAGTTTCAGCTGGACGGCCATGTGATTGATGCGCTGGAGCAGCACGGCCATATGCCGCTGCCGCCGTATATGAAGCGCGAAGACCAGTTGTCTGACCGTGAACGTTACCAGACGGTATATAACGCCAAGCCTGGTGCTGTAGCCGCCCCTACCGCCGGATTGCACTTCGATGAAGCGCTGCTGGCCAAGCTGGAAGAAAAAGGCGTTGAGAAAGCCTTTGTGACGCTGCACGTGGGTGCGGGTACCTTCCAGCCGGTGAAAGTCGACAGCATCGACGAGCACAAAATGCACGCTGAATATATCGAGGTCAGCGCAGCAGTGTGCGAGCAGGTGAAGGCGACCAAAGCGCGTGGCGGTCGGGTAATTGCGGTGGGTACCACCAGTGTGCGTTGCCTGGAGACTGCATCCCAAAGCGGTGAAATTAAGCCGTATATGGGCGACACCGATATCTTTATCTATCCCGGTTACGACTACCGTGTGGTAGACGTGCTAATTACCAATTTCCATCTACCGGAGTCCACGCTGTTGATGCTGGTGAGTGCCTTTGCGGGGTACGAGCATGTGATGCAGGCATACAAGGTGGCGGTAGAGGAGCGTTACCGTTTCTTCAGTTACGGTGATGCGATGTTTATTACCCGCAAGAGCGGGTCTTTGGAGGCAAAGTGAGCCGAGAATGTTTCATGAAGTTTGAGAAGCTGGGCGAAGACGGTAAAGCCCGTCGCGGCCGCCTCTCATTTCCACGCGGCGATGTGGAAACGCCGGCGTTTATGCCGGTGGGTACCTACGGTACCGTCAAAGGTATGCTGCCACGTGATGTGGAAGCGACCGGTGCCCAGATCTGTCTGGGCAACACCTTTCACCTGATGTTGCGTCCGGGTACCGAGATCATCAAACAACACGGTGATCTGCACGACTTTATGCAGTGGAAAGGACCGATTCTGACCGATTCCGGTGGTTTCCAGGTCTTCAGTCTCGGCAATATGCGTAAGATCACCGAAGAGGGGGTGACCTTCCAGTCTCCGGTTAATGGTGACAAGGTGGTGCTGAGCCCGGAAAAATCGATGGAGGTGCAGCGCGATCTGGGTTCCGACATCGTCATGATCTTTGACGAGTGCACCCCGTACCCGGCCACTGAAAACGAAGCGGCGCAGTCTATGCGACTGTCTCTGCGTTGGGCGGAACGCTCCAAGAACGCCCACGGCGATAGTCCGTCGGCGCTGTTTGGTATCGTGCAGGGGGGGATGTACGAACACCTGCGCGACGAATCCCTTGAGGGCCTGACCGAGATCGGCTTTGATGGCTACGCCATCGGCGGCCTG
This sequence comes from Pontibacterium granulatum, assembly GCF_029961155.1. Classification (GTDB taxonomy): domain Bacteria; phylum Pseudomonadota; class Gammaproteobacteria; order Pseudomonadales; family Balneatricaceae; genus Pontibacterium; species Pontibacterium granulatum. Next base: position 177,616 of record NZ_JASBRH010000004.1, on the reverse strand, counting down.
TCGGTGGGTGAGCCCAAAGAGGAGATGGTGAAGGTACTGGATCATCTGGCGTACAAAATGCCGGAAGACAAACCCCGTTACCTGATGGGAGTGGGCAAGCCGGAAGATATCGTTGAAGCGGTGCGCCGCGGTGTGGATATGTTCGACTGCGTAATGCCAACCCGTAACGCCCGTAACGGCTTCCTGTTTACCACGACCGGTATCGTAAAGATCCGTAATTCGTCTAATAAGACCGATACCCGTCCATTGGATGAAACATGTGAGTGTTATACCTGTCAGAACTTCAGTCGCTCCTACCTGCACCATCTGGACAAGTGCAAGGAGATCCTGGGTTCTCAGCTGAACACTATCCATAACCTGCACTACTATCAGGTGCTGATGGCTGGATTGCGCGAGGCTATTGAACAGGGTAAATTGAGCGACTTTGTTGACGAATTTTACCGTCTGCGAGGCCTTGAAACGCCGCCGCTTGACACCATATAAGTCAAAAGAACATTTATTATACGTTGTGGAGTAAGCTGAATGAGCTTCCTGATCTCTCCTGCATACGCAGAAGGCGCTGCTGTAGCACCCGATTCCGGTCTGTTTAACATTCTGTTCCTGGTCGGCTTCGGTCTGATCTTCTACTTCTTCATGTGGCGCCCACAGGCAAAACGTGCAAAAGAGCACCGCGAACTGGTGGGCGGCCTGGCGAAAGGTGACGAAGTGCTGACTGCGGGTGGTATTCTGGGCAAAGTGGTTAAGCTGAACGACGACTACGTTGTTCTGGAGGTAAGCGAAGGTACTGAGCTGACTTTCCAGAAAAATCACGTGTCTGCGGCACTTCCAAAAGGCACCCTGAAAAGCATCTGATGTAACGCTTAATAAGGAAACGCCACTTACAAAGTGGCGTTTTTGTATCTGATAGGGACAGGGCACTATGCTCAACCGATACCCCCTCTGGAAAAACCTGCTGGTCGTATTCGTACTGGCACTGGGTGCGTTATACGCTGCACCAAACCTCTATCCGGATGACCACGCCATACAGGTGACCGGCACCCGAGATATCTACACGGTCGATCAGAACCTGATGAGCCGTGTAACCAATGCCCTGGAAAAAGCGGGTGTTGAGATCAAATCCTCCGAGCTGAACGAACGTAACGGTCTGGTCCGTTTCCCGGATGGTGAAGCGCAGCTGAAGGCGAAAGACATTGTTGCCAGTGTTGTTGGCGATAACTACGTTGCAGCGCTTAACCTGGCGCAGACCACGCCGGAATGGCTGACCTCCATCGGCGCCGGTCCAATGAAGCTGGGTCTGGACCTGCGTGGCGGTGTGCACTTCCTGCTGGAAGTTGACCTGCCAACGGCGGTGGCGCAGAAGCTGGACAACTACAACTCCGAGATCAAGCGTAAGCTGCGGGACGAGAAGCTGCGTTACCGTACCGTGGATACTCTGGAGAACGGCGCGTTGGCGGTGAAGTTTCCGAAAATGGATACCCGCGATGAGGCGCTGAGTTTCCTGCGCAAGGAGTACCCGGATTTCCTAATCACCAACGATGACCGCGACGGTGCGTACTACGTGGTGGTGAACCTGTCTGAAGCCAAGATTCGCGAGATCGAAGACTACGCGCTGAAACAGAACCTGACGACCCTGCGTAACCGTGTGAACGAACTGGGTGTGGCCGAACCGCTGGTACAGCGTCAGGGTCGTAACCGTATCGTGGTTCAGCTACCGGGTATTCAGGACACTGCAGCGGCGAAGAAGATTATCGGTAAGACCGCAACGCTGGAGTTTCGCCTGGAAGCGAAGACGACCGCTTCCCGTGCGACCACCGAAACCTATGAATTCCGCAGTGAGCCGGGCCGCACAGCCGTGCTGGAAAAGGCGATTATCATCAAGGGTGATAACGTAGCCAACGCACAGGCGAGCTTCGATGAAAACGGCATGCCGCAGGTTAACATCAACCTGGATAGCCAGGGTGGCGAGCTGATGAACCGTACCACCCGCAACGCGGTTAAGCGTCGTATGGCGGTCCTGTTCGTAGAGGACAAAGAGCGTACGGTTACCAAGCAGGTGAACGGCGAGACCGTGACTGAGAAGGTTCGCTACCAGGAGAAGAAGATTATCTCCCTGGCGACCATCCAGTCCGTACTGGGTAACCAGTTCCGTATCACCGGCCTGGACGGTGCAGGTGAATCCTCCGAGCTGGCACTACTGCTACGTGCCGGTGCTCTGGCCGCGCCGATCTACTTCGTGGAAGAGCGCACCGTGGGGCCGAGCCTGGGGGCGGAAAACATCGAGCTGGGTTTGACCTCTGTACAGATTGGTTTTGCGCTGGTATTGATCTTCATGCTGGTGTACTACCGCGTGTTTGGTCTGCTGGCGAATGTGGCGCTGACCCTGAACCTGGTGTTGCTGGTGGCGGTGATGTCGATGTTGTCGGCAACCCTGACCCTGCCGGGGATCGCCGGTATCGTACTGACCGTAGGTATGGCCGTGGACGCCAACGTTTTGATCTTCTCCCGTATCAAGGAGGAGTTGAAGAACGGCTTGCCGCCGCAGTCTGCGATCCACGCCGGTTTCGAGCGCGCATTCACCACCATCTTTGATGCCAACATCACCACCCTGCTGGCGGCAGTGATCCTGTTCGCTATGGGTACCGGTCCGGTGAAAGGCTTCGCCATCACTCTGTCCGTGGGTATCCTGACCTCCATGTTCACTGCGATCATGGTCACCCGTGCACTGGTTAACCTGGCCTACGGTGGTCGCCAGCTTAAGAAGCTGTCGATCTGAGGGAGCAAAAGAGATGACTGAAAAGATTTTGAACTTCATGGGCCTGCGCAAAGTTGCGACAGTGTTCTCGGCAGTCCTACTGCTGATCTCGATCGGTTCCCTGGCGGTTAACGGCCTTAAAATGGGTCTGGACTTCACCGGCGGTAGCCTGGTGGAAGTGGGTTACGAACAGCCCGCTGACCTGAACCGAGTGCGTGGCCAGCTGGAAGCAGCGGGTTACGACGATGCAGTGGTACAGACCTTTGGTTCGCCGACCGACATCCTGATCCGTCTGGGCCAGGACCACGACCCGAAACTGGGTGACAAGGTGGTTGCTGCGCTGCAGGAAGGTGAAACTCAGGAGCTGACCCTGCGCCGTAACGAGTTCGTGGGTGCCCAGGTGGGTGAGGAGCTGCGCGAACAGGGTGGTCTGGGTATGTTGCTGGCACTGTTCATGATCATGGTGTACGTGGCGTTTCGCTTCCAGTTCAAGTTCTCTGTGGGTGCGGTATCGGCCTTGGCGCACGACGTACTGATCGTGCTGGGCTTCTTCTCTGTATTCCAGCTGGATTTCGACCTGACGGTGCTCGCAGCGGTGCTGGCGGTAATCGGTTACTCCCTCAACGATACCATCGTTGTGTCCGACCGTATCCGCGAGAACTTCCGCAAGGTACGTAAGGGATCAACAATCGAGATTATGAACATCTCCCTCAGTCAAACGCTGGGCCGTACCTTGGTGACCTCCTTGACCACCTTGCTGGTATTGGTTGCGCTGGCGGTGTTTGGCGGTGAGATGATCCATGGCTTCGCTGTTGCTCTGCTGGTCGGTGTGTTGATCGGTACCTACTCCTCCATCTACGTGGCGGCGAACGTACTGATCATGATGAACCTGACCAAGGAAGACCTGATGCCGCCGGAGAAGGAAGAGGAGGTCGACGACCGTCCTTAATTCCCTCCGAGCCAACAAAAAGCCAGCTAAATGCTGGCTTTTTTTGTTTTATGGCCGATAAAACACCTGCTAAGTGCCTGAAATGAAGATAGAAAGCACGACATGCGTTAGACTCATAAAAATAGATTTCGAATTGAATAGGCAAAACCATCCGTATGGGTAATAACTGGATCGAAAAAGACCCTCAGGCTGCCGCAGAGGCGGAGAAATACGGTAACGCGATTCCGAGCCGCGCTTTCATCATGGAGTTCTTGGATAACTGGAACGCACCGATCAGCCATCGTCACCTGTGTCGCGAGCTGGAGATCTATGATCCGGCCGTGGCAGACCCGCTGATGCACCGTCTCAAGGCGATGTGCCGTGACGGCCAGTTGATGAGCAACCGTAAGAACGAGTTCTGTCTGATTAAGCGTATGTCGCTGATTCAGGGCCGAGTGATCGGTCACCGTGACGGTTTTGGTTTTGTGCAGCCCGACGAGGGTGGTGATGACCTGTTTCTGACGCCCCGCGAGATGCGTCAGGTATTTGATGGCGACCGTGTGCTGGTGCAGGAAGTCGGTGTCGATCACAAAGGTCGCCGCGAAGGTAAGATTGTTGAGGTACTGGAACACTGCACCCGCAAGTTGGTGGGGCGTTTCACCGGTGAAAATGGTTTTGGTGAGTTGATCCCGGAAAACCAGCGTGTCACCCAGAAAGTATTGATCGTGCCGAACCCGGAAAACCGTCTGGAGTACAACGACCAGCAGTTGGTGATCGTCGAGGTGTTCCGCCAGCCGGGTAAACGCCAGATGCCACAGGCCCATGTAGTTGAGGTGTTAGGCGACCATATGGCGCCGGGTATGGAGATCAAGGTTGCGATCGCCAACCACGATGTACCCAACGAATGGCCGGACCAGGTGCGTCAGGAGATCGGCGATCTGACAGCCGAGGTGGAGGAGAGTGCCAAGGCCAACCGTGTTGATCTGCGCCATCTTCCGCTGGTAACCATCGACGGTGAGGATGCCAAAGACTTTGACGATGCCGTATTTGCGGAGAAGAAAAATTCAGGCGGCTGGCGTCTGTGGGTGGCGATTGCGGATGTGTCCTGGTATGTACGTCCCGGCAGTGCGCTGGATCTGGAAGGCCACAACCGCGGTAACTCGGTCTACTTCCCTGAGTTCGTAGTACCGATGCTGCCGGAGCTACTCTCTAACGGCCTCTGTTCCCTGAATCCACACGTCGACCGCTTGGCGATGGTGTGTGAGATGACCATCAGTGCCGCGGGTAACTTGTCAGGATACAAGTTCTACGAGGCGGTGATCCAATCTCACGCACGTCTAACCTACACCAAGGTGGGGAAGATGCTGATGGAACCGGAGAGCAAAGACGGCAAGTCCCTGCGTGGTCAGTACGCCGATCTGGTGCCGCATCTGGAAACCCTGCACGGCCTCTATCACAGCCTGCGTGCGGCCCGCGAGGAACGTGGTGCGATCGATTTCGAAACTACCGAAACCCGTATCCTGTTTGGTGACGAGCGCAAGATCGAGAAGATCGTGCCGGTGTACCGCAACGATGCCCACAAGCTGATCGAGGAATGCATGCTGTGCGCCAACGTCGCGACCGCGCGCTTCCTGGCCAAGCTGAAGGTGCCTTCCCTGTACCGTATCCATGAAGGGCCGAAGGAGCAGAAACTAAGTAGCCTGCGCGCCTATCTGGGCGAGCTGGGGCTGAATCTGGGCGGGGGTGAAGAACCCACGCCGGCCGACTACCAGCTGTTGGCAGAGCAGATTGAGGGGCGTCCGGACCGGCACCTGATCCAGACCATGATGCTGCGCTCCATGCGGCAGGCGGTTTATAGCCCGGACAACAAAGGCCACTTTGGTCTGGCATACCCTGCTTATACACACTTCACCTCCCCGATTCGCCGCTACCCGGATCTGATGGTGCACCGTGCAATCCGCGCCATGATTCACTCGGCTAAAGAGGATCGCTCCATCGGGCGTCCGGAAGAGTTCAGTCCTAACCTAGACTTCCAGTATGGCTACACTCTGGAGCAGATGCTGCAGCTGGGTGAGCACTGTTCCATGACCGAGCGTCGGGCGGATGACGCAACCCGTGACGTGGTGGCATGGCTGAAGTGTGAATACATGCAGGACCAGGTGGGCGAAGAGTTTGATGGTGTGATCTCCGCCGTGACCGGCTTCGGTGTGTTTGTTGAACTGGAAGACGTGTTCGTTGAAGGCCTGATCCATGTCACCGCACTGCCAGGGGACTACTACAACTTTGATGCAGCCAAGCAACGTCTGGTGGGCGAGCGTACCCGCAAGAACTTCCGTTTGGGTGATCGCCTGCGTGTGCAGGTGGTGCGTGTGGATCTGGACGAGCGCAAGATCGACTTTGAACTGGTGAAAGCCATCGAAACCCGTGAAAAGGTGAAAAAGCGCCAGTTGCTGGCAGAAGGCAAGATCAGTGCGCCATCCGAAGTCGGTCGTAAGGCCGATTACGGCAGCAAACATGAGTGGGAGAGCAGCCGCAAGCCGCGCAAGCGTCCGGTCTCAAGCCAAGCCAAAGCAAAAGAGCCACACAATCCACGCCGCAAGAAAGAGGGGGAGGCTAAGGAAAAAGTGCGCTTGGAACAGCTCTCTCCGGCTGAACGGGAGTTGGCAGAGCTGGCACCGAAATCCAAAGGCAAGAGCAAGAAGTCCCTGAAGCGCAAGGGCAAGGCGGGTAAGAAGGCATCCGTGAAGAAGACGGTAGCGGCAACAGCCGCAACTAAAAAGGGCACCAAGAAAGCGCCAAAAAGAGCGGCAAAGAAGCCTGAGCGCTAACTGGTATAAAAGATGATCGCTGCAGGAAGGCGCCACCAGGCGTAGCCCAGGAACAGCACCACGATCTCAGCCCCCAGCCAATAGCGGAATGCTGTTGGTATGGGGGAGTCCACTACTTCCCGATCCATCTGCCAGCGCAGTAGCGTGGCAAAGAACAACCCTACCGCACTGCCTGCTATCACATCCAGCGGCCAGTGAACCCCCAGCAACACTCTTGAGAGCGCCACCGGTGCGATCAGTGCAAACGCCCCCAGGTAGATCCGGCGTTTTGTCCGGGCCTCATATCGATGTGCCATCAAGACTGCCCAGCCTGCCAGAAGTGCCGCTGCCCCAGCCGCATGTCCACTTGGAAAGCTGGCGCTTTCGTACAGGTGTTGTCCCAGAGCTGGCCGTGGCCAGTCAAATAACAGCTTCAGTAGCGTATTGATTGCCATCGTCGCCGCGACGGTGGACACAAAGCCGAGCGCGGTTGAGCGCTGACGACAAAGCCAAAGCAGCAGGACTGTTGATAAACTGCCCAGCGCCAGGAAAAGGCCGTCACCCGGCAGGGTACTCAGTGTGATAGCAGGGAAAAAGTGTTCAGGCAGGTTTTGCATCCTTTGAAAGGTGTCCTGCTCCCAGGCGGGTAGTGCTGAAAAGCTGCGCACACCGATACAGGCGAGCAAGACGGTGAGCATGCAGGTGGCAAACAATTGGGTTCGCAACTGCCTGTGAGGGTGTTCAGCGAGAGGGTGCAGATAGCGGTATAGCCAGTTGCCGGGTTCCAGCTGATGGTGGGCCGCCTGAAACAAGACCGCTACAAACATCAGTAGCGCGACCAGCTGTAACCAGATGTTCCATGACATCTGCAGCTCTTCCGCTTGCTGCCCGAGCCAATAAGCGGGTAGCAGGGAGACCGGTGCCCAGCATGCGGCAGAGAGCAGGTTAAAGGCCAGGAAGCGCCGTGGTGGCATTGCACAGCTCCCGGCCACAAAGGGTGTCACGGCACGGATAGGGCCAATAAAACGCCCCAGAAAGATGCTACGGCCGCCGTAGCGGGAAAAAAATGTCTGGCCTTCCGTCAGCCAGTTGGGGTGACGCTTGATAATCGCCAAGGTAGAGATCCAGTGGCTGGCGTAGCGGCCCAGGAGGTAGCTGAGCCAATCGCCGATTACGGCGCCGATAAATCCGCTCAGAAGCATGAAGGGGAGAGGCAGTGCCTGTTGGCCGGCAAACCAGCTTAACGTCGCTAGAAGCGCGATGCCGGGTACGAGAATACCGACAAAGGCGAGCGACTCCAGCATAGAGAGCGCACCGATTGCCAACAGAATGCCGAGGCTGCTGTTGCTGTTGATCCAGGTGATCAGGTCGTCCAAGGCGATCATCCCTCAGCAGTAAAGCAATAAAGAAGAGTTACCATCGCGTATTACAGTAATCATAGATAGGAATTAGATTACCTCTGTTATAATTTGCGCCCAAACCGACCGGCTACGGAACCACTTTTGATGAACGAGATAATCCTGCTCACGATTTCCGGTGATGACAAACCGGGTGTTACGTCCGCAATCACCACTATTCTGGCGGAAAACCAGATCAATATCCTCGATATCGGCCAGGCTGTTATCCACAACACGCTGTCCTTGGGGATTCTGATCGAAGTACCCAAAGAAGCTGAAAGCTCACCGATGCTGCGTGACCTGCTGTTTAAGGCGCACGAGCTGAACATGAACATCCGTTTCCAGCCGGTGGACGCGGATGAATACGAGGGTTGGGTTGATGGCCAGGGTAAGTCCCGCCATATCATCACCTTGCTGGCGCGTAAGATTACTGCAGAACACATCGGGCGTGTAACGTGTATCGCTGCTGAGCACGGTCTGAATATCGATAACATCAGCCGTCTCTCCGGCCGTATTTCACTGAACGATGCCGCTGAACAGACCAAAGCTTGTGTTGAGTTCTCTGTCCGTGGCGCGCCGCATGATGACGCAGCGCTGCGTGCCGAGTTCCTGAAAGCTGCCAGCGATCTGGATGTGGATATCGCCTTCCAGGAAGACAATATCTATCGTCGTAACCGTCGCCTGGTGGTGTTTGATATGGACTCCACCCTGATCGAAGCCGAAGTGATCGACGAGCTGGCGAAGGAAGCCGGTGTCGGCGATCAGGTGATCGAAATTACCGAAGCTGCGATGCGTGGTGAGATCGACTTTAACGAGAGCTTCCGTCGGCGTGTGGGTCTGTTGAGAGGCCTGGATGCCTCTGTACTGCAGGATATCGCAGAGCGCCTGCCGATGACTGAAGGTGTGGAAGAGCTGGTGTCCAACCTGAAAGCGTTGGGTTTCAAAACTGCGATTCTGTCCGGTGGTTTCACCTACTTTGGCCACCACCTGCAGGAGAAGCTGGGCTTTGATTACGTGCACGCCAATGAACTGGACATTGTTGACGGCAAAGTGACGGGTGAAGTGAAAGGCACCATTGTAAACGGTGAGCGTAAAGCGGAGTTGCTGCGCGAGATCGCTGAGAAGGAAGGTGTGCGTCTGGAGCAGACTATCGCTGTCGGTGATGGGGCTAACGATTTGCCGATGCTCTCTATTGCGGGCTTGGGTATCGCGTTCCGTGCGAAACCACTGGTACGACAAAGCGCGAAGCAGGCGATTTCTACTCTGGGGCTGGACGGTATCCTGTACCTGATCGGTTTCCGTGATCGCGATGCGCTGAAATAAGTACACAGGTAAAGACGCAGCCGCTGAACGGCGGTGGTGAGAAAACCCTTTTGATTTCCTTGCATGCCAAGGGCGGTCAAAAGGGTTTTTTTGTGTGTTTGCGGATATTAGCTATCGAAGAAGTCGTAATCCATCGCATCTTTTGGCGACTGTAGGTAATTACCTTGAACGAAGTCTACACCTGCCTTCCAAAGCGTACCCATGACGCGTGTGCCTTCGACCAACGGAGCGATCGTTACTTTCTGCTGAGCCTTCAGCATATGCAACAATTTCAGTACGTCCTTGTTGTCGGCACCGGCTTCGTTCAGTTCCTGGATATAGCTGCCATCCAGTTTTACATAGTCCGGGTTGATCTGCTGCAGAACCAGTTCGGAGTTAATGGAGCTGCCGAAGTGCTTGATGCAAATCTGGCAGTGTAGCTTGCGCAGACTGTCAGCAAACAACTTGGCGTGCTTCAGGTAAGACGATGCGTCGTTTTCACTGATCTGGAATACCAGATAGTTTGCTGGCAATCCTGCCTTGCGCAGCAGTTCAGCCAACCATAGCAGTGTCTTGCGGTCCCTTAGGGTGCGGCTGGAGAGGTTGATAAAAACCCGGTTACGCTTCTTGCGGCGGAACTCACGTTGCAGGTTCAGCATGGTTTCCTTGATTACCCAGCGATCCACTTTGATGCTGATATCAGCCTGGTCCAGTGTTTCGAGGAAATCATTTGGCGAGATCTCTTCAGCGTCTTCACCCAGCAGGCGCAGGAACGTCTCGTAATGGTGGTCGGTGATGTCCTGGCTGTTCAGGGCAACAATCGGCTGGAACAATAGTTTCAGGTTGTTATGCTGAATCGCGTCTTCCAGTATGAAGACCTTATCGGTAGTGGCATCGTCGGTGTTGCTCTCTGAAGGCTCGTAGAGCTTTACGCCGTTGCCGCGTTGGTTCTCTGCACGAATGCCGTCGGCCGCAGAGCGGGCACGCTCCAGTATAACCTTGCGGGTTGGGGTGTTGTCACTGATGGTGGCAACACCGATAGAGCAGGTGGTCTGGATAGTGGTGCTGCCGGACTCGGAAATATTACCGGAGATCGCTTTACACAGCTTTTTCGCCAGATTGTAGGCTTTGTCCGGATTAGGGTCGTGGTACACCACCGCAAAGCTGTCTTCCTCCGGACGTGCCAGCAGATGCGCTTTGTTCACGTGTTTCTTGAGCAGCGTGGAGATGTCACGCACAATCTGGTCGCAACCCTCGATACCGATATCAGAACGGATCTCCAGGTAGTTATCCAAGCTGATATACAGCATATTGCAGTCAGCGCCACCTTCCAGCGCCCGCTGCAGGGTTTCATCCAGTTCGCTGTTGAAATGTGCAAGGTTGTAGAGGCCGGATACCAAGTCCAGTTTGTCCTGCAGTACCTCTTCCTCTTCCTTGCGTTCAGCGCTCAGGCTGACTTGGATGCAGGCGCTGTTGTTGTAGCGTGCCGGTCGGAGGGCGAGGTTGGTATTAAATTCGGTTTCGTCTGCCCGTAGCGCTGTCAGCTGCAGGCTGACGCTACGCAGATTCTCGGTCTGCATGCGCTGTAGCTGTTCCTGAAGCTCCTCTTTGTGGTTCTGGCTGAAGCAGAGGCTCAGGGAGGTGCCGATCAGAGAGGTAGGGGATTCGAAGCCAAGTAGGGAGGCCAGGCTCTGGTTGGCAAACAGGACCGTGTCACCGTCACAACAGGCAATGGCGTGCGTGGAGCTTTCCAGCAGGGACTCATACTGTTCCTCTGCATCGGAAAGCGCTGATTCTGTCTGACGCAACTTACGGCGGGTCTCGAGGTTTTCAAGTTCGCGGCGGATGGCCAGAATCAGGAGTTCTTTCTCTTCCAGTGGTACAACGGCCTGGATATTGTTTTTCAGGCCCTGTAGCAAGTACTGGCTGTCGGAATTTGGTACCAGCTGGATAAGGGGGATGTCTTTGTCGAGGCGGCGTAGGTGATGCATTGCATTCTTGCCGCTGAAACCGGACTGATCGGTTGTAAACAGAATCGCATCCCAAGAACGTTCACTCAGGGCGCTCAGAAACTCCTGTTCGTTAGAAACCAAATGGCCTCGTGGCGCCAGGCGAGAGGCACGCAACAGGCGAATGATTGGGTCTGTCTCTTCAGCGGACATGCCCAGAAACATTAGCTGTACGTTCTTTCTCAATCTCTGACGTCGCCGTGTCGAGAGCTGGTCTAAGACCGCTTTGGTTGCAAATGAAGGTGATTGAGTCATGCGCTGAGCCCCAGGCGCTTTAGGTTCTGTCCTTGGTATAGTCGCATGGATTCTACCGAGACTCATTGGAAAAGTCAGGGCAAAAAATGATCAGGCATTGATATTAAACAAAGTTTGAAACGGATGCCAATCAATTCACGGAAAGTACTGTAAAAAAGTGGGGGGAGGTGTATTTAGGAAGTGGCTGGGGTAGGAGGATTCGAACCTCCGCATGCGGGAATCAGAATCCCGTGCCTTACCGCTTGGCGATACCCCAACAATGTCGCTCGAGTGAGCTTAAATGCAAACTCTCGATGAGAGTAAATGGTGGCAATAGCGGGACTCGAACCTGCGACCCTCGCATTATGAATGCGATGCTCTAACCAACTGAGCTATATTGCCACGAAAAGTGGCAGGGGTAGCTGGATTCGAACCAACGCATGACGGGATCAAAACCCGTTGCCTTACCGCTTGGCTATACCCCTGCATTTTCATCTCAACATGGTGGCAATAGCGGGACTCGAACCTGCGACCCTCGCATTATGAATGCGATGCTCTAACCAACTGAGCTATATTGCCGTGCTGTTGAGGTCGCGAATTATTCTCTGTTTTGGCTTATGTGTCAACAGCTTGTCTGCGAAAAAATCTAAAAAATCGGCGATTTTTTTGAAGCTTCAGGCAAAGCGATTTTGGCTGGTTGTTTGTTCGTCAGTGTTGGGTGATTTGTATGCAGTTGTGGCGCTGTTGTTGGTAAAGCTAGAAACAAAAAAGCCGATCACGAGGGATCGGCTTTTCTTTGGAAAGGGGCTTACACGTTGAAGCGGAAGTGAACCACGTCGCCGTCTTTCACGATGTAGTCTTTGCCTTCCAGGCGCCAGCGGCCAGCTTCTTTTGCGCCCTGTTCGCCGCTGTATTCAACGAAGTCATCGTAGGAGACTACTTCGGCGCGGATAAAGCCCTTTTCGAAGTCTGTGTGAATAACGCCTGCTGCCTGTGGTGCGGTCGCACCGACCTTAACGGTCCAGGCGCGGACTTCCTTAACGCCAGCGGTGAAGTAAGTCTGCAGGCCCAGCAGGTTGTAGCCGGCACGGATGACGCGGTCCAGACCAGGTTCTTCCATCCCTAAGTCTTCCAGGAAAACGTCGCGCTCTTCATCATCCAGCTCGGCGATCTCGGCTTCCAGCTTGTTGCAGATAGCAACGATCTGGGCGCCTTCTGATTCAGCCAGTTCGCGTACGGCGTCCAGGTGTGGATTGTCTTCGAAGCCATCTTCATCAACGTTGGCGATGTACATGGTTGGCTTAACGGTCAGCAGGTGGAACTGCTTCACAACCTTGGCTTCGTCTTCGTTCAGTTCCAGAGAGCGAACCGGTTTACCTGCACCCAGGTGATCCTGCAGGCGTTCCAGCATCTCTTTCTGTTTGATCGCATCTTTGTCGCCGCTTTTGGCAACACGCAGAACGCGCTGCAGCTGCTTCTCAACAGACTCAAGGTCTGCCAGTGCCAGCTCGGTGTTGATGATGTCGATATCTTCCAGCGGGTGGATACGGTTGTGAACGTGCTGTACATCTTCATCTTCGAAGCAGCGTACTACGTGAGCGATCGCATCGGTTTCGCGGATGTTTGCCAGGAACTTGTTACCCAGGCCTTCACCTTTGGATGCACCTGCAACCAGGCCGGCGATATCCACAAACTCCATGGTGGTTGGGATGGTTTTCTCTGGCTTCACGATCTCGGCCAGTTTGTCCAGGCGAGGATCAGGCATTGGTACAACACCGGCATTTGGCTCGATGGTACAGAACGCGTAGTTTTCAGCCGCGATGCCTGCTTTAGTCAGAGCGTTGAACAGGGTGGATTTGCCGACGTTAGGCAGACCGACGATACCGCATTTAAAACCCATGGTGAGTCCTACCGTTAACCTTTGAAACTGTGGAGTTGATTCATCGCTTTTGCCCAGTCGCCTTTGATGGCTTCAGGCAGATAGCGGATCGATTCGTGAATGGCGGCATCAGTTGCCTGGCGTTCACTGACCGGTGCTTTGCTCAGGACAAAGCCGGACACCTGGCTGGCGTGGCCGGGATGGCCGATACCTATGCGCAGGCGGTAAAAATTCTTGTTGTTGCCCATTTTGCTGATGATATCGCGTAGGCCATTGTGGCCACCGTGACCACCCCCTTTCTTGAAACGAGCGACACCCGGAGGCATATCCAGCTCGTCGTGAGCAACCAAAATGGATTCAGGGGGGATTTTGAAGAAGTTTGCCAGGGATGAAACCGACTGGCCGCTCAAGTTCATAAATGTAGTGGGTACCAGCAGGTGAACCGGCTGGCCATCGATATGAACTTTTGCGTAGAGCCCGTGGTACTTCTTTTCGGGCTGCAAGGAGGTGAGTTGTTGAGCAGCGAGCTGCTCAACAAACTCGGCACCGGCATTGTGACGGGTATTTGCGTATTGTGCTCCGGGATTTCCCAGACCAACGATAAGCTGAATCTTGTCGTTCATGCCGGTACCTTATGCGTTAAAGCGGGAAGTAATTACTTACCTGCTTTAGCACCACGTGGAGAGTAAACGTAACCGATACCCTGGTCGTGGTCTGCGCCGCGACGCAGTGCAACGATCTCAACACCTTCTGGCAGAGTGATGTCAGACAGGTGAAGAACCTGGCCAACTTCAGCAGAAGACAGATCTACAGTCAGAGCTTCTGGCAGGTTTTCAGCCAGACACAGGATCTCTGCAGTGTTTTTCTCAACTGCGAACTTAGCCGCGCCTTTAGAGGCTGCAGACTGTTCGAAGTTTACGAAAGACAGAGGAACGGTGATCTTGATCTTGGTAGTCTTAGTCACGCGCTGGAAGTCTGCGTGCAGAACTTCTGGACGTGCTGGGTGACGCTGCAGGTCTTTGATGATTACCTTGTCTTCTTTACCGTCCAGCATAACGGTCAGGATGGAAGAGAAGAAAGATTCGTCCTGAATGTCTTTGATCAGTTCGTTGTTAGGGATGGAGATAGCTACAGGCTTCTTGCGCTTGTCACCACCGTAAACGATACCAGGAACCAGACCTTCACGACGCAGGCGGCGGCTCGCACCTTTCCCCTCGTCTTCACGCGCTACAGCGTTGATTACAAATTCAGACATTTTTAATACCTTTAATAAACAAAACTGCAAACCTCCGCGACCAGAGCTTTGCAGTTGATTGATGCCTCGGAGGGCTATTAAACCCTGCTCTCGCGAGCAGGGCGTTCAGCGGATGTCGCTTAGCGGAACATCGCGCTGATGGATTCTTCGTTGCAGACACGACGTACCGCTTCAGCCAGCATTGGAGCCAGAGTCAGCTGACGAATCTTGTCGCAAGACTGTGCGTCGTCAGACAGCGGGATGGTGTCGGAAACAACCAGCTCATCCAACACCGAGTTGCGGATGTTGTTGATTGCCGGGCCGGACAGGACTGCGTGGGTAGCGTAGGCTACAACGCGTGCTGCGCCGTTGTCTTTCAGTGCCTGTGCAGCTTTGCATAGGGTGCCTGCTGTGTCGCACATGTCGTCGACCAGGATGCAGGTACGGTCCTGAACATCACCGATGATGTTCATTACCTGGGATTCGTTTGCGCGTTCACGACGTTTGTCGATGATCGCCAGATCGCAGTCCAGCTGTTTTGCAACAGCACGGGCGCGTACCACGCCACCTACGTCAGGAGATACAACCATTGCGTTTTCGTATTCCTGGTCAACGATGTCGTCCAGCAGTACCGGAGAGCCGTATACGTTATCAACAGGAACAGAGAAGAAGCCCTGGATCTGGTCAGCGTGCAGATCAACAGTCAGTACGCGGTCGATACCGATGTTGGACATCAGGTCGGCAACCACTTTAGCTGTGATAGGTACACGCGCAGAACGTGGGCGACGGTCCTGACGGGCATATCCGAAGTAAGGAACAACCGCAGTGATGCGGGAAGCAGATGCACGACGCAGGGCGTCAACCAGTACAATCAGCTCCATCAGGTTGTCATTGGTAGGCGCACAGGTGGACTGGATTACAAATACATCCTTGCCACGCACGTTTTCCTGGATCTCGACGGTTACTTCACCGTCGCTGAACCGGCCAACGTTTGCTTTACCCATGGGAATATCCAGACGCTCAACAACTTTGCGAGCCAGTTCCGGGTTAGCATTCCCGGTAAAGACCATCATCTTGGACACAACGTGCACCTTTTCGGTAATTGGATCGGAATTTATGTCAGAAAGGGAACCGGTCATGAGCAATTGGCTGGGGTAGGAGGATTCGAACCTCCGCATGCGGGAATCAGAATCCCGTGCCTTACCGCTTGGCGATACCCCAGTATTCTCCTGTATGGAGGATTCGGCCTCCCGTTTAAAGAGGCGCACATTCTCTAAGAAGCGCTGACGAAAGTCAACACCGAAACAGCTATCTCAGTGCTGTCCATTCATTGATAATTAACGTGATACTGAGTGCGTCCCTGCTCAGCCGGATTTTACCCGGCAATGTGTATCTGTCGTGCTGACTGTAACGTAGATAGTTTACCTGCCAGCCATCCTGTTGCAACTGGGATAAGCGATTGTTGTTTAACTGATACTGGAAAGCGGAATCCGGTGACGGCAGGCCGCGCACCCACCACTGAATCTGTTGTACCGGTACGGCCCAGCCCAGGGTGTCGTGCATTAACGCCTCAGGCGAGCTGGCCTGGAAATCGCCTTCACCTGCAATGCTGATTTTTACATCACCGGGTTGGCCGACAATGCGCGCACCGCCCTGACCAAGCGGCCCGGTCATTTCGATGGCGTATCGCTGATCCAGTTGCTGCCAGTACAGGTTGGCAGACTGGCTGTCATCCGGCGTGCGGATGCCAATTTTGCCACTGAGCTCCCAGTCGGTGATGGCGGCCATTTCCAGTTGGTATTCTGCCCAGCTGCCTGCCGGGATCTGAACCGGTTGCTGCACGTTCAGGACGCTACAGCCGGAGAGTGCGATCAACAGGCTTAATGCAGAGAGACGTAACAGTGACATTGTTACTGGGCTCCGATCGCCTGCGCGGCTTCCTGCAAGTGGCTGTTATCCGGGTCTTTCGCCAGGGCTTCGTCCAGCAAGGCACGAGCTTTCTGCTTATCGCCATTTGCCCAGTATGCCTGAATCAGGTGGCCAATCACCTCGCCATCCTTGATCTCGTTGTAGGCGCGTTGCAGATACCGAATCGATTCTTCGTAGCGCTGCAGTTTAAACAACACCCAGCCCATGGAGTCAACGATCGCCGGATCGTCCGGGCGGATCTGCATGGCTTGGGCAATCAGCTCATAGGCTTCCTCGTAACGCGTCGTGTGGATCGTCAAGGTATAACCCAAGGCATTCATGGCCAGTGAACTGTCGGGCTCGATCTCCAGGATCTTGCGTAAGTCCTCTTCGGCACGGGCAAAGTCTATGCCTTCCAGCATCATGGCGCGGGTGTATAAAAGGTTTACGTCATCGTTGTAACGTGCCAGCGCCTCTTCCAGTACAACCAGTGCGTCATCGGTAAAGTTGTGCAGGTTCAGCCATTCCGCTTCCATTGTGTAAAGCTGGGTAGCCAGGTCGGGGCGGGTTTTACGCAGGTCACCGATGATGCCGGTGAGGCGCTCACGGTCTTCTGGCGAGTCAAGTAGCGCGGATACACGGCCAATTGCCTGAAAAGCGGTGGAGGGATCGTCCACTTCGAGGAAATGATCAATCGCCTGTTCGATCTCTCCCTTCTGCTGTGCAATGGCGCCCAGATAGAAGTGGGGGCGGGTATCGTTGCTGTTCTGCTTCAGCAGTTCGTTCAGCAATATTTGCGCGTCGTCACTGCGGTTGTTTTCCAGCAGCAACAGCGCGAGGTAGAGCTTGAGCTGGTAGTCCTTGTTGTTGATCGCCAGGATCTCTTGAGCCTGCGCAACACCTTTATCAACCTGGCCAGACTGGAACAGCAACTGGGTGTTTAGAATCATCAGCGACTGATTGTCAGGCTGGGCCTTCAGTGCTGGAGCCAGTGTCTTCAGGGCTTGAGTAAACTGACCGCGCAGCCGTAACAGTTCTGCTTTCTGGGCAATCGCATCGGCGCTGCGGGCGTCAAGCGCCAAGGCGGTTTCGTAGGTAGCCAGCGCTGCATCGAAGTTGTCCTGCTGTTTATAGAGAAGTCCCAGGGTGACCAGCACGTCGGTTTGGTTCGCTTCTTTGTCCAGTAGCTGGGTGAACAGGTTGATGTAACCGTTGATGACCTCGTTGGGCATTTCGGGAATCTGTCCGCGGATCACCGCCAGCATGCGGGGGCGGTCGAATTCCAGCGCTCGCTCGACCAGTGGCATCGCCTCTTCATAACGTTTCTGGTGAAGCAGAATACTGGCGGAGATCTGGTAGGGCTCGGCATTTTCCGGATCGGTCTCGATCCAGAGGCCTGCAGCTTCGGTGATGCCTTCCACGTTGCGCAGGTATTGTGCGACGCGGGTAGCGCGCTCGGCAATCGCCGGATCACGGTTCAGGCGCGCCTGCTTGATGTAGTTATTCAGGGCAAGGTCAAACTGACCCTGTTGGCCTGCCAGTTCGGCAACCAGCAGTTCATAGATCGACTCGCGGTTGAACTCGCCCGGTGTGTAGGTCGGCGGCCGCACAACGTAGGCATCCTGTTCTCGGGTGTTCTGCATGCTGCAGCCGGAGAGTAGGGCGGCAGTGATTAAAGCGTAGAGGCGTATTTTCATGTGATGATGAGCCGGCGTCCCTGTGTTTTCAGGTCACTATAGATGAATCTGGAGGTGAATGTCAGTCTACCAGACTGTGGACTGCATCCGGGCTGCTTGGTTCAGAATCGCTTTTGCGCTGCCTTTTGCGCCTTTACGTACGAAAGTATGGTGCCAGATCAGCGAATTAGCGGAGCGGATTTTTAACCTTTTGCACAAAGCGTTGTATCATAGCGCGCTTGATTTAAATCACTGGACTGTATTCGTCTTTTGCAGAGGTAGTTTTTGGGCGTTATGGCTTTATTGGCGTTAGGTATTAACCATAAAACCGCTCCGGTATCGGTGAGGGAACGTGTTGCGTTTACTCCCGAGCAGCTGACGGACGCGTTGTCTGACGCACGCGTGTCTGCCTCTCTGAAAGAGGTGGCGATTCTCTCCACCTGCAACCGCACCGAACTTTACTGCACCACCGAACTTGAAGGTACCCGTGCCCTGCTTGAATGGCTGGGGCGTTTCCATGACCTGGACCCCGACCAGTTGCAGCAGTGTTCCTATGCGCATTGGGGGGAAGACGCCGCCCGCCATATGATGCGCGTGGCCAGTGGCCTGGATTCCCTGGTGCTGGGTGAACCACAGATCCTGGGGCAGCTGAAGTCCTCGTTTGCGCTCTCGCAGGACGAGGGGCACGTAGGCGCGGAACTGGGACGTCTGTTTCAGCAGACTTTCTCAGTGGCCAAACAGGTCCGTACCGATACCGCGATCGGAGAGAACCCGGTGTCTGTCGCCTATGCTGCGGTGAGCCTAGCGCAACACATCTTCTCTGACTTGAGCAGTAGCCGTGCGCTGCTAATCGGTGCCGGTGAAACCATCGAGTTGGTGGCGCGTCACCTGGCGCAGGCGGGTGTGCAGGATATTACGGTGGCCAACCGTACCCTGAATCGTGCGCTGTCGTTGGCGGAAGAGTTCAACGGCAAGGCGATTCTGCTGGGTGATATTCCCGGGGCGCTCAGCGATGCGGATATCGTGATCGCCTCCACGGCCAGTCAGTTGCCGATTCTGGGTAAGGGCGCGGTGGAAGCGGCGCTGAAGAAGCGTAAGCACGAACCGATCTTTATGGTAGATATCGCCGTACCCCGTGATATCGAACCACAGGTTGCCGATCTGGACGATGTGTATCTGTACACTGTCGACGACCTGAAAGAGGTGATTGAAGAGAACCAGCGCAGCCGAGAACATGCCGCCCGTGAGGCGGAAGAGATCATCGAAGCGGGTGCCCATGAGTTTATGCGCCAGCTGCGCTCTCTGCTGGCGGTGGATACCCTGACCGCCTTGCGCAGCCAGGCGGAGCAGACCCGTGATCAGGAGCTGGAAAAAGCGATGCGTCAGTTGCGTAACGGCAAAGACGCGGAAGAGGTGCTAACTCAGCTGGCCCGTGGTCTAACCAATAAAATGTTGCACCAGCCTACTATTCAGATGCGTAAAGCCAGTGCCGAAGGCCGCACTGAAGTGCTGTCGATGGTGCAGGAGCTGTATCAGCTCTCCGAATCGGATCAGAACGATACCCAATAATGAAAGAATCCATTCTTGCGAAATTAGAAAAGCTCAGCGATCGCTACGAAGAACTCGCTGCGCTGATGTCTGATGCGGATGTTATTTCCGATCAGAATCTGTTCCGTGACTACTCCAAGGAGTACGCGGAGCTGGAGCCGGTAGTAAAAAGCTTTGCAGCTTACAACGAGGCGCTCTCCGATCTGGAAGAGGCTGAGGCGATGCTGAAGGACGATGATCCCGATATGCGCGAG
The DNA here is from genome assembly GCF_029961155.1 of Pontibacterium granulatum. Taxonomy (GTDB): domain Bacteria; phylum Pseudomonadota; class Gammaproteobacteria; order Pseudomonadales; family Balneatricaceae; genus Pontibacterium; species Pontibacterium granulatum. Next base: position 157,688 of record NZ_JASBRH010000004.1, on the reverse strand, counting down.
ATGGCAAAGGATGAGTTGTCCGATGCCAAGGCGCGTATTGAGTCGCTGGAAGTTGAGCTGCAGATCCTGCTGTTGCCAAAAGACCCGAACGATTCCCGTAACGTCTTCCTGGAGATCCGTGCCGGAACCGGCGGTGATGAGGCGGCGATCTTCTCCGGTGACCTGTTCCGCATGTACTCGCGCTATGCCGAAAGTATGGGCTGGAAAGTGGAAGTGGTCAGCGCCAACGAAGGTGAGCACGGTGGTTATAAAGAACTGATCAGCCGCGTAGTGGGCACCGATGTGTTCTCCCGCCTGAAATTCGAGTCCGGCGCCCATCGTGTACAGCGTGTACCGGAAACCGAGTCCCAGGGCCGTATCCATACTTCTGCGTGCACCGTGGCGGTGATGCCGGAGATGGACGAGGTGGAAGCGATCGAGATCAACAAGGCGGATCTGCGTGTGGATACCTTCCGCGCCTCCGGTGCCGGTGGTCAGCACGTCAACAAGACCGACTCGGCGATCCGTATTACGCACATTCCAACCGGCGTGGTGGTAGAGTGTCAGGAAGAGCGCTCCCAGCATAAGAACCGTGCCAAAGCGATGTCGTTACTGGCGTCCCGTCTGCAGGCGGCGGAGATGGAACGTCATGCAGCCGAGCAGGCGAGCACCCGTAAGAGCCTGGTGGGCAGCGGGGACCGTTCCGAACGTATCCGGACCTATAACTATCCACAGGGCCGTGTGACGGATCACCGAATCAACCTGACCCTGTACAAGCTGCAGGAAGTGATGTCGGGTGAGCTGGGTCACGTGGTGGATCCCCTGATGAACGAATATCAGGCAGAGCAGCTGGGCGCGTTGTCCGACACCTGACCTGTTTACGAAGAACTGCTGAAAGGCCCCGATGCTGTGGAGTACCGGGGCTTTTTTGTCTTAATCAAAAACGGCAATAACTCGCTCGTTGGTCGACTTCTGCGGCCCGAGGCGTCAGAGTAGTATGAAAGCCGTTGTACAATCCTGCGGGTAGCACATGAACATTGAACAAGCCGTGGCGCAGCATGCGCGTTTGCAAGAGGTGAGCGATTCCTCCCGTCTGGACGCTGAGCTGCTGCTCTGTCATGTAATAGAGCAACCTCGCAGTTATCTGTTTACCTGGTCTGATCGGGAGTTGTCCGCTGAGCAGGTTGATGCCTATAAGGTACTCCTGCAGCGGCGTTTATTGGGTGAGCCGGTTGCGCACCTGATCGGTTCACAGGCGTTCTGGACACTGGATCTGGAGGTTACCCCCGATACGCTGATTCCCCGGCCTGAGACCGAAACTCTGGTGGAAGTGGCGCTGGATAAGCTGGCGGAGGGACCGTACCGGGTGGCGGACCTGGGTACCGGAACAGGCGCGATCGCGCTGTCGCTGGCATCAGAGCGCAGACGTTGGCACGTAGTAGGCTGTGATCGTGTTGATGCTGCGGTACAACTGGCAGAGCGTAATCGCCAGCGCCTGGAGATCAGCAACGCAGAGTTTGTGCAGGGAAGCTGGTTTGAGCCACTGCAGGGCACGTTCGATATGATCGTAAGCAATCCGCCCTATATCGATCCCGAAGATCCGCACCTGCAGCAGGGCGACGTGCGGTTTGAGCCGCTCAGTGCGCTGATTGCCGATAATCAGGGGATGGCGGATATTGAACAGATAGCCGACACTGCACGCACGTTTTTGAACACCGGCGGTTGGCTGCTGTTTGAGCATGGCTATGATCAAGGACCCGTGTCCCGCGAGCTGTTACAACGGCTTGGATATACGAATGTAGAAACCATACAGGACCTGGGTGCGCGTGACCGTGTGACCCTGGGCTGTTGGAGAGGTAGTGAAGACAATGCTGAGTGATGAACAGTTACTGCGGTACAGCCGCCAGATTATGTTGCCCGAAGTTGAGATCGATGGGCAGGAAGCCTGGCTGAACGCCTCCGTACTGGTGCTGGGGGTAGGTGGTCTGGGCAGTCCTGTGGCGATGTACCTGGCTGCTGCCGGGGTGGGTGAGCTGGTGCTGGTGGATGATGATGAAGTTGACCTCTCCAACCTGCAGCGACAGATAGCGCATACCACTGACCGTATCGGCGAGCCGAAAGTGGAGTCAGCCAAAGCAACACTGAATGCACTGAATCCGGATGTGTGTATCCGTACTGTCAATCAGCGCCTGTCCGGCGAGGAGATGGATGCGCTGGTGGCCGAGGTGGATCTGGTGGTTGATTGCACCGATAACTTCACCACCCGCTTTGCTGTCAATGAAGCCTGTGTGAAACACAAGAAACCGTTGGTGTCGGGTGCGGCCATTCGCATTGAAGGGCAGGTGGCTGTGTACGATCCACGGCAAGAGGATTCCCCCTGCTACCAGTGCCTGTACAAGCAGGGCGATGATGAAAACCTGACCTGCTCCGAGTCCGGTGTATTGGCGCCGTTGGTGGGTATCGTCGGTGCTGTGCAGGCGATGGAAGCCCTGAAGGTGCTTGCGAATATTGGCGAGCCGCTGGTGGGCAAGTTGCTACTATTGGACGGTCGCACCATGGAGTGGCGCTCCCTTAAACTGCGTAAGGACAAAGCCTGTCCTATATGTTCAGAAGGGAACGCAGATGAGTGAAACGGAACTGTTGTCCAGCATCGATGAAACCGTGGTTAAGGTGCTGAACGAGAGCAAAGTCATTGCCCTGGTGGGGGCCAGCCCGAAACCGGAACGCGCCAGTTATCGTGTGATGAACTACTTACTGCAGCGTGGCTATGAGGTGATTCCGGTGAACCCGGTGCAGAAGGGCCACGAGATCCTCGGGCAGACAGTGGTGGGCTCCCTGGCGGAGATCGACAAGCCGATTGATATGGTGGATGTGTTCCGTAACTCCGAAGCGGCGGGTGCGGTGATCGATGAAGCGATCATCGTAGGTGCCAAAGCGGTCTGGTTGCAACTGGATGTGATCAATGAAGCTGGGGCCGCCCGGGCGCGTGAGGCAGGTCTGGATGTAGTTATGGACCGCTGCCCGAAGATCGAGATTCCGCGCTTGGGTCTCTGATCGATGGGTTCACAATTTCCCGAATACAAAAAAGCCACCTGAAGCGGTGGCTTTTTCCTTAGTAGCACAACCTTAAATTGGTTGGCGGCTTTCGGTCGTCAGGATCATGATCAACGCTTCACTGTGCTCCAGTGCATCCCGACCCAGTGGTGTCAGATAACCACCGTCGTCCTGGGTGATCAGGCCCTTGTCATGCAGGCGTTTCGCAGCATCAATCATCTCCTGCGCTGCCGTATGGTGGACTTTAATGCCACTCTGGGTCGATTCCAGAGAAAATTGGCTGAGCAGGTTCAGTTCATCAAGTAGAGACTGGTTGTACGGCATCTGTTGGTTCCTTCTGTCAGGCCGGAAAGTAGTTCCGGCTCTTGGACACATCACAACAGGTCAGACGCGTGGTGCACAGACTCCGGATTTGGTTGAGCAGATGTGTGCTCGGAGGAGGCGATGTGCACGCTATCCTTGCGAATAATACGAATGACCTTCTCTACTCTAGCACCTTTAGTATGCTGTTTGACAATATGTGGATTGTTCGTAGCTTCAGCGACGGCTTTGAAATCCATAATTGGACTCCTTTTATTGTTCTGAGAGTGCCTGTTGGTACGTTGCATTCACAGGGTGTAGGAACAGTACAGACTTCATCAGCAAGAACATGTGCGAGGCCGGATGCATTGTCCGGCCTGTTTGTTGTGTCTAGCCACTATCGGACAGATGTTCCCGGGCGACCAGTCAACTTTGGTTTGATGTGCTACTGCAGCATGTTTAAAACTCATGTGGATAGGGTGAACTTCAGTTGCGTAGGAAATCTTTCTGCTGTTATCTGAAATACGAAGCTTTCCACCGAATAAGCGCAGCAAAACGCTGACTTATCTCTGCCTAAGCGGGCTATTATTGCTAAAAATTCTTATCCTATTTTTTGATCCGGAGGTCACCCCATGAGCATCACTCGTATGGAAACCGGCCAGCGCATGAGCCGTATTGTTATTCACAACAACACCGTATACCTGTGTGGTCAGGTGGCTGCGGATGCATCTGCAGGCATCAAAGAGCAGACTCAGACCATGCTGGACAAAGTGGACGCGCTGCTGGAGCAGGCGGGCAGCGACCGCGAAAATATCCTTTCCGCGACTGTTTACATCCGTGATATGAAAGACTTTGCGGCAATGAACGAAGTATGGGATGCATGGGTACCGGAAGGTTTCGCGCCTGCACGTGCGTGTGTTGAAGCACGTATGGCACGTCCAGAGCTGCTGGTGGAAGTGTCTGTGATTGCTGCGCAGAAGTAATTTTCTGGCGGTAAAGGCAAGATCAGCTGCCCTGCGGGGCTTACGGGAAAATTCGCACCTTCCCCAGAGCAGCTGATCGTTCTCTCTTAAGCCGGGATTCTCCGGCTGTTAATTCAGCAAATCTGCTGTTGTTTCGTACTGCTCTGCCAGCCAGAAATCCGCGGCAGTTTCTCCTTCATCCCTCAGTACGGCAGCCTGACGGCGCAGTTCCTGTATGATCTCTTCCCTGCGAATGCGCGGCTGATCCGCACCTTGCAACTGCGGTGAATTATTCTGAACGGCCTGATGCTCCATCTTCTTAATCCTCTTCGCGTCTTGTTGTTATCGGTGTTCGAGCAGATTTCGAACAGAAGGTCAGTATAGACGGCAATTTCGACCGAGATATTTTGTGGATGCAATTCGTACACTTGTTGATTCCAAAGTGCACAAAAAGTGATTTAGCGCAATTTTTGATCAGTTAGAGCTGCTGCATCATCTCACGCACTTTTCGATCATCTTCACAGCGTTTGGCGTACGCTAACGTTTCTTCGCTGCAGTTGATCGACGTGGTGTCGGCAGGCAGGTTGGCACCGGAGTTAATCAGGAAATGGATCAGCTCCAATCGTTCGGTGGCCAACGCTTGTACCATCAGGTCCGTGTCCCCACTGATATGACAGCCATGCTCGATCAGACGACTGATATGTACCATCAGCGCTGTCTCGGCGCAGTGGGAAAAACATGCGGACAGCAAACCGGTGGTGTTGGCATCAGCTCCGGCGCGCAATAACTGTGTGAGCAATGCAAGGCTGTTTTCTGGCTGCTGCAGCGCTAGCAGGACCAATGGGGTGTCACAACTGGCGGTAGCATTGGCGTCACAACCTCGGTTCAAAAGCAGCTCCAGTGATTTGGGCTGCCTGTTCAGGATCGCCAGTTCAACTGCCGACTGGTTGTCATACAGCGGTGCGTCCAGCTCATTGATCTCGAACTTGGCTAACAGCTTGGCCAGTTTGTCGAGATCGGCGGAGGTGATGGCATCTGCCAACTTCTGTTGGCGCCCGGAAAATAGTTTCCACATAGGTAATCAGAATCCAAAACGGCTGCGCAGCGGTTTGATCGTCAACATTAGCAGAACAAATGCGGCGGCCCAGTGTAGCAGGCTGTAAGTGTCGCCGTTCTGATGATGGGTAATGCCTTCTGCTAATTGGATGGCATGTTCACCGAGCAATCCGTCGACCAGCAGACCAATCACAATGGCGCTGACGCTGATACCGGACAGGTAGAGTATCAACGCGCGTTTGCCCAGCTCGCGCAGCAGAATACCCAGCGAGGCTATATTAGTCGCCGGGCCAACCAGCAAGAAGACCAATACGGTACCGGGAGAGAGCCCTGCAAGCAGAAGCGCTGCTGCCAACGGCGTGGATGCGCTGGCGCAGATGTAGAGCGGCAGGCCAACCACGAGCATCAGGAGCATCGCACCGAGGCCTGAGCCGTAGGCGGCCAGGTTGCCCGGTTCGATCACGGATGCGATCAATGCGGCCAACACCAAGCCAAACGCCATCCAGTATTTGATGTCGTCCAGAATATCGACCAGCGCGAAGCGCATACCGGACCAGATTCCCGGCGTTGTCTGCGAGGTTGTGTCGTTACTGGCGCAGCATCCTGCTGTTTTCGTATCAGTTGCACGTTTCTGCGTTGTGTTAGGGCTGCAACAACTGTCAGTTACTTCAGGTTGCGGTGTTGTTGATGCACTCGCACAGCTGCTTGTTACTGCCTGTTTCTGCACGGGGTCGGCTTGATTGCTGCTGCAACAGCTTTTTACCGCGTCCGGCTGGGAGGCAGGTTCCTCCGCGGTTGGCCGGTCAAAGAACAACACCATCAGGCCACTCACGATGGCACTGGTAATCGCAGCCAGTGGGCGAATCACAGCCATCACCGGTCCCATCAGGGCATAGGTGACCGTGATGGAATCAACGCCCGTTTCTGGTGTGGCGATCAGGAATGCGGTCGTGGCCGGTTTGGAGGCCCCGCTACGATGCAGGCCCACTGCGGTGGGCAATACGCCGCAGGAGCAAAGCGGGAGCGGTGCACCGATCAGGGCGGCACGAATGACTGAACCGGGACCATTGCCACTGAGCAAACGCTTCACCAGCGCTTCGGGAATCCAGCCCTTGATGACCGCTGCAAGGGAGAGTCCTAGCAGTAACCACAGAGCGGTCTCCAGATAGATGTTCAGCAGATTGTCCAGAAAGGTGATCAAATCGGTCGGCTCCTCGCGGAAAACAGATTGCGTGCTTTAAATATACCGCGAAGTGAAACAGGCGGCGATATCGTGTCAGATAATGCCCCACACGCGCAGCAGATAAATACCGGCGCTTAGGCTCAATACCGATCCCAGGGTGGTGGTCAGAATAATGTTGGCGGCCAGTTCACCGTTGGCGCCACTGCCTTTTGCCATCACGAAGCTGGCTGCGGCGGTCGGGCAGCCAAAGAGGATGAACAGCATCGCCAGTTCCTGGCCACGAAAACCGTAGATCCAGGCACCGATGCTCAGAATAATTGGCAGGATGACCAGTTTGGTGGCTGTGGCCCAGAACGCCATGGCTGACCTGTCGCGCAGACTTTTGAGGCTCAGTGAGCCGCCGATGGCCAGCAGTGCTAATGGCAATGTGAGATTGGCGAAGTAACGTCCGGTTTTGTCTACCACTTCGGGCAGTGTCCAGCCCATAAAGGAGAAGGGTAGCGCGGCCAGCACGGACAGGATAAGAGGGTTCTTGAGAATCTCCAACACAGCGTCGCTGAACTTCAGGCCGCCGTCTTTCTGCAACGGAACGGTCAAGGCGATGATTGATAGGGTGTTGTAAAGCGGGATCACCATCGCCAGCAGGATCGATGCCTGGGCCAGACCCGAATCGGCAAACAGGTTGTAGGAGACCGCCAGACCGATAACACCGTAGTTACCGCGAAAAGCACCCTGGATAAATGCGCCCAGGTCTCGTCCATCCTGTATCCAGCGAGCCGCCAGCCACCAGATCGCAATAAAGGAGACGAGGGTAGCCCCGACAAAGTAGATCAATTGGTCGGGGTTGAAGACCGAATAAAAGTCGGTGCTGGAGATCGCCATAAAGACCAGAGCCGGTAGCGTTAAGGTGAACACCAACTTGGAGGCGGTGCCAACAAACGCGGCATCAATAACACCGATCCGTTTCAGCACAATGCCGAGAAATACGATGAAGAAAATTGGAGCAACGGTATTGGCGGTAAACGCCAGCGACTGCAGATAGAGGTCCAAGGGTATCGTCCACTGAATGTGATATGCAGGAAAAATGCAGGCGGGATTCTAACACAGAGGTTGCGACCAAAGGGTGAGTGAAATTTAGACGTTTGGTCAGCTGCTTATGAGATGGCGGTCAGGTGCAACTAGGTCGTCGTCAGGTGTTTCTTGGGATAATCAAACAACGTGAGGGTGCCGCAGCTTTCGGCCAGCTCTGACCAACTGGTGATGCTCAGATGGATATGCATCAGGGCACCGGTAGGGAATTTATCCAGCTCTTCGTGGGTGAGGAAGTATCCCAGCATCTCCAGCCCCGGATTATGACCAAACAGCATGATGTGGCGGTAGCGGTCGGACTGGTTCTGCAGTACGTTCAGCAGCGTCTCGTAACAGGATTCGTACAGTTCGGGAATCTCGCGGATCTCTTCTGTTGGAATCTCCAGTGCCTGACTCACCGCTTCGGCGGTTGTCATCGCGCGCGCGGCTCCACTGCTCAGGATGCGGTCGGGATAAAGGTTGAATTCGGCGACGCGTTCGCCCAAGGCTGCGAGGTCGCGGGTACCGCGTTTGTTGAGAGGGCGTTCGAAGTCGGAAAGTGTAGGATCGTCCCAACTGGATTTTGCATGGCGGATCAGGGTGAGCTGGCGCATGGAATTTTCCCCCCTTTGAGTTACAAGTATTGTGGCAAAGTGGAGAAATCACAACGTAAATTGTTGCCCGGTACCGCGCCAATCCCGGGCAACATGGGGAAGGCTACTTAGCGATAGTCGTAGAAGCCACGACCGCTTTTCTTGCCCAGCCAGCCCGCCGCCACATATTTACGCAGCAGCGGTGCGGGTCGGTATTTATCTTCGCCCAGATCCCGATGCAAGACCTCCATGACCGCCAGGCAGGTGTCGAGGCCGATAAAGTCGGCGAGGGTGAGCGGCCCCATCGGATGGGCACACCCCAGTTGCATGGCGGCATCGATGTCTTCCACATTGGCGATCCCTTCTTCCAGCACGTAGCAGGCTTCGTTCAGCATCGGGATCAGGATGCGGTTAACGACAAAACCGGCTTTGTCGTTGCAGGCAACCGGATTTTTGCCCAGCTTTTCGGTGAAAGCCTTGACGGTATCAAAGGTGTCATCGCTGGTAGCCAGACCACGGATCACTTCAACCAGTGCCATGACCGGCACCGGGTTAAAGAAGTGCATACCCACTACTTTTTCTGGGCGACTGGTTGCCGCACCGATGGTGGTGATACTGATGGAGCTGGTGTTGGAGGCGAGCAGGGTCTCGGGTTTGCAGACTGAATCCAGATGCTGGAACAGGTTGAGCTTGAGCGTGATATCCTCACTTGCAGCCTCGATCACCAGGTCGCAGTCGGCGAGTTCGGTAAGGGAGCCGACAGGCATGATGTTCTGAACGATGGCATCCGCATCTGCCTGGGTGATCTTCTCGCGTTCTACCTGGGATTGCAGGCGCTTGGCAATCGTTTGCACACCGGTTTCGGCGGCTTGCAGGTTTAGATCCGACACGCGTACCGGTAAACCCGCCGCAGCAATTACCTGGGCAATACCTGCCCCCATCTGTCCGGCGCCAACTACGCCAACCTGGTTGATCTCAGTCATCGTGTCCCGTTCCCTTTCGCAGTGGATAGATCTGCGCAGTATACGGGAAAGTGCTTATTTCAGGTAAGGGTTAGCTGTCGGTCAGCTTGTCGAAATCGTTTGCACCGGGGCCGAGGGGCTGGCCGTAGCTGAACTCCACGTAGTTGCCGTTGGGATCACACAAGCCGCAGTAGTAGCCCACCGGGAAAGGCTCCTGACGTGGTTCCCACACCAGGTCGCCGGCCTCGCGTGCGTTTGCGGCGAGTTGGTCAACAGCGTCTTTGCTTTCCAGGGCAAATCCAAAGTGTCGATAGTCGTCGGCTGCTAGCTCAAGGTCATTACCGCCATTCATCAGCACAAAAATAAAGTCGGTCTCGCGGTCTGGTTCGGCCATCCATACAATCCGTTTAGGTTCATGGTGGCGCTGGTGGATGATCTCCATGCCGCAGTACGTATGATAAAACCTTATACAGGCATCGATATCTTGGACGTGCAGGGCAATGTGGGTCAGGCGTGGTGTTTTCATAGGCTGGTATTTATCGTGAAGCCGAATCGATGATCAATATCTTTAAATAAATGAGCCCCCGGTTTGTTTTTTAGTTTTAACCTACTCGCTGAATTTAACCGCTATTATCGCCGGGGGCCGTCAGTAAGTGATTTGCATGTTAGTGTTCGTCTAAGAGGCCGTTGTCGATAATTTTCCATGTGAGTTCAAAGGCTTCCAGACGTTCTTGCAAAGTGGCTTCTACCTCCTCATCCGTTAGTACGTTTGTTAATTCCATTTCGATTTCCCGGTCGAGTTTGAAACCCTCATTCAGAGGGGGTGGGTTGCTCCTCATTGTTAACCGCCCTCAATTTCTTTTGGTTGGTCATGTCCTTTTTTAAGCTTACCAATGGTTAGCAGGCCCGAACGATGCGGGCTCCATTCGATTGTATGTTGAGCAAGGCTTCTTTGAGCAATGCGTCACTTAAGGCTAGCACTGATCAAAAAAAATACACTTTAAAAAATGAAAAATTTATACATTTATTCCTTAGTAATTAAAGGGTTAATTTGATAATCGATTTAATTTTCTTTGTAAATCAATTGATTCTTTTAAGTAGGCAGGAGTGGCAATAGCGACACTTTATTATTCAAAATGTCTTTTTTATAGCGGTGAATGATAAAAACAGTCCAGCTACCTGATACGCCGCATCTTGGCTACACCGGTTTACGATATCGAAACCTCAAAGCAGGCTTATTTGTTGAGTGATGCCATACTAAGGGAGGTGATAACACCAGTAAGAGTCAGGAAGGGGCGCTGTCATGAGTGAAGTGCGAGGCAACGTAGTACCAAGTGAGATAAACCCGCAGGGATTTAACAACGTTTTGGACGTTGCAGCATGGGCCTGCAGGGAATTTGCACAGAAACCGGTGTTTACCAGTTTAGGGCGTACCCTGAGCTATCAGGAGCTGGATGAACTGGCCGATGCGTTTGCGGTATATCTTCAGAAACATACCAGCCTTGAGCCCGGAGACAGGATAGCCATTCAGTTACCCAACATTGTTCAGTATCCAATCGTATTGCTGGGCGCATTGCGTGCAGGCCTGGTTGTCGTGAACACCAACCCCCTCTATACCGCATCCGAAATGCGATATCAGTTCCGGGATTCTGGTGCAAAGGCGTTGGTTATTCACAAAAGCATGGCGTGCAAGGCGGAAGAGATTCTGGACGATACGTCGATTGAGACTGTATTCGTTACCCAGGTGGGGGATTTGCACAGCTTAATAAAACGGGTGCTGATTAACGCAGCGGTGAAATACGTTAAAAAGATGGAACCGCCGTTTAGGTTGCCCGAGGCGGTTCCACTGTTCGATGCGCTTGATCTGTGTCTAGGTGGGATTCCAGAGCCATTGGAGGTTCATCCCGAAGATCTGGCGGTGCTGCAGTATACCGGCGGTACAACCGGTGTATCCAAGGGCGCGATGCTCACTCATGCCAATCTTGTGTCCAACATCCTGCAATCCTACGAGCGCATCAATGCGGTTGGGAATGGCTGGCAGGATGCGGTGATCGCGCCGCTGCCGCTCTACCATATCTATGCCTTCACCTTGTCTCAGGTTGTGATGCTTGCGGGCGGTCATAGTGTTCTTATCCCGAATCCACGCGATATTCCCAACCTTATAAAAGAGATGGGGCACTGGCCGCCGACGACTTTTTTGGGTTTAAACACCCTTTTCGTGGCGTTGTGTAAACAACCTGAGTTCGCTGAACTGGATTTTGAGCAGCTGAGGATGACCGTCTCTGGCGGTATGGCACTGACACACGCCGCCGCCGCTGAATGGCAATCCATAACCGGGTGCGAAATTATGGAAGGTTATGGACTGACGGAAACATCGCCCGTGGTTGCCGTGAACCCCTACGATGCTGTTCAGCTGGGCAGCATTGGCTTGCCGGTCTCCGCAACCGAGGTCAAAGTGATTGGGGATGATGGAAATGCAGTAGCTGATGATGCTCCCGGTGAGTTGTGTGTTCGTGGCCCCCAGGTCATGAAAGGCTACTGGCAGCGTCCTGAGGCAACCGATCAGGCCTTCACCAAGGATGGTTATTTTCGCACCGGTGATATTGCCGTAATGCAGAAAGATGGGTATCTGCGCATCGTGGATCGGGCGAAAGATATGATTATCACCTCCGGTTTTAACGTCTACCCCAACGAGGTGGAAGATGTTTTGTGTTCGCATCCGGATGTCGTTGAATGTGCCGCGATTGGTGTACCGGATGATATTTGCGGTGAGGTGGTGAAGGCATTCGTGGTGACGGAGGCTGATGTGCTCACGACCGAACAGATACGTGAATGGTGCCAGCAGCAGCTGACGCGTTACAAAGTGCCACAATATGTTGAGTTCGTGAACGAGCTACCAAAAACAAACGTGGGTAAGGTATTGCGCAGGGAGTTAAGAGATCGCACCGCTGTGGATAATGTAAATCGGGCTGCTGGCTAACGTAGTTTGGGGTAGTCGTTTAAGGTATTTGGTTGGGGGTGTTGGGAGCCACGTCCCCTGTGGCTGAGAGGGGTTACTGCGGTGTTAGGCAGATACTGATGGTTGGAACATATCGAGGGTTTCGTGAGATGTACTGCTTTGATCTGCTATACGGGTTCTGCTTTCACGGTAGGCGGTAGGTGCTACGCCAATGTGCTTTTTAAAGACGCGTGTAAAGTAAGATTGGTCCCTAAACCCAACTGAGAGTGCAATATCCAGAATAGGCATGTTGGGATTCTGCAAGAGTCGCATCGCCTCTTCGATTCGGGTTCTCTGTACAAACTCCTGGAAGGTGATACCACACTGTTTGCGGAAGCTGCGACTGAACTGGAAGGGGCGCATGCGACACAGGCAAGCCATCTGTTCTTCCGTAATCTTTTCGGTAAAGTGTTGTTGGATATAAGAGATCGCAGGAGCCAGTGCGCGTTCTTCCTGAGTGCCGTTATTAATAAAACGGGCTTCTTCAGGAATCGGAGGTGCCTGCGAGCCATTAAACGGCGTATTTTCCCAATGATCGTGGGATTCAATCTGCTTTCTTAGCTGTTGAATTTCTTGTTCTGCTTGAGCCGCATTTAGAGGTTTTACCAAGAAGTCCCATACACGCATGCGGAGTGCCCAAACCGCTAGAGCTTCTGAATGTTGCTCTGTCAGAAGCAGAACCGGTACATCCGGATAACTCATACGGGTGTTTCTCAATAGATCCAAACCATATTTGTCTGGGAAGTCGTAGTCGAAGCAGATGGCCCTGGGATGCAGTGATACTGCTTCCTCAGAGGTGACTGTCTCGGGTGCCATAACGCGTACTGAAAAGTACTTTTCAAACAAGACTGAGATGCCTTCATCACTACTTGAGGCTTTCATGTCTATCCAGAATAACACTGATTTTTCCATGAATTCCGCTTCCAAGTCCGTGTAACAGGTGGCTTATAAGTGTACAGCTGTAACCCAGTGTTTGTTAACAACCTTTAACACCATACAAAGCAGTTTAGTCCAAAACTTTACAGCTATTGAGCTAAGCCCTTCATCTATAGTTCGTTTCGCTTGAAACATTTTCATTTTTGAGTGGATTGGTAGAAATCACAAAATAGTCCCAGTGTTTACGCAAAATAGTCCCAACCCTGTCCAAACACCCCTCCTATAGTTCCCCGTGTGAGTTGATTGACATACCTGCATGCAACGCTGATTCAAACAAGCAGAACATGCACAAACCGAGGACAGGACAATGATGACTCTCAAAGAAAAATTGATTGCATTTGTGAAAGAAGAAGAAGGTCTGACCACTGTTGAGTACGCAGTAGCGGGTAGTCTGATTGCTGCTGCGGTAATCACTGCATTTGATGATCTTGGTGCAGCAGTGTGTGGCGTGATCACAGGCATCAAAACTACCTTAGAAACTGGTAATGATTACGTATATGCAGCTTGTGCTTAAGACTTGAGAGAAGAGCTGTTCAGGCAATTATGGAGGATGAACGATGTTGGCTTATCAAACCTATGATTTATCAACCGTCATCCTCCTTGTCGTACTTATGGTTGCTTCAGTGGTGGATTTTCGGTGTCACAAAATCCCAAACTGGCTGACATTTCCAGCTTTGATCTTGGGCTTAGCTCTTCAGACCATCTTTCTTGGCTGGATTGGTGGATCGAACGCGTTATTAGGGGCAGCTACCGGCTTAGCGGTTTTGCTGCCCATCTACCTTTTAGGGGGGATGGGGGCCGGTGATGTGAAGCTGATGGCTGCTGTTGGGACCTTTGTCGGGTGGGAGACGACTGTGCTTTCTGCTGCCTATGGCGTTTGTTTAGCCGGTCTGTATGGAATTTTGCTTGTTACGGTAAAGCGTGAGTGGATGGCTTCTATTCAGCGCTATGCCGTATCTATACAAATGAAATCGTATGTATCTCCAGACGCTAGCTCAGTCACCCGAAAGCGTTTCCCATTTGCTGTATGTATCGCAGTTGGAGTTGCAACAGCCCTATATCGGGTTGGGGATCTGGATTTTTATCACCTGACAAGTGAGTTGAGCTATCAGTGGCAGTTGTTGGGATCGGGCGAATGAATGAGAGGGCAAACCATGAATACCGAGACTATTTCCTCAATGGCCATACAGGAAGATCAAGGGATTAAGGCGTTAGCACCAAGGCCCACGAATGTAGAGGATACCGGTTTAACCGCTCATTTCTTAGCGGAGCTATTCGTAAAGCACATTAATGATGCGGGCCTGCTAACCCTTAAACAGTTGATGCAGCGTCTGGCTTTATCCGGGCCGGTGATCGAAGAGGTGATCAACTTTCTGCGTAAAGAGGTGCTGATAGAGGTCCACTCCCGAGGTTTTGAACACCGCGAGTTGCACTATGGTTTAACCCAGAGGGGGCGTGATTACGCATTCGAAGCCCTTGCCAAAAGTGGCTACACAGGGCCTGTACCTGTTCCTATTGAACATTACCGTTCAGTTGTCGCTGCTCAGTCAATACATAACTTTAATGTGACACGTGACAAATTTTACCGAGCCTTTTCCAAAGTTACGCTAAAAGCAGAACTTAAGGATCAGCTGGGTCCAGCGCTCAATTCAGGTCGTGCGATATTTATCTATGGACCCGCGGGTACTGGTAAAACCTATATCACGCAAAAGATGCTTAACCTGTTTGATGACAGCTGTCTGATTCCTTATGCGCTTGAGATCGATGGCAGTGTGGTCAGCCTTTTTGATCCGCTGATTCATCGTCCAGTTGAGGAGATCAAAACCAACCCTAATTTGCGCCTCAACGATGACTACGATGCTCGCTTTGTTCGTTGTGAAAGACCTGTAGTTATTACCGGGGGCGAGCTGGGCATGGAAATGCTTGAGGTGAACTTTAATCCGGTATTGAAGGAGTACCAGGCTCCCCTGCAACTGAAAGCGAATAACGGGATGTTCATTATCGACGATATGGGGCGGCAGCGTGCCACACCGATGGAGATTTTTAACCGTTGGATCGTTCCGCTTGAAGAGCATAAAGATTATCTCACGCTTGGGGCGGGTAAACATGTACAGACGCCGTTCGATCAAGTCGTGGTGTTCTCCTCCAATATCAATCCACTAGATTTGGCTGACGAGGCTTTTTTGCGACGCATCGGCTACAAGGTGTATTTCGGTTTTCTAGAGCCGGATCAGTATGAGCAGATCTGGAGACAGGAATGTGGAGAGCGTGATATTCCGTTTAATCCAGAGCTTCTGCACTACGTTTTGTATCAGCTTCATGGCGCGAAGGGGGTAGCCCTACGTCCATGTCATCCGCGCGATCTTCTGGGTATGGCCTGGGACCGATTCCTATATCAGGGAGGGGAGGGCGAGCTTATGCCAGAACATCTGGACTGGGCATGGAACAGCTACTTCGTGAGCATCGATCAACAGAAACAGATGAGTGAATTTTAATTCCTCTTGAGGAGGGGGTCTCATGATTAAAAGCAGAACGGTGACGTTGTTCTTCCTGTCAGTCGCCTTCGCCGTAGGCGCCGCTTGGATTGCGAATAACTGGATTAGCGCGCAGCAACCTTCAGTTGCCAAGCAGGAGGTGGTTGGCACACCCGTGGTTGTCGCGGCACTGGATATCCCGTACGGGCATACAATTGAAAAACGCCATCTTAAGGTGGTGATGATGCCTGAGGAGGTTGCACCCTCAAACAGCTACCGTGCGGTGTCTGATTTGGAGGGAAAGGTGGCTAAAAACATAATGCTTCCAGATGAAATTATCCGTAGCGAGCGTGTTTCGGATCATCTCGAAGGAGCGACGCTGGCAGCGTTAATTGAGCCAAATATGCGTGCATTTACTGTTCGCGTAGACGATGTGGTCGGGGTTGGTGGGTTTTTGCTGCCGGGTAATCGCGTGGATGTCATCGCCTCCCGCGCGTCTGGCAAAAGCAAGCGGGTGATTACGGAAACTGTATTGCGTGATCTAAAAGTCCTGGCGGTTGATCAGACTGCACGTACCGACAAAAACGAACCCATTGTGGTTCGTGCGGTGACGCTGGAAGTCACACCGCGTGAGGCTGAACGTTTGGCAAAAGCGAGAGGTGAAGGATCAATACAGTTGACATTGCGTAATCCAACAGAGGATGAGCCACAGCAACAAGTTGCTACGGCAAAGCCTAAACCAAAAATTAAGCGCACTTATAGTGCCCCTCCGAAAGTAATCGTGATCAAGGGCACCGAATGGCAGTCGAAGAAGGTTCCGATGTAATGCAGTTGCAACAACAGTGATGTGTGGAGATTCATGAAGCCTGAAAAGACCTCGTGATCACGCCACAAGGGATAGCAGAGGAATGATCATGGCATATTCAGCAACCGTAGAAAATACAGGCCTACACAGCCTGTCGGAGAGATGGATGATGCAGTTCTTGATGCTGCTGCTGATCGCTTCGCTGAGCTTCAGCAATGCGAATGCGGCAGCTCAGGCTGTAGCCCTGGAGAGGGTCGCGCAAACCGTCAACGTTCCACTTTATAAATCACGGATAATCCAATTGGACGGTCCGGTACACAAAATATCGGTAGGTAATAAAGGGGTCGCTGATATTTTGGTGATGCGTGCCAATCAGGTTTACATCGTAGGCAACGGGATTGGTACGACAAATATCCTTATGTGGGATAAGAGTAACAACCTCACCCAGTCCTTGGATGTTGAGGTGACACCTGATCTTAACTCCCTGAAAGCCAAACTACACCAGCTGCTTCCCGGTGAGTCCATCCGCGTAAATATGTCTCAGGGCGCGATCGTTCTTAGCGGTGAGGTTTCGAACGCGGTGAATATGGACACTGCGATGAAGGTAGCTAATAGCTATCTCCAAAAACCAGATGATGAGGGGGCAACTCAGGAAGGGAGTGTCATCAACCTGATGAGCATCGGAGGATCCCAACAGGTGATGTTAAAGGTCACAGTTGCTGAGGTCTCTCGCTCCGTGATGAAGCGCCTGGGCATAAAGTTTCACACTTTTGTCACTGGAGATCACACTAATTTCGGTGCTGTAAGTGGCGGCGCTACATTTCCGGACTCACTCAGTTTCGGTGAGGTAGGAGACACCGGGGAAGTCGTTAGTGCGAGGACTGGACTTTTCAACAGTGGCAGTATTGCCGGACCAGCGGTGGATGAGTTTGCACCGGGAAATTTGGCTATCGAGGATAAGGGATTATTTGCGGGTTACCTGGATGATAATTTCTTGTTTTCCCTGGCTATCGATGCAGCAAAAGATAATGACTTAGCCAAAATTCTTGCTGAACCGACTCTAACCGCATTGACAGGTCAGGAGGCAGAGTTTTTGTCTGGTGGGGAGTTCCCAATCCCTGTGCCTGATGATGATGGTATCACTATTGAATTCAAAGAGTTTGGTGTGGGGTTGAAGTTTATTCCGGTGGTGCTGGATTCGGGGCGAATCAATCTGAATCTCAATGTCAGTGTTACCGAGCTAACCAGTACCAGTGCAATAACACTCGGATCCGGTTCCTCAAGCTCAGGATTCTTTGTGCCTGCACTAACCAAAAGAAGTGCTCGTTCTACTGTTGAATTAGGTGATGGGCAGACTATCGGCATTGCAGGCCTGATTAATGAAAACATGCGCGATGTGGTCAGCAAGTTCCCTGGCCTAGGGGATATACCTGTACTCGGGCATCTTTTCCGCAGTCAGGAGTTTGAAAAGGGTGAAACTGAGCTGGTCATCATGGTGACACCAACACTTGCTCAGCCATTCAATGCAGATGAAATTGCGCTTCCCGGAGATGGATTTGTCGAACCCAGTGATTTCGAGTTCTACGTACTAGGCCGTACGCATGGTGTTGTTTCTCAGGATACTGCAGCAGAGGAATCTGAAAAAACTGACGAGATCCAGTCTGACTCTGCAGAATCTGATCCGGAGAGTTCGGTGGCCCAGAGCTTTGGAATTGATGAAACTGACACTGTGATTCGATCGGCAGCGGGCGGATCAGAGAGTAAGTTTGGCCACAGTATCCACTAGAGGAGGACGGAGCAATGAAACTTGAAAAGACTTTCGTATCAGTTGTTGTTCTGGCCCTGTGTTTTGTAGTGGGTGGTTGCGCCGGATACGGTAATGCGCCTTGGCCTACGCAGGGTGATGCTGTCAACGAAATGGTTGAACAGCAAACCGCATTTCCAGAAAAAGTAGTTGAAGCAGGGAATCCACCTCTGGATGGGACTATCGCTGAACGTGTGGTCAAGACGTATCGCGCAGATACGGCAAATCGCGATGCCGTGCGTAATACGATTGAGGTCAACATCGGTCAATAACGTCAATCTGGCTATTTCCCCGTCGATATCAAAAGTCGATGGGGGAATTCCCCTAAACATGGGTTGTTGAATAGGAGGAACTGGCAATGAACGGGTCTTATTCAACTCGGGTTAAATTTCCACGGAGTGCACATCGTCAACGTGGCGTTGTGATGGTTATTTTGGCCATCGGGATGTTGGCATTGATTGCGATGAGTGGTCTGGCTCTCGATAGTGGGCATATCTATTTGACCAAAACCCGCTTGCAGAATGCAGTTGATGCGGCCGCACTGGGAGCCGCCCAGGAATTAGGTTCCAGTAGCGATAGGGGGGCCGCGACTACTCAGGCAAATGTGGTTTTTTCAGACAATATGGCCGCTCCGGGGAATGGTTTGCTGGCTGACGCGTGGGCTGACGGGGCCGGCGAAATTACACTGACAGTCGAATTCTCTGACACCATCGATCCCTTCGTACCAACAACGGTTGGAGATCCTCCCTATGTAAGGGTGAATGCAACAGGCTTCACACTGGACAGCTGGTTGGTTCGGGTAGTAGGGGTTAATGAAGCGGAGGTGGTGGCCAGTGCGGTTGCCGGTCCGTCAGCAGGCCTTACAGGGGTATGCAATATCGCACCAATAATGGCGTGTGGTTGTACCCCGGGAGTCGGGGGCTGTTGTGATCCTGTAAGTGGCTGCTCCGGTGATGATTATCTTGAGGACTCCTTTCCAACCGCCCTGCCCGCTGCCGGTGAGTTAACCGTCGATCAGGTTACCGGATTAAGTTTGCCAGCGGGAACTACCAGCGAACTTGGGCCTGGTAACTTCCAGCTATTACGTCTAGGGGATAGCGTAGGTTCTAACGACCTTCGTAATGCGCTTGCTGGGAACTCGGATTTTTGTGTTGATGTGGGTGAAAGCGGTGATTGGGTGGATACAGAGCCGGGGGCAAGTGTGGACGCCGTTTCTACGGGGCTGAATTCCCGCTTTGATGGAAGCACACGATTTGATGTGCCAGCTGACTACCTGAAAGAGGAATTGCTTGAAGCAGAGAGCGACAAACTGGTCATTGTAGAAGATGCAGATGGGAATCCTCAGGTGGAAACAGAATCGGGTAATCCTCCCCCTTCTGGAGGTGTTTATGACTATGCCCAGTACGCCACGGATATGGCCAGTATAACAGACGCTGACTGTAGCGCAGTTGGTGGCGTTGGGTGTGAAAAGTGGCGGCGGATGATGGTATTACCAATTGGTAACTGCGATGGATCAATAAACGGAACCAGCTCGCCGGTTCAGATACATGCGTACGGCTGTTTCATGTTGCTTCAGCGTATCGATCATACGGGGCAACGTGCGGTATTTGGGCAGTTTGTTCCGAATCCCGGTGGGGACTCTGTTCCCGGCTGTGATGCGACAGGTGGGATAGATCCTGATCCGTCTGAATATGCACCTACAAAGATCGTTCTTTACCGAAACGCAGATAGCGGAGATTCATGATGAAACAGGTCAGAGGATCTCGAGGGTTTATACAACGGCAAAAAGGATTGGCTGCAGTTGAGTTCACCATAGCCTTACCGGTGCTGTTGTTACTTTTCTTGGCCACTGCTGAGCTAGGTAAGCTGCTGTATGACTACAACACGCTAACCAAGGCGCAGCGAAACGGGATTCGCTATCTAGCGGCGCGCGCAGTGACCGGGCAGACCGCAAATACGATAGCAAACGTTACCTATGTATCTCAAGCCCAGAATTTAGTGGTATTCGGTGATATTTCAGGGGCTGGGGAGCCGCTCTTGTCTGGATTTACGGTGGAAGACGTCGTATACGACGATCCTACGGATGATGATGTTCGCGTAACGGTGAGCTATGAATATACCCCGATGATCTTTGACTCGCTGCCCACGTTTGGTCTCGGTGATTCTATAAACCTGAACTTTACCCTGAGTTCATCGATCACGATGCGGGCGCTGTTGGGAGGATAGTTTTATGCCGACGAATAAGAATAAACAACGGGGGGCTACCAGCGTCGAGTTTGCAATTATTGGCGTCGTATTCTTCATGGTGCTTTTCGCGGTTATCGAGTTTGGCCGCTTGATGTTTGTGATGGAGACACTGGATGAGATTACACGCCGGGGTGCGCGACTGGCTGCCGTATGTCCGGTTGATGCTGCTTCAGTGTCCTTTGTGCAGAACCAGGCGATGTTTAACGGTGGCGTTGTAGCCGGATTAGAAGCCGAGATGATCAATGTGACGTTTTGGGAACAGGATGGCACAGAGGTTATTCCGGACCCCGCAGACCCCGAAAGTGCTATTCCATTAATCGATTATGTCCGGGTTGGTATTGACAACTTTCAACACCAGATGCTGATTCCAACCTTAAATTTCACGATCCCGATGCCCGACTTTAACACAACCATTCCAAGTGAAAGCCTGGGTGTACATCCGGATGGAAGCTCGGCGAGCTGTTCTTAGGGAGATGAGCATGATGAATGACCTAGTATCACATACCGTACATCAGGCCCGAATGGACCTAGGACATCGGGACTGCCAAATAATGGTTGCAAGTCGCTCTAATGAAGCGGTGGGCAACCTGCAGAAAATCTTGGAGCCATTACCGAAAACCAAAATTCATGGTCAGGTTATGGTCAATGGACACATCGATCCCCTCGAGGGACAGAGCGTTTTGCCAGACTTGCTTGTGTATCGCTTGGGTCCCAATTGGGAAGTTGAGCTGGAGGCCATCAGTGCGCGGCCTGTATCACAAAGGCCAGCGATGGTGATTGTCAGTTCAGAAAGTGACCCTCAGGTTATGCGCTCCAGTATGCAAGCTGGTGCGCGGGACTTCTTTGTCGAACCCTTTGTGCCGGAAGAGGTATTGCGCTCACTCGACCATCTGCGCGCGGAGGTTTTAGATAACTCCTCTCAGGAGGATGCGCGTATCTCTGTGGTTATGAATGCCAAAGGGGGATCTGGCGCTAGCCTGATCGCGTCAAATTTGGCGCATGCGCTGTGTCAGGAATACGAACAACAGGTGGCATTAGTTGATCTTGATCTACAGTTCGGATCACTCTCTTACTACCTCGACCTCAACCTGAAACACGGTATTAAAGAAGCGTTGGATAATGTAGATGATATCGATGCAATAGCGATGGATGGCTACTTGGTCAAGCACGAAAGTGGATTACGTGTTATGGGCGTCGAGGAAGGACGGATGATCCTTAATGATGAGGTATCCAGTGAACGGCTGAGGCATCTGATCGCACTGCTGGCGCGTATGCATCACCATGTGGTGATCGATGTACCAAGGCAAATTGACCTGATCACCTCTACGGTACTTGAGATGGCCGACCAAGTGATCGTTGTTACCCAACAAAGTATCACGCATCTGCGAGATACGGCGCGCTTGATGGATGTTCTACGTGATGATCTGGAGATTTCTGACGAAAATCTTGAGGTGGTGGTAAACCGCTTTCAGAAGAATTCTTCGATCACCCGCTCAGAGATAGAAAATACGCTAAAACAGCGCTCTCTAATCTGCGTTCCGAACGATTATAAAGTTGTGTCTGATAGCTTGAACGACGGTGTTCCACTACTCAATATTGCCCGTAAAGCGCCAATAACTAAAGCAATAATCGACCTGTGCGAAGTCGTGCGTGGTAATAGGCACGATGATGAAAATACGATCTGGGGTCGACTGTATGCGAAGTTAAAGGGAGCCTAAGCTATGTCATTGTTAAGCGATCGTCTTAATCAACTGAGGGGCAAGGATGCTCGGGAAGTCACCAGTTTAGAGACTGAAATCAAAGCTTCTGAAGAGCCAAAGGTTGAGAAAAAAGCACGTCCTAAGCTCAATATTACGATGTTGACTCCGGCCGAAGCTGAATGCAAAGAGGTCATATATAAAGAACTTCTCAAGGTTATGGACCTGTCTCTAATCGACAGCCTGGATGAAAAAGAGGCGCGCCGACAGATCCGGGAGATCTGTACTCACCTGATTTCCCAATCAAGTCAGCCCCTCAGCGCAATTTCCCGAGAGAAGGTTGTTGAGCAGATAGAAAATGAAATCATGGGATTAGGGCCCATAGAGCCATTGCTGTCCGATACGACAGTCTCCGATATCCTTGTGAATGGATACGATACTGTGTACGTCGAGCGCTTTGGTAAGCTGGAATCCTGCCCAGTGAAATTCACCAGTAACAGCCATCTGCTCAATATTATTGATCGTATTGTTTCCAGTGTTGGCCGCCATATTGACGAGTCTTCACCGATGGTGGATGCGCGATTGCAGGATGGCTCCCGAGTCAATGTGATTATTCCACCATTGGCTCTGGATGGACCGCAAATGTCGATTCGACGGTTTGCGGTAGAACTGCTCAATATGGACAACCTGATAGAGTTGGGATCTGTACCCGCACAGGTAGCCCCCATTCTGAAGGGTATTGTAAAAGCGCGGTTAAATATCCTGATATCCGGTGGTACAGGGTCTGGTAAAACCACCATGCTTAATATTCTGTCCGGATATATTCCGGAAGATGAACGTATCGTAACCATCGAAGACTCTGCTGAACTTCAGCTTCAACAACCACACGTTGTGCGGCTTGAGACAAGGCCTCCGAACATAGAGGGAAAGGGGGAAGTCAATCAGCGAGACTTGGTGAAAAACAGTTTGCGTATGCGACCTGACCGGATCGTCTTGGGAGAGGTGCGTGGCGGTGAAACGCTCGATATGTTGCAAGCTATGAATACCGGCCATGATGGATCTCTCACAACCATTCACGCTAACAGCCCTCGTGACGCACTGGGACGTGTAGAAAACATGGTATCGATGACCGGTATTAATTTCCCAACCAAAGCTTTGCGTTCCCAGATCGCTTCCGCCATCAATGTGGTGTTGCAGATTGGACGCATGGAAGATGGTCGTCGCCGTTTGCTTAGCATTCAGGAGGTAAACGGGATGGAAGGCGACATCATCACGATGTCTGAGCTGTTCCGTTTCCAGCGTATGGGACTGGATGAAGAGGGTAATGTGCTTGGCGAGTTCAAAGCGACAGGGGTGGTACCTGGTTTCCATCAGCTACTTGCCCAAAAAGGAATTAATTTGCCGCTGGAGCTTTTCGAGCCGAACTAAAGGGGGAAAGGACGATGGAAATTGAGTTAGGGCCTGTTGTGTTCTTTTCAATGGTGGGAATTGCTGTATTTCTGCTCTCTTTTGGCATCACCGTTCCGGTATTCGGTGAATCGCGTGCAACGCGTAAGCGTTTGCAAAAACGCTTGAGGAAAATCCAGAATGAATCCGATAAGCCTCCCATCAGTAATCTGTTACGTGAAAAATACTTAAAGCAATTGGGGAGTTTGGAACGGTATCTGGAAGAGCTGCCAGGGATGGAGAAGTTAGCGCGTATTATCGAACAGTCCGGGCATACAATTCTGGCTTATCGCGTAGTGTTGGCATCGTTGTTGTTGGCCGCGTTAGCGGGCGTAGTGGTGTTCATTGTTACTAAGTATTGGTGGGCGGGTGTCATAGCTGCGAGCGCCGGATTTGTCGCACCCTATCTTAAAATTTATTCGGACCGCCGTCGTAGGATGGAGCGATTTGATGAGCAGCTGCCAGAAGCAATAGATATTATCAAGCGGGCTTTGCAGGCGGGGCATCCTTTCAGTGAGTCATTGCATATTGTCTCTGAAAGCCTTGATGCGCCAATAGGTAAAGAGTTTGCAATCACCTTTGCCGATCTCAACTATGGTAACGACCTGCGTCGTGCCATGTTAGGCCTGTTGGAGCGAGTGCCCAGCATTACTTTGATGGCATTTATTACCTCAGTACTGGTGCAGAAGGAAACTGGGGGGAATCTGGCGGAAGTGCTCGATAAGATCAGTCGGGTAATTAGAGGGCGCTTCAAGTTCCAGCGAAAGGTGAAGACGTTGTCAGCGGAAGGTCGGCTGTCCGCCTGGATTTTGACGTTGGTGCCTTTTGGATTGTTTGTGATGATCTATTTTACTACGCCGGACTATCTGCCGATCTTGGCGGAAAGCTCAACTGGTCGTCAGCTAATCATCGTTGCTTGTGTAATGATGATACTGGGGATTATTTGGATCCGCCGTCTTCTGAAAATAGAGGTATAGAGCTATGGACTATTTATTAGATCTCATAAATCAATATTTTCAGAACGAAAGTTATACACGTGTGGTATTTGTCGCTCTCGCCGCCGCAGCAGCGTTGGCGTTTGCTGCCAGTCTCATGGTGCTCGTCAACTCTCTGGTATCACCGTTTGAAAATCGAAAAAGGGGGCTGACCAAAAGCTCGATAGCAGGTACTGGTGGGAATGTCGGTGCAGGCAACCGGGTGATAGAAAGTCTGGACCCACTTGCCGAGGCTCTCTTGCCTAAACGCAAGAAAGACAGTGTTAAAGTCCGTGAAAAACTGACGCATGCAGGGTTTCGCTCAGAAAGCGCCGTGAAGGATTTTTATGCGATTAGGATATTGCTGTTTGTCGTTCTCTTTGTAGTTGTTCTTTCCAGCGGTGGTTTTTTCTCGGAAATATCTACACAACAGGTTTTTTCTTACGCTGTGGCTTCTGCGGTAGGTGGGTATTTATTGCCGTCATTTGTGTTGGAAAAGCTGGCTGCTAATAGGATTAAAACCATTCACTCCAGCTTTCCGGATGCGCTGGATCTATTGGTTGTCTGTGTGGAGTCCGGTTTGGGGCTTACCGCATCGTTACAGCGTGTCGCGCAGGAACTGGATGTGAGCCACCCTGAGTTGTCAGAAGAACTTAATCTGGTGAATGTAGAGATACGTGCTGGGGTACACCGAGTGGATGCGTTAAAAAACCTTGCTTATCGCACGGGCGTTGACGATATAAAAGGTTTAGTCGCATTACTAGACCAAGCTATGCGCTTTGGTGGAAGTGTTGCCGACACTCTGCGAGTCTACTCCGAGGAATTTCGTGATAAACGAATGCAGCGAGCGGAGGAATTAGCGGCTAAGATTGGTACTAAGATGATCTTCCCGCTCACTTTCTGCTTGTGGCCAGGCTTTTTTCTGGTTGCAGTAGGCCCTGCTATTCTGAAGGTTCTTGAAGTCTTTGGTAGGTAGGGGATTGCTTGACAAGGAGTTCCAGGATGAAGAGGCTCAAGATCGATGCAATGAAGCCTAGGACTAGCCGGTGGTGGCGCTGGGTGTCGCTGATGTTTGTGGTTGGTTTGGTTGGATGTGCATCTAGCCAAAATAAGCCTGATAAGGTTGACGATAACTCCCTCTACGAGGGACGTTCTACCGTAACGTTCTCCAATTTGCCGGTTGCCGAAACCCCTGAGGAGGGGATTGCTCTTGGAGACCAACAACTTAGGGCTGGGGAATTCGACAAAGCCCTCTACATGTATATCCAGGCGATGCAGCTGGATGAAACCAACACTGAAGCGCTCTATAAGATCGGTCAAATTCACCTGGATCGGGGCTCTACAGGTAAAGCAATTCAGGCGTTCGAAGGTGTTGTTTCCCGCGATCCTACCCATATCTACGGCAATGAAGCGCTGGGTGTCATCTACCTGAAAGCTAACCGGTATGACGAGGCAAATCGCTTCTTTACTCGATCAGTGGATGCAGATCGGGTACGCATTCAGGCCAGCGTTGCAGAAGCTCAGAAATCAGATGATTTAAGCGAAGAAGAGCTTGCCGAGATCTCTAAAAGTATTGAGGCTGACCGCCAATCTCCGGCTAATGCTTATAACGGCTTGGGTGTAGTGGCGGATCTCAGGGGGGAGCATGTCAAAGCACAATCCCTTTATGATCTGTCTTTGCAGATCAGGCCGAATGCGGCAATCACCCTGAACAACAAAGGTTATTCCTATTATCTCACTAAAGAGTGGCGTAAAGCGGAAAGAGCGTATAAGGCTGCGCTCCGGGTTGATCCGAAATCCATTCAGGCCTGGCGTAATCTGGGGTTGTTGTATGCCCGTCAGGAGAATTATGTGTCGGCTCTGACCGCGTTTGAACAGGTGATGGACAGCGCCAACGCCCATAATGATATTGGTTATATCTGCCTGCTGGAGGGCAAATACCAGCGGGCCGAATACTACTTTGAACGTGCCATGACATTGTCACCAACTTACTATGAAAAGGCACATGAAAATCTTAAGTTGGCCCAGCGCTTGCGCGATAGTCAGCTCACGCAAGTGACCCCTAAACCGAAGACGCCAAACTAGTAAAGTTGGCCCACAATAATCAGTTTTAAGGCCTTCATCTGAATTTTTCCCTGATATCGTAGCGGTGCTGTAGCATCCGCTGCGATAACGGGATTCCTTCTGGATACCTCGCGCAGTTTGCGATCTCACGGCAGCGACAGACTCGATTGGCCTTTGAATATGCCAATATCCCGTCAATCTAAGAGCGCCTAATTTATTTTCTTTTGTTCGTGAATTTGAGAAGCGGCCCTTTCCGTGCCATGCTGAACCTCAGCGAAGCAACAGGCGGATGACTATGGGCCTGGATATCGAGCGATCTGAATTTACGGAAGCGGACTACCGTAGTTTCAGAAATCAGTTGCAGGGCAACTTGCAGGCACTGCAGCAGTTGCTGAATCGGCCGGGGTTTGGTGAAGGAGAAGCCACCATCGGCGCTGAGCTGGAGATGTATATCGTCGACCAGCAGGCACGCCCTTTGTTTGTTAATCAGGCGTTGCACGCGGATGTGGACGACGATCAGCTGGCGTTGGAACTCAATCGCTACAACCTGGAATATAACCTTTCACCGGTACCTGCTTTAGGTGCGCCTTTCTCTGCGCTTGAACACGAAGTACTGGATGCCCTGAGTCGCTTGCAACAGGCAGCGGATCCCTACGGTGGGCAAGTGGTGCCGATCGGTATTCTGCCGACCCTGAAACGACGACATTTTGGCCCTCATGCCATGACTGATCTGCCTCGCTTTCACGCCCTGACTGAAGCACTGGCGCAGATGCGTGGCGAACTGTTCTGTATCCGGATTAATGGGCCTGAAGCGATTTCGTTGCGTTCCCGTGATGTGACCTTAGAGGGTGCCAATACCTCAATGCAGTTACACTACCGGGTTTCACCGGATCGCTTCGCAGACCTGTTTAATGCCATGCAGCTAGCCACACCGGTGGTGTTGGCAATCGCAGGGAACTCGCCGTTTATGCTTGGACAGCGGCTTTGGCATGAAACCCGGATACCTCTGTTTAAGCACGCCATCGATGGGCGTACCCGCGATGTCCGTGAGGCGCACATTCCATCGCGTGTCAGTTTTGGTCACGGCTGGGTGCGCCACGGTGCCTATGAACTTTTTGCCGAGGCGGTCCACTTGCACGAACCGATCCTGCCGATCACCAATGGTGAGGACGCCGAAGCCGTGCTGGCCGCAGGAAAAATCCCGTCATTGTTTGAGCTGCGTTTACATCAGGGAACGGTCTGGCCCTGGAATCGACCGGTGTTTGATGATGCCGATGGTGGCCACTTACGTATCGAGATGCGGGCGTTACCTGCTGGCCCTACGCCTTGTGACATGATGGCTAACGCGGCCTTGCTGATCGGTTTGGCAGAAGGGTTGAGTGAGAGTATTGAAGGACGTATACCCGCGATGCCGTTTCAGGCAGTAACCCATAACTTTTACCGTGCGGCGGAAAAGGGGATGAATACTCGGCTGCTCTGGCCAGAGGCCGATGTACACAATCCTTTGGGTACCTATCCGGCCCTAGAGCTGGCAAAAGCGTTGCTGCCGGTCGCACAGGAAGGGCTGCATAGCATTGGGGTGTCTGATGCGGAAAGTAACCGGTATCTGGGCATTATTCGGCGCCGTATCGAGAAACGTCAGACCGGTGCCTGTTGGCAGCTGAAAACCTTTAAGCGATTGTTGAATACCGAACTACGGCATCGGGCTCTCACGCTGATGATGAAACGCTACATCGAGCACGCCCGAGAGAATAAGCCCGTATCAGACTGGACATAATTCTGAATGGATCAAATTTGGTGAACATCTCCGACGAACCGATTCTCTGTATTCATAATCCGCACCCGGAGACGATTGCCCATACGGTAGAGGGATTCCTCAACCAGCTGGGTGGTCCGGTGATGATCTCTGTAGAGGGGAAGGATACCAGTCGTACCCGTGCAATCTGTACATTGCTGCACGGTAATGAACCCTCTGGCCTGCGGGCTGTGCATCGCTGGTTACGCAGCGGCGGTACGCCGGCGGTCAACATCATCTGTTTTATTATCTCGGTAAAGGCGGCCCTGACCGAAGAACTGCACAAACACCGTATTTTGCCAGGGCAGCGGGATATGAATCGCTGTTTTGCGCCGCCTTATGACGACTACAACGGGCGTATTGCAGAGCATATGTTGGATCTGGTCGACAGTTATCAACCTGAATGTATGATCGATATCCACAACACCTCGGGGATGAGTCCGGCGTTTGGTGTGGTGACCCATGAAGATCCGGCCCACGAGGCGTTGATCGCCCTGTTTACCCATCACCTGATCGTGACCGATCTCAAATTGGGGGCACTGATGGAGATCAGCAGCAGTAACATGCCGGTGGTTACCGTGGAATGCGGTGGCGCAAATGATGAGCGTTCTGATCAGTTGGCTGTCGACGGTTTGGCGCGTTACCTGTTTGAGGGCCACGTGCTCAAATTGCCCAATGAGGGGGTGGAGATTGAGCTTTACCGCCACCCAGTGCGTCTGGAGTTGCACCCGGACAGCCTGATCGATTTTTCTGATGAGCCCGTGCCGGATATGGATTTGACGGTGCCGAAAGATCTGGAGCAGCACAATTTTGGTACCGCTCCGGAGGGTACCCTGATCGGCTGGTTAGGGGAGCGTTGCGGTACCCGGATTTTGCGCGTGCAGAATGCGATTGGGCGGGATATGTTCTCTACTTTTTTCCACGTGGATGGGCAGAAACTCTACACTGCTCGCCCGCTCAAGCTATTTATGATCACCAGTAACCGCGCCATTGCGCTGAGTGACTGCCTGCTCTATGCCTCTTTCGAGCGTGAATATACCTACCTGAAAAGCTGATTAATCTGCTTCGCGGGCGAGAATAGCCACCCCCTGACGGTAGCCCAGGCCTCCGTTACCATGCACTGCCCCCAGAGGGATCTCACCGCTAGTCAGTTTCTGATACATGCAGATCAGGCCGTTGAGCGCCGGGTTGTTCCAGGGTGCGCGTGCTAGGTTCATACCGCCGGTGACGGTGATTTCGTACTCTTTCAGAAAGGCAGGAATGCGTTCGATACGCTTAACCAGGCCTGTTTTTAGCAAGAATGCCATCGGTACCACCGGATAGCAGGTATAGGTGTCCAGCAACGCCTCGCCGTGCATAAAGATATCGCGGAAATCCAAGTTCGCCAGTGTGCAAGCTTGTCGGTATGCGGCTTCCATGTGGTCGTAGCGCGCGATGCTGTCGATCGCCTCTTTGCCATCTAGCGGTAAGCGACCCAATCCCACACCTTTCACGGCCACACGCTGTTGCTGTGGAATCTCCAGAGCGGCAGTTGTTTTGTCGTCACACACCAGAACCGCACCGGTGAAGTCGACCAGTGGGTTGGCACAATCGACGCCACGGAACAGTGGGGTGATGCGCTCAAACCAACGGGTGCCTGGGGTTGCCTGACTTGCATCTACGGCATCATCTTTGGAGGCTAGGTTGTTCAGGTAGGTGCGCTGGTAGTTTTCGAAAAGCGCTTCGGCGGTCGCACAGAAGGTATCGGCATCGATCTGCTGATGCTGGATAAACTGCTGGGCAACATCGTCGTAAGCCTGGGTAAGCGGGTAATCCTCACCGTATACGGCCATCAGTTGTAAGCGTTCGTCACGTGGATAACCGGACTTGATCAGGTCTTCGCCACGTATCACAACTGCTGGAGTCCCTTCTGAGATCAGCTTACGTGCGCGCTCAAGTGCTTCGATTGGGCCACAACCACTGCGGAAGTAGTCGGGTTGTTCGGGAGCGTTCCAGTCGCTGTTCAGCGGCTCAATATTGAGCGTATGGGGAGTGATTCCCAGCGTGTTGAGCTGCTGGATGCGTTCTTCAACCGACGCCATTGATCCGTCGCCGTCTGAGATCTTCGCTGCTGCAACCAGATAGGCCTGCGACATGTGTTGCTCTCCCCATAGTGAGTGAATGGGCCAGTTTATCAGGGATAGTACCTATTTTGAAATGCCGCCGTGGTTGTTTTTTGATCGTTTGTTATTTCGCGACTGTGTTGCGGGGCGTCGTATGAGATTAAAGCCTGCTAGGCTTAATGAATAGCAAACGGGGAAACAGGGAATATATCTTGGGTCATTTCGCTAGGGTGTATTCGTTGGGTTCCCAAGGGGGATCATATGACCGACCGTCAGCAGATGCTGCAGGATATCGCCCGGCTTGCCCGCCTGACTGCAGCAGAAACCGAGCGCGGACGTTTTACCACAAAGGTCATGGCAGCCGTGGGTTCTGTAAAACGCGAGCAGTTTGTGCCTGAAGGCGTCGCGATTGAGGCGTACGAGAACATTCCCCTGCCTATCGGCTACGAACAGACTATCTCTCAACCCTATATTGTTGCTCTGATGACAGACCTTCTGGATACAGAGGCAGACCAGGTTTGCCTGGAGGTCGGTACGGGGTCGGGATATCAGGCGGCGGTCTTGTCGCAGTTGGTCGCTAAGGTATACAGCATTGAGATCATTGCGCCTTTGTATCGAGAAGCCTCGGAACGGTTACGGCGCCTGCACTATGACAATGTAGAGGTGATGTTGGGTAACGGTTACCTGGGTTATCCCGAGGCTGCACCGTTCGACAGGATCATAGTCACGGCGGCGGCAGAAGAGGTGCCTCCTGCGCTGTTGGAGCAGCTAAAGCCGGGAGGACGGATGATTATCCCTGTAGGGCCGGAATACGGCGGTCAGGTGCTTTATCAGGTTGATAAGGACGACACCGGAATGATCGAATCTTCTCCGGTGCTGGATGTGCGGTTTGTACCGCTGATTCAGGGCAGTGACCTGTCGATGTGATCGCTTAGGGAGTGATCTCTTTAGCCAGTTGCTCCAGTGCCTGCATCAGGGCTTTTTGTGACGCCGTGGAGAGTTGGCTGAAAGCGGAGAGCATACGGCGCTGCTCTTTGGTCAGTTCTTCGCTTGGCTCGGTGCTGCCGTTGACGTAGTAATCGATTGAGATGTTGTAGAGTTTGCAGACACGCGCAACATCGTTCAGGGTTGCCGGTTCGGCGCCCTGATTACTTTCCCAGCCTTTAATCGTAGATACTGCCTTGGCAAGACGTTTTGCCGCCTCTACCTGGGTCATATTTACGCGCGTCCGTGCTTGCTTCAGTCTTTCTGCACGCGTTGTCACGGAGGCGATTCTCGCTCAGGTCAGATAGCTTGTCATTAAAGGTACAGGGAGAACATCCCTTGCTGGAATTGGGGGCATGTTCTGCTTGGACCTTCAGTTACATAAATGGGTAGCGGCAGTATAGTTGGCCCGCTCCCGTATTTCCTGAGGATGAGGGATTGGGAGCTGGAATAGGAGTAGCACAAGGAGTTCAATTGCAAGGGACTGCACCTGCAATTTTCTTCACACAAGACATCCGAGAGGATGCTCTAGCGCAGTGATTTACGCCGAGTCTTCGGCTCTGCATCGGGACTGAGTAAAACTTCGTCAGAAATCGCCACCCCTGATGGTATCAGGGGTAGCGGAAGATACGCGGAGCTTGTGCACGGAGTTATCCACAGATGTTGGGGGTAACTCCGTTCGCCCGATCAGCTGTGCTCTTCGAGGAACTTAGGATCCAGTTTCAGCTCGTCGTTGGAGTTCACTGAAACGCCGCGGGATTTGATATCGGTAGCGATCGCCTGTGCCTCTTCCAGGGAATGCATCGCGTAGGTACCGCACTGGTATTCGTTCAGTTCAGGAATGTCGTTCTGGTTTTGCACACCCAGCACATCCTCCATCGCTGCCAGCCAGGCTGCAGCTACTTTCTGCTCTTCTGGCTGACCGATCAGGCTCATGTAGAAGCCGGTGCGGCAGCCCATTGGAGAGATGTCGATAATTTCAACGTCCGGGCCGTTCAGGTGGTCGCGCATAAAGCCGGCAAACAGGTGCTCCAGAGTGTGGATGCCACGTTCCGTCAGGATCTCTTCGTTCGGGCGACAGAAACGCAGGTCAAACACAGTAATGGTGTCACCGCCAGGGGTGGTCATGGTTTTGGCAACACGCACGGCCGGTGCGTTCATGCGGGTGTGATCAACCGTAAAGCTGTCTAGCAGTGGCATATCAGAACTCTCTTTTAAATAGGTTTTTTCTGGGATCTTGGGTCATAAGTAAACTGCCTGACTCAGATCTTAGAAGAGCGACACAGGGTTAACACTTCCCGCATCGCTCCACGTTTGCACTCCATTTTACGCCAATTACCCGGAAGTACGTAACCACTCGCCGTAGACAGAGGGGCAATATCTGTTAGTCTGGTGTCTGCATGCCGTGATGTATGACGGGCGGAAAATCTTGAGGACTTTCCCAATCAAGATCAGGGAAATGAGATAAACATACCGCTTAGTGCGAAGAGGCAGTTTAAAATGACTGACTGTAGTGGTATTCATCGAGATGGATTTCGGGTTTTGGGTTGTATATGAACAGAAAAGGCATTTTATTTGCGCTAACGGTCGTAGGTGCCTTCGCTACCATCATCAGTTTCTATCTCCACTACCATTACTCCACGTTGCTGTTGGAAGACCAGGCCGAACGTAAGGAAGGTCAGCGGGACGCACAGGTCGTGGCCAGTAAGCTGGATGTATTTCTTGAAAATCAGCAACGTCTGGTAAATACCGTCGCGGGCCTGCCTAGCCTACACCAATACCTGCATGAACCCTCTCGGGAACTGGAGACAGAGGGACGTCACCTGCTGGATCTGGTGTGTCGCACCCAGCAGGCCTCAATCTGTTATGCCCTGGACCCTGAGGGTACCGTTGTTATTCATAACTCCGAAATCGGCCCGATACCGCTCAAAGGCAAAAACTACGCCTTCCGCCCGTACTTTCAGAATGCTCTCATTCGTAACAGCGAAATCTACGCCGCATACGGTGTAACCACCCGTAAGAGAGGCATCTATTTCAGCCGCTTGATGGCGGAGGACCTGGATGAAGCGCTTGGGGTGATGGTGATCAAGCTGTCCGCCGATCGGATCGATGAAGAGCTAAGAAAGGAACAGCGTAACTTGATGCTGGTGGATTCCCGAGGGGTGGTTTTTGCGGCGACTAATAGCGACTGGATTCTCAAAAGCCTCTGGCCCCTGACTGAATCTCAACAGAAACAGATTTTATCGACCCGACAGTTTGGTGATACCCGCATTGAAAGCCTGGGCTTCGAAAAACTGGACGATGAAGGCCGGATAAAGATTGCAGAGCGACACTTTGTGCTTGAAAAGGCACCGCTGGATAATCTGAACGGCTGGCAGGTGTATTATCTGCGAGAAGGTGAACCCGTCGCGCAGTATGCGCTGATCAAGCAGTACAGTGGGATTATGGGGCCCGTGTTTCTGCTCCTGACCATTCTATTCCTGACGCAATCTGTTCGCATACACCGCCGGCTGAAACGGGAAGCGGACGATGAGCGCAAGCGGGTGAAAACCGAAGCGCGCCTGTATCAGTTAGGGGATATCTCGAATGAAGGCATTCTGATCCACAGTCGCGGCAAAATTGTGGATATCAATGCGGTCGTCGAACGTATGTTTGGTTACAGTCGGGAAGAACTGGCCAACATGGAGGTTTGGGATCTGCTGGCGCCGGAAAGTATCGCGGTTGGTTTCCACAACGTACACACAGGGTTGGAATTGCCATATGAAGTCCAGGCGTTGCGTAAGGACGGACGTGAATTCCCCATGGAGGTGTTCGCCAAGAACGCCGAGCTGGAGGGCGAGCCGGTGCGTGTGGCGTGTCTGCGTGACATCACCGAGTTCAAGCAGCAGGAAGCGACCATCCGCTATCAGGCCCAGTTTGACCTCCTGACCGACCTGCCGAACAAACAACTGCTGACCGAGCGTCTGAAACGGGCAATCGAGCATGCGGCGGAAAATGACAATCAGGTCGCGGTGCTCTACATCGACCTGGACGACTTCAAGAAGATCAATGATGGTATGGGCCATGGTGCCGGAGATCAGCTACTGATTGCGGTGGCACAGCGCCTGCTGTCGGTGACCCGAATCGGCGACACGCTGGCACGTTATGGTGCTGATGAGTTTGTCATGCTGCTGGATGAAGTTGAATCCGAGACGGATGTGACCCGTCTGGCGCAGCAGGTGTTGCAGGAGTTGGAGCAGGAGTTTGAGATTGAGGAACACCGCTTCTACATCTCCGGTTCGATCGGTATCGCCATCCTCCCTGACGATGGCACTGATGAAGTCAGTCTGCTGCAGCATGCGGACATTGCCATGCATCGCTGCAAGGTGGAGAACAGCGGCAACAGTTACGGTTTCTACCAGTCCAGCATGAACGAAGATGTGGCCGGGCGGGTTCAGATGGAGCGCTGTCTGCGCTCGGCTATCCAAAAACACGAACTCTATCTCAACTACCAACCGATCTTTGGCGCCGATGACCGTCGCCTGCTGGGGGCTGAAGTACTGGTGCGCTGGCGCAGCCAGGAGTTGGGTTTTGTGGGCCCTGACAACTTTATCCCGCTGGCGGAACAAACCGGTCTGATCGTTGAAATCGGTCACTGGATCCTGAAAACCGCCTGTGAACAGGGGCGTAAGTGGTTGGACAGTGGGCTGGATGATTTCTATCTGGCGGTGAATATCTCACCTCGACAGCTACGCCATCAGGACTTCCCGCTGTTGTTGAAATCCGTGCTGGATGAAACCGGGTTTCCACCCCAGGCACTGGTGCTGGAGCTGACCGAAGGCCTTCTTGTGAAGAAAGATTCAGGTACCGCTCAGGTGCTGAATGACCTGAAAGCCCTGGGGGTGATGCTGTCGATGGATGACTTCGGTACGGGGTATTCCTCGCTGGCGTATCTGAAGATGTTCCCGTTCGATGTGATTAAGATCGACCGCAGCTTTATCCGTGACCTGGCCGTGGATACCAGCGATCAGCAGCTTATCGTTGCGGCGATTGAGATGGCCAAAGCACTGGGACTTAAAGTGGTGGCAGAGGGGGTAGAGACCGCCCAGCAACTTCACTTCCTGCGGGATGCGGGATGTTATTCGGTGCAGGGCTATTACCTGAGTAAGCCGATCGATCCAATCTTGTTTGAAGAGCGGATCATCGCACCGGAACAGGACAACAGGTTAGCGTTGCTCTAAGAGGAAAAGCCAGCCAGAAGAGGTTTCTCAAGCTGGCTGGGGCTGAGTTGTCTGGTTTGTGGTTACTTGGTCCGGTACCCTGTCCACATGATACGTGCCAGATTGTGCGGTCCTTTGCGGCTAAACCACACAATTGCTGCAACATGCAGACAAACAAGTCCCATCACCATACTGGCAGCGCCTTCATGGAGCTCTTCAATTACCTCATCTCCCCAGAACATATCCGTGGTGCTCAGCCATCCGGTGAAACCGGTAATAAGCATGCCTGCCAACAGACCCAGAATCATCAGGCCTCCCACTGGATTATGCCTGTCAGGGGATGGCGCGTGACCGTGTAGGTGATCTCGCAGATGGGCTTTGACCCGGGCAGGTGTAGGCCAGAAGTCGCTGAAGCGAGCGTTCTGTGGACCAACAAAGCCCCAAACACAGCGAACTGCGATCAGCACCAGGACATAGTATCCCACCCATTCGTGAAGCGTTTCACCCTCTTCCAGAACGGTATAGTTCAGCAAAAAACTTGCAGCGAGGGACCAGTGGAAGACGCGGATAAGCGGGTCCCAGACTTTAACCTTGTCGGATGGCTGAGCACTCATGGTTACTCCACCTTGCTCTTGACGACGTCACCGGATACCGGATGGAAATACACCTCGACCTTGTTTTCCGCCTTGTCCCAACCGTAGATCTCGTAGCAACCACCACGGGTAACTTTAAACTTCTTGATTGTATACCCCTGATCCTTGATCTGCTGCTGCATCTGGTCTGCAGGGATCCAGCTTTCCTGGTTGCCGTCGGTGCAGCGCGGACCTGCCTGTACCTGCGTTGCGCTCAGCATAAGAATGGTTGCGCTTGTGAGCAGTGCCTTCATTGGGACAAACCTCGTTCAGTTGTTTATGTGAGGTTATCTTCACAACTCAAGCTTAAGTCAGTCTTAAGCCATCGGCAGTTTTACCTGTACGGTTAAACCTCCGGTCTCCGGCGTGTCGCACAGAGTGAGGCTGCCTTTGTGCAAGCTGATGATCTGATCGACGATCGAAAAGCCCAGTCCGGCTCCTTCTGTACTGCCTTTGTTTTCGCGATAAAAGCGTTGGAGTACCTTGGTTTTCAAATCATCGCTGAGGCCGGGGCCATGGTCGGTCACGGTGATCAGACAGTGATCCTGATCGGCGCTGAGTGTAACCAGAACGGTGTCGCCGGAGTGGGTGTACCGCACCGCATTTTCGATCAGATTGCGTAACAGTATCTCCAGCAGGGTCTTTTCACCGAAGATGAGGGCCTCAGGCTGCGTATGCAGTTCTATCTGCACCCCTGAACGCAATGCAGTGGGAACCAGTTCGGCGATCAGGGTTGCGACGAGTCGCTCTGCATCGTGTAGCTGTTTATCCAGTTGGTCGCTACGCCGGGGTTCCAGTCGTGCCAACATCAATAGCTGTATGACAACACGTTCCATCCGGTTCAGGCCTTGTAGGAGCGGTTGTGCAGATTCTTGCGGCAGGGAAAGGCACTCGGCATGGATGCGCAAGGCGGCTAAGGGAGTGCGCAGTTCATGGGCTGCATCACTGGTAAAGCGCCGCTCCCGCTGCAAGGTATCAGCGACGCGCTGAAACATCGCGTTCAGCGACTGGATCGGTTTCAACAGCTCCAGGGGCAGGTCCGTGTCATCGATCGGGGACAGGTCGGTACTGTGGCGTTGATCAAGTTCAGTGCTGAGCTGATGCAGAGGCCGCAGATTAAGATTGATGGCGATGGTAATCGCCAGGATCAAAACCACCAAAACAACGACAAGGGGCAGCAGGATGTGCTCCGCGACCTCGGAGGCGATCTCCGTACGGATGGACAGGGCGTGTACCGCCCGCACCCACAGTTTCTCTTTGGGTAGAAACAGGGTGTAGGACCTGACCTGAACCCCATTGGATGTCAGGTTATCGAAGCCAACGGCCTCGGGTATCGGCAGATCCAGGTCATGTGGACTGGAAAGCAGAAGGCGTTTCTGCTGGTTCCATACCTGTAACCCCAGGTGCTGTTCGTACGAGTGGCCCGGGTCGTGGACCGAGCGCCCATGATAGTCCTCGTCATCTTCATTATCCTCGGAGGGCTTGTTACGCAGATGCAGAGGCATATCCGGTGAATGTTCCATCGCACGGATCAGGTCGTCCAGCGTGTCGAGGTCGTGACTGATTTCCAACTGGTTACTGAAGTGGCGGGCAAACTGGACCAGCGAGGCGTCGTAAATCTCTTCCACTTCATGGTTGGTAATGGACCAGGTCCAGCCAAGCACGGCGATCGCGGCGACGCTGAACAGCGCCGCGAGCATTATAAGTATTCGGGTTTGGATGGAGCGCATATTATCCTTCCACCATATAACCAACGCCGCGGATTGTGCGTATCAAGGATTTGCCAAATTTTTTGCGTAGGGCATGGATGTGTACTTCCAGCGCGTTGCTCTCAGGGTCATCTTCGTAGATCTCCTCTTCAATCTGGCGACGCGTCAGAACCCGGCCTTTGGCGTGAAGCAGACTAAGAAGCAGATCATATTCTCTTCGCCCCAGGGAGACGGGATTGCCTTGCAGACTGACCTCGCGGGCAGCGGTGTTGATCACCAGGTCGCCGTGGATGATCTGCTCCTGATCCCGACCTGATGCGCGGCGTAGCAACGCGCGAATACGAGCTTCCAATTCGTTTAGATCGAAAGGTTTCACGAGGTAATCGTCTGCGCCAGCGTCAAGGCCGGCAATGCGTTCTTCGATCGCATCCCGAGCGGTAAGAATCAGCACCGGGGTATCAATATTCTGAGCCCGTACCTGGCGCAGAACGTCCAATCCATCTAAATCCGGCAGGTTGAGGTCGAGGATCAGCAGGTTGGGGGCGCTGTGCTGCAACATATGTAAACCCTCCATGCCGGTTTGTTGCCAATCAACCCGATAATAGCGGGACTCCAGTGCAAGCATGATTCCCTGGCCCAGTAGCGGGTCATCCTCGATCAACAGTAATCGCATAGCGCAGCCTCAAAAATTAAATCAGTATTGCATCGGAAAATTAAATAAAACTTAAGCACTTAGATAAAGCCTTGCTGTAGGTTGTTTAGTAAACAGTTTTGAGTTGTCTTCTGCTTGTTTTTTAAGGATTTTTAGTGATTTTTAAAAATTCTTCGAAAAATTCAAAAAAGTTCGGTGCTGGTTGTTGACAGAAAAAATGAGGAAGGTAATATACGCGCCACTCCTTTGGAGGGATGGCTGAGTGGTCGAAAGCACTGGTCTTGAAAACCAGCGGTCCGAGAGGGCCCCAGGGTTCGAATCCCTGTCCCTCCGCCATTTGAAAG
Source organism: Pontibacterium granulatum (assembly GCF_029961155.1). Classification (GTDB taxonomy): domain Bacteria; phylum Pseudomonadota; class Gammaproteobacteria; order Pseudomonadales; family Balneatricaceae; genus Pontibacterium; species Pontibacterium granulatum. Next base: position 118,669 of record NZ_JASBRH010000004.1, on the reverse strand, counting down.
GAGTTTGAGCGTGTGTTCCTCGATAGCTCAGTTGGTAGAGCAGTAGACTGTTAATCTATTGGTCGCTGGTTCGAGTCCAGCTCGAGGAGCCATAACGGGTCGTTAGCTCAGTTGGTAGAGCAGTTGGCTTTTAACCAATTGGTCATAGGTTCGAATCCTATACGACCCACCACTTTCTACACGCTTTCTCTACCGGGTCGTTAGCTCAGTTGGTAGAGCAGTTGGCTTTTAACCAATTGGTCATAGGTTCGAATCCTATACGACCCACCACTTAAAAATTCCGCCACCTGGCGGTTTTTTTATGCCTCAAATTTGCGCTGTCTCGGTTTCCTGTTGCGTTAACGCCTGCAAGAAGCTGCTTGACCTTCCAGTTGCTGGAACGTCTAGGCTATATTCCAGTGGAGTTTTAAATTTCCGGTGCAGTCTTTTGTGTCTGCATTGGCATTCCGGAGGTATAGCAGATGGCATCTGCACAGGATTATCTCGCTGCGAGCAGTCAGGCGCTGGTCTCTGAGACCGAGCATCCATCCAAGCAGGAATTGTTGATCGAAGGCGCCGGATGCGCCAGTTGTGTCGGCAAAATAGAAAAAGCCCTCAATGCCGTACCCGGTGTGGATACGGCGGTGATGAACTTTGCCCAGCGCACGGTGAGTGTGACTGGGCCGGTTACCGCTGAGGCGCTGATTATTGCGGTGGAAAACGCAGGCTACAAGGCACGCCTCACCTCGGGTGAAGCGGAGGCGGAGCTGCTGGCTGAAAAAGAGCTGGCGGAGCAGCGCCGTTACAAACAGTTGATCAGCCATATGGTGATTGCGCTGGGTGTCGGTGTACCGCTGATGCTGTATGGCGTGTTGGGTGGCGAGATGATGGTGTCTGCGGGGGCATCGCAGCTTGGCTGGCTTGCGGTAGGGGTTATTACCTTTCTGGTTATGTTGTTTCCCGGCCGTCATTTCTACGTGGGCGCCTGGAAGTCGGTGCGTAACCATAATGCCAATATGGATACCCTGATTGCTTTGGGAACCGGGACCGCCTGGCTGTACTCCATGGTGATCGTGTTGATACCCGACCTGGTGCCTGTGATGGCACGCCATGTGTACTTCGAAGCAACCGCGATGATTATCGGTCTGATCAATCTGGGGCTGGCCCTGGAGTTGCGGGCGCGTGGCCGCACCTCCCAGGCGATCAAGCGCTTGATCGGCCTGCAGACCCGAACCGCACGTGTCCTGCGTGATGGTCAGGAGATCGATGTGGATATCGACGATGTCCTGAAGGGGGATCGCGTACGTATCCGTCCGGGTGAAAAAGTACCGGTGGATGGTGTTGTGCTGGAGGGCTATACCGCCGTTGACGAATCGATGCTGACCGGCGAACCGATCCCGGTCGAGAAGAACAGCGGTGATGAGATGGTTGCCGGCACATTGAACAAAACCGGTTCTGTGCTGTTGGAAGCCACCCGTGTGGGCAAGCAGACCATGCTGGCACAGATCATCGGAATGGTGAAACAGGCGCAAAACGCCAAGTTGCCAATCAGTCGGTTGGCCGATCAGGTGTCGGCGTATTTTGTGCCTGCGATCATGATTGTTGCGGTACTGACGGCGCTGACCTGGCTGAACTTCGGGCCTGAGCAAGCGATCGCATTGGCGCTGGTGTCTGCAACCACGGTGCTGATCATCGCGTGTCCGTGTGCGCTGGGTCTGGCAACGCCGATGTCGGTGATTGTTGGGGTAGGTAAGGCCGCCGAAGCGGGTGTGCTGATCCGTAATGGGGAAGCGCTGCAGACCGCGTCAAAGATAACCACCATGGTGCTGGATAAAACCGGCACGATCACCGCCGGTGAGCCACAGGTCACCGAGATTGCGCCTTTAAACGGTTTTAGCGAAGCCGAGATGCTGGCTGCTGCGGCAAGCTTGGAGACTGGCTCCGAACATCCGCTGGCGAACGCCATTCTGGAAGCGGCGCGTGGTCGCAGTCTGGAACTCGAGCCGGTGAGTGATTTCCACGCCGAGGCCGGTAAGGGTGTATCAGGCACAATCATCGGACGCACTGTACTGTTGGGTAACCGTGCGATGATGCTGGATCATCAGATTCAGATCGATTCGGCTGACGCAACGGTAACGCGTATGGCTGCAGAGGGTAAGACCCCGGTATTCGTTGCATTGGATAAGCAGCTGGCCGCGATTATAGGTATCTCCGACCCGGTGCGTGAAGATTCCCGCGAGGCGATTGCCCGTTTACAGGCGAAAGGGATGCGTGTTGTGATGCTGACCGGCGACAACTACAACACCGCAAAAGCGGTAGCCCAGCAGGTGGGGGTGGATGAATTCTTTGCCGAAGTACTACCGCAGGACAAGGCGGGCCAGGTCAAAGCGTTACAGCAACGGGGCGAGATCGTGGGCATGACCGGTGACGGCATCAACGACGCGCCGGCACTGGCGCAGGCGGATGTTGGCTTTGCGATCGGTAGTGGTACCGATGTGGCAATCGAAAGTGCCGATATCACGCTGATGCGTGCGTCCCTGCATGGTCTGGCTGATGCGGTGACAGTGAGTCGCGCCACCCTGAAGAATATCCGGCAGAACCTGTTTGGGGCCTTTATCTACAATGTGGCGGGCATTCCGATTGCCGCCGGCATTTTGTATCCGCTGACCGGCATGTTGCTGAGTCCGGTAATCGCCGGTGCTGCAATGGCGTGTTCGTCTGTGACCGTGGTAACCAACGCCAACCGCTTGCGCCTGTTGAAATTGGGGCGTAGCCACGTTGAGGAGGTTTGATCGTGATTTGGATTAATTTGCTCGGACTGGCGCTGATTGCATGGATCGTTTGGTGGTTTTGGTTGTACCGGGCTGACGGGGATTGATCTTGGCCGTAACAGATGTTCAAACAGAGACTCCTGCTAGCCAACACAAATACAGAATGAGACCAGTACTGATTCGAACGATCGCGGTGCTACTGATACTGGTGGTGCAGATTCAACCTCTCCAGGTGCACGCGATCGTACTCGTTACCGAGCAGGCGGGGCATATGCCGGGCCTGCTGTTTCATTCCCATGGCAGCCAGCATCATCATTTCACAGCGCAGGATGAGGAGTCGCAAGCGATGGACTCCAGTATCTCCCAACTGAGTCAAGAGCCTGTCCACGCGGGTGAATGCCATCCTGCTCACACCTTGTGCACCCTGATCGAGTGGCGTGCAAATCTGGAAAGGAATCTTTCCGGCGTTCAGGTACATCCGGCGCCTGCACTGCCGTTCTACGAAGCCTCCCTGGAGCTACCGCCTCCGAAATATTACGCCTGAATAATCAGCAATACGCGTGTCGCTGCACGTGTTATCTTTCGAATTCTTCAGGAGTAAGAAAAAATGTTACGTAAAACACTGACAGTACTGGTTCTCTCATCCGCAGTGATCGCGGCTCCAATGGTGCAGGCGCACGGGGGTGCCAAGGGCGTCGTCAAGGAACGGATGGATCTGATGGACGATATGAAGGGAGCGATAAAGACCCTGTCCGCAATCTATAAGGGGGAACGAGCCTACGACGCTGAAATTGTGCGAAAAGCCGCGCTGGTGATCCGCAATCATTCCGGCGATGCGATGACCAGGCTTTTCCCGAAAAATAGCATCCACGGCCCGTCGGAGGCAAAACCTTTGATCTGGCAGGAGTGGGAGCGTTTTGAAAAGCTGGCTAAGCGTCAGCAGGTGATCAGCCAGGGGTTGCACGATGCGGCAGAGAACCAGCAGGGAGCGGCTCAGGCCAATGGGCATATGATGGGCAGCGCCGGCATGATGGGACAGAAAAGTATGATGGGGGGCGGTCACATGATGGGCGGTGAGATGGATTCTGCCGAGCATTATGCGGCGATGCCATCCAACATGGTGTTTAAGATGCTGACCGACAACTGTTCTTCCTGCCACACCCGATATCGGGTAGAGGATTAAACGGAGGTTGGCTGATGAAACGTCTGGTAATAGCCCTGGGCGTAACATTGGCTGCAGCAGTGGTGGGCTGGAACAGCCTGCCCCTGTTGGCCAACGTGGGGCCTGAGCAATTAAATGCCACGACTGGCGATGTGGCCAGGGGCGCCTACTTAGCGCGGGCATCGGGCTGTATAGCCTGTCATACCCGTATCGAAGACGGTGGTGCGCCGCTGGCGGGCGGGTCCGGGTTGGAAACTCCCTTTGGCACTTTCTATGCGCCTAACCTGACCACCGACGTGGAGCATGGAATCGGTGGCTGGACGCAGGAACAGTTCGCTGTGGCTTTGCGAAAGGGAATATCACCTGCCGGGAAACCCTACTACCCAGCTTTTCCGTATAGCTTCTACACAAAATTCAGTGACCAGGATATTGCGGACCTTTGGGCGGCCTTTCAGACCGTGCCTGCGGTGGCGGATACCGTGTCTGAACACGACCTGAGCTTCCCGTTTTCTCAGCGCAATGGCCTGTATCTTTGGCAAAAAGTGTTCTTTACCGAAGGGCGACTGGATGTCGCAGCCAATAGGGAGGAGAAATATCGCCGTGGTGAATACCTGGTCGAGAGCGCTGCGCATTGTGCTGCCTGCCATACACCCCGCAATCTATTGGGGGGGCTGAAGCGGGATAGGGATTACACTGGCAGTGTCTCTATGTTGCAAGCCGAAGGTCAGATCCCGGCCATTACTCCCCAGGCGCTGACCGAGGCTGGCTGGACGGTGAAGGACCTGGCCTGGGCCTTACAGTCCGGCATAAAGCCGGATGGTGATGTCTTTGGAGGTAGCATGGGAGAGGTGGTACGTGACGGGACCGCCTACCTGCAGCCGGAGGATCTGGAAGCGATGGCGCACTACCTGATGAATCGCAAGTAAGGTCCGTTAGCTCCGCAAACAAAAGCCCCCTGCCTTGAGTTCGGCAAGGGGCTTTTTTCGTACGTGGATCAGAACCAGGCACGGATACCTATCACCGCCTGCAGATCGTTCGTATCTTCTCCCTCGTCGCGGGCGAAGTCGGCGGTCTGGCCGAATTTACGCTCCCAGTTCAGGCCAATGTATGGCGCAAACTCACGCCGGATCTCATATCGAAGACGCAGGCCCAGCTCCAGACCGGATAGGCCAGAACCGATGCCCCGCGCCTCGTCGTCCTCAGCATACAGATTGACCTCAAGTTCCGGAGCAAGCACCCACTTTTGTGTGAGCATTAGTTCGTACTCCGTCTCCAGGCGCAGTGCGCTTTGGCCGGATTCACCGATAAACAAGCTGGCGTCGGTTTCCAGAAAGTAGGGGGTGAGCCCCTGGAATCCAAGCACTGCCCAGTTCTGTGAAGGATCGGGGCGAAAATCATGACGTACGCCGATCTGGAAATCCCAATAGGGATCAACTGCCCGGCTGTAGAGTAACTGTAACTCGGCGTCTTCGGTTTCGCCTGTTACCCGTTCGCCCTCAGTCTTGAAGACGAGCTTGTCCAGATCGTAACCCAGCCAGCCCTGAATCTCCCAGACCACTGGGTTACCGCCGCTGGCATCACGTTTTTCCAGCTGGTCGATGGTGACCATGCTCAGCAGTGGATCGTCCTCCATCGCTGCCTGGGCAGCGGGTGAAAGCAACAGGGAGAGCGTCAGCACAGAGGTTGTGATTCTTTTCATCATTAAGTCTCCCTTAGCTCACGTGGACTTCGCGGAACATGCCCGGCATGTGGTAGATCAGGTGGCAGTGATAGGCCCACCTGCCGAGAGCATCGGCGGTAACGCGGTAGCTGATACGTGAACCCGGTTGCACGATCACGGTGTGCTTGCGCGGAATATGGCGGTCATCGCCGGTTTCCAAATCGCTCCACATACCATGCAGATGCATCGGGTGGTTCATCATGGTGTCATTGACGAAGGTGATCCGCACTCGCTCACCGTATTTCAGCTGGATCGGATCGGCATTGGCGTATTTAACACCGTTGATCGACCACATGTAGCGGCTCATATTACCGGTCAGGTGCAGTTCAATCTCCCGTTCAGGCTCTCGTGGATCCGGGGTTGGGTGCAGGTTGCGTAGATCAGCATAGGTGAGGACGTGGCGACCGTTGTTGCGCAAACCCACGCCGGGGTCATCCAAGCGGTATAGGGGATTCTCGGCGCGCATGTCCACATGGGGGCCGTATTCAGTGGCTGCATGTGTTAATGGCTTCGGCGTGTTGGCCCTGTGCATCGAATGGGTCATACCATTGCTGTCACCCATGTTGTGCATGGAGTGATCCATACCTGCAGTGCCGTCCATATTGTGCATCGAATGATCCATGCCTCCGGAACCACCCATCTGATGCATGGAATGATCCATTCCGTTGCCATTCTTCATCGCGGCAGCCCCTATCATTGCGTGATTGCCATGCGCCATGCCCATGTCGCCGTGGCTGAGAACCGGTACCGGATCCAGTGCCGGCACTTCGGCAGTCAGGTTGTGGTCTGGCGTCAGGGTACCGCGGGCGTATCCGGAGCGGTCAATCGCCTGAGCGAACACGGTGTAGGCCTGGTTATCAGACGGTTCCACTATCACATCGTAGGTTTCGGCCACGCCGATGCGGAACTCCTCTACAGTCACCGGTTCCACATTCTGACCATCCGCTGCGACGACAGTCATCTTCAAGCCGGGAATGCGTACGTCAAAGAAGGTCATTGCGGCAGCGTTGATAAAGCGCAGACGGATCTTTTCCCCGCGGCGGAAGAGACCTTTCCAACCTTCTGCCGGCGTTTGCCCGTTCATCAGGAAGCTGTAGGTGTAACCGGTCACATCCGAGATATCGGTTTCACTCATGCGCATCTGATTCCACATCTCACGTGCCTTGAAGGTAGCGTGGACACCTCGTTCTTTAACCTCACGCCAGGTGTCTGCTACCGTGCGCTCGTTGAAGTTGTAGTAGTGGCTCATCTTCTTGAGTTTGGCGTAGACATCCACCGGATCTTCGTCAGTCCAGTCGGAGAGAAGCATCACGTAATCACGGTCGTAGGTAAAAGGCTCAGGTTCCTTTGGATCGATAACGATTGCCCCGTACAGCCCTGTTTGCTCTTGGAAACCGGAGTGGCTGTGATACCAATAAGTGCCGGATTGTTGTACATCAAAGCTGTAGGTATAGCTGTTACCAGGCTTGATACCCGCAAAGGAAAGACCGGGTACTCCGTCCATGTTTGATGGCAGGATCAGGCCGTGCCAATGGATGGAGCTGTCTTCGGCAAGGGTATTGTGCACTCGGAGGGTTACCCGTTCTCCTTCCTTGAAACGCAGCACGGGGGCCGGCAGGGAACCGTTTACGGTTGTGGCAAATCGGGGGGCGCCAGTGAAGTTGACAGCCTGGCGACCGATACTCAGGTCAAACTGGTTTCCGCGCAGTTCTGCAACCTGCCCCGGTGCTGCAGGGGCGGCGATCAGACTACCGGCACGGAAGCCAAAGCCCGCCATGATACCCCCCATGGCAAGACCGGTGACAAAGCGTCGCCGGTTTAGCTGTGGGACTGCAGTATGTTGTTGTCTCTTTTTCATCGCTATGCTCGCAATTTAACAGTGGGGACCTCCAACTGGGGCGTCCTTCTCACTGTTGGTATGTTCATATTAGAGCTGCCCCAATGTTTTTCAGGAGATGGGTGCGGGCAGTCTGGATACTCAGATGAGATAGCGGTTTTTTTTCGGAGGACGCTCAAGCCGGTCGGACTGCTGTCGCTTTATTCCTGAATACACGTCTGACAGGCTCATTGTTCGGATGACGAGGGCCGCAGGAATTGAGACGAGGCCTGGATCACAGCCCTGTGCGCAGCCATCACAGTAGCCACATCCGCTCGCTTGCTGGGGGCAGTGCTGCTGGCAATTACCGTAACAGAGAGCGTTGATGACCTGTGTGGTATCGATATGTTGCGTATGCAAACCATTTTGTTGGGCTATTGATTGATCAACTGAACCCAGTGCCGGCGTAGTTGCCGCTCCTATCGCCAGGAGAAGGCTGAACAGCAGTATCAATGTTCGCACGCAGTGTTTCATGGTCATCGCTTTGTACACGGGCATCCACGTAGCCTGTTTGGTGTATGTTGTTCTTCAGTCTAGCGCCTGTACCAATAGACGTTCGGACGGGGGTGGTTTCTATTTCCGATAAAATCGTAGCTTAGGCGTTCCAGTAGGGGGAAGGTCAACATCAGGTCGAATAATTGAGTTTTACGTGGTGGTTGAATTGATTTTTGATTCGGATTCGGTAATCCTGAAAATAGTTTGTTCTCCCGATCTAGGTAAACGCCACAACCATGAAGCTTTCCCGCTCCGTTGCCATATTGCTTACTCTGCTCCTGTTTTGGGGACAGGCAAGCTTTGCCTCCAACGCGGGGGACGTGATGGTTGCCGCTGGGGCCACAGACATGGCCTTGATGGTGCCCATGGATTGTGGTGGCAGTTGTGATCAAGATATTGAACCTTGTCAGGATGCGGCTTGTAGCGCTGAGCATCTCTGCTCTGGTGGCAGCGCATTCATGGTTCCGGTATTGATGGTTTCCCTGGTGCAGGGAGCTGCTGATATCAGTTCGCCGCAACCGGATCATTACCGGTATTGTTCTGTCACCGCGATTGAACACCCTCCACGGATTACAGTCTGATTTAATTGGCAGCAAGAAGTTACTGCCAGTCCCGCATCTCTATCCCATTTTTTAAGACCTTTTAGTTGAGGAGCGCAGCGCGTGAATATTTCACAGGCAGCGAAGCTTTCCGGCTTGAGCAGTAAAACAATCCGTTTCTATGAGCAGCAGGGTATTATTCAAGCGGTCAGTCGTGCGGATAATGGCTATCGCGTCTACAACGATAAGCAGCTTGAGCAGTTGCGCTTTATTAAGCGAGCACGTGATCTAGGTTTTTCGCTGGATGAGAGCAAGGAGCTTTTGGAGCTACTGCATAATCCGGCACGCCGAAGCGCAGAGGTAAAAGCACGGGTATTGGCCCATGTGGAGCAGATTGATCAGCAGCTGGTTCAGTTAGCGAAGATGCGCGAGCAGTTGCTCTCTCTTTCCAACCAGTGTCGTGGTGACAATGGTGCTGACTGCCCGATCCTAGACGCCCTCAGCGGTGAAAATACCGATAAGTCCATTAACTGATTTTATTGATAGGGGGCTCGATCTTATATGCCCCGATACTGGAGTTTGTGATGAAAAAACTGATTCTTACCGCCTTGTTGGCGACGTTGGTACTACCTGTGGCAAATGCCAAGGCTGCTGATCCGGTTTGGCTGGAAGGAAAAACCGATGAAAGCCACCAGATAACTGTATACCGCAGTGCTAGCTGTGGCTGCTGCAAAGGCTGGATTGCCCACCTCAAGGATCATAATTTTCAGGTGAAAGATGTGGTGGTTGAGGATGTGAATGCGCATAAACAGCGTTTGGGCGTGCCGCCGAAAGGGGCCTCCTGCCATACTGCCGAGGTGAACGGAAAAGTGATTGAAGGGCATGTACCGGCGCAGGATATCAAACGTTTGCTCAGTAGCGAGAACAATATTCGTCTGTTGACCGTACCGGGTATGCCATCCGGAGGGCCGGGAATGGATATGCCAGGGGCGCCTAAGCAAGCATTTCAGGTGTTCTCGGTCACCGAAGACAACAAGGTGGATGTGTATCACAACTACAGCGAATACTGATCGGAGATACCGTTATGGGAGCTTGGATCAAAGCGTTGGTGTTGTTGCTGCCAGCGCTATTGCTGTTAGGTTGTGGCCCCTCAGAGCCGAAGGTGGAGGGGCGTTGGTACACCCAATCTCAGGTGGAGACGGGTAAGGCACTGTTTGCTGCGAACTGTGTTGTTTGTCACGGTGCTGAAGCACGTGGAACACCGGACTGGCGTAAGCCGCTGGCCAATGGCAACTATCCACCGCCACCGCTGAACGGCAGTGCCCATGCCTGGCATCACCCGCTGCGAGCTCTGATGTTCACCGTTCAGAACGGCGGCGCCAAGTTTGGTGGCACTATGCCCGGCTTTAAGGGACAACTGGACGAAGACCAGCAGGAGGCGGTGATTGCGTACTTCCAAAGCCACTGGAGCGAGCAGATTTATACAGCTTGGCTGCAGCGCGGGGGGCTAAAATAGCTCATTTACAAGACTAAGGATCGGTGTTGTAGGCCTGATACTCAACGGCGACGATTTCGTACCAGATCTCTTCGCCGTTGGGTTTTTGCAGCCAGATCTCGTCACCAATTTCTTTCTTCAGCAACAGTTTGGCCAGTGGCGAATCCATGCTGATGTAGTCGCTACCCGCTTCGATCTCGTCCGGACCCACAATGCGGTAGCGTTTGCGGGTTTCCTCTTCATCTTCGATCGTCACCCAGGCACCAAAGAATACCTTGTCCTGGTTTTCCGGAATGCGGTCCACCACGGTCATATCTTCCAGGCGCTTGGACAGATAGCGCACACGACGGTCGATCTCGCGCAGCTGTTTCTTGCCGTAGATGTATTCGGCATTTTCGGAGCGGTCGCCTTGGGCGGCCGCCTCTTTCACCGATTGGGTAATCTCCGGACGTTTAACTTTCCACAAGTACTTCAGCTCGTCGTTAAGGCGTTTGTAGCCTTCTGCGGTGATATACTTGGATTTCTTCGGTTGAGGTGGTCGCCAACGGCCCATAACTATCCTGATCTGGTTTACGCATTGGGCACGAGGTGTGCGAAAAGTGCGTAAAATTGAACGATTTAGATAAAGAATTTTAGCGCGTCGCCGATAGGATTGGGACAACGTTTTGTTACTCGATGCAGATCCGGAAGATGCAGACAGAAAAAATTCAGGCACGTATAGAAACCTATACCTCCAATCTGACCCAGGCGGTTCAGAGTGGTAGCGGTGCCCAATTTTCACTGCTGCTGAGCATGATTGCGACCAATCAGGAGCTGACGGGTAGGCGTCCCCAGGTATCCGGTGAGGGGTTTGAACTGCCTACCACCGACAACCAATATCCCAACCCCAATGATCTGTATAGCGCCGATGTGGCCGAGCGGATGAATGTGGGCATCAACAAGGATATGCGTGGCGAGTTTGCCTACGCTTGCAGCTACGTGGAAACTGAATCTCTGGTGCCGGTAAAGAGTCGCCGACTGAACGACTCGCTGGAAAGACTGGGGCTGATCTCGGGTGGTGCGATGCTGCAGGAGATTGCTACTTCCCATCAGCAGATCAGGCGGACCGCCTGACCTGTATCCCTCTGCGTTTCCTTAGCTCTTCAGTGACGGTGGTACCGCCCATCCCCTCTGAACGGCAGGGCGATCAGTGAAACGCTCGATATAGGCCATGACGTTTTTGTATTCAGCCAGGCCGGTGACTTCACCCGCTTTGTAGAATTTAGCGATTGTTTCCAGCCAGGGCGCAATGGCGATATCGGCGATGGAATACTCACCGGCGATCCACTCCTGGCCCTCCAGCTGTTGATTGATGACGTTCAGAAGGCGTTTTGCCTCGTTGATGTAGCGCTCGCGTGGACGTGGGTCTTCGATCTCCTTGCCCGCGTAGGCAAAAAAGAAGCCCAACTGGCCGAACATCGGTCCCACACCGCCCATCTGGAACATCAGCCACTGCAAGACCTTGATCCTGTCGGTTGCTGTGCGGCCCATCAGTTTGCCGGTTTTCTCCGCCAGATAGACCAGAATAGCACCGCTTTCGAACAGGCCAATCGGCGTGCCCTCAGGGCCGTTGGGATCGATGATCGCCGGGATCTTGTTGTTGGGGTTGAGGGACAGAAACTCTGTGCTCTTCACATCCTCGTCCGCCAGGGTAACGCGATGGGCTTCGTAGGGCAGACCCAGTTCTTCCAGTGCGATGGAGACCTTCACCCCATTAGGCGTGCCCAGTGAATACAGCTGGATAAGTTCCGGCTGTCGAGCCGGCCAGCGCTGGGAGATTGGGTAGTCGGCTACGGTTGGATAGTCCTGTGGATTACTCATCGAATCGCCCATTGTCCTGCGAAATAGGAGTCTACAGGGTATGCTTCGATAAGCTTCGAAACAATTTTAGATTCAGGAATGGAATGTTCGCGATTTAAGGCCAATGAATTTTGGCGTAGAGGGAAGAATGGCAGGCGCGCTGAGAAAGGGAGGGGGCGCGCCTGAACGCTCATGGATCAGTCAGTGCGCCACTGAATCTTTTCCTGGGTGTCGTTTTCTACTTTCCACCACTCATCCGGTTCGTCGCCGTCAGCCCAGCCACCCGCGATACAGCGGATCTGGGTCTCCATATCGGCAGCGGCCTGAATGGCGCAGTCCAGGTCTTTCTCCCAACGAGTGCGGTCTGATTTGAACCAGACGCTGGTCCAGGCTTTACCCACCACCTTCTCGTGGATCATCACCGGAACAGCGGTGTCATCCAGTGAGGCTTTGTACTCGTGTACGGTGCCCTGTGAAAAGTCGTTGCTGAGTCCGTCAAAACGCTGGCGCAGCCAGGCTTCGATCTCGTCCAGCGAGCGGTTTTTTACATAGATCTCGATATCGGGATGGCGTTGATCAGTCATCGGTTTGGTTTGTACTCAAAATTCGGAAAAGTCGCAGCACGCTTAGGCAAATATAGCCAAATGCCGCCAGAATGATACCCACGCCAGCCAGGATTAAGCCAATAAATGCCAGGGTTTCCTGCAGCACCGAACTGCGCAGGAAGAACTCGGAGCCCACAATCAGCAGTCCACCCAGCACAAAGGTGCCGAAACCTGAGATCAGGATTTTCAGGTTCTGCTGGTAGTTATCAGCGCGGCGGTATAACCAGCGTTTTAATGGATGGATACGTTGGCGGCTCATCAGTGCATTCTCAGCGTCGACGGAACAGGCCGAGTTTAACATCCAATGTCAGTTGCAGGGAGGCCAGTTCGGCAAACTGCTCGCGTTTGGCCTGGGGCATGCGCTGGCTGTGTGGGGTCATCCCCAGTAGCGTTTGGATGCTGTGGTTGTCGTCCAGGGCAAAGTCGTAGTTCACCTCGGTAATGCTTTCCAGTGCGAACAGCGGCGCCAACTGCTGCACCGGATCGTAGCGGGACGGCCGTACCTCGTCATAGATCAGCTCGCGCAGCTCGATCAGGTGCTGCTCGCCGGTCCAGGCCAGCAACAGGAAGCCATTCGGTTTCAGCGGCTTGGCGAACGCCTCCGGCATCAGTCGGCTGAACAGTACGGTCAGGCCATCCAGGCTTTCTGCAGGCACCGGGATATTGGCACCGGAGGCAACCAACCAGTCGATCGACTTGCTGCGGGCGCAGGCCGCTTTCACGGCATGCTTGGAGATATCCAGGCCAATCAGCGTGTCCTCACGCCCGGCATCGGTCAGGGCCTGCTCAAGAGCGGCGGTGTAGAAGCCTTCGCCACAGCCCATGTCCAGGATGCGTGATGGCGTTTCCGGCAGACTGTTCAAGGCCAACCGGTTGATCTGGTCGGACAGCTGACGGTAGTGACCCTGGTCGAGAAAATCTCGGCGTGCCTGCACCATCTCGGCATTGTCGCCGGGATCTTTGGACTTTTTCTTGTGCGAGAGCAGCAGGTTCCAGTAACCCTGCTTAGCGCGGTCGAAGCTATGGCCAGCGCTGCAGCGCAGATTGTTATCCTGTTGCTGCAGCGGCTGTTGGCAGACGGGGCAGGCCAGCGGGGTGTTCATCGAGGTGCTCATTCAGTCAGCAGACGCGCCAGTACGTTTTCGTAGATGTCGGTCAGGGTATCCAGATCTTTCACGCTTACACGCTCGTTCACCTGATGGATGGTGGCGTTGATCGGCCCCAGTTCAACCACTTGCGCGCCGGTTGGTGCGATAAAGCGGCCATCGGAGGTACCGCCGGAAGTGGACAGCTCGGTGTCGATACCGGTAACGGCTTTGATCGCCTGCTGGCTGGCTTCCACCAGACTGCCTGCTGCCGTCAGGAACGGGTTGCCGGACAGCGTCCAGTCGATGTCCCACTCCAGACCGTGTTTGTCCAGAATATCGCGCACGCGGGCTTTCAGCTCGTCGGCGGTCACTTCGGTGGAGAAACGGAAGTTGAATTCGATATCTACATGGCCTGGGACCACGTTGGTGGCACCGGTACCGGCGTGGATGTTGGAGATCTGGAAGCTGGTTGGCGGGAAGAAGTCATTACCTTCGTCCCACACCTCTGTGGATAACTCGGCCAGGGCCGGGGCTGCCAGATGAATCGGGTTTTTCACCAGGTGTGGGTATGCCACGTGACCCTGCTTACCACGCACGACCAGAGAGCCGGACAGGGAGCCTCGGCGACCGTTCTTGATCACGTCACCCACGTGTTTGGTGCTGGATGGTTCACCTACGATGCAGTAGTCGATCTTTTCGTTACGCGCTTCCAGGTGATCTACCACTCGGGTGGTACCGTTGATAAACGGGCCTTCCTCATCGGAAGTGATCAGCAGGGCAATGGAGCCCTTGTGATCCGGGTGGTGATCGATAAAGCGTTCCAGTGCCACCATAAACGCCGCAATACCTCCTTTCATATCCGCTGCGCCACGGCCGTGCAGCATGCCTTCGTGGATGGTTGGTTCAAACGGAGGATACGTCCAGCGCTCTTCAGGGCCGGACGGCACCACGTCGGTGTGACCGGCAAAGCAGAACAGAGGGCCTTCGGTGCCACGACGCGCCCAGAAGTTGCTCACATCTTCAAACTGCAGGCGCTCGATCTTAAAACCCAGCTTCTCCAGACGGGAGATCATCAGATCCTGACAGCCGGCATCTTCCGGGGTCACGGAGCGGCGGGAGATCAGGTCCATTGCAAGTTCAACGGTTGGAGAGAGGTGAGCCATGGTTGAGCGTCCTGTTATGGGGTAAATCGGGGCAAGGTGGAGTATAAAGAATAACCCGCGCTGTATCGCTACAGTGCGGGTTATCGGTCAGCGCGTTAAGCCGTGCTTAGTTGTGCTTGTGCAGCTCTTCGTTCAGTTCGATCGCAGATTTGTTGGTCTTTACTTCGATACGGCCGTTCTGAGAGTTGCGACGGAACAGCAGGTCCGGTTTGCCCGCCAGTTCAGCGGCTTTAACTACGCCCACTTCGTTGTTCTGGTCGTCCAGCAGCGTTACTTTGGAACCTGCAGTTACGTACAGACCCGCTTCCAGGGTGCAGCGATCGCCCAGTGGAAGACCCAGACCGGCGTTTGCGCCCAGCAGGCAGTTCTCGCCAACAGAGATCACAACGTTGTTACCGCCGGACAGGGTACCCATGGTGGAAGCGCCACCACCGATGTCGGAGCCGTTGCCTACGACTACGCCTGCAGAGATGCGGCCTTCAACCATGCTTACACCCATGGTGCCTGCGTTGAAGTTGATGAAACCTTCGTGCATTACGGTGGTGCCTTCACCTACGTGTGCACCCAGACGGATACGGGACGCGTCACCGACACGGATACCTGCCGGTACCACGTAGTTGGTCATCTGTGGGAACTTGTCTACAGAGTAAACGTGCAGCACGCGACCCTGAGCGCGGGCAGCCAACTGACGCTTGGACAGGTCGTCCAGGGATACCGCGCCTTCAGAGGTCCAGGCTACGTTTGGCAACTGACCGAACATACCTGCCAGGTTCAGGCCGTGTGGCTGGACCAGACGGTGGGACAGCAGGGACAGTTTCAGGTAAACCTCAGCGGTAGAGGCTGGCTCTGCGTCAGTTTCCAGAATGGTTACGAACAGCGCCTGGGAAGTACCTTCCAGGATTTCAACGATCTCAGCCTGATCTTCCGCACCTACGGACAGGAATGCCGCTTCCAGATCCTTCAGCTGGGACTCTTTGATCTCGATCGCTGCGTTGCCACCTTCGTAACCCACTTTTGCAGCAACCGCTGCAACCAGCGCGTCGTCCGCGTTCAGCAGCGGTGCGTTGTAGTAAACCTCCAGCAGGTCACCAGCGGAAGATTTGGTACCAACACCCAGACCGAATGCAAAATTTGCCATGTTATGACTCCAGTAAACTCAGTATAAAATTCTTATCGTTGCCGGGTTTTACTTACCCAGCAGGGATGCGTACTCCGCATCCTTAAAACCTACTTTGCGCACGTTGCCGGTATCCAGCAGCGGGCGCTTGATGATCGCCGGATTCTCCAGCATAACCTCAATCGCGGAGGCCTCATCAATATTGTCTTTGACTTCATCCGGCAGCTGGCGCCAGGTGGTGCCGCGTTTGTTCAGCAGCACTTCCCAGCCCAGTTCGCCCACCCAGCCTTTCAGCTGATCGGCGTCCAGACCGTCCTTGCGGTAGTCGTGAAACTGGTATTCGACACCTTCCGCTTCCAGCCACTTGCGGGCTTTCTTGATGGTGTCGCAGTTCTTAATACCGTACATGGTAATCATGCGCTTTTACCTCTTGGTGACGGCTCTTACAGCGACTCAACGTATTTGCGAATACGGTGGGCACCTTCGATGCACTCTTCCAGGGTTGCAACCAGTGCCATACGCACGTAGCCAGCACCCGGCAGGATGCCGTCGGTTTCACGGGACAGGTAACGACCCGGCAGCACGGTCAGGTTCTGCTGCTCAAACAGGCCTTGGGCAAACGTGTCGTCATCGATGGGTGTTTTCGCCCACAGGTAGAAGCTGGCATCCGGTTTCTGCACATCCATCACCGGAGACAGGATTTCGATGACCGCATCAAACTTACGGCGGTACTGATCACGATTTTCCAGTACGTGGTCTTCATCGTTCCACGCGGCGATAGAGGCCAACTGGTGCTGAACCGGCATGGAGCAGCCGTGGTAGGTACGGTACTGCAGGAACGGACCCAACAGTGCGGCATCACCGGCGATGAATCCGGAACGTAGACCTGGCAGGTTGGAGCGCTTGGAGAGGCTGTGCATCACCACGCAGTTCTTGTAGTCGTCGCGGCCCATCTCGGCGCAGGCCTGCAGCAGGCCAACCGGAGGATGGCGTTCGTCCAGATAGATCTCGGAGTAGCATTCGTCGGATGCCACGATGAAATCGTATTTGTCAGACAGTTCGATCAGCTTCTTCAGCGTGTCCAGATCGGTCACGGCGCCGGTCGGGTTGCTAGGAGAGCACAGGAACAGCAACTGGCAGTTCTGCCATACGGACTCTGGTACCGCATCGAAATCAGGGATAAAGCCGTTTTCGGCAAGACAGTTCAGGTAGTACGGCTTGGCACCGGCCAGATACGCCGCACCTTCGTAGATCTGGTAGAACGGGTTAGGCGATACAACCAGTGCATCTTCGCTGCGGTTTACCGCTGCCTGGGTAAAGGCAAAGATCGCTTCACGGGTACCGTTCACCGGCAGTACGTTCGCTTCCGGATCTACAGAGCCTTCCTTGAGCTTAAAACGACGCTCACACCAGCCAGCAATCGCCTGGCGCAGTTCTGGCAGGCCCGCAGTGGTTGGGTAGTTGCACAGACGGCCCATGTTCTCGGTCAGCACCTCAGCCACAAAATCAGGGGCAGGGTGTTTTGGTTCACCGATAGAAAAGGCGATGTGGTCCAGATCGGATGGCGGTGTAACCTGCGCTTTTAGCGCGGTCAGTTTTTCAAACGGGTAAGGCTGCAGGAGGCTGAGATCTTTGTTCATGGATAGTCCTGATATCTCCCGGATCGGGCCGGGTTTTGCACGCGACAAGGCGCAAAAGTATACAGAATTCATTGCCAACCATTAAGTGTTGAACGCATAAAACTGAGTGATCTGGTTGGATATAGGACAGATATTGGCAATGGAGGTCGTTTAGGGAACCAAATTTTGTCCTGCCGGTCCTTTGTGAACGCATTTGCTATGCTTTCTTTAGTTACAAAGTGAGGACAATCGATATGCATCCAGAGCTACGGTTACACCCCCGTGTACCGGTTGAGATCCCCGCTGAAATTGTATTCCCGTCTGGAGATTCGGCGGACATTACCCTGCTGAGTCTGAGCCTGGGAGGTTTGACAACGGAAGGAGACGGTCGCGCATTTGACCTTTTTGAGGACACAAAGCCCCGTTTCCCGATCGAAGTTGATATGCATTTTGGACTGGAAGATCACCCTATCCGCTGCCACTGCAGATTGATCCACACCCAGCGTCTGAAGCAGAACCGCTACGGTTTCGGCTTTAAGCTGCTGAGCCTGGATCTGAATGATCAGCAGTATATTCGTGAAAAAGTGGAGGAGTATGAACTGACCCGCCTTTGAGAAAACCCGCCCCAGTGGTTGTGTAGCCGCCCTGCACGTTCACCGCAACACTGAGCCGAAGATCCTGTTCCCTTCGGCGGTCTGGGTACCCCAATTGCAGTCATCGTTTTGACCCAGATACTCTATTCTTCAATCAATTCAGTGAATTAAACAACAGTTTGCTATCCTGAAGGCATGGAATTTTCAGGAGTATCCAATGCATTCAGAGCTCCGCATGCATCCACGCATGCCGACCGAACTCACCGCAACACTCAACCTGCCAAATGGGATCTATGTCGACGTGACTATCCGTAACATCAGCTTGGGAGGCGTGATGTTGGAGGGAGATGATCAGATGTTTCAGGTGATCCAGCAGCAGGTGTCCTTGCCTGTGGATGTGGACGTCCAATTTGAGTTGGATGGGCAGCCCGTTTATGGGCGCTATCGCTTGATTCATACCACCCGCAAACGCCAGGACCTCTACCAGATGGGATTTAAGGCGCTGCCCATGGACCTGACCTCAATCGAGCTGATCCGCCAACTGCTCAACAACTATGAACTGACCCGCGTGGTGTGAAGGTCGACCGGCGAGTATCGCCTGGCCGACCGGAGATAGGGTTACAGCTGAACTTCCACCGGTGATTTGTGGCGACGGCCAAAGAAACCGCGTACATCTTCAATCACGGTCAGCATGGACGGTACAAACAGCAGAATCAGCACGGTGCCGTAGGCCAGTCCAAAGACGATGGAAACCGCCATCGGAATCAGGAACTGCGCCTGCAGTGAGGTCTCGAACAGGATGGGTGTCAGGCCCGCGATGGTAGTGAGCGAGGTCAGCAGGACTGCACGCAGGCGTTGGCAGGCGGCTTCAACGACCGCTTCGCGCACTTCCATACCGTCGCTACGCAGCTTCTTGTAGAAGGTGATCAACACGATCGAGTCGTTGATCACGATCCCGGACAGACCAAAGAACCCGAACAGCGACAGTATGGTGAGGTCGATTCCCAGCAGGCCGTGGCCCAGAATCGCGCCGGTTAGACCCAGTGGGATCGCCAGCATGATCGCTATCGGCCAGGTGTAGGAGGCGAACACCCAGGCGAGGATGATAAAGATCAGCGTGAGGGCCAGAAACACGCCCATCTGCATATCTGCCATGGTCCGGCGCTGGCGTTTATTGGCGCCTTCAAAGGTGGCTTGTACCCCGTACTGGCTGGTGATGCCGTCCAGCTCATTGGTCTTCAGCGAGGCGATAATCTCGTTGGCGTTGGCTGCGGCTTCATCCAGGTCTGCGGTCACATTGATCGCCAGTTGGCCATCGACACGCTGCAGTGTATCCAGTCCCTGTTTCGGGCTGAACTGTACAACGTTGGCCAGCAGCGTAGTACCACCGTTCGGCAGGATGATCGGCAGCTGCTCGACGGCACGCAGGCGATCCCGCTGGGCGTCAGGCAGTACCACGCGAACCTCCACCTCTTCCTGGCCGGTGTAGAAGCTCTGCACTTCGATGCCGTCGAAGGAGGCACGCAACTGACGGCCTACTGACTGCAGGGTAAGGCCCGCGGCTTTACCGGCAGGTGTCAGCGTGTAGATCAGCTGGGATTTACCAAACGGCAGGTCATCATCCACGTTGGAGAGGCCGGTGTAGCTCTTCAGTACGTCCTGCAGTTCCAGCGATGCGGCCTTCAGGTTATCCATGTGGGGGCCGGTGAGTTTGACCTCGATCGGCTTGCCCGAAGGCCCGGAGCGGGACTGGTCGATGGAGAACTTCTCGATGCCCGGTGGCAGCTGGATACGCTGACGCCATGCGGCGATCAGTTCGCGGTTGGTGGTTTCGCGGCTGTCGGCTGAGAACACCTCGATCTTCAGGGCACCAAACTCATCGCCTTTGAACGAATTCACGCTGGTGCGGCTGAAGTCAGCCTGGCGTTCCTGGGTAAAGGCCACTTTGACGATATCTTCGCCCAGTGCGGCGTTGGTGTCCCACAAGGTGTCGTCCAGATGGTTGAGGAAAGCCGATACCCGGTTGCGGTCGGTCCCCGCGGCAAACTGGACATTGGCGGTGATGCTTTCGCGCTCAACCGCCGGGAAGAAGTTGAACTTGATGCGGCCGCCCATGATCAGGGTGATGGCAATGGCAAACACCGCAAAGGCGCCAACGATGGTGGCCCAGCGGAACTCCAGTGCCCAGGTCACAATCGGACGGAATAACCGGTCGCGGAAGTGCTCGAAGCCTGCATCCAGCCTCAGACGCAACTTGGAGGGGTGCAGGTCGGAGGCTTTGTGCAGGCTGTGGTGCAGGTGGCCTGGCAGGATCAGGAAACATTCCACCAACGAGGCGATGATTACACAGATCACCACCGTGGGGATGTCGATCAGGATATTGCCGATACGGCCTTCCAGCAGCAGCAGAGGTAGGAATGCGGCCACGGTGGTCATGGAAGAGGCCATCACCGGTGCCAGCATGCGGTGGGCGCCGCCAATGGCCGCCTGCAGACCGGGTTCGCCCATCTTGAGGTGGGTCAGGGTGTCCTCGCCCACCACGATGGCATCATCGACGATAATTCCCAGCGCCATGATCAGGCCAAACAGGCTGATCATGTTGATTGATCCACCGATCAGGTTCAGTACTGCCAGGGTGGCAAGGAAGGAGACGGGAATCCCCACCGTTACCCAACCGGCCACACGGGCGTTGAGGAACAGGAACAGAATACCGATCACCAGCACCAACCCACCCAGGCCGTTTTTCAGCAGCAGATGGATACGTTCCTTCACCGGCTGCCAGCGCTCGTCAAAGGTGATGATTGTCACATTGGGCGGCAGTGTTGGACGGGTGCGTTCCAGCCAGTCATTCAGGGTTGCTGCGGTTTTCAGGGTGTCTTCGTTTTCCGTACGGCGTACGCGTACCATCACCGCCGGTGAGCCCTGATAGAACAGCTCGATCTGTTTGTCTTTCGGGCGCAGGTCGATCTCGGCGACGTCACCCAGACGGACGGTACGGCCGCTGGTATCGGTAAACAGCGGTAGCTGACGGAAGCCTTCCACATCACGCTGCTGGCTGAGGCTGCGGATCTGACGGGAGCCGTCTCCCTTGGCGGCGGTACCGGCAGGCAGATCGATACTGCGTTGCTGGATGCTGCTGGCCACATCGTTCAGGGTCATATCCAGTTCGTGCAGCTGGCCTGGTGGGATCTGGATCGCGATCTCCTGATCGGGCAGGCCGGTAAATTCGATCTTGCTAAGGCCTATGCGGAGCAACTGGCGCTCAAAATCGCGCACCAACGGGCGCAGTTCATCCAATCGCACGTCGCTGCCGGTGACCAGCAGGCTGGCTACGTTTTCGTAACGGATGATCTTTTGCACCAGAGGTCGGTCTGCATCACCGGGAAGATCCTGCTCGATGCTGTCAATCTTCTGTTTCACCTCGTCCAGCACGAAGTCGCTGTCCGAATCCTCCTTTACTTCCAGTCGGATCGAGGCGATCCCCTGGTTGGCGGTGGAGAAGTAGGTATCGATATCGGGCAGGGATTTCAGCTCCTCCTCAATTGGCAGAATAATCGAGCGCTCAATATCCTCGGCCGCGGCACCACTCCAGGTTACCTGGATGGTGATCACGTCCAGCTCGAAGTTGGGGAAGAACTGGGTGTTGAGCTTTTTGATCCCCCAGGCACCGGCCAGAATCATCAGTACCATCAGCAGGTTGGCCGCCACGCGGTGGGAGGCGAATACTGCCGTCAGGTTCTGGAGTGGTCCCTGATAGTTTCTCATTGGCCCGCCTCACGCACTTTCAGACCGGAGATCGCATTTGGCAGTTGGGTGGTGATGATACGGTCACCCGCGTGCAGATCGTCACTGCGCACCAGAATCTGGGTCTTGCCGTTATCGAGGGTGATATCACCCACCCGCTCAACACTGACGGCTTCCAGGCGGCTTTCCTTAACGCGGTATACGCGGTCGGTGCCATACAGAGCCTGTGGTGGCAGGGTGACCACGTTTTCCTGCACTGGCAGTTTCAGGTCGATGGAAATGGAGCGTCCCGGCTCTGGCAGCTGCTCGCGGGCGGCTTCAATACGGAAGAAAGCATCCACACCGGCGCGACCGCTGTTGACCTCACCCGCCAGGCGATCCAGTTGCAATGGCAACAGCTGACCGTCCAGGTGGCTGGTGGCGCTGATGTTGCCTTTGCTGGCCAGCGCCTCGCGAATCACCGGCAAGATACGCGATGGTACCTGGGCCCTTACTTCCAGGCGGTCGAGGCCGTATACGGTCAACAGCACATCACCGCTGCGAACACGGTCACCCGGTGCCACGCTCAGCTGGGCGATACGGCCGTCAAATCCGGCGCTGATGCGGGTACGCTCCAGGTCCAGCAGGGCGGCATCGTAGAGGGCTTTAGTGCGGGTGATACTGGCGTTGATTTGCTTCTGGCGGTTGGGGTGGTCGTTGATCGCCTGCTGGCGCGTGTTGAGAGACAGGGCTTGTTGCTGCGCGCTGCGACGGGCCGTATCGAGCTGTTCCTGGCTGGCCAGGTTGCGTTTGTTGAGGTTTTCGATACGGGCGACGCTCTGCTGACTCAGGGCGAGCAGGTTCTTCTCGATCTTCAGGGCTTTCAGGTCTGCATTATGGCGTACGTTCTCTGCGGCCAGTTGGGCTTCGGCGTTACGCAGGTCGGCTTCACGCTGCGCGACCAGCAGGCGAATGTCGCGGTCGTCCAGTTGCAGCAATACTTCGCCGGCTGCGAAGGTACGCCCCGCGTCGGTGGGTACGTCGCTTACGTAGGCTGTTACGGCTGCCGAGAGTGTGCTCATACGCGGTGTTTCCACCTTGCCGTACAATTCCAGTTCAGGCTGGTGGGCCTCCAGTTTGGCTTCCACCACACTCACTGCCCAGACTTTCTCTTCTACCGGACGGGACGGTGCCTGGGGTTTGGTGGAAAGCATGTACTTACCGAACGCTGCTGCAGCTGCGATGAACAGCAACGGAATAACAATCTTCAATAAAATGGACGAACGCGTACGCTGTCGTCCTGTCTGGAGTGCCTGCGTCATAAACTAAGTATATCCCTGCTTGCCCGTGATCGTGGGTGTTATGGTATTGCGCGCACCTTATATTAGCGAATATCTATGTGCTAACCAGCTAACTTTACAATTCTTAACTGCGTGATACTTTAGCCTTACGAACGGTGGTCGACGCCGGTTCATCCACATTCTGCGTTTGCGGGGTTCACCGCGAAGCGAAGGGAGGCATCAAATGCATACGGATTCTGTGCTCTGCCTGAATGGGCAGGGTTTTCATCGCATGGTGTATCGTCAGTGGGGAAGCTCTGACAACGATCGGGTGCTGGTCTGTGTACATGGTCTGGCACGCAACGGGCGTGACTTTGACGACCTGGCCAAAGTGTTGGCCCGCGATTACCGGGTGATCTGCCCCGATGTGGTTGGACGTGGCAGCTCCGACTGGTTACCCGCCGGTGTTGAGTACGGCATTTCCCAGTATCTGAACGATATGACGGCACTGCTGGCCCGTCTGGGTGTGGAACAGGTGGACTGGCTCGGTACGTCCATGGGCGGCATTATTGGGATGTGCCTGGCGGCGATGCCGCAGTCACCGATCCGCAGCCTGCTGATTAATGATGTCGGTACCTTTATCCCCAGCGAAGCGCTGCAACGGATCAGTGGATACCTGGGCGACAAGCGGTTTGCCTCCCTGGACGATGTCGAGCGCTTTATGCGTATCAACTACACCGCGTTAAAGAATATTGACGACCGCCAGTGGGCGCATCTGGCTAAGCACGGGGTGCGGGAGCTGGAAGACGGTCAACTGGCGCTGCATTATGATCCGGCGATTGCCGCCGCGACCGCGGCCAATGCAGGCGAAGACATACATCTGTGGCCAATCTGGCAGGCCGTCACCTGTCATCAGGCACTGATCTGGGGAGAAGATTCCGATATCCTCTCTGCCGACACGGTTCAGCAGATGCAGGCCCACCGACCTGAGATGGAGCTATTGACGCTGCCCGGTATCGGACACGCGCCGTCACTGATGGAACCGGAACAGATCCACTGGGTGCAGGACTGGCTGCGCCGTCACCAGCGTTAAAGATAATAATAACGAGTAGTAGAGGTATCGATGAGTTTATTGACCCAATGGCCACACGAGCAATTGTGTCTCAGTCACAAAGAGCGTCGTTTTGCCGTGGAGGCTGTTGAGAAGGCATTTGCCTCAACGCTGGAATCGCTGAAAGTGGATATCGGCCTGGTAGAGATGTTTGAATCCATCTACGTACCGCTGGGTGCCTGGTTGGCACGACGTAAGCAGCTGCAACCGGGGCCGCTGGTGGTGGGCATTAACGGCGCACAAGGTGCCGGTAAATCGACCCTGTTCAACCTGCTGGAAGTGATCTTGAGCGAAGGGTTCAACCTGCGTGTGGTGGGCTTCTCCATCGATGATCTTTACCGTACCCGTGTTGAACGGGAGCAACTGGGCGAAGAGGTGCATCCGCTTTTGGCCACCCGGGGGGTGCCGGGTACCCACGATGTTCAGCTTGGGATCGAGATACTGGAATCCCTCCGCAAAGGGCACGAAAGTTCGGTGACCAAGATCCCGGTGTTCGACAAATCGATCGATGACCGCTGTTCAGCAGACGTCTGGCAGGAGTGGTATGGCCCGGCCGACGTCATCGTATTAGAAGGTTGGTGTGTGGGTGCAACGCCCCAGGATGAGGCAATGCTGATCGATCCGATCAACGAGCTGGAGCAGTTGGAAGACCCGGATGGCGCCTGGCGCCGGTACGTGAATCAGCAGCTGAACGCCGAGTACGAGCGTCTGTTTAGCATGTTGGATGTGCTGTTGATGCTCAAGGTACCAAGCATGGACGCTGTGTTTGAATGGCGCTCATTGCAGGAGAAGAAACTGGCCGAGCGGGTCAAATATATCTACGATACTCAGCAGCCGACCGACCATCTGCGTATTATGGATGAAGGCCAGATCAAGCGCTTTATACAGCACTACGAGCGCCTGACCCGACACATGCTGGAGGAGATGCCGGCGCGTGCGGACGTGACCATGCTGCTGAACGACAACCACAAGATCTACGATATCCAGATCAACAAACCGCTGGAAAAAACGGAAGAACACTGATGAAACTGACATTTCGAGCCCTGCTGGGAGCAGGCCTGCTGGTCCTGCTGACCGGTTGCCAGACTGCATACTACTCCGCCATGGAGCAGGTTGGCGTTCACAAACGCGATATTCTGGTAGACCGCGTAGCGGATGTGCGGGACTCGCAAACCGATGCACAGGAGCAGTTTAAAGATGCACTGGAGCAGTTCCGCTCCGTGGTGCAGTTTGATGGTGGTGACCTGGACAAGATGTACAACAGTCTGCAGGCCGAGTATGACGACAGTGTAGACGCGGCCGATGATGTACGTAACCGCATCGAAAAGGTGGAAACCGTAGCTGAAGACCTGTTCGAAGAGTGGAATGAAGAACTGGGCAAATACAAAAGCCGTGACCTGCGTAACCAGAGTGCGCGTAAACTGCGTGAAACCCGTCAGCGTTACAGCGAACTGCTGCGTAGCCTGAAGCGTGCTGAGAAGCGCATGGAACCGGTACTGGCGACCCTGCAGGACAACGTCCTATACCTGAAGCACAATCTGAACGCCCGTGCGATTGGTGCGTTGAAAGGTGAATTCCGCGGCATGCAGCAGGACATCGAGCTACTGATGCGTGATATGCAGCGTGCGATCAAGGAATCCGACAGCTTTATCAAGTCGATGGATAACCAGGCCTGATAGCCGGTACGAACGGTAGATAGTCAAAGGGCGTAGCTGTCAGCTACGCCCTTTTTTGTGTCCGGCATCTAAATCGGCAGGAACGTCAGTGATGCGGCCTTATGTACCACATTCTTAATGGTACGGTTTGTCGTATCCGCAATAATCATCGCCAGCATATCCTGCAACGCAATCATTTTACCCAGCGTGCGCTCGAAGCTTAGGTTGGGAACTCCTTCCCTGGTGTAGCCGTTGGCCAGCAGCAACGGTTGCCCGTGCTGGTCTTTGCGGTTGTTCAGGTTCCAGGCCACAGTTTCCAGGTTGCGGGCGCTGTTATACAGCTTCTGTTGATCCAGTTCGTCCAGCAGGAAAAATTCGCGTTTGTAGTTGAACGACGCATCAATCATCGAATGTACACCCGCCATCAGGGCAAACACCCGATCCCCTTGGTAGCTCTCGGAAAGGGCCAAACTCATCGCATTTGCGCCGCTACGCCCCTCCAACTCGGGATAGCCTTCGGCGGGGGGCGGCGCCAGAATTTGTTGTACGCGCAGGTCGATGGTCATGCGTGGGGTTTTAGCCAGTTCGCGCGGGTTGCGTTTGTAGAGCTTGATGGTCAGCTTGCGAATCTGTTTCTCCAGCTCTTTACGGTGAGTATCTGCCACCATATCGATATCGGATTTAGCCAGATTGCGAATATCAAAGCTGCGCACATTCTCGGGACTGCATCCCGATACAAAAAGCGCCACAATGATCAGTAATACAAATCGCATATGCGGGTTGAGATCCATCTGTTGCTTAGGTTCCTTTTTATGTTATCCGACAACGCCTTACAAGAGTGGTTAGCGTCCCAGTCTCTTCACATTTTAGCTGCTGATGCGCTCAGTGGGGGCTGTATAGCTCAATGTTTTTGTCTTCGGCTCAGTGATGGGCAACGTTATTTCCTCAAACAGCAGGAAAGGGCCGAGCCCGGACAGTTCGTCGCTGAGGCCGCAGGTCTGGAGGCGTTAGCTGCTACAGAGGGAGTGCCTACACCGCAGGTGATATGGGTGTCGGAACAGAGTCTGTTGCTGGAATATCTGCCGCCCGCTGCACGCCAGAAGTCATTCTCGACGGTGCTGGGAGAAGGCTTAGCCCGGCAGCACTGCTGCCCGGTGGAGGGATTTGGCTTTGAACGAGACAGCTGGTGTGGCGCAACGCGGCAACCCAATGGGATGAGTGCTGACGGTTATCAATTCTTTGCTGAACGCCGTCTGCGTTATCTGGCACGTATCTGTGGGGATAAAGGGCTGTTGTCCAGACGACAAATGGATCGGGTTGAGCGCATATGCGAGCGGTTACCCGAGTTGATCCCAGGGCAGGCGCCAGCCTTGCTGCACGGTGACCTATGGTCGGGTAACGTGCATACCGGCCCCGATGGGTTGCCGGTGCTGATCGACCCGGCCGTCTATCAGGGCTGGCCGGAAGCGGAGCTGGCGATGACCTGCCTGTTTGGCGGTTTTGATCAGGCCTTTTATAGCGCCTATGAGAGTAACTATCCGCTGCTGCCCGACTGGCGGGAACGGATAGCGCTTTACAATCTCTGGCATTTACTGAACCATCTCTCCCTATTCGGTCGTAGTTACCTACAAGAGGTAGACTCGATCCTCCGGCGTTATGCATAGCCGGATCAACTGCAGTGATAAAGAGACAGACCATGAGTAACGATTACACCGCGCTGCGTCGTGAATACATCGCCCAGCCGCTGGGCCGCGAAGACCTTCAGGATAACCCGGTAGAACAGTTTGCCCTGTGGATGGAAAAGGCCACAGAGGTATCGCCAGATGATTCCACCTCCATGACGCTGGCAACGGCCAGTAAAGACGGCATGCCATCTGCACGTATCGTATTGCTAAAGCACTTTGGTGAAGAGGGTTTTGCCTGGTACACCGATTACCGCAGCCGCAAAGGCCAGGAGCTGGCGGAGAATCCACAGGCTGAGCTGATGTTCTATTGGTACGGCCTGGAGCGTCAGGTGCGTGTTCAGGGGACTGTGGAAAAGTTACCGATTGAGCAGGGTAAAAAGTACTTCAACGAGCGTCCTGTGGGCAGCCGTCTGAGCGCCGCTGCATCCTGTCAGAGTGCCGTTGTGGACAGCCGAGAAACACTGGAAGCACGCGTGCAGTCGCTGCAGGACTGCCACCCTGACGGTGATATTCCGTACCCGGAAGAATGGGGGGGGTATATCCTCAAGCCAACGCGTTTTGAATTCTGGCAGGGGCGTGAGAACCGTCTGCACGACCGCTTTATCTACCGCCTGGAAAACGATCAGTGGATCATCGAACGGTTGCAGCCATGACAGATACACAGCTTCCCGCCGTCGTCGTTGAGCCCAATGCTGACGCCGATGCAGCCGTAATCTGGTTGCACGGATTGGGCGCCAGCGGACACGACTTTGAACAGGCGGTACCGTTTCTGAACCTGCCGGCTTCTGACCGGGTACGTTTCGTTTTCCCCCATGCGCCGGTGCGGCCTGTCACCATCAATAATGGCTGGCCGATGCCTGCCTGGTACGACATCCTTTCGATCGATATCGAGCGGAAGATCGATGAGGTCAGCCTGCTTGAGTCGGTAGCGCAGGTTAATGCGTTGATCCAACAGCAGATCGATCAGGGCATCAAACCTGAGCGGATCATTCTGGCTGGATTCTCCCAGGGCGGCGCGGTGGCCTACCATGCTGCGCTCTGTTATCCACAGCGATTGGGTGGTTTGATTGTGTTGTCCACCTATATCGCGACAGCTGAGCGTATCAAGCGCGAGAAGATGGCGGTGAACGATCGCCTGCCGATCTGGCTGGCGCACGGTGTGATGGACGACGTAGTGCCGCATTCGCTGGGTGAGCAGGCGGTGCTGGAGTTGGAAAAAATGGGGTATGAGCCGGAATGGCATAACTACCCGATCGCCCATGAGGTCTCGCCTGAAGAGCTGAATGAGTTAGGTCACTGGATTACACAGATTTTGGAACATAAGGAGTCTATTGCATGAAAATCACCCAGGACAAAGTTGCGTCGTTTCACTACGCGCTGATCGATCGCAAGAAAAAAGTGCTGGATGGCTCCCGTGGTGGTGATCCCTTACCTTACCTGCACGGCCACCAAAACATCGTGCCGGGTCTGGAGAAGGCGCTGGAAGGGCACGAGGCTGGGGATAAGTTTACGGTGACCGTCATGCCATCTGAGGGCTACGGCGAGCGTGATGAAGAACTGGTCAGCATTGTGGACCGTTCCGCGTTCCAGGGCATGGAGCTGAAAGTGGGCATGCACTGCCAGGTCGAAGATGAAGACGGCGAACTGCAACTGGTGACCGTTGTTGAGTTCAACGACGAAGACGTTGCCGTGGATGGCAATCATCCGTACGCAGGCAAAGCACTGACCTTTGATGTGGAGGTGATCGACGTGCGTGATGCCACCGAGGAAGAGCTGAGCGCAGGCCGCGTAAACCTGGACTGATGTTCCCCTCGTTATCTATCCGCATGCACCGGTAGATCTTTACGCTACCTGCCGCCGATTGTCACGTATGGTGACGATCGGCCTTTCCGATACTCCCTCGTTCCTTCTGCTGACCCTTCCGCTGCCGAAGCCTGACCGGTTTTTGGGCCATTGGCGATCACACTGCAAAACCTACTACGTGTCCGGTTACGCAGAGCCCGGTAGACACGCCCGGCGTCTTGTCTTGCGGTTGGGCGAGCGCATGCCTGCTGCGTGGCAGACGTCACGGGTCAGGCAGATACGAGACGACTCCCTCACACTTTCTCGCGCCATTTCAGATCTCCGATCTGAACATTGAGCCATTCAAAGCCTATTCGACGGGCAACCGCCGCGGCCCCATCCAGGCTTTTGAACTCCCGTTCATCCTTCGAACGTTGCAGTTCGAGGGTAATGACCTCGTTCTGTTTGGTGATGAATTTCAACGTCCAGCCACGGGCCATTGAAATTGGAATCGCCTGGCAAGAATCAAAAACACCTGCCTTGAACAGTAGTTTTATTTCACGTTCTTGCATCTTCTTAAACCTTTATTGAGATGTTGTTATTTATATATGATTATTATATATCCAATATAGATAAATCACAAAATAAAAGGTGCTTTTGGTCTCTTTTAAGTTATTGATTTTTATTGTGTTTTTAGGAGAGGTGAAAGAATTTCCAGGGGCGTTTTTGTGGATTGTAAGTAATTGATTTTAAAAGGCTTTTGTTTCTGTGTTTTTAGTTCTTTTTGGAATATATGAGGTTTTTTTTATGCGTATTGTTAAAAAAAGTAGAGTCAAAAGCTTATTTTGATGTTTCTTATGGGGATCTTGCGCGAGTTGCGCACACATTGAGGCTGAAGCGGTATCTAACTGATTGAAAATCGTAGAGAAAGGCGTGGAAAGAGAACGGGGACGCAGCGCGCCCCCGTTGGTGAGCGGGTAGGAAGGAGGCCCGCTACTTGGAATCGAGCCGGTGCTGGATGTGTTCTTCTATCGCTTCAAGCTTACGCTTCAACAGGCTGACGGTTTCGTCACTGTCACTGAGTTCCGGTGTGAATTTGACTGTGTCCAGCAACTCCATCAGAAAACTCTCTTCGTTCATTTTGGCGATTTCTTCGGGCGTCCAGATTTTCAGCAAGCTCGGCATCACCACTCTCCTCTGTTCAAGTGGGAAAGAGACGGTCTTCCTCAAGCTTAGCAGGTTGCTGGACAATCACTAATTTGTGGTGCGCGGATGGGGGAAATTCATGCTGGGTGATATCGGGGGATCAAATTATTGATCTGAGTCTATGTTTGTCCGGGACGGGATTAGTGTGGCGTGTATTTTTTGAGCTATATCAATTTTCGCTAATGTGTAGCGATGTACCCTGAAGCCAGATTTTTAGATTAAGAAAAACATTGTTTGAGAGGGTGACGACATGTTTGGTATCGATTCTTATAGCGTTGAAGTTCTGGTTCCAAGCCTGCTGATGATTGCGGGTATGTCCGCAGTTATGGTTTGGGCGTTCTTCAAAGTTCGCAACCTGATGAACGAAGACCAGAAGTAATTAACTTCTCGTCTTGGATAGACGCTTTCCGGTCTGTTTTCCCCCTGCCGGAAAGTTCAGGAAAAGGTCGCATGAAGCGGCCTTTTTCTTTTGGGGAAAGGCACTGGACGGAAGCAAAAGCCGGTATCTGATCCTACAGATTCCGGTTTTTTGCATATGGGATTTGTGGTTAGCAGATATTAGGCTGTGATTCGACGTTTTCTATACAGCAGGCGTGCTTGATTTCACCGCACGCAGGATGACGAACTTGTTGTTGCTGGCCACGGTTTCACAGTTGCCGAACAGTTTGTTCAGGGCGATGTGGTAACCCAGGTGACGGTTGCCAATCACCCATAACTCGCCACCCTGCCGTAAAACCGCTTTAGATTCGCGGAACATCTGGTTGGCGATATGGGTGCCCACGACGTTTTGCTGGTGGAATGGTGGATTGTTGATAATCAGATCGGCGCTGTTGCGCTGAATGCCCTGCAGACAGTCCGTCGCCTTGAAAGTGGCTGAACGGGTTTTGCCAAAGGCAGTTTCGAAATTCAATTTGGCGCTGGCGACGGCCATAAAGGATTCGTCAACAAAGGTCAGTTTGGCCGCCGGATTTTTTTCGGCTGCTATAAGTCCGACAACACCGTTGCCGCAACCCAGGTCGACGATGTTTTGGAAACGCTCATCGCTGGGTAGATTGGCCAGCAGGAAACGGGTTCCGATATCCAGGCTGTCACGGGAAAACACACCCGCATGGTTATAGATGCGGTGCTCGCTGTTTTCGAGAATATAGCTGCTGGGGTAGGGGGATTCACCGATCTCCAGATTGGCATCCAACTGCGGGAAAATCAGGCGCGCTTTTTTGCGGGCGAGAGACGTTTTAGTCTCGCCGAGCAGTGTCTCGAATAGCTTCAGGGTGGAGGTGTGGATCGCTTTCACCATACCGCCGGCAATGACACGGCTGCTTGCCTGCAGATGGGGACGTAACCGGTAGAGCTGATCCTCCAGCATCGCCAGGCTTTTGGGTACTTTGATCAGTACCAGATCGTATACACCGTCCGGGATCGACAAGCTATCGAGAATGTTTATGTCTGTATCAGTGCAGGCGTTGTCCTTCAGGTTGGCTTGGGTACCGGCGTGCGCCAGCCAGGAGTCGGAGACCATGGTGGTTTGGTATCCGCTCAATGCGGTGGACAGGGCACCAAACTGATCATTAATGATCAAGATGCGAGTATCGGGAGCAAGCAGCTTTTCGTCATCGATCTGCTGCAGCAGGTATTCGTCGGCGGCATCCCAGGCGCGCAGTGTTTCTTGCTTGCGGCGGGGAAAGCGGCTCAACTTGAATTCGCCCTGAGGGACGGACAGGATCTCCATCGTCGTTTGGTACCGTTGATTATGGTGGATAGTGCTGGGTTTTGGTGAGAGGCGCGAGTTTACCACATCGCCACGCTGGCTTGAGTGGGTGTCACTGCGAAACTGGAAACGGGGGAAATATCTCATCGTCATTAAAAATGACTTTTTTATGCTATATGGCATAATTACGCTCCAGTTCAAAGGCAGTAAACTGATTGGGCTCACGGACGAGATGTGAAGGGGTCTTTTAGGTAGTTTCTGTTGCAACGATTTTTCCAACGCTCATCCGATATATTGATGAGTGAATTTGTTCGCTCGCGTCTGTTTCTGATCGCGGGTATCTCCATATTGCTGATCTGGTTGCTCGATCCGCTGGTAGATGTGTTTCTGCTGGGGGAGGGGACCGTATACGGGCAGCTGGTAGAGCCATCCACGAAAGAGCTCTATTTCAGATCCTTCCTTTCCCTCCTGATTTTTCTTGGGACGGTACTGTTGCGCCTGGTATTTATGCGTTACGGCCAGCAACATGCTGAGTTGCGTGAACAGCGGGAGATGATTCAGCGCGTCATCGATTCCGAGCCTGAGTGTGTAAAAACCGTGGCTGCCGATGGTGCCTTGCTGGATATGAACCTCGCCGGGTTGGACATCATTGAAGCGGACTCTATCGAACAGGTACGTCATGCGTGCGTCTACGACCTGATCGCCGAAGAAGATCGAGCTGCTTACATTGCGTTCAATGAGCAGGTGTTTTGCGGGAAGTCAGGCATCATGGAATATGATGTTATTGGTCTGAAGGGCGGTCGTAAACGTGTCGAGACTCACGCTGTGCCGATGCTGGATGAAGACGGTCGGGTCACGGCGCATCTGGCGGTCACCCGTGATATCACCGAACTCCTCCGCTCGCAGAAGGAATTAACTCAGTTTTCGGTTGCGGTGGAGCAGTGTGCCAGTGTTGTCATGATCACGGATGACCAGGCGCGGATCACTTACGTCAATCCACGTTTTACCCACGTTACCGGTTTCTCGGCGGATGAAGCGTTGGGCAACACCCCGCGTATGTTGCGTTCAGGTAAACATCCGGAAGAGTTTTACGGCCAGCTCTGGGAGCGTGTTACCACCGGTGGTGAATGGCGCGGGAAAATGCAGAACCGGCGTAAGAGTGGCGAACTCTATTGGGCGATGATGGTGATCTCCCCGCTAAAGGATGAAACCGGCAAAATTACCCAATACCTCTGTACTCAGGAGGACGTGACCAGTTCGCACCTGCTCACTGAACAGCTTGACCACCAGGCACGCCATTGCATGCTGACCGGCCTGATCAACCGCTATGAATTTGAGCAGCGGTTGGCACAGCTGTTACGTAAGGCGCGTCAGGACAATATCCAGCATGCGGTCTTTTTCCTCGATATCGATCAGTTCAAAGTGGTAAACGACAGTTGCGGCCATATGGCCGGGGATCAGCTGTTGCGTCAGATCGGTGCGCTGATCCAGTCCCGGGTACGGCAGGGTGATGTGGTGTCCCGACTGGGGGGAGACGAGTTTGCCGTCTTGCTGGAACATTGTACTGCTCTGGACGCCGCACGTATCGCGGAAGACTTGCGCAGTGCGGTGGAGGAGAGTGTTTTCGGCTGGGGTGAGAACATCTTCCGGGTTACCGTAAGTATCGGCGTGGTTAATATAGACGGACAATCACCGGAAACGGCGGAACTGATGACATTCGCGGATACCTCCTGTTACCTGGCGAAGGAGTTGGGGCGTAACCGAATCTACCTGCATCAGAACAACGCTACATCCCAGCGCCGCCAGGACGAGGCGATGTGGGTTGGACGTATCCATGAAGGAATCAACGGAAACCGCTTCTGTTTATACGTGCAGGAGATCGCCGGCTTGCAGGATCAGCAGACCTGCCATTACGAGGTGTTGATCCGTTACCGTGATGAAAAGGGGGCAATTGTGCCGCCGGGGGCCTTCCTGCCGCCTGCCGAACGCTTTGGTTTATCGCCGAAACTGGATCGCTGGGTGATTCGTCAGGTATGTGAATTTTTGGCGGGCAATAGCGACAGAAATCTCAAACTGTCGATTAACCTTTCCGGTTTGTCGATCGCCGACGATGAACTACTGCAGTATGTACGCAAGACCCTGGCTAGTTATGGGGTTGATCCGAAAAAGTTGGGATTCGAAATTACGGAAACCGCGGCGATCTCCAACCTTGCCAATGCGGTGCAGTTTATCGAGGCGATGAATGATATCGGCTGCAGTTTTTCGTTGGATGATTTTGGCAGCGGGCTGTCGTCGTTTGGTTATCTGAAAACCCTGCCGGTTGATTATGTGAAAATCGATGGGATTTTTGTAAAAGATATATTGGATGACCAGGTGGACTTGGCAATGGTGCGCAGTATCAACGATATTGGTCATCTGATGGGTAAAAGAACCATCGCCGAGTTTGTCGAAAACCAGGCCATTGCCGACCTATTAAAACAGGTTGGCGTGGACTATGCGCAAGGTTATGGCATCTCCAAGCCCCGTCCGATCGAAACACTGGCGACTGATCCCGAGCGTTTGGCCGCATCAGTGGAAGATGTTTCCTCTGTTTATTAATACCCCCTAAAAATAGGGGCTACATAGCGTAACCCCTTGTTTTTATTTCTTCGTGCACATTTGAAAAAATCGTTTCTGATCAAAAACTAAACAGGCTGTGCTTTTTCGTAATTGCGCGAAAATTGACCTGTGTTTATTCGAGTTTTCTTAAATGAAACTTGTGGATTGTTTTGGAGCCAAGAGAACGCTATTGTAGCGGGGTATAAAAATTAAAAAGCGACCAGATTCACAAGATCTGGAGTGCTCTGACAAAAAAGATAAATGGGGTTACTCACCATGAAACGCTTTACTAAAAAGCTTCTCACTCTGAGTTCTGCAATCGCACTGGCTGGCGCTGTAAGCGCAGCTCAGGCTGACACACTTAAAATTGGCCTGGCTGGCCCGGCGACTGGTCCGGTAGCACAGTACGGTGATATGCAGAAGATCGGCGTAATGGCAGCGATCAAAGATATCAACGCTGCTGGTGGTATCAACGGCATGAAGCTTGAAGGTGTTATCTACGATGACGCCTGCGACCCTAAACAGGCTGTTGCAGTAGCAAACAAAATCGTAAACGACGGTATTCAGCATGTAGTTGGTCACCTGTGCTCCAGCTCCACTGAACCTGCTTCCGACATCTACGAAGAAGAAGGCGTGCTGATGATCACTGCAGCATCCACTTCTCCAAGCATCACCGAAAAAGGTTACCAGCTGGTTTTCCGTACCATCGGTCTGGACAGCCTGCAGGGTACTCTGGCAGCAAGCTACATCATCGACAAGGCTCAGCCAGAGCGCATCGCAATCATCCATGACAAGCAGCAGTACGGTGAAGGTCTGGCGACGACTGTCCGTAATGTGCTGGAAGGTGAAGGCATGCAGCCTGTGATGTTCGAAGGTGTAACTGCAGGCGACAAAGACTTCTCTGCGCTGATCGCTAAGCTGAAGAAAGAGAACGTAGACTTCGTTTACTACGGTGGTTACCACCCAGAGCTGGGTTTGATTCTGCGTCAGTCCCGTGAGAAAGGCTTCGATGCTCAGTTCATGGGCCCAGAAGGTATCGTAAACAGCGACCTGGCGAAAATCGCCGGTGAAGCAGCAGAAGGTGTACTGGCGACAGCACCGAAGAGCTTCGATCAGAACCCTGTGAACCAGGCGCGTGTAGAAGCGATCAAAGCGAACGGCGAAGACCCAACCGGTCCTTTCGTATTCACCGCTTACGCTGCAGTTGAGCTGATGAAAAGCGCTATCGAAAAAACCGGCGGTACTGATCCGGAAGCGATGGCTGACCACATCCGCGCGAATCCACTGGACACTGCAATCGGTAAAGTTTCCTACGACAAGAAAGGCGACCTGACCGAATCTACCTTCCAGGTTTACTCTCTGCACAAAGACGGCTCTAAATCTCCCGTTAAGTAAGCAGCATCCCTGAACCAAAGAACACCTTGATACCGTGATCCGGTATCGAGGTGTTCTGCTATTCGGGTCCTACACTTATGACCGAAACTCTCCTGTACCTCATTCAGCAGCTCATTAACGGGCTGACTATCGGGTCCACATACGCGCTGATCGCCATCGGCTACACGATGGTTTATGGCATCATCGGTATGATCAATTTCGCGCACGGCGAAATTTACATGATCGGCTCTTACGTTACCTTTATCGTAATTGCAGGTCTGCTAGGCATGGGCATGGTAAGCCTGCCGATCATACTGATCATCGCGTTGGTTGTGGCTGTTTTTATTGCCAGTACTTATGGCTGGACCGTAGAGCGTGTTGCGTACCGTCCACTGCGTGGCAGCAACCGTCTGATCCCGCTGATCTCTGCGATCGGTATGTCCATCTTCCTGCAGAACTACGTTGTTCTGGCACAGGGTTCCCGTGATGTGGCACTGCCGCCACAGATTACCGGTGGCTGGACATTTGGCGATCCTGCCGTATTTGAAGTGTCCTTCTCTTACATGCAGGCGCTGATCTGGGGCGCGACCTTTGTCACTATGACCGCCCTGACGCTGTTTATCTCCCGTTCCCGTATGGGCCGTGCTTGTCGTGCCTGCTCGGAAGACCTGGGGATGACAAACCTGCTTGGTATCGATACCAACCGTACCATCGCGCTGACCTTTATCATCGGTGCTGCTCTGGCCGCCGTTGCAGGTCTGTTGCTGGGGCTCTACTACGGTGTGGTTAACCCATTTGTTGGCTTTATTGCCGGCTTGAAAGCGTTCACCGCCGCAGTTTTGGGTGGCATCGGTTCCATTCCTGGCGCCGTGCTGGGTGGCCTTGTTCTGGGTGTCACTGAAGCACTGACTTCTGCCTACTTCCCGTCCGAATACAAAGACGTTGTATCCTTCGGCCTGCTGGTGCTGATCCTGTTGTTCCGCCCATCCGGTCTGCTGGGTAAACCGGAGGTGGAGAAAGTCTGATGCAGAATAGTAAATTTCTAAGCGCGCTGTTTGCTGCCGGTATCACCTTTGTACTGGCGTGCCTGATGATCGGTGTGAAGCTGGATACCGAAGGCACTGAGCTGGCGGTAACCGGTGCAACTGCCGAACAATGGACCTGGATCGGTTTGGGTATTGGTCTGGTGTTCCTGTCCCAGCTGTTCTCCAACCAGATCGATGCGTTCTTCGGTAAGCTGCCAAAGCCTAAGCTGGGCGGTTTGCTGCCGGAAGAGAAGAAGCGTGCGGCTCTGAAACCGTGGCTTTTGGCGGCGTTGATCGTTGGCATGCTGGTCTGGCCGTTCATGGTGTCCCGTGGTGCGGTTGACCTGGCGACCCTCACGCTGATCTACATCATGCTGGGCCTGGGTCTGAACATCGTAGTGGGTTTGGCGGGTCTGCTGGATCTGGGCTTCGTGGCGTTCTACGCCGTGGGCGCCTACACCTACGCGTTGTTGTCCATGTACTTCGGGCTGTCGTTCTGGATGTGTCTGCCGATCTCTGCGGGCCTCGCTGCGCTGTTTGGTTTCCTGTTGGGCTTCCCGGTACTGCGACTGCGTGGCGACTACCTGGCGATTGTGACTCTGGGCTTTGGTGAGATCATTCGAATCCTGTTGAACAACTGGACTGAGTTGACCAACGGCCCGAGTGGTATCTCCGGTATTCCTAAACCAACCCTGTTTGGTCTGGAATTCACCCGCCGTGCTAAAGAGGAAGGTGCACAGACGTTCCACGACTTCATGGGCATCTCCTACTCCAGCTCCTACAAGGTGATCTTCCTGTACCTGATCGCGGTTCTGCTGGTGATCTTCGTGATCTACCTGATCAACCGCCTGATGCGCATGCCGATTGGTCGTGCGTGGGAAGCGCTGCGTGAAGACGAGATCGCATGCCGCTCTCTGGGTCTGAACCGTACAACGATCAAGCTGTCCGCATTCACCCTTGGTGCGTCCACTGCAGGATTTGCAGGCTCTTTCTTCGCCGCACGTCAGGGCTTTATCAGTCCTGAGTCGTTCATCTTTATCGAATCGGCAATCATTCTGGCCATCGTGGTACTGGGTGGTATGGGCTCGCAGATCGGTGTCATTCTGGCGGCAATCGTTATGACGATCCTGCCGGAACTGGCGCGTGAGTTTGCGGAATACCGCATGCTGCTGTTCGGTCTGCTGATGGTTGTAATGATGCGTTGGCGCCCTGAAGGTCTTGTACCGATGAAACGACCTCACCTGGAGTTGAAATCATGAGTCAGTTATTGCTGGATGTGAACGGCCTGACCATGCGCTTCGGTGGTCTGGTCGCAGTCGATCACGTTGATCTGGCGGTGAAACACCGCCAGGTTGTATCCATTATCGGACCAAACGGTGCCGGTAAAACCACGGTCTTCAACTGCCTGTCCGGATTCTATATTCCATCCGACGGCAGTGTAGTGTTCAGCGGTGAACAGGTTGCCGGCATGAAGGACTACCAGATCTCCCGCAAAGGGCTGGTGCGTACCTTCCAGCACGTGCGTCTGTTCTCCAAAATGACCGTGATTGAAAACATGCTGGTGGCACAACACCGTCACCTGAAAACCGATCTTATCTCCGGTCTGCTGAAAACGTCCTCCTACCGCCGTTTGGAGCAGGAAGCGATGGACCGTGCGGCCTACTGGCTGAAAGAGATGGATCTGTTGCAATACGCGAACCGCGAAGCCGGGAACCTGGCTTACGGTCAGCAGCGTCGCCTGGAAATAGCGCGCTGCATGGTGACGCAACCGCAGCTTCTATTGCTGGACGAACCGGCGGCAGGTCTGAATCCAAACGAGACCAAAGAGCTGGATGAGCTGATCGTACGTCTGCGTGACGAGCACGAGATCTCCGTGCTGCTGATCGAACACGATATGAAGCTGGTTATGGGTATCTCCGACCACATCTACGTGATCGCGCAGGGCGCACCACTGGCTAACGGTACGCCGGATGAAGTGAAGAACAATCCGGACGTAATCAAAGCGTATCTCGGGGAGGAATAAGATGCTGCGCATTGAAAATGTGAATACCCACTATGGGCCGATTCAG
The DNA here is from genome assembly GCF_029961155.1 of Pontibacterium granulatum. Taxonomy (GTDB): domain Bacteria; phylum Pseudomonadota; class Gammaproteobacteria; order Pseudomonadales; family Balneatricaceae; genus Pontibacterium; species Pontibacterium granulatum. The sequence goes on along the minus strand of NZ_JASBRH010000004.1, from coordinate 79,392 downwards.
GCGCTGCACGACGTTTCCATCGAAGTGAAGCAGGGTGAAATCGTCACCCTGATCGGCGCTAACGGTGCGGGTAAAACCACCCTGATGATGACCATCTGTGGTGATCCGCAGGCGACTACCGGTTCCGTGCAGTTCGACGGCGAAGAGATCAGTAATCTGCAGACAGCCAGCATCATGCAGAAAGGTCTGGCGATCGTACCGGAAGGCCGTCGTGTCTTCAGTGGTATGACCGTAGAGGAAAACCTCGCCATGGGTGGGTACTTCCGTACCAAAGCGGAAGCCGCCGAAACCATGGAGCATGTGTTGGAACTGTTCCCGCGCCTGCGTGAACGTTTCTCCCAGCGTGCCGGCACCATGTCCGGTGGTGAGCAGCAGATGCTGGCGATCGGGCGTGCGATGATGTCCCGTCCGCGCATGATTCTACTGGACGAACCATCCTTGGGTCTGGCGCCAATCATCATTCAGCAGATCTTCGAGATCATCCAGAAGCTGCGCGATGAAGGTGTGACGATCTTCCTGGTAGAGCAGAACGCTAACCAGGCGCTGCGTATCGCAGACCGTGGTTACGTACTGGAGCATGGTCACGTAGTGCTGGAAGGTTCCGGCCAGGACCTGCTGACCAACGAAGACGTGCAGAAAGCGTACCTGGGGGGGTAATTCCCTCGGTTTGCTGCATAAAAAAACCGCCTTCGGGCGGTTTTTTTATGCTTGGAGTTTGGTGAGGTGGTTCACACTGGATCCTGTAGGGCAGCTTGAAAGCTGCCCTACAGTCTATCCCGTCCTAAAGTGCGTTTTCGCAGCTTTTTGCCTTGTCTCAGCTACGCTCGTTACATTTTACAACACCCTCTTTAAGCTGCCGGCAGCGTGATCACCTACGATGACGACGACGCTGCCCTACAAATTCCTATCAGGTATAGCCAATAACAAAAACTGTACGCATTCTCACGCAGAGCTCGTGAACGAGGAGAAAGGTAGCTTTCCCCGGTAATCAACGATGAACTTTTTTATGCCTGTTTAGCAAGCTGAAGCAGTGAGTTAGTTCAGCTCCAGGGGCTGTGCTTGCTGCGACTGAAAGCGCAGGCGTTCGTTCAGTTCAGTGGTCACGTCAATAAACGCGTCTTCACTGACCGGTTTGCTGAAGAAGTAGCCCTGGGCAAAGTCACAGTCGCTGTTCAACAGGAACGCCAGCTGTGCTTCATTCTCTACACCTTCAGCAATGACTCGGTAACCCAGGTTGTGGGAGAGACTGATGATCGCCTGGCAGATCTGGCGGTCGTTCTCATCCTCAGCAATATCATTCACAAAGGAGCGGTCGATCTTGATGATGTCCAGCGGCAGTCGCTTCATGTAACTCATGGAAGAGTACCCCACCCCAAAATCGTCCACCGAGATCAGGTGCCCGGCATGCTTGAGAGCGTCCAGGTGTTTGATGCTGTGTTCGGTCTGATCCATCAAGTAGCGTTCGGTGATCTCAATCTCGATCGAACGGGCATCCAGGCCCTCTTCGGCCAGAATGGATTGGATCCTGCGGGTCAGGTTGCCTTTCTTAAACTGGACGCTGGAAATGTTGATCGCCACCGATTTCAGGATAAGGCCCTGGGCCTGCCAGTGTTTGTACGCCTTGCACGCCTGACGAACCACCCAGATACCAATCTCGTTGATCAGGCCATTCTCCTCGGCGATCGGGATAAAGTATTCCGGTGATACAAAGCCAAGTTCCGGATGTTGCCAGCGGATCAGGGCTTCGGCGTGGCTTACTTCCTTGGTACGCAGGTTGATAATGGGCTGGAATACCAGGTGGAACTGCTCCCGCTGTAATGCTTCACGCAGGGCGGATTCGGTTTTCAGGCGTTTCTCTGTCTCTTCAGAGAGCGCGCGGGTGTAGTAGCGGAAGCGGTTACGGCCCAGCTCTTTGGCCTGATACATCGCGTTGTCGGCGTTTTTGATCAGACTGTGGATGTTCTCTGCATCGTCCGGATAGAAGGCAACACCGATACTGGCGCTGATATTCAGGTGGAAACCTGCGACATCCATCGGTTCCTGCAGAGTATCGATGATGTTCTGGGCGACCTTGGCGGGAGTATTGTTGTCTTCCAGGGATTCCAGGAGGATGACAAACTCGTCGCCACCCAGGCGTACCAACGTATCGGAACTGCGCAGTCGGGATTTCACCCGCAGGGCAACTTCCTTCAGCAGCTCATCACCGATATGGTGTCCGAGGGAGTCGTTGATGTATTTAAAGCGATCCAGATCCAGGAACAACAGGGCCAGCTTGGTTTCCTGGCTCTGTGCCAGCTGGATGGCGTGTTCCAAGTTTTCCAGCAACTGAGAGCGGTTGGGCAGCCCGGTTAACAGATCGTGAAACGCCATATGGCGGGCGGCTTCGGTCTGCTTCTCCAGTTGCAGGTTGATCTGTGCCAGCTCATTGTTCTTTTGGCTGATCTCGTTGCGATGGCGTACCATCTGGCGAAAACGCAGGGCCAGTAGCATAAGTATGAGCGCAAAGGCGAATAAGGCTTTCCATAGCAGGTCGTAGCTTACCGCCTCTTCGTAGCGTACAGCGATCCAGTTGTTGCTGATCTGCTGGTGCACGGACGCCGGGGTGTGGGCGATCAACTTTTTAAATATCGATGCCAGTAGCGGTTCGTCGTTGCGTACACCCAGCGAAACGTTCCAGTTGTATTCGAACTTCCCGCTGATCTTCAGTTCGCCGTAATAGTAACGTTGGATGTGGTAGCTGAGGTTGTGAAGGCTATCCAGCAGGCCCAGCAGTTTGCCCTGATGCACCATCTCCAGGCCCTGCTGAATGTTGTCGACTTCAACCAGTTCGATCTCAGGATAGTTTTGGCGAATCAGCTCTCCGGGTGAGTATCCCTTAACGATCCCCACGCGCTGTCCGCTGATTTCGGTGAAGTCGGAGTAAAACCAGGCGCTTTCCTTGGTGGCCAGGGCTAATACCGGTTCCACATAGGCAGCGGTAAAACTGAGGTAGCTGCGGCGTTCCTGGCGGTCGCTGATCATCGGTAGGATGTCACAACGGCGGGCCTCGGCAAATTGCAGGGACTCCTTCCAGGAGCGGGTTGGCACCAGACTGAAGCGCATACCAAGCTTGTCGGAGAAGTAGGCCAGATAATCAGCCGACATCCCGCTGTGCTTGCCGTCTACCAGCCCCTCGTACGGCATCCAGTTGGGGTCGATGCAAACCTGTATCCGTTGTTTCTCTTTTAGGTATGCTTTTTCCTGTTCGCTGAATTCAAGCGAGGTGTCCTGTAAGGCCGCCAGGCTATCCATCCCGGCCCAATTGGCGACGATGGCATTGCGAGCAGGTTCTTCAATGCTGTCGAGGGCTTTCTGCAGGATATCACGCAAGATCGGCATATCCTTGCGGGTAGCCATATGCATGTCGTTAATGGCTATCTTCATTGGAAAAGCAGCTGATAACCCTGATAGCGAGTTCTTCAGCAGGTAGTAGTTGATCAGGGGGGCTGTACTGATGACCGCATCGGCACGGTTGGTGATGACCGCATCCACGGCTTCACCAAAGTCTGAGACCTCTTTGATGCGGATTTGCGGGTGCTTTCTGCCCAGCTTCTTGATCATCGAGTAACCGGCGGGGATGGCCACGGTTTTACCGTATAGATCCTCGATCTTCTTGATGGTGCGGACGTCGCTGCGGGTAAAGGCAAAACTGCGCAGCTGCAGATAAGATCGGGTGAAGTGAAATTTGCGGGCACGGTCCCTGGACCAGGACAGGATCGGCAAAATATCCAGCTGCTTGTTCTCCAGCATCGCTTTTAGTTCGGCCCAGGTGTGGCCGGTAACCACGTTAAACTTGATGCCGGTGCGTTGCTCAATCAGCTTCAGGTAGTCAGTGACCATCCCGTTGTGTTTGCCGTTTTCGACATAATCGAACGGTGGCCAGTCCATCTCGCCACCCACGATAATTTCGGGATGGTTCTGAATAAAGCGTTGCTCTTCCGGTGTGAACGGGATGGCTGCAGGTGTGTTTGCGAGCGCAAAGGCAGGCAGAAGGCAAAGCAGTACATTTAACAATGAGGAAGCAATGCGCTTTACGACGGACAACAATTGCACAACTCCTCGCTTTTGTTCCTTGTTGAAATGATCATTCAATAAGTGGTTACTATTAATGTCACATTTGAGCCAGTGCAAGGGTATTGCCCGGCTTCCTTGACGTCAGTCACCCTGGGTAAGGGTTAACGTCTAGTCAGAGAGACTATTTTCCAGGTTGGTGCTTTGTGCTTCATCCTGTCTGAAGTCTGCACACAAACGGTTACGACCTTGTTTCTTTGCTTGATACAGCAGGTTGTCTGCGCGGGAGAACAGCTCCTCGGCCGACTCATTCCGGCGCACTTCGATCACCCCCATCGAGACTGTGATCGGTACCGGAACACTTTTGAAATTAAACGGGCTCGCCGCGATCGCCGAACGCAGCTTATCCAGCACACGGGCGGCTTCTTCGCCGGGAGTGGACGGCATCAGGATAACAAATTCCTCGCCGCCGTACCTGGCCACGAAATCGCTATTACGCAGGCTATCCATAAAGACCGATGCCATCAAGCGCAGGGCCTTGTCGCCGGCCAGGTGGCCATAGGTGTCGTTAACCTGTTTGAAATGGTCGATATCGCACACGGCTAAGGCTAGCGGGCGCTCGTACTTGTGCAGTTTCTCCAGTTCCTGCTCCAGGCGTTCGCTGTAGCCAAAGCGGTTGGGCAGCTTGGTGAGCGGATCAATCCGGGAGCGTAAACGTTCCTCTTCCACCCGGGCCATGGTTTGTTGCGCTTCGGCTTCGACGGTTTTGAGCTGGTCGGCGAGGCGCTTATGGCGCTGTTCCGCCTCTCTCAAGCGGCTTTGTTCTGCTTCCCGAATACCATCGACGGCGCTCTGGATGCGATGGACCTGAGAACTCACCATCTCCTTCAGCTGCCCCAGGCTGGCGGCACGCTTGGTCACCGCCTTGATGTTGTTTACTTCGGCCTGCATCTCGTCGTTAAGCTGCATCTGGGTAGTGCTGGAGTGCTGCTGGCTTTGGTGACTGCGGATCAGCGCATCCTGCATATCCGCTAACTGACGGCTGACATCCAGCAGGTAATGTTCAAATTCGTCGTTCAGCGTGCGGCTGCACTCGCTGACCAGTTGCACGGTTTTGTGCATCACCGTGGGCAGGTTGTCGAGGGTAAAGCCCTGTTCCAGCTGCTGAAGCAGCTTTTCCGCGTGCTGACGGTTTGCGCCTGAGAGGTGCAAACCGTCGATCAGTTCCAGCAGGTCACCGGCAATGTGGTGCAAAATCAGCTGGGTGTCTTCGTGAATCTGCGACGGACTGGCCTGCAGGCTGATCTCTTGCAGGTCGTCCAGAATATCGGACTGCAGGCGCAGGATATTGGCAAAGATCGACGGTACATCGTAATAGTTGTGTACTGCGTCCTGACTCAGGTTTCGGGCAACCTCTAGTGAGTTCAGGGTCTGCTCGTGGTTGGTCAGTGCCTTGAGCTCGCTGATCCAGCGGCGCACCGCCAGCAGAATCTCTTCTGCGGTTTTGTTTTTACGGTTGAGGTTGTTGCGCAGGGTTTTATCCAGCTGCTTGCTGACTTTTTTCAGTGTGCTGGTCTGCTCTTCATTCAGTGCAGAGAACAGGTTATCCAGGTTTTTATCCAGCTGGATATCGAGGCCTTGCAGGCAAAGTGCGAGTTGGCGGGTGATCTGCAGGCTAACCTGCAGCTGTTCTTCGCGTGCTTTGTCCTGTTTATCGCGCAGTTTTTCCTGGGCCTGAAAGTCCGACTTCAAGGCGCGGTATTTTTGCTTCCAGTTCTCTTGATCCGAAGTCACGGTGTTTCCTTCACTTGGCTTTCAGGATAATCAGACAGGAGTGTGTAGTGACCAAATTATAACGGCCGTTTGAACTAAACCTTTAGTCGAGGCGCTTAGCGTAGGAAAATTAACTGCAAAGACATTGTGTTATTGCCGCCCGAAGCGATTACGAAAATCGCGCGGTGTCAGTCCGGTGATTTTGATAAAGGTTTTGCGAAAGGCGCTGGTATCTTCATATCCCACACTGGCGGCGATCACCTCTACCGGTTGCGGGCCGGATTCCAAGGCATCACAGGCTTTGGCGATACGCAGCTGTTGCAGATACTCACTGGGTTTAAGGCCGGTTGCCCGTACAAAGCGGCGCAGGAACGTACGCTCTGTCAGGTGACACTGTTCTGCCAGCGCACTGATCTGCACAGAATCGGCGTAGTGTCGTTGCATATGGTGCTGACAGCCCCGGATCGTCTGATCGCCGTGGTCCAGGCGTGGCACAAACTGCCGGTAGTAGCGTTGCTCGCGCGGCCCGGTATCAACCACCAGCTGTTTCCCCAGCTGGCGCATGAGGGCTGGATGGCTGAACTGGGCCACCAGTTCCAAACCCAGATCCAACCAGGCCATCAATCCACCCGCTGTGATCAGGTCACCATCGTTGATCAGGATCTTGCTGTCATCCAGTTGCACGTTTGGGAAGTGTTGTCTGAATGTCTCGGCCAGCATCCAGTGGGTGGTGGCGGGGCGTTGGTTTAAGAGACCGGTTTGGGCGAGCAGAAAGGCCCCGGCGCAGACCGAGCTTAATACCGCCCCCTGCTTGTGTTGTGCCCGCAGCCACGCACTGAGTGTTGTGTTGGCGGAAGTATAAAAACCGCCACCGATACACGGTGGCAGAATGATGATCTGGCTCTGCTGGTTGTGACCTGTGCCTGAAACATCATTGAGATCAACAACAGTGACAGAAAACGGAGTGCCGTACTCATGCTCAGCTAACCGGTTGGCAAGCTGAAACAGCTCCTTCAGCCCTTCAATCGCAGACTGCATCGCGCCGGGGTACGTAACGATGGTGATGTTGGTTGTTTGTGCTGTTGATGTCACTTGTCTGAATTTGCCTTAAATATGCCTGATTTGACTCCAGTATAGGTTGCCGGTGCCGCGCATACTAGAACGCAGCTAATCAATCACATGGGAGAAAACAGATGGCGAGTACAGCGCTACTTTTGATCGATTTTCAGAATGATTACTTTGAAGGCGGTAAATGGTCTTTGGTCGGCAGTAACGAGGCTGTGGAGAACGCAGCCCGCTTACTGGCGGCATTCCGGGCAAAGGGCGTGCCGGTTGTACACGTACGGCACGAGTTTGAGACGGAGGAGGCACCGTTTTTTGTACCGGGCTCTGCGGGGGCGCAGATTGAAGAGCGGGTAGCTCCCGTCACGGGTGAAGCGGTTGTTCTGAAGCATTTTGCGAACAGTTTTCGCGACACCAACCTGAAAGCCGTATTGGACGAACTCAATGTGGATACATTGGTGGTCGTGGGGGCAATGAGTCATATGTGTATTGATGCCGGGGTGCGTGCAGCAGCTGATTTGGGGTATGAAGTGACGGTGGCGCAAGACGCCTGTGCGTCCCGCGACCAGGAAGCCAATGGCATTAGGGTACCGGCGCAACAGGTCCATGCCGCCTTTATGGCAGCGTTGGGATTTGCTTACGCACGTATCGCCGATACGGACGTATTGCTGTCAGAGCTGGCATAAAGACAAAGAATGCCGTCACCACATTTACACCTGTTGGAATGTGGTGGCGGCATTAATCATCGTAAAGTGGTTTCCCACGTGTTGTAATTTGGGGAATGAAAAGGGATACAAACCCCTCTTTCAGAGTCATACAGGTCCCAGCTAGATCGTTGTAACGTTTACCCCATGACACAGACACGCTTTTCCGAAGCCGAAATTCAGCACGCTATTGAACGTGGTACCCGCCGCTACTTTGATCATTGCAGGGAAACCCTACCGGACTTTATCGACCGTCATTTCCGCTATCCGGGGGCGATCCAGACCAATCGCGTGGCTTTGGGATGGGATATGCTACGTGCCCCGGTCAATCTGTTTTGGGCACCGCTCTATGCGTTGGTGAGTATTCTGAGGTTTGTTCTTGGACGGATTGTCGGGACGCAGCCGCTGGTGGCTCTGCTGCAGCGTTTCCCGACCGGATTTACAACGCAGGTGCAGTCGCATATATCGCAGTTAGTACTTACTGATCTGCTGCATAAGAATAACCCCGAGCGCTCGCTGCAATACTGTATTGTGGCTGAGCTTCAGCAACTCTATGAACAGCACGAACATACCGAACTGGACACTGCACGTTTCCATGCGCTGGCCGAACCGATAATCGAGGAAGCGCTGACCCAATACCGGGTCACACGTACCGCGTCGGCAGATATTACCAACACGCTATCCTGCACCGTATTGGGGGCTTTTGCCTTCCAGAAGTTCACCCCGGGGGGGATCGGCATTGCGCTGATTCTTACCTCAATTGTCAGCACAAAACTGGCTGCGCAGGACTTTGTTTTTGGCGAAACACTGGGAGAGCTGTACTACGAAATGTTTCCTCCAGAACCGACCCTGGCCCTGACACTGAGCGTATCAGCCGGTGTACTGGCTACGCTGGCAGCCTTTGCCGCGCTCTCTGGCATTCTCTCTGATCCGATACAGGCCACGTTGGGTTTGCACCGCTACCGCCTGCAGAAGATGCTGAACCATATGGAGCAGGATTTTCTCGAGCGCTCGGGGAACAGTTTCCGTCCGAAGGACCAGTATGTGGCGCGGATTCTGGAAACCTTCGACCTGATCAAAACAGGCCTGTTGTAGAAAAAGCGATTAGCCTTATTTTCTCCCTCAAGCTTTCCCCGCTGCGGTGCTGCGGGGTGCTTTTATGTTTTGGGGCTAACACTTGCCTTTAGCGGCTTTGCCGGGAGGGCAGTTAGTGTCACCGCCTCCGTCGCCGCCATTGCCGCCGTCGGCGGAAGCGCTGCCGCTAATGGACCGTTTACTGTTTTTAAGGTTGAGGTTCGCAGTTACGGCTGAAGTGGCAGAATCGGCGTCGGTGACGGTTAGGGTCACTGTATAAACGCCACTGCCACCGTAAACATGATCGGGTGCAACCGTTGTATCCGTTGTACTGCTGTCGCCAAAGTCCCATTCGTAGCTAAGGGCACTATTGGCTGTGCTGGCATTGGCGTTAAATGCGCAACTGTAGCCTGTGCAGCTGTAACTGAAAGCGGCGATAGGATCCGGATTTGAAGGTGGCTGCGGATCAGCCAACGCTGCCGCCAAGTCCAGACGTCCATGGAGTGTCCAGTCCAGTAGGTCCTGCCCCCTTGCTCCGACTGTGGCGGCACTGCTTTGCAGGCGGTCGCGAACGATCTGATTACAGGCAACACCACCAATATCACAGCTGCCAGGGCCGGCCAGTCCGACGTTATCGTTGTAAAGGTCGTTCCACACCAGCGCCGCACCACCGGCAACCAATGGTGCTGCCATCGATGTGCCGTTCCACCAATCTACGCAGCTGTCAGTACCCGGCGTCAGGCCGCAATTGGCATCCGGCAGTATACCGATAATCGCTTCTCCCGGTGCTGCCAGACTGACCCAGTCATCTGACGGCCAGCTGTAGGTCGAGAAAGCGGCACGGTCGTCATTGTGATCTGAGGCGGCCACCGAGATCACCGTAGACGCTCCGCTGCCTGGGTGCGTACAGGCAGCCGGGTAAACCCGGTTGGTGTCGCTGTTGTTACCGGCCGCGGCAACCACAACGACGCCGCGATCCCAGGCATACGCGATCGCATCACACTCGGCGTTGGAGGGGGTGGTTGGGGTGATGTTTCCCTCCGCATCGATCCAGTCGCTGCCGTAGCTCATTGTGATCACATGGTATCGGCTGCGTACCAGCGTGCTGTCGATGTACTGGTCTTGCGAAGCATTTTCAATCGCAGCTGCAGAGCCGGACACCGGGCACAAACCCACATAAAACAGGTTTATTCCATCGGTGACCAGCTCCAGGTAACACACCTTAAAGATCCCTAAGCTGGTGTCCCATGCAACCCCGGCGATCCCCTCGCCGTTATCGGTGTTGGCGCCAACTTCTGAGCTGACAAAGGTGCCGTGACCCAGATTGTCACAGGCTGGATCGCTCGCTGAGCAGATATCTAGATAACCTACGGACAGGCCGACCAGATTCACCTGTTCGATACATTTGCCCTGCAGTTCCAGCGCGTTGCAGTCTGCACCGCTATCAAGCACCGCAACCTTGGGTGTATCCACCGCCGTCACATCAGTGGTGGCAACGCCCGTATTGTTATCCCACGCAGCTGGTGCATTGATGTCTGCATCTGCGGCGCCGCTAGTAGTCGCAAGGCTTTGCCCCAGTATCGTCGTGCGAACATAGGTGTGATCCTGACCTTCATTATGCAGGTACCACTGCTCGTCGAAGTAGTTGCCACCGCCTGCCGGGGTAGGGCCAGCCTCTTCGTTGGGGACAACGAGTAGCCGGTAGTAATCTGGCTCAGCGTAAAGCACATTGGGATTTGATTCATAAACCTTGATGGCTGCTGGCACCTTGCCGCTGGGGACCTGAATTACTTTTACATCGATACTTTCGAGCGAAGAAAGGAGTGCCCCACTGGCTGCACGATGCGCTTGGCCTTGCTCTGAGGCACTGGTACCCGGCTTAAACTTCACTAATACCCGGTCGGGGGCATAGGGTGTTTCTGCTAAAGCGCGAATATCGAGTGGTTTGGCATGGGCGAGGTGTGTGAAGCTGCTGATGGCAAAAATCAGTAGCGTGGTAACCAGCCTGAAAAACAACATAATGGCCCTCCTCGGATCATGGAGATTTGGGCATTGATCGAATACCTGTGCATTACACGGGCTACGTCGTTTAAGCGTAGTGAACATTCAATAACTTTAGATATAGGTTATACAGGCTGTAAGTTCATCCGGACACCACCGCATCTAACTGTTACTAAACCTTTACAGGTGTTCTAAATCGTTTCGTAATCAACGCATTAAGGTGGTGAAGGGGCGTTTTGCCAAGTACATGAAAGTTTCTACAGCAAAACGTGAACTTAGTGACTGGCAATCAAATAGAGGCAGGGAAAACGAAGCCGGTCTCTTACTAACAGTTGGACCGGCTTGATGATCTTATTGGGTGTATTTAGCTCAATAGTTGCTTAAGGCGGGCTTGGTGATTGCCTGGCCCGCGTTATCCGGCACCGGCAGTGTATTCTGTGACTGCGCCAAGGTCGAAATCGCCTCAGCAACTGCTTCCGGCCAAGCCGCTGCACGGCGCGCAGCCATATCCACCCCCAACATCAGACACTCCAGCTCTACCAGCACGGTCCCGTCGTTGGCATCCAGCAGCCGATGGAACATACGCAGCCGCTTCTCATCAAACGCCAGCACTTGGGATTGGGCGAAGACGGCTTGTCCTTCATGACCTTCGGCACGGTAGTAGAGGTTGTTCTGGACTGTGAATGCACTGAAGTTCAGGCGTTCACGCCCGGCAGCATCCAGCTTGATTGCATCCAGGATCGTGTCGGTGGCCAGTGACAGCATTACCAGCGCGTGACCCTCGTTCAGGTGGCCGTTGTAGTCGCAGGATTCGGCCTTGATCTCGCCGTAGTGAGTAAGCAGGTAACCGCTGTCGTCTTTAGAGGCGGTAACAGAGTAGTTCATGCGGGTGTCCTTAGTGTTCTTGTACCGTAAACGGGAATCTAGCCTAGGGTTAACCCGCATTCTACGTTACTTTTCGCTCGGGCGTCTTTCCTTTGGCGCGACACTTTCTGTCGTATTTAACCTAAGCTTCAGACTGAACAAACAGGGTGAAAAGGCAGCAGGGAACCTATTGGGAGCGATCGTATGCTGAAGCCTCGGGTAACGCATTTCTTTGACGAAGAAACCGGTTCACTTAGCTACATTGTGGGCGATCCGACGAGCAGCGCCTGCGCGATCATCGATCCGGTGTTGGGGTTTGATCCGGTGGCCGCACGCACCGTTCACCATTTTGCCGACCGTATTATCGATTTTATTCAACGCCAGCACCTGAACGTGCAGTGGATCCTGGATACCCATGTGCACGCCGATCACGTCAGCGCCGCGGCGTACCTGTATGAGAAACTGGGCGGACAGATGGGAATCGGCAGTCGGGTAACCGAGGTGCAGAAAACCTTTGCCGGGCTCTTTCATCTGGACGGTGGATTCCGTAGTGACGGCAGTCAGTTCCAGCGGTTATTTGAGGATGGCGAACACTTCCTGATAGGTAGTCTAGATGCACGCGTAATCCATACTCCCGGTCACACGCCCGCCTGTGTGTGCTACCTGATCGGCGATGCGTTGTTTGTCGGTGATACCCTGTTTATGCCCGATTTGGGCACTGCCCGCTGTGACTTTCCCGGTGGTGATGCCGCAACGCTTTACGACTCGATCCAGCGAATCTACCAACTGCCGGACGATACCCGTATCTACGTGTGCCACGATTATCCCGGCGATGGGCGGGAGCACTACCATTTTGAAACCAGCGTGTTAGAGCAGAAAACGCTCAATCAGCACCTCCGTGCCGAAACCCCCCAGAGCGAGTTTGTGACCGTGCGGGAAACACGGGATAAAACCTTGGATCTACCCAGGTTGATGTTGCCTGCCGTGCAGCTGAATATCCGCGGTGGACGCTTGCCCGAATCAGAAGAGAACGGGGTGAGTTACCTGAAGATTCCGCTTAACCGCTTTTGAGGGGAGGGGGGATGGTTAGGCGCCTGCATACTCTGATTATCTCCACGCTTGTCCCGCTGCTGCTGAGCGGTTGTACCGACACCATCGTTAACCACTTCGCCTTCTTTCCCATGCGCTTCAGTGCCGAAGACTACAGCCTGGCGGGCAGCGATGTTCGGGATGTGGCTTTCACCACGGAAGACGGTGTGCGACTGCACGGGTTTTACGTGCCTAATCCCAAAAGTAAAAAGCTGGTGCTGTTTTTCCACGGGAACGCCGGCCATGCGCTGCATCGTCTTCCCGCGGCCAAACGGTTGGCTGAAACCGGGGTTGGCGTCCTGCTGGTGGGGTATCGGGGATACGGCCGCAGCGAAGGCAAACCCAGTGAACCTGGTATCTATGCAGACGGCAAAGCGGCCTTAACATACGCCACTGAAAAACTGAAATTCGCCCCGCAGAACATCTTTGTCTTCGGTCGCTCCCTCGGCTCCACTGTGGCTATCGATCTGGCGCAAGATCGGGAATTGGGTGGGCTGATCCTGATCAGCACCTTTACCAGTGCCCATGAGGTGATGGCCTCTGCGGGAATGGGGTGGCTGCGTTGGTTGGTGGACAGGCGTCCCTTTGATCAGGCCGCCAAAGTGGAGCGTATTAATCTGCCTGCACTGTTTATCCACGGGGAGCGGGATCGGGAGGTGCCGTACCGGCTGGGAGCCAAACTTTATCAACGCTATCCGTCAGACTTCAAAAGCATGCTGAGCGTGTCGGGTGCCGGTCATAACGATCTGTTTGCTAAGCATGGTGAGGCGATCTGGTTGCGGGTCGCTGCGTTTATCAAGGCGCCAGAAGAGAGGGCGGGGCAGGAAGAACGCTGGTGATAGAGATCGGCGGCCTGCCTATTCTGCGTTCTTCCTGTACTCATCCGGTGTGATATCCAGCAACCGGCGGAACATGGCGATAAAGGCCGAAGCGGTGCTGTAACCCAGATCCAGCGCCACGTTCTCCACCGTCACACCCGCCTGCAGCATCGGCATCGCCCGCACCACCTTCAGACGCTGGCGCCACTCACTTAACGGCATCCCCAGATCCCGCTGCGCTTTGCGGGCCAGAGTGCGCTCGGTGGTACCGAAGCGTTCTGCCAGTTGCCGTACCGGGCAGTTATCGCGGGGGTTATCTTCCAGGTAGGCCAGTACCTTTGATAAGGCCGCATCATCCGATGTGGGCAGGTAACTGCCTGCACAGGGGGCGATGCCCAGCTGATCCACAACCACGTCCAGTAAGCGACTCTCTTGCTGTGTGTAGGGCGTCACAGGGGGATTGATCCGCAGGTGGTTCAGCATCGAGCGCACCATCGCGTTGATGGTCAGGGCGCAGGTTGTGTAGGGCAAGCCCTTGGCCGCGGCGAGTTCCGGTTCGATATACAACGAACAGTGCAGGGAGGCGGCACGGTTTCCGCCCCGGTGCTCCGTTTCCGGTGGATGCCACAGGCCGTGATTGGGTGGCACCCGGAAGAGCGAGCCCTCCGCGTGCAGTTCCAGCACCCCGCAGAACGAGAACACGAACTCCCCCCAGCGGTGGGTTTGCGGTGGATAGATGGTATCGCTGGGCATCACCCGCTCGAAGAAAAACACGGGCTCCGGCAGTGTTTCGAAGTCCAGCGGTTGATGGATATGAGGGCCCTTGGTCATAAGCTACTGGCTGATCTGCGTTATCGGTTGTCTGATTCTAGCTATATCGATAAATGCTGACAAAAGATAATGGCGCCAGTTCACTTTATTCATTCAACAACCGGGAGGCGCCATGGGTACCCGACAACCGTTAGATCTCTTTGCCATTGGTACGATGACCATCTTCTGCATGGTAATGGCCTCGCAGCAGGTCATGTTGAAAGCCGTGGCTGAGGACCTTGCGCCTGTTTTTCAGATCGCCTTGCGCTCCGGCATCGCTGCCGCACTGTTGATCGGGTTGATTCTGGTTCAACGGCACCGGATGCCGCTGGCCCCGGAAAACCGGATTCCAGCGCTGCTGATTGGTGTGTTGTTCACCCTGGAGTTTCTGCTGGTGGGTGAAGCGCTGAACAAGACCTCCGCCGGGCATGCCACCGTGTTTCTCTATACCTCGCCGATCTTCGCCGCCATCGGTTTGCACCTGAAGATCCCTAACGAGCGCATGAGCCGCTTGCAGTGGTTGGGTATTCTGCTGGCGTTTGTCGGTATCGTACTCGCCTTTCTGGGCGGGGATTCGACAGCCACGCTCAGCCGTGACGTGCTTTGGGGAGACTTCCTCGCCCTGCTGGCCGGTGCCGCTTGGGGGCTTACCACCGTTGTCGTACGTGCCACCGGATTGAGTGCCTTGCCTGCCCGGCAGACGCTGCTGTACCAGTTGGTGGTGGCCTTTGTACTGCTCTCGCTATGGGCGTATATGACCGGTCAGGCGGATGTGAATCCAACCCCTGAGGCGATGGGCAGCCTGGCGTTCCACGGCATCGTTGTATCCTTTATCGCCTTCCTGGTCTGGTTCTGGTTGCTCACCAAATACAAAGCTTCCCAGCTGGGTATCCTCTCCTTTATGACCCCGGTGTTTGGCGTACTGCTGGGTAACTGGCTGTTGAGCGAACGGATTGAGGCCAACTTTATCATCGGCTCCGGCCTGATTATCGGTGGCATCCTGCTGGTGAGCAGTCACGGTTGGCTGAGTAAACGGCGGGAAAGGAGGGCGGGCAAGCCTGCATAGTGCAGACCTTAGAAAAGGTCTCTTGCATCTGGCGTGCTTGGTGCAACACGCTCGCTTACTTTAAGCCTCAGATGCCGGGTTCATCGACCTGTTCCTGCAGCAGGGGGATGATCTGCTTGCCACATCTTATCGTGCTGAGCTTCATGATCTGATCAGCGTCACCGATCCGCCTGCCGCACGGTATGTTTCCAATGCAGCGGAATCTAGCGTTTCGCCCGTATCGCATCGCCACTCCCATGATGGGGTTGGCCGGGAGTCATCCATATAGCCTCCCTCGGCCTGAGGTTTCAGATACCTCCCGACCTGCTCAGCAAGCGAAGGCGTTACCGGCTGCGTCGCTCTGGTTTCAACACGGATATGCAGCGGATAGTTGCAAGAGATATACAACGCTTCGACCAACTGTGCCAGCTCCGCCTGATGAAGCATCGCATCCGCACCGACCACCAGGGTTGTTTCTGCTTCCGTCAGTGGATGACAGAACAACCCGCACGGGTTATTCACAGGATCGCGTTCAGCAATGGCGATGCAGAGCGCCTCAATGGCGGGCAGGGGATCGCTGGCGGCAAGAAAGTCCGACTCGATACGCACGCTATGATCTGCATCCGAATAGGAGACGGGGACGGGGCTGTTCCGGTGATGGCTTGAGTCGTTCATCGGGTTTCTATTCTGGCCAGGTTGCAGTGTTTATAGAGGGTGTGCCGTCGCTCCCGCGCTTATCAAAGGTCACATTGAAGCCCCGGTCCAATGGCTGGTAGTCAACCCAGTAGGTGCCAGTGGCCGTAAAGACAGGCTGTTTCCGATCACGCATTGGCGCCAGCACCTGCACCCGCTGGCTGTGTGCGCCCGTGTGGCAGACAACCGCGATGGCGGGTTCGTTCTCTGGCAGGTTAACGGGGTAGACGCCATCTTCCTGACAGTTATCTTCTTCCCCGGAGCAGAACATGCATTCACTGATATCGTAGGTCGCGTTGTCTCTAAGGGCGTTCGACATCTGTACACGCAAGGTATCCGTGTCGGTCAGCATCCATTGCCAGCCGGTTTCAGCGAGCGTCTGGTCTTGTCCGGTGACTGGCTCTGCCGCAACGGCTACGCTGGACGGCATCAATACAACGAAAAAAAGCGAAAACAGGAACCGGCGCATACCCCATTACCCTCCAAATACTGCTCTGAAATCATCGCGCAGCGTACCAATGACACCCCGACCGGAGGCATTCGCTATCCGTGCCGTGGTAACGACCGAAAAAGCTCACAGGCGTTCGAGAACCGCTTCGGCTCAGAGACCCTGAATACGCATCTGCGCTTTGCGGGCCAAGCGCGCGGCTAGCATAGGTATTGGGGGCACAGCTGCTGTGCCTTCCTTGAGTGAGCATTCAATACGGTCTCTACTGTGTCACGTTGTGGCCGAAAAGGCACCCTTTGACGGTCAATCGTTACTATCGGGTTTGCAGCGCAACAGCATACCCTGGTTTCAGTGCAGTCCGTCATGGCCGAAACAGAGGCGCTGGCTAACATTCGCCTGCGTTCTGAGTGGCGTGGGTGATCTGAAGGGCTATCTCCTCCGTCACAGGTAACAAGCCCTCCAGCGAATAGCCCCTGGCCATCGCACTGTAGTTGTAAAACGCGATATAACAGCTTCCGATCTGAAGCGTGTTAACCTCGGGGCATCCCTTTTTGACCCCTGGCATGATCAGCGTGTTGTTCATCCAGTCAGAGTCGGGCTGAACTGGAAAAATACATCTGTCGATGTTCACCCTATACCGGTCAAATACCCAGGTATCGCCGCCCTCAAAGTGTGCTGACTCCGCCTCCAGCACAGCTGTGACCGTCAGTTGCAGAATACAATCGGACTCAGCCGCAAGCTGCTCCAGCGCCTGCAAAGACATTGCAGTGGTCTTATCGATAATACCCACGGTTTTGCTTTTCATTGCTATACCCTAACAAGAACGTACACCCTGTTCAGCGTACCGGAAAGTTTATGAATAATCGGCCGGTATAGAGAAATAAGGGCTACGGCCCGACCCATCTGCGAGGCCAGCTGAAAACACAGTAAGTGCCAGGCCCCACCTGCAATGGCTTGCACCCAAAACGAACACGTAGCACACTACTGTTCAATAACCGGCCGGGATGGGCTGGGTAAGGATTGGATACAGGGTTTGTACGATGCATTGGACGCGTCTCTTCGTTTTACTTCTACTGGTCTCCGCACCACTGCACGCGGGCAACGTGATTGCCCGCGCGTACAGTTCCTTTATCCACGACCTTGCCTACACGTCACCTCCACCCAGCGCGATATGTTGGGTGTTGAGCTTGAATCTAAGCATGTGATCTACAGAGACCAGCCAGTCACGTTCCAGTACCAGCTATGGCGCTTACGTAAAAATTCCGTCTGCGCCCAGCTCAAACACAACCTGCTGGAATACTCCAAATGCACTCGCGCCGCCCGCGCACTGTTCATCGAAACCTGCCGTCACCTGACCAATAATCCAAGTGACCACTGGAAGCATCAGAAACTAAAGAATCTCTACTGCGCAGCATCGGTGGAATTTAAATCCGTGGTTGCAGAGGTAAGACGTTCTACAGTAGCGGATGATCAGGAGCTGAAAAGGCGACAGCAGTGCTCGGTGCTCAGAATTCAGGCGATGAGTAGTAGAGATCCAAGGACTATTCAGTTGCGGGATGAGGTTTGTGGGAGGTGACAAGGGAAATAAATCTGTTCCCTTTACCCGAACTACTTTCATCAGCTGAGGATGAGTACGCTGTGCTTGTATAGGGGAGTGCCTGCTCATGATGGGAGAAACGAGCCTTACTGTCATTGCAGAGTAAGGCCCGTAAAGCGGACGTTTATTTCTTAACTGGGAAGTACTCGTGGTACTCGGCAAAGAGTTCTTGCACCTCTTTATGATCTTTGAGTTCATTCAGGAACTGAGACAGGGTGTATTCCATAAACAGATCCTCAGATGGCTTGTTTGGACGTGATCCTGGCTGCCCTGCCCAGAGACTGTTCGCCTCAGTAGAGTCGGTCTGGTAGTTGAACTCAGCAATAGATCGACCCAGGACGAATACTTCGTAGCGCACTTTAAATTCGGTGTTAGAAACGACCGGAATCAGACCAAGTGTAGTGGCAGAAAGCATGAGCGTTGAGAACTGAGTACCGTCGGATTTGGTACGGCGACCTTTCAGAACACGGACGCCAATCGGAAGACCTACAGATTCGGCATCAATTTTCTGAAAAGCGCCGTAACTGACCAGCTTATCTTTGAAGCTCTGATTCTCGATATTAGTTACGAACAGTACTGGCGGATATTTTTCACCGGTGTGCTGATAGTCTTCGGCCAGAGAAGGGGAAGCCAGTACCACAAGTAGTGATGCAATACATCCTTTGAGTAGAGCTTTCATCATGAGTACCTCCGTTTACTTGTAACAAAGCACTTGGTTTGTGTATTCAACCGCCGCAGCAGACGAAGTTTCGAAATCAGTTTTACTGTCTGCCAGAGGGTAAGAAATGTTCTTCTTATCGAGGAAACGTTTCAGCAGCCCAACCTCCACACCGAAGTTGACGTTCTGAGAGGTGGTCTTCATCTCGGTCAGCATCATCTCCTGATTCAGGGTGCTGGATACAACGCCCAAGACATTGCCTCTGAAATCAACCACTGCGCCGCCGCTGTTGCCGGGCTGGATTGGAGCGCTGAACTGGAAGTGTCCCTGCGAGCCTTTCAGACCACCAAGAGAGCTTACGTTACCCATCGTCAGAGATGGGTACTCAGACAAAATACCGGAGAGAGGGAAACCGGTAACAAAAACCTGCTTACCCAGCGACGGTGCTTTCGTGTTGCTGATGGTTGCGTGGTTTGTCTGCGTAAAGTCGGTGCTCACAACCGCCAGATCAAGAATGGAGCTGAAGTGTTCTACCTTGGCAGGCAGTTTTTGGCCTTTGTGTCGCACTTCCAGGTACAAACACTGATCTACCACATGGGCAGAGGTTACCAGCTGACCGTCTTTATTCACAAAGAAGCCAGTACCGGTGGACTCAGGTGAATACTTATCCCCCAGAATGTCTTTAAGGGACAGTACAACCGGGTTCACAATAAAGTCGGCTTGGGCCTTGGCCAGATTTGCAGAACCCTGTGAATTCAGGAAACCGGTAATGGCTTCTTTAGTTCCTTGAGCGAATGAGTTGTAGATGGCCGTCATATCGTACAGGCCGGTCATTGCAGCAGTACTGGTAGGTGTTGAAGTGCTGTACAGGTTTTCGCCAGTCTTGGAATAAACTGTCATGTCGATAACAGAATCCCAACCGCCCCATGTACGATCCCACCGGCTGGAAGTCTTAAAGTAGATCAGAAACTGATACTTACTATCCGTTGATACCTTCTCGGCGCTCATAAACATACTATCGCCGACAAATTTCGTGGCCTTTTCCAGCTGACCGTAGAAGTTCACACCGAGTTCTGGCTTTCCTCGATCGACATAAAATGCTACTGGCACTTGGACCGGAGTTTGAATGTCTTGCGAAAGAACAGCTTTAGTCTGAATCGATGCAGTATCTTTTACTGCTGTTGCTTCACAGCCTGTTAGTACAACAGCCAGAAGCAGAGTCAGTATCCTTTTCATTTTCGTTCCTATAAGAGGTTGGAAAGTACGTCAGGCCTTTACGGATATACTTAGCGCATCGGTATCCCTGCGCGTTGATATGGCAGGCAAAAGGCTTTGAGAAGCTAGGGAGGGAAGGATATACAGTCCGATTTGTTGGTACATGGTTGTCCTTAACTCAGAAATTTTGCCATAAGAGAATATTCGTAGTCCGGCCATCTTAGCCGGAAAAAAGCCGAAAGCAAAATTACTCTAAGCCGTGATGCCGCAGGGCAAACTGCACTTCGAAAGTTAAGCACAAAGCAACGAATGCGCAGTCCTTGGATAAACCTGTGATAGTTAAGATAATATCTACGCAGAGATTTAAGGAGCTCGGTATGAACTTTGATCCCCTTCTACTCCGCCGAGCACTTCTGCGATCAATCGAATAAACGCGAGGACTGTTTGAGGCCGAAGGCCGAGTTCCGCAGCGTCGATTGATTGTGAAGCGCGCAGGGAACCCGCGAAGCGGGCAAGTAGTAGGGGCGCGGGGGATCGTAAAGGGGAATGCGTGTTCCCCTTGACCAACGAACAGGTGGATGAACATCAATCCCCATTTTCACGCAGAACATTGGAACGAGACACCAGAAAGCATCTGGAATCAGCGGCACCCCAAAAGCACCGCGGGAGGCACGATAAATCGATGCCCTACAGTGTCAATGGTTACGTTATAGTTCGGTGGAATTCAGATAGTCCGAGGTTTGCCGCGGTCGGCCCCCAAAGGGTATAAAAGCCCGCAGCAACAAACGCGCACAAAAAAGCCCGCATTCGCGGGCTTTTTCAATTCAGGGCGTAAGGTCACAAAACCTTACAGCGCCTCAATCTTCGCATACTGCTCAGCCAGCTTGTCGTAAGAGGACTGGGCATCTGCCAGCTTCTCACGCTCTTTGGCAATAACGTCTTCCGGCGCGTTCGCCACAAAACGTTCATTGCTCAGCTTGCCTTCGAAGCGACCGATCTCTTTCTTCAACTTGTCCAGGGACTTCTGCAGACGCGCCAGTTCGGCATCTTTGTCGATCAGGCCAGCCATCGGTACCAGGACTTCCATATCACCCGCCAGCTGGGTGGCAGCCATCGGTGCTTCGTCGCCTTCGTTCAGCCAGGTAATGGATGCCAGGGACGCCAGCTTGGACAGGAACACCTTGTTGCGCTCCAGACGCGCTTTGTCGTCTTCGCTGCCGTTCTTGAACAGTACGTCCAGATCCTTCGCCGGGGAGATACCCATCTCACCACGGATGTTACGGATGCCGGTGATGATCGCCTGCAGCCACGCAACTTCCGCTTCTGCGTCTGCATCGTGCTTGGATGCATCTGCTTCCGGGTAGGCCTGCAGCATGATGGTGTCACCTTCAACACCGGCCAGCTCCTTGATGGACTGCCAGATCTCTTCGGTGATGTACGGCATGATCGGGTGCAGCAGGCGCATGATCGCTTCCAATACACGTACCAGGGTGTGACGGGTACCGCGCTTGGCTTCAGCGGAGGCGTTGTCGTCCCACAATACCGGCTTGGACAGCTCCAGGTACCATGCGCAGTAGTCGTTCCATACGAAGTCGTACAGGGCCTGGGATGCCATATCGAAGCGGTATTCTTCGAAGTGCTTGTTTACCGTGGTCTGTACACTCTGCAGTTTGCTCTCGATCCAGCGATCCGCCAGAGACAGTTCGATCTCACCGCCGTTCTGACCGCAGTCTTCACCTTCGGTGTTCATCTGCACGTAACGGGCCGCGTTCCAGATCTTGTTACAGAAGTTACGGTAACCTTCCAGACGCTTCATGTCCCAGTTGATGTCACGGCCGGTAGAAGCCAGTGCAGCCAGGGTGAAGCGCAAGGCGTCGGTGCCGTGTGCCGCAATACCTTCAGGGAACTGCTTCTCGGTACGCTTGCCGATCTTCTCAGCCAGCTGCGGCTGCATCATGTTGCCGCAACGCTTGTCCAGCAGGGCAGGCAGGTCGATACCGTCGATCATGTCCAGTGGGTCCAGAACGTTACCCTTGGACTTGGACATCTTGTCGCCGCTCTCGTCACGGATCAGACCGGTGACGTATACGGTTTTGAACGGTACCTGTGGTTTGCCGTCTTCGTCTTTCATGAAGTGCATGGTCATCATGATCATGCGCGCCACCCAGAAGAAGATGATGTCGAAACCGGTGACCAGTACATCGGTCGGGTGGAAGGTCTTCAGGCGCTCGGTCGCTTCCGGCCAGCCCAGTGTGCCGAAGGTCCACAGCGCGGAGCTGAACCAGGTATCCAGTACGTCGTCGTCCTGGCGCAGTTCGGTTTCCAGATCCAGACCGTATTTCTCGCGTGCAGCGTCCTTGTCGTTGGCTACGTAGACGTTGCCTTCGTTGTCGTAGAACGCCGGGATACGGTGACCCCACCACAGCTGACGTGAGATACACCAGTCCTGAATGTCACGCATCCAGGCGTTGTACATGTTTTCGTACTGCTTAGGCACGAACTGGATGTCGCCGTTCTCTACCGCTTCAACCGCAGGCTTGGCCAGAGTCTTGGCATCGCAGAACCACTGGTCGGTCAGCATCGGTTCGATAACCACACCGCCACGGTCGCCGTAAGGCACGGTCATGTCGTTCTCTTCGATCTTCACCAGCAGGCCGGCTTCTTCGAAGTCCGCTACGATTTCACGGCGTGCCGCGAAACGTTCCATGCCGCGGTATTTCTCCGGCAGGGTGGTGTCGATTTCGTTGTTCGGGGTGCCGTCGGTGTTGAACGCTTCCGCTTCGTCGCGGATGTCGGCGTTGAAGGTCAGCACGTTGATCATCGGCAGGCCGCAGCGCTTGCCCACTTCGTTATCGTTGAAGTCGTGTGCCGGGGTGATCTTCACACAGCCGGTACCTTTCTCCATGTCGGCGTGCTCGTCGCCGACGATAGGGATACGGCGGCCAACCAGCGGCAGGATGATCTCTTTGCCGATCAGATCTTTGTAACGCTCATCGTCCGGGTTAACCGCTACACCGGTATCACCCAGCATGGTTTCCGGACGGGTGGTGCCGACGACGATGTGATCGTCGCCCGCTGCAGTCTTGACGCCATCTGCCAGAGGATAGCGCAGGTACCACATCTTCCCTTTGGTTTCTTTGTTCTCAACTTCCAGGTCAGAGATGGCGGTGTGCAGTTTCGGGTCCCAGTTAACCAGGCGCTTGCCACGGTACACCAGGCCTTCGTCGTACAGGCGGATGAACACTTCCTGCACGGCGTTGTAGAAACCGGAGTCCATGGTGAAACGTTCGGTCGGCCAGTCTACGGAGTTACCCAGACGGCGCATCTGACGGGTAATGGTACCGCCGGACTCTTCTTTCCATTCCCAGATCTTTTCGATGAAGGCGTCGCGGCCCAGATCGTGACGGGATTTCTGCTGTTCGGCGGCCAGCTTACGCTCAACCACCATCTGGGTGGCGATACCGGCGTGGTCGGTACCGACCTGCCACAGCGTGTTCTTACCCTGCATACGCTTGTAGCGGGTGAGAGCATCCATGATGGTGTGCTGGAAAGCGTGACCCATGTGCAGGCTGCCGGTGACGTTCGGCGGCGGAATCATGATGCAGTAGGAGTCACCTTCGCCGGAAGGAGCGAAGTAATTATTCTCTTCCCAGGTCTGGTACCAGGATTTCTCAATCTCGTGTGGCTGGTAGGTTGTTTCCATTAGATTCTGGCTTCTCTAATCTTCGTTCAAAATTAATCGCCAAATTATACAGATTGACGGCGATGGAATGTAGGGCTGAGTTTGCGGTCTAACATCGAAATCGAGCAGAAGGGGGAAAATCCTTATGCATGATTACCTTCGCAACGGCCTTCGCGAGCGTGGTTTCTTGCCTGCGGAGGACCCGGACACCCGGTTAACCCTCGGGGATAAGTACGAAATTCTCGATAATATCGGTCATGATCTGCCCAGTTTGCTGCTGGAACCCGAGTTCAGGTCCTACCTGCGTGGCCAGACCCTGCCCGAGTGGCCCCACCCCAATATACCGCCCGTGTTGCTGCCGCAGGCGCGATTGTATTACCTGCGTCTGGGCTTTATCGCTTCGGGCTACATCAACCAGATCGGCCAGCCGGTCACGCACTCATTGCCCGCCAATATCGCCCGGCCACTGTGCAAAATTACCGAGTTGTTGGGGCGCCCGCCGATCCTGAGCTACGACGGTTATGCCCTGTTCAACTGGAAGCGCTTTGATCCGACACGGGGGATTGAACTGGGCAACATCGATACCCTCCAGAACTTTGTGCATCTGTACGATGAGCACTGGTTTATCCTGGTGCATGTGGAGATCGAGGCGCACGCGGCACGCATTATCGATGCGATCCTGACACTGGAAGAGGACAACAGCTTTGCCGATCAGGAGGCTGTGGATAACTGTCTGGAGCAGATCTCGTCTGCGATGGACAACATCCTGCAGGTGCTGCGTCGTATTCCGGACAAGATGTCGGACGAGCTCTACTTCAGCCGTTTCCGACCCTATATCGGTCAGTTCCGGGATGTGACCTACGAGTCGATGGGGCAAACAGTGAACTTCCGGGGAGAAACCGGCGCGCAGAGTTCGGTGATGCCCACGCTGGTGGAGTTTATGAAGATTCCCCATCAGCCCAACCGGCTGATCAGCCACCTGAATGACATGCGCCACTATATGCCGAGGGAGCACGTGATTTGGCTGGATGCGGTGAGAGAACTGCCCGATGTGCGGCCGGTGGCCTCGCGGGAGCGTTTTAACCAGGTGCTGGAGCAGATGGCGGAGTTCAGGGAGGTGCATTACCACTGGGCGATCAAATACATTGCACGGCGCTGCAATGACCCGCAGGGCACCGGTGGGACACCGTATCTGAAGTGGCTGAAATACCTGATCGACGAGACACGCCAGCACCAGGTGAGGGGATAGAAAGATCAGGCAGTGTAGGATGTGACCCCGTTCAGACAATCGGCCGAACGGGGCCTGATACAGCTTAGCGGGCCTTCTTTCGCATGTCGTTCATGCGGGAGGTAATGCCTTTGTCCTGGTAAAGCCGGTAGTTGTTGCGGGTGGCCTGCAGTATGGAAGGCTCCTGTACCACGATCTCAAGGATTCGTTCGTAGTTCAGGGCATCTTCCGGCAGATCCAGCGCCATGTTTACAAACACCTGTTGGTGATCCGGACGCTGATCCGCCCAACCCAAGGTGATCGGGGCCGGGGTGTCGGCGCCGATCATGGCGTGGGGCAGAAACGCTTCAGGTTTGTGTTCCCATAACAGCTGGTCCAGATGGGCCGCCTCCTCTTCACCGGTGCAGTGGATATGCATCTGCTTGCCCGTGCCGAGTACGCGATCGCACAAACGGCACAGGAAGAGGGCGCGGGCTTCCGGGTCGGAGGCCGGCAGGACGTAGAAGTCCGCTTCAGTCATATCAGTCTTCAGCCGCCAGGTTCATCAGGTGCTGGGTCAGCAAAGGTACACAGCGACCGGTTGCGCCTTTCTCTTTACCTTTGCTGTTCCAGGCAACACCGGCGATATCCAGGTGCGCCCAACGGTAGCTCTTGGTAAAGCGCGACAGGAAGCACGCTGCAGTGATGGTACCCGCTGGTGGTCCACCGATGTTGGCGATATCGGCGAAGTTGGAATCCAGCTGTTCCTGATATTCGTCCCACAGCGGCAGACGCCAGGCTTTGTCCGCCGCCTGATTGCCCGCTTCCAGCAGGTCGTTGGCCAGGGTATCGTCGTTACTCAGCAGGCCGGTTGCCTGGTGGCCCAGGGCTACGATGCAGGCACCGGTCAGGGTAGCGACGTCAACCACGGTTTCCGGTTCGAAACGCTCGGCGTAGGTCAGGGCGTCACAGAGGACCAGTCGACCTTCCGCGTCGGTGTTCAGGATCTCAACGGTCTGGCCGGACATAGTGGTGACGATGTCGCCCGGTTTAGTCGCACGACCGCTTGGCATGTTCTCCGCTGCCGCAACGATACCCACAACGTTCAGCTCCAGGTTCATTTCGCACAGGGCGGTCATGGCACCAAATACGGACGCGGCACCACACATGTCGAACTTCATCTCGTCCATGGATGCGCCCGGTTTCAGGCTGATGCCGCCGGTATCAAAGGTGATGCCTTTGCCGACCAACACGTGGTTTTTGTCCTCTTCGGAGCCACCTTTGTAGTGCATCACGATCAGCTTGGATGGCTGGTCGCTGCCGTTACCTACAGACAGCAGGGAGTGCATGCCCAACTGACGCATCTCGTCTTCGTCGAGGATGGTGGTTTCCAGCGCTTCGTGTTCCGCAGCCAGGGCGATCGCCTGTTCCGCCAGGTAGGTCGGGGTACAGATGTTACCCGGCAGGTTGCCCAGGTCACGCGCGGTGCTGATACCGTTGATCAGCGCAACACCGTCCAGCAGCGCGTATTCGCCCAGCTCGGTGTCATCTTCGCTCAGCAGGATCGCCAGCTTGTTCAGTGCCAGCGGATCGGCTTTTTTGCTCTTGGTTTCGTCGTAGATGTACAACTCGGCACCGGCCCACTCAATCAGGTGGCGCAGCTGGCGGTACTGGTCGTCATCGTTGCTGCCCAGGCCGTCCAGGGAGAACACTGCGCTTTCAGTGCGTACGCCCTTGATCGCGCCCATCGCTGATTTTACGATCTTACGGTAGTTGCGGTCGTTACGCTCGTCACTTGCGCCCAGGCCAACCAGCAGGACACGGCGTGCGCTGACACCCGGTACCTTTTGCAGCAGCAGGGTTTCTGCCGTTTTGCCCTGAATATCACCACCGCCCACAATATCGCTGATGTAGCCCTGAGCGGCCGTGTCCAGTGCTTGCGCTGATGGGGACAACTGACCGTCGGCTTCAATGCCAACTACCAGACACTCGGTTTCACAGCTGGCAACATCGCCATTAACAATTTCAAAATCCATGCTGACTCCATTAAAACAGACGGCTAACAGGCCCTACGATTCTGTATCGCCCAATCCGTTCCGGATCCTGTATTACGGATGATCTTCGGAATGGATTCACAGCTTGGTGTGATCCCGCTCCGGAACGGTTTTGCACGCTTATCTGTCATCTATCAGGTGATTACAGATCTCTGAGCAAGACATTGGGTACAGATTAAAGGATAATTATCGGCCCACTATAAACCATTTTTCAGTTCGTAACAGAGTAGCGGAAGTGATCGTTTTTCGATATTTGGCACGGGAAGTGCTCAACAGCACAGTGGCCGTGACCGGTGTTTTATTGCTGATTCTGGTCAGCGGACGTTTTATTAAGTACCTCTCTGAAGCTGCTTCCGGTGATCTTGCTGCGGACGTCCTTTTCGAGATCATGGCTTATCGTATCCCGGGTTTCCTCGAGCTGATCCTGCCGCTCGGACTGTTCCTCGGGATTTTGCTCGGTTATGGCCGGCTCTATCTCGAAAGTGAGATGGTGGTGCTAAACGCCTGTGGCATCAGCCAAAAGCGGCTGGTGGGGTATGCCATGGGGCCGGCTCTCCTTTCCGCAGGACTCGTCGCCCTGTTGAGCTTGTGGGTATCCCCGATGGGCGCGGCTGAGACCGTGCGTATCTTTGATGAACAGAAATCCCGTAGCCAGTTGGAAAGCCTGACCGTTGGGCGTTTTCAGAAACATACCGGCAAGAACCGTCGCGTTTCCTACACAGACCATGTCGGTGATGATGGTACTCTGGGGCGTATCTTTCTGATGGAACGTACCGCCAAAAGTGTGCCTGCGATTGTGGTAGCGGAGTCCGGTCAGAAAAGCAGTGAAGGTGAAACCGGTCAGGAATTTCTGGTGCTGCAGAACGGTGTGCGCTATGAGGGCCATCCCGGGCGGGCAGACTTCACGGAAACAACCTTCAGTAAATACGGTGTGCGCCTGAACCCGCCCGAAATCATTTCAGGTGTGACCAAAGCGTCGGCCAAATCCACCGCAGAATTGATGGTTTCGGACCACCGTGTTGACAAGGCGCAGCTACACTGGCGCTTCTCCCTTCCCATTCTGGCGCTGGTGGTGACGCTGTTGGCGGTGCCACTGAGTCAGGTGAATCCGCGTCAGGGGCGTTACGCCAAGATGCTGCCGTCGATCATTATGTATCTTCTCTATTTGATGTTACTGAGCACGGCCCGGAGTAAGGTCGAAGATGGCAAAGCGGACGTGATTGTGCTGTATGCCGTGCATCTGGTGTTCCTGGGGATCGCTTTGAATCTGCTGTTTGCGGGGCGGTTCTGGGGCCGGTTGTTTGACCGTATTCCGATGCCGCGCCTGCGTCGTAAAGGAGGTGCTGCATGATGAACCGCATTGACCTCTATATTAGCCGTCACGTACTGGGTGCGATCTTTGTTGTGATGCTGGTGATTGTGGGGCTGGACCTGTTGTTCGCACTGGTGGATCAGCTGCCGGACCTAACCGATGGTTATCAGTTTAACGATGCGCTTTACTTCGTGGCGATGACCGCGCCACGCCGCATCTACGAGCATATTCCGCTTTGTAGCCTGATTGGCTGTTTGCTGGGATTGGGCACCTTGGCAACCACCTCTGAACTCACCGTGATGCGTGCAGCGGGTGTATCCACGTTGCGTATTATCACCGCAGTGATGAAGCCGGTAATGGTGATCATTCTCTTGGCGCTGGCGTTGGGCGAGTACGTGGTCCCTAAAACCGAACAGGAGGCGCAGAGCTTCCGTACGATAGAGGTGGCTAACGGGCGTCGTGGTGCATCCAGTTTGGAACAGGGGGTGTGGCACCGTGAAGGCAACACGTTCCTGTATGTAAGTGCGATCTCCCCGAACGGAGAGCTCTTTGGTCTGACCCGGTACCAGTTTGATGATAATTGGAAGCTTGTGCGCTCAAGCTACGCCAAAACCGGTGTGTATACCGGTGACGGTTGGGCGTTGAGTAACATTATGGATACCGAGTTTCTGGCTGATAGCACCCGTATCGTGCGCCAGAAAAGCGAGCAGTGGGATTCCGGTATGACCCCGTCGCTGCTGACCACCATTATTATGGAGCCAGGTAATCTGCCCATTTCTGGCCTGCATGCCTACAGCGGTTATCTGGATGAGCAGGGATTGTCGGCAGCGGATTATCAGGTGGCGTTCTGGAGCAAAGTGCTGCAACCGCTGGCGATTACCGGCCTGGTTCTGGTAGCGGTATCCTTTATCTTCGGACCGCTACGTAGCGTAACTGTGGGTCAGCGTTTGATTGCGGGGGTTATCGTGGGCTTGGTGTTTAAGCTGTTGCAGGACCTGCTGGGGCCCGCCAGTACGGTCTACGGACTGCCTCCGTTGGCGGGGGTACTGTTGCCGATTCTGCTTAGCTTCCTGATTGGCTGGCGCTTACTCCGCAGGGCTGGGTAAATCTGCGGTCAATAGAAGCACTAAAAAAGGCGACGCTGAAACCAGGTCGCCTTTTTGTATTTCTGAACGTTGGGTTTTTACTTCTTCGTCTTCTTTTTGTCTGGTTTTGGCAGTTCGACAACACAGGTGCCTGAGGCTAGATCAGGCCATGCCATTTTTTCCCGGTTGATGAACATCCAGAGGTAACCCAGTCCCGCACAGCCAAACGAAACTCCTGCGACGAGGAAACGGATTAGGGCCTGCGTCAGGCTGATGTGTTCGCCCTCAGGCGTTTGTACGCGCACGCGCCAGGCCAGCATGCCCAGTGTTTGGCCGGAGCGGATCCAGAAGAACGAGTAAAAAACGAACAGCACCACAAACAGAATGGAACGAAAGACCGGAACGTTTTGCACCAGGGCTTCGTTATTGATCAGCATAAGAATGCCGGTGAGTACCATCACCAACGCCACAAAGATCATGAAGTCGTACAGCAGTGCGCCGAGACGCTTGAGGGGAGGGGCGGTTTTGACCTGGTCAAAGGTTTCGGGAAAGCGACGGCGTTGCATAATCTGTATCCGGCGGTGGTTGTTTAATCAATGTGGGCTGGCATTTTATCAGGGCCGCTGTTGAATAAGTAGCAGCCCTGAACAGGTGTGTTAGTCAGCGCTCTGGGCGTTGCTTTCAACGGGCGCAAGCGGATACGAGGATAGCCATACCGCACATGTGATTACCGGCATAGAGCGTTGGCTATAGGAGCGGGGCGGCATCCTATCATTGGGCTTTTGGCTGGCTGTAATTTAACCAAAAGATAGTGGTGGTCGGTTTATTTGCTGGGAGCAGTGAGCAAAGACAGGTATTTAATGGGTAGGAAAGAGCCACAGCAGGACTCTGTGGCTCGGGAGCTTACCGGCTTAAAATGCTTATTTATAAGGGGCTACGTACAGTTTGTGGTAGCTTTCAGCCAAGTCTTTAGCCGCTTGCATCTGGTCGCTGTCGAGCTTCATAACCAGACGACGCTCGATTGCTTCGGCGGTGGCGTTGCCCAGCTGTGCTGCGTTGTGCATCCAGGCATAAGCAATCACGTTGTTGTCCTTGCTTGAGTCCATGCCGTGCTCATTGGAGTACAGGGTGCCCAGGAAGAACATCGCGTCTGTGTGGCCTTTCTTCGCAGCTTCCAGGTACCAGCGCTCGGCTTCCGCGAAGTCCTGCTCTACACCAGTACCGAAGTTGTAGGAACGGCCGATGTTGTGCTGTGCGGCTACTAATCCTGCTTCAGCGGCTTTACTGTACCAGTTGAAGGCATCAGCCGGGTTGCGTTTCAGGCCGTAGCCGAATTCGTTCATCTCACCCAGACGGTTCATGGCATGGGCATCGCCGGATTCAGCTGCAGGCACTACGGTTTTCAGCTCGACCTGGTATTCCTTGTTTTTCAGGGCGCGCAGGCTGTTTACGCTTTCCAGATGGCCTACGTTTGCACCTTGAGTGTAGAGACGTTTGGCACGTTCGACGTCTTTAGCTACGCCCCAGCCGTTTTCGTACATCTTGCCCAGCATGTTGGTCGCATCAGCGTTGCCTTCTTTCGCCAGTGGCTCCAGCTCTTTCAGTGCGGTGGAGTAATCCTGAGTATCAAATGCGCGCGCACCTTTGCCGAGATCGGCTGCCAGCAGTGCAGGGGTGTTTAAACTAAGCAGCAGAGCTGCTGCAAGAAGCGTTTTTTTGGTCATCGAAACGTCGCCCATAGCTAGTTTGGGATCGAAAATTTGGCGCCTATTATAACGGCGTTAGCCCTGATGAGAAAATGAACAGGATCAGCCGCAAAAATATGCGATCTGTGCCCTTTATGCGGTGATGCTATTTTAGCTTAATCTAATATTGCGGCGATTCTACCGCAAAAGCGGAAAAATAGGCAGAGGTCTTGGGCCAAGGGGGTGGGATTGGTGTTGTTTTTTGATGTGAATCAGGCGAGATGGGGCGAATAAATCGGTAACGAATCGTGGTATTTTGGGTTTTCCTGGCTGTCTCCTGTCGCGATATCTCGCCGCTTAACGAGGTGGCTGTCTGGAGTTTTTGGTTTGAAGGCCGATAGGAGTGTTGCTGTCTGGTGCGAATTGGATAAGGAAAGGGGGAGATTAGTATGGATATCGACTCTACCCCATAATAGCTGCGAATGGAGGCAGTGAGTTTTATATGTCGAATCAGGTGGGGATAGAGACGCCGCGCAACTGGCTGCGTATAGATGTGCTTCTCGCGTCCTTTGGAGTAAACCTGCTGGCTATGGCGATGCCAATCGTGGTGTTGCAGGCGTATGACCGTATTATCCCGAATCAGGCGCTGGATACGTTTTCGATCCTTGTGGCCGGTATTGGTGGGGTGATTCTGCTGGAGATCCTGCTGAAGGTTATGCGCTCGATGATCCTTGCCTGGAGTGGCGCCCGCTTTGAGCACTCGGCCAATATGCGTGTGTTTTCCCGTGTGTTGTATGCCGATTCACTGGCCTATAACCAGCACTCGCAAGGGTATTACCTGTCCCGTATGCAGTCTGTGGAAGATCTGCAGCGTTTCTTCTCCGGTCAGTCGATGTTATTGCTGCTCGACCTGCCGTTTGCGTTTCTTTTCCTGGCGTTGATCTGGTTTATTGGTGGCGAGCTGGTGTTTATTCCGGCGACACTGATGGTGTTGTTTGCCCTGCTGGCGGTGGTGCTGGGTAAGAAGCTGGAGCGGGCGCTGGAGGTTAACCACAAAACCGAACAGCACCGCCAGAACTTCCTGATCGAATCCCTGAACAATATTCACACCATCAAGTCGATGGCGATGGAGTCGCTGATGATGCGACGCTATGAGCGTTTGCAGGAGCGCTCGGCGGAAGGTGTGTACGAACTGGCACATATCAACAGTGTGGTGCAGGGCGTTGGTAGCACGTTTTCCCAGGTGGCG
Organism: Pontibacterium granulatum; assembly: GCF_029961155.1. Lineage (GTDB taxonomy): Bacteria > Pseudomonadota > Gammaproteobacteria > Pseudomonadales > Balneatricaceae > Pontibacterium > Pontibacterium granulatum. The sequence continues at coordinate 47,217 of NZ_JASBRH010000004.1, read as the reverse complement.
ATGGTGCTTGTGGTTGCCGTTGGTTCGCTCATCGTGATTGATGGTGAACTGAGTATTGGTGCGCTGGCGGCGGTGACCATGCTGACCGGACGCGCACTGGCACCTGGGCTGAAAGCGATGGGCTTGTGGACGCAACTGCAGAGTGTGCGAATTGCTCAGAAACAGGCTAAGGAGCTAAGCGATCTGCCGCCCGAACAGAGCGGTGCGTATATCCCGCCTGAACCGATTCGTGGCGAGCTGGTAGTGGACGATGTCTGGTTCCGCTATCCGGAATCAGAAGATTGGCTGCTGAAAGGCATCTCCTTTGATGTGCCCGCCGGTGGTGCGGTGGCGCTGACGGGTGCCAATGGCGCGGGTAAGAGCACTTTACTGGCGCTAATGGCCGGCCTGCTCAAGCCTGAACAAGGCCAGATCCGTATCGACAATGTGGCGCTGTCGGAGTACGACGCGGAGGTGTTGCGCCACTACATCGGTTACGTGCCGCAGTATGGCACCCTCTATGAAGGCACTATTCTCGAGAATATGACCCTGTTCCGCTCCGGTGAGGTGATTGAGCAAGCGCTGGCGCTGGCACGTCATCTTGGTTTGGATGAGATCATTGCGCGCTTGCCAGATGGTTTGGATACTCAGGTGGGCGGCGCTGCGGTTGATCCGCTCTCCGAGGCGGTAAAACAGAAAATCCTGATGGTGCGCTCGTTGGTGGGGGATCCGCGCATCATGATTCTGGATGACGCCAACGCCAACTTTGATCTGAAGAACGATGCCAAGCTGCTGAATCTTCTGCAGCGTATTCGCGGCAACCGTACTCTGATTGTGGTCTCCTACCGTCCTTCGTTCCTTCGCATCTGTGATAAAGCGTATGAACTGCGTGATGGCGAGTTGATCCCGCTACAGCGGCGTAAAGAGGTCCAGGCTCAACAAGCCGCCGAGCAATCGGCTCAGCACCAGGTAGCGGAGTGAGTATGGATACGATTAACGAACAACAACCGGTTACCCAGCAGAAAAGTGATGCACTGAGCGAGATCCTAACCGCCGCGCTACGCACCGATACACTCGATACCCTGCAGTCCGAGTCCCCCTATGCTGCCTGTTTGTTGCCGTTGTTGCGCTCCCTGGGCTGGAACCACTATGCCCGTGAGCTGATTGAGGCGTTGCCACATTTCTCCGATTACCTGGAGCTGGTGGACTTGCGCAATATCCTGGTACGCCTGGGCTACGAAAGCATGCCTCGCAAGGGGCGACTGGATCAGTTGTCGTCGGAGCTTTATCCCTGCCTGTTTGTAGATGAAAAGGATCGGCCACTGGTGCTGCTGGGGGCTGAAGGCGACCAGGTTCGTTACTTTGACGCCTCCCAAAACGAAGAGGTGGTAGTTGCGCTGGATAGCCGCAAGGGTTGCGCGTACCTCTTTACCCATATCAACACCACCCATGGTCAAACCGTATCCGCCAAAGCGCCGGGCGAATGGTTCGACCAGCTATTGGGGCGTTTCCGCGGTTTGTTCGGCTGGCTGTTGGGTATGACCTTCCTGATCAATGTAATCGCCATGGCAGTGCCGCTGTTTATCATGATGGTGTATGACAAGGTGATCGGCGCGGAATCGGTGGATGCGCTGTCGAGTATGGCGGCTGGGATCGCTTTATTATTGCTGTCCGATGCGGTGCTGCGTTACCACCGGGGTAAATTGCTGGGCACCATGGCCGGGAGGATGGATTATCTGATCGGGGTGGAGTCGTTCCGGCAGATACTCAGTTTGCCGCCAATTCTGACCGAGCGCTCCACCATGGCGGCGCAGCTGGCACGTCTTAAGCAGTTTGACAGTGTGCGGGACTTTTTTACCGGCAGTAATGCCTCCATCCTGCTGGATCTGCCGTTCATCCCACTGATGATCGCGGTGATCGCCGTGATTGCCGGATGGGCCGCGCTGGTGCCGGTGGTGATGCTAATCCTGTTCCTGGTGTTTGGCCTGGGCTGGTTGCCGGTCAGTGCCAGACGGGTGTTGCGCACCGGTCAGGCGCGCAACGATAAGCAGAAGATGCTTATCCAGTCCCTGTCGGGACGCAGCGAGATTAAGGGGGCTGCAGCCGAGCAATCCTGGCTGGAGCGCTTTCGTGAATATTCCGCCGAATCCGCCACCGCTAACTACAAAGCGGCTAGCGCCAGTGCGGTGATCAATGCCGTGTCTCAGGCTGGTGTGGCGATCGGCGGTCTGGCGGTGCTGGTGATCGGGGTGTTCTCGGTGATGGCCGGAGATATGACGGTGGGTGCCCTGATCGCCAGCATGGTGTTGATCAGCAAAGTGCTGTCACCCATCCAGCAAGCCTTCCTCAGCTTTGGGCGCTTTAAGCAGCTGATGGCCGCAGTGAAGCAGATCAACCAGTTGATGAAGCTGGAGGTGGAAAAAAACAGCCGCGCTTCCTCCGTACTGTTGGTGGGCCTGAAAGGCCGGGTGAAGATCGACCGAATCAGCTTCCGTTACTCGCCCAGCGGTGACCCGGCCCTGACCGGTGTATCGCTGGTAGCTGAACCGGGTGAGATGGTGGCCATTACCGGCGACACCGGCTCCGGTAAATCAACGCTGATGAAACTGATTGCGGGGATGTACAAACCACAGGCGGGTAGCCTGACCCTGGATGATCAGGATATTCGTCAAATGAACGTCCGCGACCTGCGCCGGTCCATCGCTTATGTGCCGCAGAACGCGCAGCTGTTCCACGGTACCATTGCTCAGAATATCCGTATGAATGACGTCCTGGCGACCGATGAGGATCTACACAATGTGGCCAAATCGTTGGGTATCCTGGATGACATCCTGGCGTTGCCGCAGGGATTTGATACCCCGATCGGGGATGAACGTACCCGACGCCTGACGCCGGGATTTGTGCATGGTATCTCTATGGCGCGCGCCTTTGTCTGTTCGGCGCAGGTGGTGATCCTGGATGAGCCGGGCGCGGCGCTGGATCACGAAGGGGATATGAAACTGGTTTCTCAGCTGCGTGCGCTGAAAGGTAAGAAAACCGTGTTGGTTGTAACACACCGGCCGAGCCATATTCGTCAGGCGGATAAAGTGATTGTGTTGGAAAAAGGAATGACAAAGTTTGTCGGTGAGCCGGAACAGGCTTTGCAGGTATTGGTAGGGGGTCTTCGTGAAGGAAAATAAGCCGGTATTTACCTCGGAGCAGACCGCGACACTGCCTCGCGCCCGCGCGCGTTTTCTGGCGCAGGCGATCCAGCTGGAAGAACCTACGCCACGGTTTATCGTGCCAGTGTCGATCTTTGTGGGCATGCTGTTTTTGATTGCTGTGATCATCTGGAGTGCCTTTACCGAGGTGAATGAAGTGGCGCTGGCACAGGGTGAAGTTGTGCCGGTGGGATCGATCCACGAAGTACAGCATCTGGAGGGCGGTATCGTTAATGAATTGCAGGTACGCAATGGCGACTACCTGAAAAAAGGACAGCTTGTCCTCAGTCTTGATCCGGCAACGTCTGCATCTGAGTTGCAGCAGATGCAGAGCCGTCGCATCAGCCTGCGGCTGCAGGAAGAGCGCCTCAAAGCGTTGATCGATCGTCGTCCGCCATCCTTCCCGCAGGTGTCGTCAGGATATCGCGACCTGTTGGAGCGCCAGCGAACCATCTACCTGGCGCAGGTGAATAGCCATACCAGCGAGATGGCGGTGATTGAGAGCCAGATTCAGCAGCGTCGTGATGAGTTGCGTCGTCAACGCAACCAGGCCGCTTCCCTTAAGAAAGAACTGGTGATCCACCGCGAGCAGGTATCGATCCGTGAAGCATCGGTAGTACGTGGATCGGTCTCCAAGTCGGAGTTGTTGGCAGCACGTGCCAAGGTGGCCGAGGTGGAAAACGAGCTGTTGCAGACCGAAGACGGTATAGCGGTGGCGCGTAACGCCCTGAAGGAAACCCAGCAGCGTAAGCGTGATGTGATCGCGCGTTTCAACCGGGATATCGAACTGGAAGCGGGTCAGGTCACCAGCAGGCTGGCGGAGGTGGAAAGTACCCTGATCCGACTGCAAGCACGCGATGAGCGCCAGGAAGTGCGCTCACCAGCCGCAGGTATCGTACAGGGCCTGAGCGTAACCGGCTCCAACGGTGTGATTGCACCGGGGCAGGTGATTATGCAGCTGGTGCCGGTGGACGAGGATCTGATCGTGGAGGCGAAGATTCTGCCGCAGGATATCGGTCACGTGCATACCGGGCAACGCGCCAAGTTGAAGTTTGTCAGCTACGACTTCTCCCGTTTTGGTACATTGGAAGGGACGGTCAGCCAGATCTCTGCATCCACCTACCTGGATGAAGAGAACCAGCCCTACTACCGGGCCGAGATCAGGATGGAGAAATCCTATCTGGGGGCGCAACCGGGTGAGTTGAATGTACTGCCGGGGATGACGTTGACTGCGGATATTCAGACCGGCCAGAAAACCATCCTGGAATACCTGCTGCGTCCGGTTACTCGTGGTTTCGACAACGCCTTCCGCGAGCGTTGATCCGAGCAGAGGGAGTGGCAGTCGCGTCACTCCCTGATTATTTGTGCGGATCCTGGGTCAGCCGCTACTTCGCACCCAGTAACTCAATCATGTAACCGTCCGGGTCTTTCACAAAGGCCAGGATGGTACTGCCATGTTTCATCGGACCTGCTTCGCGCACGACTTCCCCTCCCTTGGCTTTGATCGCATCACAGGCCGCATACACATCTTCCACTTCAATGGCGATATGGCCATACGCATTGCCCAGCTCGTAGGCACTGGTTTCCCAGTTGTGGGTCAGTTCCAGCACGGTGTTTTCCGATTCATCACCGTAGCCTAGAAACGCGAGAGTGAACTTGCCGTCTGGGAAGTCTTTGCGGCGTAACAGGTGCATGCCAAGAATCTCGGTGTAGAACGAAATGGACTTTTGCAGGTCGGTTACCCGCAGCATTGTATGAAGAATCCGCATGTTGTCTGTTCCTTAGTTATTGTGCATTGGTCGAAAGTTTGTATCGACCCTGCCATAGTGTTTTAGTATAACCAGTATGAGACTGATGATTGACAAGAGATAAGGGAAGGGTGGTGTTATGTTTCAAGATCTGAACAAAACGTTTAGTCAGTCGATGGAACCTATAAAAGATCTGGTGAACATCCAGACAAAAATGCTGGAAGAGCTCACCCGTCAGCAGATGGCGTGTACCAAGTCCTGCATTGAAGCAACAATCGAGCAGACCAAAGAGATGCAGAAGTGCCAGTCGCCGGCAGAGTTGCTGGAGCTGCAGCAAGAGTATGCCAAGAAGCTGGAAGAGACGTTGAAAGATGCCAGCGAGCATAACCTGCAGGCACTGGGTCACGCGCGGGATGAGATGGAGCGTCTGACGCAGGATACCTTCGACGCGTTTGCCAGCAAGAAGTAATACAGCACTATCGATCCACGCGCATACCGGCGTAGATCTCTGATTGCCAAAAGAAAAGCCAGTGGCGTCCTGCCACTGGCTTTTTTATCGCCAGATGGCGGTAGAACCGGTCGGACAGCACCGTTGTGGGCTGGCCTACGCTTTTTCTTTTATCTATCACTTCCCAGCCATCATCCCAAACAGGCGCCAGAACGCTTATAATGACCGCGTCTATAGTTCTGACTGGGATTTACACTGCAGATGAGCAACACCATCGGTCTTTTTTTCGGTAGTACCACTGGCAACACGGAAGACGTTGCGGCCCTGATTGCCGGGCATCTGGAAGGTTATGCGCTGGATCAGCATGATATTGCTGAAGAAGGGCTGACCGCAATTCCCAACTATGACCTGTTGATTCTGGGGATTCCTACCTGGGATTTTGGCGAGTTGCAGGAAGATTGGGATGACCTCTGGGCGGAGCTGGAAGAGATTGACTTCAGTGGTCGCACTTGCGCGCTGTTTGGTCTGGGGGATCAGGTCGGTTACGGCGAGTGGTTCCTGGATGCGATGGGATTGCTGCATGATAAGCTGCAGGAGCATGGTGCTACTCTGGTGGGTTACTGGCCCAATCAGGGGTATAAATTTACCGCCTCCAAGGCGCTGTCCGAGGATGAGAGTCAGTTTGTGGGCCTTGCGGTGGACCAGGATAGCCAGTCAGGTGAAACCGAAGAGCGGGTAGAGACCTGGGTAAAACAGGTTATTACCGAATTTGGTCTGGAATGAGCGGTAAATTTCCGCTGACTAACATTCAAACAGTGCCTGTGTTCAGGTAAAATATCCGCCTTTTTTTCGAATCAGAGAGTTTGAAGCCAAGCGATGGAAATCAATCCGATCATCAACGCCCTGAAGGATATCACCGAGCGTACCTCTGTACTGCGCGGTTATCTGGATTACGACGGTAAGAAAGAACGTCTGGAAGAGGTTGAGCGCGAGCTGGAAGATCCAGCTGTGTGGAACGACCCTGAAAATGCCCAGAAACTGGGTAAAGAGCGCTCTACGCTGGAAGGTGTCGTAAAGACTGTTGATGAACTGGAAACCGGTGTTGTTGATACTCGCGATCTGCTGGATATGGCCGTGGAAGAGGACGACGAAGACACCGTGGCTGAAGTTGAGGAGGAAGTGGCTGCCCTGATGGCGAAGCTGGAAGTCCTCGAGTTCCGTCGTATGTTCTCCGGTGAAGCCGATGCCAACAACGCCTTCCTGGATATTCAGGCGGGGTCTGGTGGTACCGAGGCGCAGGACTGGGCCAACATGATGCTGCGTATGTATCTGCGTTGGGGTGAAAATAAAGGCTTCAAAACTGAATTGCTGGAAGTGTCTGCCGGTGATGTGGCAGGTATCAAGTCCGCAACGATCCGCTTTGAAGGCGAGTACGCCTTCGGTTGGTTGCGCACCGAAACCGGTGTTCACCGTCTGGTGCGTAAGTCGCCGTTCGACTCCGGTGGTCGCCGTCACACCTCTTTCTCCTCTGTATTCGTATCCCCGGAAATCGATGACAACATCGAGATCGAGATCAACCCGGCTGACCTGCGTGTCGACGTATACCGTGCCTCCGGTGCTGGTGGTCAGCACGTAAACCGTACTGAATCTGCGGTACGTATTACCCACGAACCGTCCGGCATTGTGGTGCAGTCCCAGAGCCAGCGTTCCCAGCACCAGAACAAAGACACCTGTATGAAACAGCTGCGTGCAAAACTGTACGAGATGGAGATGCTGAAGCGCTCCGAAGCTGCGCAGGAGATGGAAGACAACAAAGCGGATATCGGTTGGGGCAGTCAGATCCGTTCCTACGTGCTGGACGATCAGCGCATCAAGGATCTGCGTACCAACGTGCAGTCTTCCAACTGTGACAAGGTTCTGGACGGTGATCTGGATCTGTTTATTGAAGCCAGCCTGAAAGCTGGTCTGTAAGTTTTACGTAAAGAATTCTTAAGGGTTTTGACTCAATGTCTGACAACACTCAGCAGCAAGACGAAAACCGCCTGATTGCCGAGCGCCGCGAAAAGCTGACTGCGCTGCGCGAAGAGGGCAACGCGTTTCCGAACACTTTCCGCCGTGACAGCTACGCGCAGGATCTGCAGGAAAAGTACGGCGAGATGAGCAAGGAAGAGCTGGCCGAAGCCGGTATCAAGGTTAGCGTTGCCGGTCGTGTAATGCTGAACCGTGGTGCGTTTGGTGTAATCCAGGATATGTCCGGCCGCATCCAGTTCTACGTGAACAAAGACGCGCGTAAATTTGCCAAGAGCCTGGATCTGGGTGACATCATCGGTGTGACCGGTGAACTGCACAAGTCCGGTAAAGGCGACCTGTACGTGGATATGGGCGAATACCAGTTGCTGACCAAGAACCTGCGTCCGCTGCCAGACAAGCACAAAGGTCTGCAGGACACCGAGATTCGTTACCGTCAGCGCTACGTGGATCTGATCACCAACGAACAGTCCCGTAAGGTTTTCGAAGCGCGTTCCAAGATTGTTGCCGGTATCCGCAACTACCTGACCGAGCGTCGTTTCATCGAAGCAGAAACACCAATGCTGCAGGTGATCCCGGGTGGTGCGACAGCACGTCCATTCATCACCCACCACAACGCGCTGGACCGCGACATGTACCTGCGTATCGCGCCGGAACTGTACCTGAAGCGTTTGGTTGTAGGTGGCTTCGAGCGTGTGTTCGAGATCAACCGTAACTTCCGTAACGAAGGTCTGTCTACGCGTCACAACCCGGAATTCACCATGATCGAATTCTACCAGGCGTACGCGGACTACCGTGACCTGATGGACCTGACCGAAGACATGCTGCGTACCGTAGCGCAGGACGTTCTGGGTACCACCACCATCGTTAACACCGTGCGTAACGAAGAGGGTGAGGTTCTGGAAACCTTCGAATACGATTTGGCGAAACCGTTCCAGCGCCTGAGCGTGTTCGACTCCATCCTGCACTACAACCAGGATATCAAAGCGGAAGCTCTGGCGGATGAGCACGCCGCTCGCCAGATCGCAGAGCGCCTGGATATCGATGTGAAAGACAGCTGGGGTCTGGGTAAGGTACAGATCGAGATCTTCGAGAAGACCGTAGAGCACCGTCTGCAGCAGCCGACCTTCATTACCGAGTATCCAACCGAGGTGTCTCCACTGGCACGTCGTAGCGACGACAACCCATTCGTCACTGACCGTTTCGAATTCTTCGTTGGTGGCCGTGAGCTGGCGAACGGTTTCTCGGAGCTTAACGACTCTGAAGACCAGGCTGAGCGTTTCCGCCAGCAGGTGGCAGAGAAGGATGCAGGTGATGATGAAGCGATGCACTACGATGCCGACTACATCAACGCTCTGGAATACGGCCTGCCGCCAACAGCGGGTGAAGGTATCGGTATCGACCGTCTGGTGATGCTGTTCACTGATTCTCCGTCTATCCGTGACGTCATCCTGTTCCCGGCGATGCGTCCACGTACCTGATCTCTATCAGTTGAAGAAAAGGCTGCCCTCTGGCAGCCTTTTTTATATCTGGAACAAAGAGCGTGCAGAGGGCGAGAGTACAATGAGCTGGTTATTTCCTATCGATAAGCGTGACTTTCCAGGCCGTCGCTGGTTGAGCATCACTTTGCGCACCTTCCACCTGATGGGAATCGCCGGGCTGGCCGGCGCCTACCTGTTTCATCTGCCCGAGAGCCAGTGGATGCCTTATCTGTGGCTGGCGGTGTTGAGTGGTTTCTTGATGGCGGCGATGGCGGTCTATGTGGATGGTATCTGGTTGCTGCAGTTGAGGGGGCAGGCGATATTTTTGAAGTTGTTGCTGCTCTCCACCGTATTCTGGTTGTTCGACGAGCCGCAGACCATGATCTACTTGTTGGTGATCCTGATTTCGGGTGTGGTCTCTCACGCGCCGGGCAAAGTACGGTACTATTCGCTCTGGCACCGCAAGGTGCTGACCAAAGCGGATCTGATTAACAAGAATTGTGGGGAGTCCTGAACGTATGGTTCTGGAAGCAGCACCAAGCTGGCAAGAGGGGTTGGCTGTCGAGTTTGAACAGCCGTATATGCTGAGTCTGAAGCAGTTTCTGCATGAGCAGAAAACGCAGCGTAAGGTGATCTATCCACATTCTTCCAAATGGTTTCACGCCCTGGAAACGACACCGCTGGACCAGGTGAAGGTGGTGATCCTGGGGCAGGACCCGTATCACCAGCCGGATCAGGCGCACGGTCTCTGTTTCTCGGTACGCCCGGGCATCAAGATCCCGCCGTCACTGGTGAATATCTACAAGGAGCTGAACAGCGATCTGGGCGTGGCGCCGGTAAATCACGGTTATCTGGAAAGCTGGGCGCAGCAGGGCGTGCTGCTGCTGAACAGCGTGCTGACCGTAGAGCAGAGCCAGGCGGCGTCCCATCAGGGGCGGGGCTGGGAACAGTTCACCGACCGGGTGATCCATCTGGTAAACGAACGTTGTGAAAACGTGGTGTTCATGCTCTGGGGCAGTTATGCACAGAAGAAAGGGGCGTTTATCGATACTCAGCGTCATCTGGTGCTGAAAGCGCCGCATCCGTCGCCGTTGGCGGCGCACCGTGGCTTCTTTGGTTGCCGTCACTTCAGCCAGGCCAATGACTACCTGCAGCAACATGGCAAAACGCCGATCAACTGGCAGTTGCCGGCTGAAGCGAATGAAAGCTGAGAAAAAAGTGTAGGTAGGCCATCGCGCAGCGATGCCCAACGTGTCGGCGCAACATTGCCCTATGCCTGTTGGGTTTCGTGCAGGGAAGGCCAACCTACAACTGAGTTGCTTTCTTGGCGCCACGCTATCTGGCGATGAACCATAAAAAACGCCCTGAACTGTTACCAGTCAGGGCGTTTTTTATCTTCAGCCGTTACGCTCAGAGGCGGTTCTTGGCCTCAAACATCTTTGGATCGAGTTCATATGGCAACTCCTCGACAGTTGCCACCGGGCCGTCCTGTGCCTGCAGATGCAGGATGTCGTTGTCGGCTTGCTCCTTGATCACCACTGCCAGCAGTTCGCATTCGCCCGCTTCGTTGCGTGCGGCAACCACAACCTGCCCAGCATTCTCCTTGCTGTCGCTGAAGACGGTATCACCCGCCTGTGGCAGGGTGTCGCAGGCAGACTTCAGACGGTACATCGGGCGCTTCAACTGACCACGGTGCTGCAGACGGGTCACGATCTCCTGACCGGTGTAGCAGCCTTTGGTGAAGCTGACGCCGTTGAGGGCCTGCAGGTTGGTCATCTGTGGGATAAAGGCTTCAATGGTCGCGGTACGCAGATCCGGAATGGCCGCGCGGACTTCGCTCAGCAGCCAGTCGTTGCTGTCACCCAGCTGGCCCAGTGCCAGCAGTTCCGGCAGCAGCGCTACCGCGTCTTCCTGTGGCAACCACAGTTCGTAGCGACCACCCGGTACGGAGATGAGAGTGCGGTCACCTTGCTGGCTGACACCGTTGGTCTCCGCAGGCAGTTCTGAGACAGCGATTTTCGCCAGTTCTGCTGCGTTTTCGCCCTGCAGACCGATGCCTACAACGGCATCACCGGGTTTCGCGATCTCGGCCTTGGAGAAGATGATGTACTTGCCCAGCGTCTGCGCGGCGATATCGTGGATATCATTGTGCAGGCGGAGCATAAAACCGTCCGCGATGGTAATCACGCGGAACAGGCTGATCATGTGTCCCTTGATGTTGCAGTGGGATCCCATAGAGCTGCCGCTGGCGAGGGTCTGTGCCAGGTCACAGCTGAGCTGGCCCTGCAGGAATTTTTCACTGTCCGGGCCTGTAACCGTCAGAACACGCTGGTGCAGCAGTGGAATCACCGTACCGCCGCTGGCCTTGGCGGTCAGGCTGACTGTGTTATCCGCGTTGATCACGGCGCCTTGTGCTTGCAGGCTTTCAATCCAGTTGCTCATAGCTTCTCGTGCGTTATCCATCTGATATTCCGGGACGGAGTGGTTGGGCTCCGTCCTGGAATTTTAGGTCATTTTGTGGCGGCCTACAGCCGACAGAATGTAAGGGATTAGGCGGCAGCGCTGTCGTCGTTGCGGCTTTCGGCAACGGCGGTGCTGGTGGCGATACGCTCACCCAGGCGTAGCGGGCTTTCCGCCTTCAGGTGATCCTGCCAGTTGACGGCATCTTCACCAAACAGCAGCACTACGGTTGATCCCAGTTTGAAGCGGCCCATCTCTTCACCTTTTTGCAGGGTGATCGGTTCCTGCGGTTCCGCCTGGAACGCGGTGCGCACCGGCGCTTTGATGCGTGGTGCTTCATGGCCGGACCAGACGGTTTCAATCCCTGCGACAATCATCGCACCAACCAGTACCATCGCCATAGGGCCACGTTCGGTATCAAAGATCGCCACCAGGCGTTCGTTGCGGGCAAACAGCTGGTCGACGTTGGCGGCAGTGGTCTGGTTGACGGAGTAAAGATCGCCCGGCACGTAGATGGTTTCACGCAGGGTACCGGTGAACGGCATGTGTACGCGGTGATAGTCCTTAGGGGACAGGTAGATGGTGGCAAAGGAGCCGTTGATGAACTGGTCGGCCAGTTTCTGGTCGCCACCCAGCAAGGTGGCTAGTCCGTAACCACGGCCCTTGGCCTGGAAGATGCGGCCGTGCTCGATATCGCCCAGTTGGCTTACGGCACCGTCGGCCGGGCTGACGATCGCTTCGTCCGCTTCATCGATCGGACGGATACCCGGTTTCAGTTCACGGGTGAAGAATGCGTTGAAGTTTGCATATGCGGTCGGGTCTTCGACCAGCGCTTCGGACATGTTGATGTTGTAACGTTTGGCGAACCATGTGGTAAAGGTGTTCTTAACCCATGGATTGGTGCATTCCGCGATACGGCCTACAAAACGGGAAATCAGATGCTGCGGCAGGATATGCTGCATCAAGATAAAGAGTGTGTCTTTCAAGGTTGTGTATCCGTTAATGACTGAATTCGGTAGTACGGTTAGAACTGATTACTGTTCGACCGGTGTATCGGGCAGGTTACCCCACTCGAACCAGGAGCCGTCGTAGCAGCGGATCTTCCTGAATCCCAGGTGTTTGGCTACCAGATAAGTGAGGCCTGAGCGGCGATGGGTCTGGCAGTGAGTGATTACTTCCTTGTCGGTGCTGATGCCCAGCTGGTCCAGCTCCGCCAGAATTTCGGCCGCAGGGCGCAGGCGGGTGTCACGGCCCGGTGCAACCATCACATCGGTCCACTCGTACAGGCGGGCGCCGGGAATATGCCCTCCTTTCTGTGCGTTCACGATCTTCTCACCACGGAATTCCTCAGCGGAGCGGGCATCCCAGATTACGGTGTGTGGATCGCGCAGGTGGTCGTTGATATACGCAACATCGGCTATATAGTCCGTATCGATCTGCGCGGAAAACAGATTGGGTTCGCGGGTGTTGGCGCTTGCTTCCAGAGGTTGACCCGCTTCAAGCCAGGCGGAAAGCTGACCGTTGAGGAACGAGCAGTTCTCGTGTCCAACCAGGTTCAGTGTCCAGATCATACGGCCCGCCAGCGGCCCCATCTGGTTGTCATAGGCCACCACGTGGGTGTCTGCGCTCAGACCCAGTTCGGAGAACAGGGCGCTAAGTTGTTCGGCAGTGGGTAGCTTGTTGGGTACAGGACCGGAACCCAACATCAGTCGGAAGCTATCGACACGCACTGCGCCGGGAATATGACCCTGGTTGTAGGTCTCTTCGTCGGACAGATCAATGATCAGCACGTTGGGATTGGACAGATTTTCCGCCAATTCTGCTGCTTCAATTACAAGAGGTAAGCTCATACTACGGTTCCGAAAATAACTCTATGAACCGCATCATATAGCAAAGTGGCAGGAATCTCAGCTTCCTCAGATAGTCTCGGAACTGCTCGTGGTCAGGTTTTTGAAGGCTTGTCCGGCTGCTGTGTAGATATAACGGGTGCGTTTGTTGTGGAAATCATCGATCGCATGGTCGCGGTTATCCACATGTACAATCGCCACCGGTTCGTCGCCATCGAAGAGGGACATCAGGATGGCACCGCTCTCAGGGATGAAGCTGTGGTAGCTTTCCGGCAGCGCATTGATAGTCTTTTCACGGGTCTGCGGTGTGATCCAGAGATAGCCAGGCTTGTCGCACAATCGCTTGAAGATGCTGGGGATTTCTAGGTCAAAACGGTAGTTGGCCAGGGCGTTGTCTGTGGGTAGGCCAGATGAGAGGGCTGTGGCCATCAGTTTGTTGTGTACGCGAAGCAGGGTTACGTGGCGCATACCCAGACCGTCTGCCAGCGCTTTCTGAATGCACTGTAGAATATGGCCCTGGGTTTTGATCTTGGGTGAGCCCTTGATAAAGGCGACCGCCAGTTTTTTAAACAACTCTTCGTTCTTAAACTCGATCTCCACCGGTGCGTAGGCGGTACGGATAATCTCCTGTTCCACCGGGCGAGAGCGCAGACGCATGCGTTCGACCGACGGGCGCGGGCACTCGATCACCACGCTTTGCAGTTCTTTGGGGGTGATCTTGTAGCTTGGTACCAGATCCGACTCGAGCATAATCAGCTCGGTGGCGTGGGACAGGGTGCCGGGCACATTGTAGATACGGGCCGCAGTGGCGCAGTTTTGATGCAGCTTGCCTACGACCTCGGCGGTGTTTTCGCACAGGTAGTCGCTGATGATCATGCTCAGCTGTTTGGTTTTTTTCTGCCGCCAACCAAAGGAGGCAGTGATTGCCAGCCAGTTGGAGAGTTTCACCGGGAAGTACTTTTGCTGCACCAGGTGGTTCAGTTCGCGGCGCTCTTCATCGTCGATGGTTGGATCTTTCAGCGAGCGGCGATGCATCAGGTCGATAATGTCGCGCCCCGGGGAAGTTTCGTGATCCAAGCTTTCGAAAACCAGCTCTGGCAGGCCCCACTCCATCGCCAGGTCGTGGGAGATTTGCTGGATGGTACAGCCCAGCACGTCGGTTTCCGCCAATACTACATCCACATGTTTTTCGCGAATTTTCTGGTGGATCAGACTCATATGTAACGGCGCGTGCAGCCACATCATCCAGTGACCTATGCCGTAGAACAAAGCCGCCAACTGCAGTTCTTCGGCAAAGACGTTGCCTTTTCCCTTCAGCCATTCGCGCACCTGGATGGAGGCGTGATGGCTGTTGGCAGTGGAGCGGAAGAAAAGCTTATGGGAGACCGAACCGGCATTCAGGCGGATCAGTTCAAGCTGTTCGATGGTTTGTTGGATACGGTCAAAACCGAGTGAGTGCACCGCGTGTTCGATACTGGTTACAGCAGAGCCTTTCTCTCTGTGCAGTTTGTTCGCTACACGCACCAGATGCAGACAGACCGCCGGGTCTGATTTGATTAGATTCCCGAGCGTCTGCAAGGTGGTAACATCACTATCCACCGCTTGCAACAGGCGTAGTTTAACACTGCCACGTACCGGCAAGGTCTTATCTTTCAGATACTGGATCCAGCCAGCCAGATCCTGTGGCGATTCCTGCAAACTCATCGGCCTTCGTCCGTTGCTCAACTACCCTCAGTGTCTACTGCTCATCCAGCGAGGCGAGGATGTGCCTGAAGCTTTGCCAGCGTGCTTCACTGATTTTGCCTTCTGCAATGGCATCTTTCAGCGCACAGCCCGGTTCCTGCTCGTGTTTGCAATCGCGGAACCGACAGTGCCCGGTATGTTCTCGTAGCTCCCTGAAACCATCGATTAGCTGTTCCGGATCGATATGCCAGAGTCCAAATTCGCGTATTCCCGGTGAATCTATCAGGTCACCCCCCTCCGGGAAATGAAAAAGCCGCGCCGTGGTGGTGGTGTGACGGCCCTTGCGGGTTTGTTCCGATAACTCACCTACCTTTAGATCGACACCTGGTAGCAAAACATTAATCAAAGAGGACTTGCCCACGCCGGATTGACCCACAAAAACACTGATGCGATCTTTCAGATGGGCTTTGAGTTCGTTGAGTCCGTCCTGGGTCGAGGAGGATGCGTGCAGGACGCGGTAACCGATGCTTTGGTAACGCTTCAGCATGGTATCGATACGCGCGCGGTTTTTATCGGTAAGCAGGTCGGTTTTGTTGAGCAGGATCACCGGTTCGATGCCGCTGAGTTCTGCTGCGACCAGATAACGGTCGATAAGGTTGGCATGTGCCAGCGGTTCAACGGCGATGGTCAGCACGATGTAATCTATGTTGGCTGCTACCGGTTTCATTTCGCCGTAGGGATTTGGGCGCACCAGCTCGGTTTTACGGTCCAGCTTGGCTACTACCACACCACCGTCCGGGTTGGCACGCCAGATCACGCGGTCGCCGGTAACCAGTTGGCCCAGGTTGGTGCGCATATGGCAACGGATGATCTCGCCCTGGCGTTCGCCTTCGCTGGCTTCCACATCCACCTGGCGGCCAAAGTGGGAGATGATCAGACCGTGTTGTTCGGGGCCCAGGTCGCCGCCATCCAGCTGCTCGTCAATCGAGGCATCTTTTTTGGCGGCGCGAGCGGCGCGCTCGTCCTGAATTTTCTGTATACGCCAAGCCTGGCGGCGGGTCAGTTTACGTTTTGCCATGCAACAGCTGCGGACTACCTTTTTGTCTTGGGATCGGTTTACCTGGCCGGGAAGAGACGATGCAAACTACAATTTCGTCTATTGTCGGGGGTGGCTAAACCACTAAGCTAAGGTATTCTAACCCATAGAAAAATATTAACGAGCCTTTTGGTATGACGGTAATAATTACCAACAATCCGTACTACCGGTCAGGGAAGGCTAAATAATCGAGTGGAGGATGTGACGGCGTGCGTAATAGCAACCTGATTTGGATCGATCTGGAGATGACGGGCCTGGACCCGGATAACGACTACATCATCGAGATCGCCACGATCGTAACCGATGCTGATCTGAATGTTATCGCCGAGGGGCCAACCATGGCGATCCATCAGCCTGATTCCGTTCTGGATGGGATGGATGAGTGGTGCACCAATCAGCACGGTAAATCCGGTCTGACCCAGCGGGTGAAGGACAGCACCATCAACGAACGCGAAGCAGAACAACGTACCATCGAGTTCCTGCTGGAGCATGTGGATAAAGGTGCATCTCCGATCTGTGGTAACAGCATTGGTCAGGACCGTCGTTTCCTGTATCGCCATATGCCGGAGCTGGAGAGTTTCTTCCACTACCGTAATCTGGATGTAAGCACGATCAAAGAGATCGCCCGTCGCTGGCGTCCGGAAGTGCTGGATGGAGTGCAGAAAAAAGGTTCTCACCTGGCATTGGATGACATTCGTGACTCCATTGAGGAGCTGCGCCACTACCGGGAAGTGTTCTTTAAGCTCGAGGCTTAATCTTTTACCCGTCGCACGCCCGGGTGAGACAAAATTGGCAGCGGCTGGGGGGGATTCCCCTGCTGCAGCCGGTCCAGCGCCCATCGTACATGTTCCTGTACCACCGCAGACGGGTGATCCAGCGTGGCGTTTAGCGCCGAGATCACCGCCTCACCGCCCAGACCATTTCCCAGCGCCACTGCGATGTTACGCAGCCAACCCTCGTGGCCGGTGCGCCGGATAGCGGAGCCTTCAGTGCGTTTTAGGAAGGTTTCTTCATCCCAGCTG
The DNA here is from genome assembly GCF_029961155.1 of Pontibacterium granulatum. Lineage (GTDB taxonomy): Bacteria > Pseudomonadota > Gammaproteobacteria > Pseudomonadales > Balneatricaceae > Pontibacterium > Pontibacterium granulatum. Next base: position 30,225 of record NZ_JASBRH010000004.1, on the reverse strand, counting down.
AACAGCTCCAGCAGATCGGCATCGCCTAGGTCGTTGCGCGGATAAAAGTCAGCTTCCTGAGTGTAGTGGGAGAAACTGTTCCAGGGGCAGATCAGCTGGCAGTCGTCGCAGCCGAAGATCCGGTTGCCCATCTTGCTGCGTAACTCTTCCGGGATGTTGCCTTTGAGCTCGATGGTCAGATACGAGATGCAGCGGCTGCCATCCAGCACACCCGGCTGTGGAAAGGCCTCTGTAGGGCAGACATCGATACAGGCGGAGCAGCGGCCACAGTGGTTTTCGGTTTCGGGGGGATCGATCGGCAGGGCCAGGTCGATAAACAGCTCGCCCAACAGGAACCAGGAACCGGCTTCGCGGTTGAGTACCAGGCCGTGTTTGCCTATCCAACCGATACCCGCCTTCTGCGCCAATGGGCGTTCCAGGACGGGGGCGCTGTCCACAAACGCACGGTAGCCCAGTTCATCAACTTGCTCTGCGATCTTTTTTCCTAGCTGGGTCAGGCGTTTTCGCATCAGCTTGTGGTAGTCGCGTCCGAGGGTGTAGCGGGCAACGTAACCTTTGTTAGAGTTGCTCAGGGTCTCCAGCTTACGGGTATTTTCCGGCATATAGTCCATACGTACACAGATGATACGTTGGGTGCCCGGCACCAGCAGGGTAGGATCCAGCCGTTTTTCAAAATGGTTATTCAGGTAGTCCATCTGCCCTTGATAACCCGCGTCCAGCCACGCTTTGAGATGATCTCCGTGCTCACTCAGGTCGGGGGTGGTGATACCGCATTGCTGGAATCCCAGCTCCCGCGCCCAGGTCTTAATGTCTTGGGTCAGCTGGTCGAGTTGTTCAGGTGTTGGGGATCGCATAGGCGGTGCTGTCGTTGCTCGCGGCTGGGTCGCTTTCGCGTTGATTGATTTATAATGGGGCAGAAATACGGGAATATCTGCAACACTGCAATCTGCACTGGAGTCTGAATCATGTCACTCGACCGAACCAAACTGCCGGCCACATTATACACGGCTGAGCAAAGCCGTGCCCTTGACCGTACGGCGATAGAACAATTTGGGATTCCGGGCTTCAAATTGATGCAGCGAGCCGGTCATGCGGCGTTTGTCGTGCTGCAGGAGCGTTGGTCCGATCTGGAACGTCTGACACTGTTGTGTGGCGGTGGTAACAATGGCGGCGACGGCTTTGTGATGGCTGTGCTGGCGAAAACCCGTGGTATCGATGTGCAGGTGATCTGTCTGGGCGATGACGGTTTTGCGGATCGCCTGCGCGGTGAAGCGCTGGAGGCATGGCGTTGGATGCTGGAACAGGATATCGATGTGGCGTACTACCGCTCAGGAATGCCGTTTACCGGTGATGTGGTGGTAGATGCCATGCTCGGCACTGGCCTGGGTGGTGAGGTACGCGGCAGTGCACGGCAGGCAATCGATCAGCTGAACCGCAGTGGTAAACCGGTTCTCGCTGTGGATATCCCGTCTGGACTGTGCAGTGATACGGGTTCGGTGTTGGGTAGCGCGGTGCGTGCGGACTGTACCGTTACCTTTATTGGTGTGAAGCAGGGTTTATTAACCCATGAAGCGGTCGACCATGTTGGTCAACTCTACTTTGACAACTTGAAACTGCCGGAAGAGGTGTACGAGCAGGTGCCTGTGAATGCCTTCCGTACGTCACGCAGTGACAGAGAAGAGCTGCTGCCTGCCCGTGCCCGATCAGCCCATAAAGGTACTAACGGTCGTGTCCTGATTGTAGGTGGAGACTTGGGTATGGGCGGTGCTGCCTTGATGGCCGCGGAGGCGACTGCCCGCACCGGTGCCGGGTTGATCACGCTTGCCACTCGGCCTGAACATGTTCCAGCGGCATTGGTGCGTATTCCCGAGGTGATGACGCGTGGTATTAGCAGTGCGGGCCAACTGGAACCGATGCTGGAGAATGCCGATGTAATTGTGGTTGGTCCCGGGTTGGGGCAGGGGTCCTGGGGACAGGCGATGCTGCAGCGGATTCTGGCGGCAGATAAACCGCTGGTGGTGGATGCGGATGCCCTGAATCTGATCTGTCGGTGGGGCGTTGAACGCTTCAGTCGGGACACCTGGATACTGACCCCACACCCGGGTGAGGCGGGACGTTTGCTCGACAGTCCGGTGTCGGATCTGCAGGAAGATCGCTTCCTGGCGATAGAGCGATTACAGCGTGCCTGCGGTGGGTCTGTGGTGCTGAAAGGGGCCGGATCGCTGGTGACCGACGGCGATGCACTCTATCTGTGTGATAAAGGTAATCCGGGGATGGCGACCGGTGGGATGGGGGATGTACTTTCAGGTATCATAGGCGCGTTGTGGGTACAGGGCCTGAGACCGGTCGACGCCGCGCGGATGGGAGTTTACCTTCACGCCGTGGCTGCGGATCGTGTTGCCGAAATTCAGGGCGAGCGTGGTATGGTGGCGACTGACCTGATAGCGGCGTTGCCCCACGTGATCAACGGAAAGTAGCCTTAGTGCAAAGTTAGTAGCCTTAATGGAACATAGAGTTCAGATGCAGTATCAGCGAGTGTTAGCCGATGAAACGGCAATGGTGGCGTTCGGCAAGGATCTGGCAAATGCCAGTGGCGGCCGGGGAGTAGTCTTCCTGCAGGGTGACCTGGGGATGGGGAAAACCACCCTGTGTCGTGGGGTGTTACAGGCGTTTGGTCATACAGGTGCCGTTAAGAGTCCGACCTATACGCTGGTAGAACCCTACGAGCTGGCGGGTAATCTGGTTTACCATTTTGACCTGTATCGTCTGGCAGACCCGGAAGAGCTTGAGTATCTGGGTATTCGTGATTATTTTGACAATCAGGCGCTCTGTCTTATTGAGTGGCCTGATAAAGGCGCGGGGATCCTGCCAAAACCCGACTTGACGTTGTCCATCACTGTTGAAGGGCAGGGACGACGTATTAAATGGCAGCCGAAGACTCAGTTTGGTCAGCAGGTGGCCGATAAACTCTTGGAACAAACAACGTAAAAGATCAGGATGACGGCTTTTCTGACAGGTTTTAGAACAGTTTTGCTGCTAACGCTCTGCTTCGGCGTATCGGCGGTGCATGCGGCAAACATTAAAAATGTGCGTATCTGGCTGGCACCAGATAACGCACGTCTGGTGTTTGACCTGTCCGGTCCCGCAGACCATAAGATATTTACCCTGAAAAAGCCGGATCGCATCGTTCTCGATGTGGATTCCTCCACCATGAGTGCGGATATCTCCAAGCTGGCGCTCAGCAAAAGCCCGATCAAACAGATTCGCAAAGGCAAAAACGGCAAACAGCTGCGTATTGTGCTGGATTTGAAGCGAGCGGTGCGGCCGAAGAGCTTCGCCCTGAAACCTAATCAGCAATACGGACACCGGTTGGTGGTGGATCTCTTCGATGAAGATAAGCCGCAGACGGTGAAAAAAGCAGTGTATCAACCCAAAGCCGTCGGCATGGCGCGTGACATTATCGTGTCAATCGATGCCGGCCACGGTGGAGATGATCCGGGGGCGATTGGGTCGGGCCGCGTGCGGGAGAAGGACGTTGTGCTGGCGATCGCTCAGGACCTCAAAAAGCTGTTCGATAGCACGCCGGGATACAAAGCAGTATTAACCCGTACCAGCGACTACTACATCAGTTTGCGCGGCCGCACCAAAAAAGCCCGTAAGCAAAATGCGGACCTCTTTGTTTCCATCCATGCGGACGCATTTAAAGACGCACGTGCCCGCGGGGCATCAGTGTGGGTATTGTCTGGCCGCGGCGCGACCAGTGAAGTGGGTCGTTGGCTGGCGCGTAAAGAGAACAGTGCCGACCTGATCGGTGGTGTGGGTAGTGTCAGCCTGGAAGACAAAGATGATGTACTGGCCGGTGTGTTGCTGGATATGTCGATGACCGCCAGCCGTTCCGATAGCCGCCAGGTGGCCAAGAACATTCACAAGAATATCTCCCGCTTTGCCCGCATGCACAAGCCAACGGTGGAGCAGGCTGGGTTTGTGGTACTGAAATCGCCGGATATCCCGTCGCTGCTGGTGGAAACCGGTTTTATCTCCAACCCGGGCGAAGCAAAAAAGCTGAAAACCCGCAGCTATCAGAGACAGATGGCCAAGGCGATTCATGCGGGTATTACCTCTCACTTTGCCCGTAAACCGCCGATGATGACCTATGTTGCTGAGGCGCAAGGGTCTTCGCCTTCCGCGCGGACTTACAAAGTCGTTCGGGGTGATACCCTGTCCGTGATCGCATCACGTAACGGCGTGGCGCTGAAAGCACTGCGCGATGCCAATAAGCTGACCAATGACCGTATCCGTGTGGGTCAGGTGCTGCGAATTCCTTCGAGTTAATCCAGGTTCCTTACATGAAACGAATCCATCTGCTCTCGCCGCGGCTGGCCAACCAGATCGCGGCGGGTGAGGTTGTTGAACGTCCCGCATCCGTTGTTAAAGAGTTGCTGGAAAACAGCATCGATTCCGGCGCAGATAAGGTCGATCTGGAGATTGAACAGGGCGGCGTTAAGCTGATCCGTATCCGTGATAATGGCGGTGGTATCGCCAAGGACGATCTGCCGTTGGCGTTGAGCCGTCATGCCACATCCAAAATCTACGAGCTGGAAGATCTCGAAGCGGTTTCAACACTGGGCTTCCGCGGTGAGGCGTTGGCGAGTATCAGCTCCGTGTCACGTTTGACCCTGACCTCCCGTCAGGCGGGAGGCGATGCTGCGTGGCAGGTGCAGACCGAAGGGCGTGAGATGGATTCGGTGTTGGCTCCGGCGGCGCATCCGGAAGGCACAACGGTGGAGATGCGCGACCTGTTCTTCAATACACCGGCACGCCGTAAGTTCCTGAAAACAGAAAAGACCGAATTTAAACACCTGGAAGAGGTGGTCAAGCGCCAGGCGTTGGCCCGTTTTGACGTGGGTTTCCAGTTGCGCCACAACGGCAAGGTGATCCATCAGCTACGCCAGGCGGCCAGCGAGATCGAGCGGGAACGCCGTATCGCGTCTGTGTGTGGGTCAGCCTTTGTGGATAACGCCATGAAGGTGGATATGGAAGCCGCTGCGTCCGGGTTACGCCTGTGGGGTTGGATCGGCATGCCAACCTTTTCCCGCAGCCAGGCCGACCTGCAGTACTTCTTTGTGAATGGGCGTATTATTCGCGATAAGGTAGTGTCCCATGCGGTGCGTCAGGCGTATCAGGATGTGCTCTACCATGGTCGTCATCCGGCGTATGTGCTGTATCTGGAGCTGGATCCGGCGCTGGTGGATGTGAACGTACATCCGACCAAGCACGAAGTGCGTTTCCGTGAAAGCCGTCTGGTGCATGACTTCCTGTTCCGCACCATTCACCGGGTGATTGCCGATGCACGGCCCGATGAGCAGGTTGCCGCGCAGTCGACCCCGGCTGGTAATTTGAGTAGCCCGGCCGGTCAGGTGCCGGACAGTTCGCAATCAGCACCGATGACCTTTGAGCAGGGGCGGATCTCTTTTAATAGCTCCCCGCGCCCAACAGCCGGAGGTGTTGCCGACCAGATAGGGCGTTATGCCTCTCTGCATCCGGATGCCGGGCAGCATGCAGAGGTTATTGCGTCGGCGGTATCCCCGAATGTTGAAGCGTCTGGCCCCGTTGCGCAGCCATTGAGTAACACAGCGGTATCGGCGCAGGTGATGCCAGAGACCAACGATGAGCAGTGCCCGCCGCTGGGGTATGCCGTGGCGCAGATGCACGGTATCTATATCCTCGCGCAAAACGCGCAGGGTATGGTGATCGTGGATATGCATGCGGCGCACGAACGCATCGTTTATGAACGCATGAAAAAAGCCTACGAAACAGAGGTGGTGCGCAGTCAGCCGTTGTTGGTGCCGCTGAGCATGGCCGTGAGTCAGCGCGAGGCGGATTGTGCGGATGAGCAGCAAGAAGTTTTCAAGCGCCTGGGCTTTGAGCTGGCACGGATGGGGGAGGAAACTCTGGTGATCCGTCAAGTGCCGGTCTCTCTGGCGAAGGGCAATGTCGAACAGCTGGTGCGGGATGTATTGGCCGACATGCTGGTGTACGGTGTCAGCAACCGAATCGAAAACCATATCAACGAGCTGTTGGCGACGATGGCCTGCCATGGCGCCGTACGCGCAAACCGTCAACTAACCGTTCCTGAGATGAATGCATTGCTGCGGGATATGGAGATGACAGAACGCAGTGGCCAGTGTAACCACGGCCGCCCAACCTGGACTCAGCTGAACATGGCTGATCTGGACAAGCTCTTTATGCGAGGTCAGTAAGTGAGCAGTACCCAACTCCCGATAGTTTTTCTGATGGGGCCGACCGCGTCCGGTAAAACCGCGCTGGCAATGGAGCTCTACGACCGTTTGCCGTGTGAGATTGTCAGCGTGGATTCGGCCATGATCTATCGGGATATGAATATCGGTACCGCCAAGCCGGATGCAGAGATGCTGGCCCGTTACCCGCACCGGCTGATCGACTTGCGTGACCCGGTGGACGCATACTCCGCGGCGGATTTTCGCAGTGATGCACTGGCCGAGATCGAACGGATTCACAAAGCGGGAAAAATTCCGTTGCTGACCGGCGGAACTATGCTTTATTTCCATGCTCTACTGAACGGGCTGGCCAACTTGCCGGAGGCAGATCCTGTCGTTCGCAAACGGATTGAGGATGAAGCAGCGGAAAAGGGCTGGGCAGCGATCCATGCCCGTCTGTCTGAGGTGGATCCGGAAGCCGCGCAACGTCTGAATCCGAATGATTCCCAGCGGTTACAGCGTGCATTGGAGGTCTACGAGATTACCGGTCGCTCGATGACTGAACTCTGGGCCGAGCAGCAGGCACAAAAGCTGGATAGCCCGGTGATTTCGCTTTCAGTGATGCCGCCCGAGCGCGCTGTGTTGCATGAACGTATCGAACAGCGCTTCGATATCATGCTGGAGCAGGGTTTCGAAGCAGAGGTGCGTGCCCTGTGGGAACGTGGCGACCTGAAGCTATCGATGCCTTCGGTTCGTTGTGTTGGTTATCGCCAGATGTGGGAGTACTTCTCTGGACAATGGGATTACGACACTATGCGTTACAAAGGGATTGTGGCAACCCGCCAATTGGCTAAAAGACAGATTACCTGGCTACGAAGTTGGGAAAATCTGAACTGGTTGGATACAAATGATCGAGATATTACGGATAAAGCCTTGAAATTGGTTAACTCGGTCATTATATAATGACAGGCTGGCTGCTAAAAAATGTGCCTGTGGTCTAAAATGCAGGTGTTTTGTAGTACAGTCATAAAAAATTATAAACAAATATATAACGAAAATTTTTTCAGGAAGGAGTTTGTAATGTCAAAAGGGCAATCTTTACAAGACCCTTATTTGAACGCTCTGCGTAAGGAAAGGGTGCCTGTATCCATTTTCTTGGTAAATGGTATCAAGTTGCAGGGTCAGATCGAATCATTTGACCAGTTTGTCATTCTGCTGAAGAACACTGTCAGCCAGATGGTATACAAACATGCTATTTCAACCGTAGTACCGGCGCGTCCAGTTAAGCTGCCACCTGCGGAAGAGCCTAAGTCTGCCAGCTGAGGTCGTAATTGTTCTTCGAGCGTCCCGAATCTGGCGAACTCGCCATATTAGTACATGTTGATCTGGCCGACGAGGCTGATCAGGAAAGTCCCCGAGAGCTCGAAGAGCTTGCGCTATCTGCAGGTGCTGACCCCGTCGAATTCTTGACGGGGTCTCGAGCCCAACCCAGTCCTAAATTCTTTATCGGTGCCGGTAAACTGGAGGAGCTGCGCTCCCTGGTGAATATGCACGGTGCTGAGCTCGTCATCTTCAACCATGCCCTGAGTCCTGCCCAGGAACGAAACATCGAGCGCGAGATCAAATGTCGTGTGCTAGATCGTACGGGGCTGATTCTGGATATCTTTGCGCAACGTGCGCGTACCCATGAGGGTAAGTTGCAGGTTGAGCTGGCGCAGCTGGAGCATATGTCGACCCGCTTGGTACGAGGCTGGACCCACCTGGAACGACAGAAAGGTGGTATCGGTCTGCGTGGTCCGGGTGAAACCCAGCTGGAGAGTGACCGCCGCATGTTGCGTGCGCGCATCAAAAGTATCCACAAGCGTTTGGAGAAGGTGCGTAAACAGCGTGACCAAGGGCGTCGTTCCCGTCAGCGATCTGAGATCCCAACTGTGTCGCTGGTGGGCTATACCAACGCCGGTAAGTCGACGCTGTTCAATCAGATCACCAAGTCCAACATCTACGCGGCTGACCAGTTGTTCGCAACGCTTGATCCGACCCTGCGCCGTGTTGAACTGGAAGATGCCGGTCCTACGATTCTTGCGGATACCGTAGGTTTTATCCGCCATCTGCCGCACAAACTTGTGGAATCATTCCGCGCTACCCTGCAGGAGACTACGGAAGCAACCTTGCTGTTGCACGTGATCGACTGTTTTGACGATGAGCGGCACGACAACATGCGAGAGGTTGATAACGTACTGCGAGAGATCGGTGCGAATGAAATCCCGCAGTTGCAGGTATATAACAAGCTTGATCTGCTTGAAGGTCAGGCGCCGCGTATCGATCGGGACGATGAGGGGCGTCCGGTAAGGGTGTGGGTGTCGGCTCAGACGGGCGCGGGTACAGAACTTTTGTTGCAAGCAGTGAACGAATTGCTTGCCGATGACGTATTCCATGAAACGATCAGTCTTTCTCCACGGGATGGCAGTTTGCGTGCCAGACTGTATGAACAGGGAGCGGTGCTGAACGAGTCCTACGATGATCATGGACATATGCAACTGGAAATCCGGTTGCAGAAAAAAGATCTGCTTCAACTTTTAAGTCGGTTGGATATTCCGGCTGAACGCTATTGTTCAGTAGAGGTCCATCATTAAATGGTAGGGTAGAACCTGTGCTGTGGGTATTTGGCAAATGGTCGATAGTTGTCGATAAATGCAAATGATGCTTGCACAGTAATATGGGGCTACCTAAAATTTCCTCAGCGAATCAAGCTTTTGGAACGGAGACACATAATGGCTTGGAATGAGCCGGGTGGTAACGGCAATAATAATGATCCTTGGGGCGGTGGTGGCAATAACCGCGGCGGAAATGGTGGCGGCGATCAGGGTCCGCCTGATCTGGATGAGGCTCTGCGAAAGCTTCAAGATCGCCTGAACAGTATTTTTGGTGGTTCCGGTAAAAAGCCAAACAGCGGAGGTTTCGGCGGTAACGGCGGCGGCTCTGGTTCTGGTTCTGCATCCGGTTCCGGTTTCTTTATCATTCTGGCTGTATTGGCAGCCCTGCTGTGGGCCGGTATGGGATTCTATACCGTCGACCAGCAGGAGCGTGGTGTCGTGCTGCGTCTGGGTAAGTACTCTGACACGGTTGGTCCGGGTTTGCGTTGGAACCCACCGCTGATTGATGAAGTTCAGAAAGTGAACGTGACTCAGGTTCGTACCCGTACGCACCGAGCACTGATGCTGACCAAGGACGAGAACATCGTTGATGTGGATATGGCGGTTCAATACGTTATTGCCGATCCGAAAAGCTTCCAGTTGAGTGTACGTGATCCTGAGGCAAGTTTGTCTCATGCGGCGGAGTCTGCTCTGCGCCACGTAGTGGGTTCCACTGACATGCACTCCATCCTGACCCAGGGCCGTGAGTTGCTCTCTGTTCAGGTGCAGGAGCGCTTGCAGGGCTACATGGATGATTATCAGACCGGTCTGCAGATCTCCAAGGTCAACGTGAAAGAGGCGAAAGCGCCAAGCCAGGTGCAGGATGCGTTTAACGACGTGATTCGTGCGCGTGAGGATGAGGTGCGTGTTAGGAACGAGGCGGAAGCTTATGCCAACGGTATTATTCCTGAAGCACGTGGTCAGGCCCAGCGTATGCTGGAAGAAGCTAATGCGTACCGTGAAGAGGTGATCGCCAAGGCAGAGGGTGAATCTCAGCGTTTCGCAGCGCTGCTGGAGGAGTATGAAAAAGCGCCTGAAGTGACCCGGGAGCGTTTGTACTTGTCCACCATGGAATCAGTATTGGCAAAAAGCCCGAAAGTGCTGGTTGATGTGGAAGGCAGTAACAACATGATGTACCTGCCACTGGATAAGCTGAGCCAGTCCTCCGGTGCTGCATCCATGCCGCGCATCGACGCAAACCGTCCGGTACGTCTGGATAGCGAAAGTCTGCGTGAAGTAACCGACCAGGTAATTAATCAGCTTCGTCAACGTCAACTGAATACTCGCAGGGAGGGCCGTTAATGAAACCTTCATCTATGTTTGCCCTGATCGTCGTAATACTTGCGGTGTTCATTGGCTATAGCTCTGTATTTATCGTTAAAGAAACACAGCGCGGTGTGATGCTGAAGTTTGGTGAGGTGGTAAACGCCGATCTTGAACCGGGCCTACACTTCCGTGTACCGATTATGAACAATGTGCGTCTGTTTGACGGTCGAGTTCTGACCCTGGATGCGGCGCCACAGTCCTACCTGACCCTGGAGAAGAAGAGTCTGGAAGTGGATTCCTTCGTAAAGTGGAAGATTGACAATGTAGAAAAATTCTACACTGCGACCTCCGGCGATGAGTTCCGCGCGGCGAAACTGTTGTCTGACCGTGTTGATACCGGCCTGCGTAACCAGTTTGGTGAGCGTACCGTAACTGAAGTGGTATCCGGTGAGCGTGAGCAGTTGATGAAAGAGCTGACTGAAAACTTGAGTGCAATTGCTGAAAATGAGTTTGGTATCAAAATAGTAGATGTGCGTGTGAAGCGTATTGATCTGCCGCCAGCGGTATCCGACTCTGTTTACGAGCGTATGCGCACCGAGCGTGAACGTGAAGCGCGTGAACTGCGTGCACGTGGTAAGGAATTGGCGGAAGGTATCCGTGCGGATGCGGATCGTCAGAAAACGGTTGTTAAAGCGGAAGCGTACCGTGAGTCTGAGCTGATTCGAGGTGAAGGTGATGCGACTGCAGCAAGCGTGTATGCAGAAGCGTATCAGCGTAACCCAGAGTTCTACTCCTTCCACCGTAGCCTGCAGGCTTACCGCGAATCCTTTAAAGGTAGCGGTGATATGATGGTGCTGAAGCCTGACAGTGACTTCTTTAAGTACCTGAGTGAACCGGCTGCGCCAGCCGCTGCACAGTAAGGCTAGCGGTAAAGAGGTCTGCGGGTGTCAGCCAATCGAGCAACTCGCAGGCTTCTTAACAAAAAACACTCAATCGGGACTCCAATAGTCGCGATTACGTGGTACTATACGTCAACCGGGTTTTGCCCGGTTTTTTTGTGTTAGTGGGGTTTCGAATTCGGCGGACTGCCTATGTCATCGGAGTTTCTACACCATCTGGCAATCGGTTTTTGCATGATGTTGGTGCTTGAGGGAATTATCCCGTTTCTCTATCCGCAACGGTGGCGTAACTTGGTACAGCAGTTGTCGCTTGTGGATAACCGAACCCTGCGGATCATGGGTCTGGCGAGTATGGTGCTGGGTGCCCTGATCCTTTATTTGATCAACTAAATTCGATTTAAATCTGTGGAGTACTGCATGGCGTTGGCAGATCGTTGGCTCTTGCCGGAAGGTGTAAAAGATATCCTTCCGCCGGAAGCGAGCCAGATCGAGGCGATGCGTCGCCGTTTGCTGGATCTGTTTGATAGTTGGGGTTACGACCTGGTGATGCCGCCTTTGATGGAGCATCTGGACGCGCTACTGACCGGTGTTGGTGGTGAGTTGGACCTCAATACCTTTAAGCTGACTGATCAGTTGAGCGGTCATACCCTGGGTATCCGTGCTGATATCACTCCACAGGTTGCCCGCATCGATGCGCACCGTATGCGTAATGAAGGGGCAAGCCGTCTTTGTTACTGCAGCTCCGTGCTCCACGCACGCTCTACTCAGCCACTGGCTTCCCGTAACCCGCTGCAGATTGGTGCCGAGCTGTTTGGGCATGCGGGTCTCGACAGTGACGTGGAAGTCATCGCGCTGATGATCGAAACTCTGCAGACCGCAGGTGCAGATAGCGAACTGAGCCTGGATTTGGGGCACGTGGGTATTTTCCGTGGTTTGATGGAAGATGCGGGTCTTAGCAGTGCGGAACAGGCTGAATATCAGAGCATGCTACAGCGTAAAGCACTGCCTGAACTGGAGCGTTTCCTGAACGCGCTGGATGTCGATGCGCGACTGCTGGACCGTCTGGCTGAACTGCCGCGTCTGCATGGCGGTATCGAAGTGTTGGCGCGCGCTAAGGCGCTGTTTGCCGATGCACCGCAAATGGTGCTGGACGGTATCGACTATCTGGAACAGCTGGCAGCGCGGGTGGCGAAACGCTTCCCGGATCTGGATCTTTACTTCGATCTGAGTGAACTGCGTGGTTACAACTACCACACAGGTATCGTATTTGCAGCGTATACGCCTGCATACGGTCAGGCGCTGGCGAAAGGTGGGCGTTATGACGACATCGGTCAGGATTTCGGGCGCGCGCGTCCGGCGACCGGTTTTAGTGCGGATCTGAAGACGCTGGTTGATCTGGCGGCTTCTCAGCGTGACAAGGCCTCTGTGGTGGTTGCACCGGCGGGTGAGGATGTGGCGCTGCTGTACAAAATCAATGAATTGCGTGCGCAGGGCGTGCGGGTGATTCAGACGCTGTCTGGTGATGATCAGCCAGCTAATAGCAGCGCCGAGCTGGTGCTGGAAAATGGTGAGTGGACCGTTAAAGGTCTGTAACCTCGTTTCGATTAATGACTAATCTCAAGAAGGCAACAATGGGTAGAAACGTCGTTGTTCTGGGTACCCAGTGGGGTGATGAAGGTAAAGGCAAGATCGTAGATCTGCTGACTGATCAGGCTGCTGCTGTAGCGCGCTTCCAGGGCGGGCACAATGCTGGTCACACACTGGTTATCAATGGGGAGAAGACTGTACTGCATCTGATCCCGTCCGGTATTTTGCGTGAGAACGTAACTTGTTTGATCGGTAACGGCGTCGTGCTGTCACCGGAAGCACTGCTGAAAGAGATTCGTGGTCTGGAAGAAGCGAACGTTCCTGTTCGTGAGCGTCTGCGTCTGAGCCCTGCTTGTCCTCTGATTCTGCCTTACCACGTAGCGTTGGACCAAGCGCGTGAAAAAGCGCGTGGTAACTCCAAGATCGGTACTACCGGTCGTGGTATCGGTCCTGCGTACGAAGATAAAGTAGCACGTCGTGGCCTGCGTCTGGGTGACCTGATGGACACCGAGCGTTTTGCTGCGAAGCTGAAGGAAGTGATGGAATACCACAACTTCCAGCTGGAGCACTTCTACAAGGCGGATACCGTTGATTACGATGCAGTTCTGAAAGAAGCGCTGGAAATGGGTGAGCAGCTGCGTCCGATGGTTGCTGATGTTACCGCGATGCTGCACGACCTGCGTAAAGCGGGCGAGAGCATCATGTTCGAAGGTGCGCAGGGTTCCCTGCTGGACATCGACCACGGTACCTACCCATACGTAACCTCTTCCAATACAACTGCAGGCGGTACGTCTACCGGTAGTGGTTTTGGCCCTCTGTACCTGGATTACATCCTGGGTATTACCAAGGCGTACACCACGCGTGTAGGTGGCGGCCCGTTCCCGACTGAGCTGGATTGTGAAGTAGGTACCCGTCTGGCCGAGCGTGGTCACGAGTTCGGTTCTACCACGGGTCGTGCTCGTCGTTGCGGCTGGTTCGATGCAGTTGCGCTGAAGCATGCGATTCAGGTGAACTCCATCTCCGGTATCTGTCTGACCAAGCTGGACGTACTGGACGGTCTGGAAACCATCAAGATCTGTACCGGTTACCAGGATGCACAGGGCAATATGGTATCTACCCTGACTGGCAGCGAAGACTACGAAGCTGTGACTCCGGTGTACGAAGAGATGAAAGGTTGGGAAGGTTCTACCGTGGGGGCTAAAACCCTGGAAGAACTGCCGCAGGAAGCGCGCGATTACATCAAGCGCCTGGAAGTTCTGATTGAAGCACCGATCGATATCATCTCTACCGGTCCTGACCGTGTAGAAACGATCGTACTGCGTAACCCGTACGACGCATAAGTCGTCGTAACGCGGTCTGTAAAAAGCCTGGTGTCATGCCGGGCTTTTTTGTGTCTGGCAGAAGCGGATTGTGGATAACATTTTATCTGCGCCGTTCTCTTGGCATAAAAAAACCGGCTCTGGAGCCGGTTTTTTTATGTGCGGATGTGTTGCTTACTGCATGTCAGGCGTCAGTGCCGGACGTACGCTCTGCAGCATGGCTTTAAACATCTTCGGATTGCCTGCAACCAGATTTCCGTTTTCACGGAATTTGTTGGTGCCAAAGCAATCTGCTACCAGACCGCCGGCTTCCTGCAGCAGCAGTGCGCCTGCTTCAATCTCGCCCTCGTGCAGGCCTAGCTGGAAAAAACCATCCAGACGACCGGCCGCGGTGTATGCCAGATTCAGTGCAGCAGAGCCACCGTTGTAGATGGAACTGCCCGCCATGGTTACGTTTTTCACCATCTCCTGGTGCGCGCCAAAGTATGCACGGTCGCTGCTTCGGTTGAAAAAGCCGGAGCCGATCAGGGCGCCGTCGAGCGATTTGCGGTTGCTGACACGCAGGCGCTTGCCGTTAAGCTGTGCGCCGTTGCCGCGGCTGGCGGTGAATTCTTCGCCAATCAGTGGGTTCAGAATAACAGCGTGCTCAATACGGTCGTTCTGGTAACCAGCAATGCTCAGGGCAAAAACCGGCAAGCCGTTCGCGAAGTTCGACAGGCTATCGATTGGATTAACGTGCCAGACGAACGCCGGACCCTCTTTCAGAGGCTCGTGTGTTCCGGAATGCTCGCAGACTACCTTATGGCTTGGGTAGGCTTTCTGGATCGTTGTTACGATAGTTGATTCAGCCTGTTTGCAGGTATCGCTGAGGAATTTAGCGACATCATTATCTTCAGATTTGATCAAATCGAGACGTTCAGCGGAGCGTGCGATCTGTTCACCTGCGATGCGAGCTGCGCGCAGGGCGATATTAACCATGGGTTGCATGCGTTTTAGAACCTACAAACTAACTGTTAGGGAGCGGAAAAGAGGAATTATAACCGAGCTTGGCGAGCGGCTGAACAGCTGATTTACTCTCTGCTAAAATAATGCGCTTTAGATTGTCCGGTCGGTTAGAGATATGTTGGAAAAGGTACGTATAGTTCTGGTTAATACCACCCATCCGGGAAACATCGGTGGCGTTGCCCGGGCGATGAAAAATATGGGGTTGAGTGACCTCTGTCTTGTAGAGCCAAAGGAATTTCCAAGCGAGGTGGCTGATGCACGTGCATCCGGTGCGTTGGATATTCTGGCGAATGTGACGGTAGTGTCAAATCTGCAGGAAGCGCTTGCGGATTGCCAGTTAGTCGTAGGTACCAGTGCGCGTGAGCGCCACATTCCATGGCCCTTGGTGAATCCCCGTGAGATGGCGTCTATCGTGGTACCAGCTCCTCAGAAAGCGGCTATTGTGTTTGGTCGCGAAGATCGTGGGTTGACCAATGAAGAGCTGCAGCTCTGTCATCACCATGTGAATATTCCGTCGGTGGAAAACTTCAGCTCGCTGAACGTGGCGGCGGCAGTGCAGGTCATTGCCTATGAGTTGCGCATGGAGCAATTGGCGATGGAGAAGCAGGAGAGCGTGGGGAGTGATCGCCCAAGCTGGGGTACGGATTGGGATATCGAGCTGGCGGATCATGAAGAGCTGGAGCGTATGTTTGCGCATCTGGAGGAAACGCTGGTTGATATCGAATTCCTCGATCCGGAGAACCCGCGTCAGCTGATGCCTCGTATGAGACGTCTGTTTATGCGTGCCGTGCCCGATAAAGTCGAGGTCAATGTGTTGCGTGGGGTGCTTAAGGCAATGCAACGCAAACTGGCAAAAAGCGGTCGCTGATGTGCCCTGTCACGCCATTGTAGAAACGTGTTAAAATAATGCCCCTTTGAGGCTTGGAATATCCGACAAAATTAGTCAAGATAATAGTTGATTGAATTGGTCGGGTATTGCATAATCTGCTCACACTCGCCAAATGTTGCGACGGAAGACGATTATGCGATTGACGACAAAAGGGCGTTATGCCGTAACTGCAATGCTGGATCTGGCTTTACACGAAGGTAAAGGACCGATCAGTCTTGCTGATATTTCTGAGAGGCAGGGTATCTCACTGTCCTACCTTGAACAGTTATTTGCAAAGCTGCGTCGCAACGAATTGGTGCGCAGCGTGCGTGGTCCTGGTGGCGGTTATCAACTGAACCGAGAACCTGCCGGAATCAACGTGGCAGAAGTTATTGACGCTGTCAACGAGTCTGTAGACGCGACCGGCTGTAGTCATACCGGAAATTGTCAGGGTGGAGAGGTTTGCCTGACCCATCATCTGTGGTGCGATCTCAGTACCCAGATTCACAATTTTCTGAGTGACATTACTCTCGCCAGTCTGGTGGCGCGCAAAGACGTTAAAGATGTAGCTGAGCGGCAGGATCGCCTTCAGCTAACCAATATTATTGTAGGCTCCGACTCCAATCCTGCAGCAGCAGGCGAGGCGGTAGTTTAGAGGGGAAGGCTCGGAGAGCAAGAATGAACAAGCTGATTTATCTGGATTACTCAGCAACGACGCCGGTTGACCCGCGTGTTGCTGAGAAAATGTGCGAGTGTCTGACGCTGGATGGCAACTTTGGCAACCCGGCATCCCGTTCCCACGCGTTTGGCTGGAAAGCAGAAGAAGCGGTGGAGAATGCTCGCCGTCAGGTAGCTGATCTGATCAATGCAGATCCGCGTGAGATTGTCTGGACCTCCGGTGCAACCGAATCCGACAACCTGGCAATCAAAGGTGCTGCACACTTCTATCAGAAGAAGGGCAAGCACATCATTACCTCTAAAATCGAACATAAAGCGGTGCTGGATACTTGCCGTCAGCTGGAGCGTGAAGGTTTTGAGGTGACTTACCTTGATCCGAATAGCGATGGCCTGATCGAGCCGCAGATGGTTGCCGATGCAATCCGAGAAGACACCATTCTTGTCTCCCTGATGCACGTGAATAACGAAATAGGCACCATCACCGATATTCAGGCGATTGGCGAGCTGACCCGCTCCAAGGGCATCATCTTCCATGTGGATGCAGCGCAGAGCGCAGGTAAAATTGATATCGATATGGCCAGCATGAAAGTTGACCTGATGTCTTTCTCGGGTCACAAAATTTATGGTCCTAAAGGTATTGGTGCGCTGTATGTCCGCCGTAAGCCGCGTGTACGTCTGGAAGCGCAGATGCACGGTGGTGGTCACGAGCGTGGCATGCGCTCCGGTACACTGCCTACTCACCAGATCGTGGGTATGGGGGAAGCATTCCGTATCGCTAAGGAAGAGATGGCTGTTGAAGCCGAGCGCGCTAAGGCTTTGCGCGACCGCTTCCTGGATGGCATCGCTGATATGGAAGAAGTGTTTGTAAACGGTTCCAAAGAGCAGCGTGTGGTTCAGAACCTGAATGTAAGTTTTGCCTTCGTTGAAGGTGAATCACTGCTGATGTCCATCAAGGACTTGGCAGTATCTTCCGGTTCTGCATGTACTTCTGCGAGTCTGGAGCCGTCCTATGTGCTGCGTGCACTAGGGTTGAACGATGAGCTGGCGCACAGTTCCATCCGTTTCTCCTTCGGTCGTTTTACCACTGAAGAAGATATCGACCGTGCGGTTGCCCAGGTCCGTGAAGCAGTTGGTAAACTGCGTGAGCTGTCTCCGCTGTGGGATATGTATAAAGATGGTGTAGATCTCAGCAAGGTAGAGTGGGTTCACCACTAATCTGAGAGGCAGAGAATTCAGGAGGTCAGACAATGGCTTACAGTGATCAGGTAATCGATCATTACGAAAACCCTCGTAATGTGGGCAAAATGAATGACAAGGACGATAACGTAGGCACCGGCATGGTGGGTGCGCCAGCTTGTGGTGACGTTATGCGTCTGCAGATCAAGGTTAGTGACGAAGGTGTTATTGAAGACGCCAAGTTTAAGACCTACGGTTGTGGCTCTGCTATCGCTTCCAGCTCCCTGGTAACCGAGTGGGTTAAGGGTATGACGCTGGATGAAGCTGAGCAGCTGAAGAACACTTCTATTGCAGAAGAGCTGGCATTGCCGCCGGTTAAAATTCACTGCTCCGTACTGGCAGAAGATGCCATTAAAGCGGCAGTAGCGGATTACAAAGAAAAGCAAGACAAGAAGTAATTGATGAAGCCGCTGCTGCCGATGGCAGTGGCGGCGGGATATAGTACTTATGGCAATCACAATGAGCGATGCTGCGGTTCAGCACGTAGCGCGTTATCTTGAAAAACGTGGACACGGCTTCGGAATTCGTCTGGGTGTGCGTACATCTGGCTGTTCCGGTATGGCTTATGTGCTGGAATTCGTGGATGAGAAACAGCCTGAAGATGAGGTGTTCGAGTCCCAGGGCGTGCGTGTCGTCATTGATCCTAAGAGTCTGCTGTACCTGGATGGTACCGAGTTGGATTTCGTCAAAGAGGGGTTGAACGAAGGTTTCAAGTTCAACAACCCGAACGTAAGCAGCGAGTGTGGTTGCGGCGAAAGTTTCAACGTTTAACCCTTGCCGGGCAGAGTAATGGACATTAGTAAGAACTTTTTTGAGCTGTTTGCCCTGCCGGTTTCCTTCCATGTCGATCTGAGTCAGCTGTCAGCCCGCTATCTGGAGCTGCAAAAAGCGCTACACCCGGATCGTCATGCCCATCTGTCTGACCGTGAGCGTCGGATGTCTGAGCAGTATACGGCTTATCTCAATGAGGCTGTGGCCACGCTCAAGGCGCCCATGTCGCGTGCGCAGTACCTTCTCAAGTTGCAGGGATTTGATACTACCGGTGAAAGTTCGGTGGCAATCGATCCTATGTTTCTGATGCATCAGATGGAGTTGCGCGAGCAACTGGAAGAGGTGCCGGATCAGGCTGATCCGTTTGAGGCTCTGGAAGAGCTCTCCGACGAGGTTGACTCTATACTGAAGCAGTTGCGCTCAGATTTTGACGCGCAATACGCCGCGCAGTCTTATGATCAGGCGGTTGCTACGGTACGTAAAATGCAGTTTTTAGAGAAGCTGTCGGTTGAGATCGAGAATCTCGAAGACCACTTGGACGACTGAGCAAAAAATATGGCGCTGTTACAGATCGCAGAACCCGGCCAGAGTGCCGCTCCCCATCAGCACAAGCTTGCGGTGGGTATTGACCTGGGAACCACCAACTCACTGGTTGCAACCGTTAAAAGCGGCGAGGCGGTAACCCTGCCTGATACAAACGGTCAGCATATCCTGCCGTCTGTGGTGCGTTACCTGAATTGTGGGCGTAAAGATGTAGGGTTGCTGGCGCGAGAGAAAGCGGCGGAAGATCCATATAACACCATTGTATCGGTTAAGCGCCTGATGGGGCGTGGCGTTGAAGATGTGCGTGCGCTGGGTAGTGAGGCGCCGTACCATTTTGTTGCCGGTGAAAACAGCATGCCGTACATATCGACGGTGGCGGGTGAGAAAAGCCCGGTTCAGGTGTCGGCTGATATCTTGAGTGTGCTGACCGCGCGTGCCGAGGAGTCCCTGGGTGGCGAGTTGGTTGGTGCGGTGATTACGGTGCCGGCGTACTTTGATGATGCGCAGCGTCAGGCGACCAAAGATGCCGCGACGCTGGCAAATATTAAGGTGTTGCGTCTGCTGAATGAGCCAACTGCAGCGGCGGTGGCGTATGGGCTGGATCAGAAAGCGGAAGGTGTAATCGCCGTATACGATCTCGGCGGCGGTACTTTTGATATCTCGATTCTGCGCCTGAATAAAGGTGTTTTTGAGGTACTGGCGACCGGTGGTGACAGTGCGTTGGGTGGCGATGATTTTGACTTGGCGCTGGCGACCTGGGTTGCGTCCGAGCTGGGCATTGATACCGATACGCTGGGATCCGGTCTGGCGCGTTACCTCACAGAGAAAGCGCGTGAAGTTAAAGAAGCGCTGACCGCCAGTGATACTGTCTCAGTCTCAGTTGCACACGGTGATGCCAGGGGTGAGCTGACGGTAAGCCGCGATCAGTTTAATGCGCTGATCGATAAGCTGGTTGCGCGCACCCTGCGTGCCTGCAAACGTACTCTGAAGGATTCCGGCGTAGATGTTGCTGAAGTCCAGAACGTGGTGATGGTGGGTGGTTCCACCCGAGTACCGCTGGTGCGTGAAAAAGTCTCTGAGTTCTTTGGTCGCGAACCGCATATCGATATTGATCCGGATCGCGTTGTGGCGATCGGAGCGGCTATCCAGGCGGATGTTCTGGCGGGCAACAAGCCAGACAGCGATATGCTTCTGCTGGATGTAATTCCGCTGTCGCTGGGCTTGGAAACCATGGGTGGTCTGGTCGAAAAGCTGGTTCACCGCAATACGGCGATCCCGGTAGGACGAGCGCAGGAGTTCACTACCTATCAGGATGGTCAGACGGCGATGGTTATTCATGTGCTGCAGGGCGAGCGAGAACTGGTTGATGATTGTCGTTCTCTGGCGCGTTTTGTTCTGCGCGGTATTCCGCCGATGGCGGCTGGAGCGGCGAAGATCCGCGTGACTTTCCAGGTGGATGCAGACGGTCTGTTGAGTGTTTCGGCAAAAGAGCTGTCCACAGGCGTAGAAAGCAGTATTCAGGTGAAGCCTTCTTATGGTCTGAGTGATGGTGAAATTGCTCAGATGCTGCAGGAATCGTTTAGCTTGGCTCAGGAAGACTTGGAAAAACGTCGCCTGCGTGAGCAGCAGGTGGAAGCGGATCGTCTTCTGGTAGCGCTGGAACAGGCGATTGAAGCCGATGGTAATGAGCTGCTGACAGCAGAAGAGCGCGATATGTTGCTGAGTGAAATGGCTCAACTGGTAGCGCTGCGCAACGGTGACGACGCAGATGCGATCGAAAAAGGGATCGTAGTGCTGTCTAATGAAAGTGATTTCTTTGCATCACGTCGTATGGATCATGGTATCCAGCAAGCCCTGCAAGGGCACACGATTGATGAGATTGAGGAGAAGAAGTAATGCCGCAGATTATCTTTCTGCCCAATGAAGACCTGTGCCCGGACGGTGAGGTAATCAATGTAGAGCCGGGTATCACAATCTGTGATGCAGCACTTCAGAACGGTATCCACATTGAACATGCCTGCGAGAAATCCTGTGCGTGTACGACCTGTCATGTGATCGTGCGGGAGGGCTTTGACTCGTTGGAGGAGTCCGACGAGTTGGAAGACGATATGTTGGACAAGGCCTGGGGGTTGGAGCCGGAATCACGTCTAAGTTGCCAGGCGGTTGTGGCCGATGAGGATCTGGTGGTAGAGATCCCTAAATACACTATCAATCAGGTGTCCGAGCGACACTAAAGGGGTTTGATATGAGTCTTAAATGGGTAGATGTGATCGACATTGCGATCGAGCTGTGCGAACAGTATCCGGACCAGGACCCAATGACCGTCAGCTTCCCTGATCTGTACGAAAAAGTGATGGGGCTGGAAGGGTTTGATGATGACCCTAATCGTTGTGGCGAAAAGATTCTTGAAGCCATTCAGGCTGCCTGGATCGAAGAGCAGGATTAATTGCTGAAAGCCCGGTGTATTCCGGGCTTTTTTACGTTGCGTGACGCTGTTCACTGCAATGAACCTCGCGTATAATTGCGCGTTTGAATTTTGGTATGTCCTTAATATTTTCGGGGATTAAGAAACAATGGCAATCGAACGTACTCTGTCCATCATCAAGCCGGACGCAGTAGCTAAAAACGTAATTGGTCAGATCGAAACTCGCTTCGAAGAAGCTGGTCTGAAACTGGTAGAAATGCAGATGAAACAGCTGTCTCAGGCTGAAGCTGAAGGTTTCTACGCTGAGCACAAAGAGCGTCCTTTCTTCGCTGATCTGGTTGCTTTCATGACGTCTGGTCCTGTTGTTGTGCAGGTTCTGGAAGGTGAAAACGCTATCGCTGCAAACCGTGATCTGATGGGTGCAACTAACCCACAGGAAGCGGCTGAAGGTACTATCCGTCGTGACTTCGCTGAGTCTATCGACGCGAACGCTGTACACGGTTCCGACTCTCCTGCTTCTGCAGAGCGCGAAATCGCTTACTTCTTCGGCAAGTAATTGCTGTCCGACCGCTCCGTTTTGCGGAGCGGTCATCGCTTTATTACCTAATCTGAGTTTTGAGTTCTATGACTGAATCTACTGCCAAAGTAAATTTGCTTGGCCTGTCACCGTCTAAGCTTGAAGATTTCTTCGAAGAGATCGGAGAGAAGCGTTTTCGTGCGACCCAGGTGCTGAAATGGATTCATCAGCTTGGTGCAACTAACTTCGACGAGATGACCAACATCTCTAAGGCGTTGCGTGCAAAACTCAGTGAAATGGCAGAGGTCCGTGATCCTGAGGTGGTGTTGGAAAACATCTCCAAGGACGGTACCCGTAAGTGGGTCATCCGTACCGATGGCGGTTCCTGTGTCGAAACTGTACTGATCCCGGAAAATGGCCGTGCGACCCTGTGTGTATCGTCGCAGATCGGTTGTTCCCTGGACTGCAGCTTCTGTTCTACCGGCAAGCAGGGGTTCAACCGTAACCTGTCTGCTGCTGAGATCATCGGTCAGGTGCGTGTCGCTATCCGCTCCTTTGGTCCGTTTGATCCATCCGGTGATCGCCGTGTGACCAATGTGGTACTGATGGGCATGGGTGAGCCGTTGATGAACTTCGACAACGTGGTTGATGCGACCGAGCTGATGATGGAAGACAATGCATACGGTCTTTCCAAGCGTCGCGTAACCCTGTCCACTGCCGGTGTTGTGCCTGCGTTGGATAAACTGGCAAAAGTCAGTGACGTGTCGCTGGCGGTATCTTTGCATGCACCAAACGACGAATTGCGTGATCAGTTGGTTCCGATCAATCGTCGCTACCCAATTAATGAGCTGATCGATTCTTGTAATCGATATTTGCAGAGCCTGAACGATAAGCGCGTTGCAACCGTTGAGTACACTCTGATCGCGGGTGTGAACGATCAGCCAGAGCATGCGCGTGAGTTGGTTAAACTGCTGCGTCGCCTGCCGTCCAAACTGAATCTGATTCCGTTCAATCCGTTCCCTAACTCGGATTATAAGCGTCCTAGTGAAAGTGCCATCCTGGCGTTCAAACAGATCATGCTGAACGCCGGTGTCCTGACCACCGTCCGTAAGACGCGCGGTGATGATGTGGATGCAGCTTGTGGCCAGTTGGTCGGGCAGGTGGCAGACCGTACCCGTCGTAGTCAAAAGTATATTCCTGTGGTACAAGAGGTTTCTCCGCAGGAGATGAGTAAACCTTAAATAGGAGCCTTTGGGTGAACGTCCTTCGATTTACACTGTTACTGGCGTTGCTGGTGCTCGGTGGTTGCGCCGCCGAGAATACGCGTCGTGGTGTAGAGGGAGGCGAAGCAGCCAATACCGCCTACACCCGTTTGGGGATCGAGTACCTGCAGGCAGGTGATCTCCAGGGGGCTAAAAACTCCTTCCAGAAATCTTTGGCGATCGCACCGGGCGATGCCGAAGCGCATAACGGTCTGGCGCTGGCGTTCCAGCTGGAAGGTGAGCCGGAACTGGCTGAGCAATATTTCCGTAAAGCGACCCGTCTGGCGCCGCAATCCGCGATGATCCACAACAACCTGGGAGCATTCCTGTTCGCCGCGCAGCGCTATAAAGAGGCCTGCGAAGAACTGGCGCAGGCAACCCAGGATCCTTTTTACAACCGCCGTTCTCAGGCTTTTGAAAACCTGGGACGCTGTTACAGCCACCTGAGTCAATCCGCTGCTGCCAAGCATGCTTTCGAACGTGCGTTGCAGATCAGCCCGAATCGTGTGATCTCAATGATTGAGCTGGCTGAACTTGAGTTGCAAGCAGGGCAGGTAGGTAACGCCGAAATCTACTTTGAACGGTTTTCCGACCTGGTCGAACGCCGGCGCGTAGAGCACTACGCTAAGAGTCTCTGGGTAGGGATCCGTATAGCCCGAGAGCGGGGGCATACGTCGCAGGCTGCGACCTACGCCCTATTGTTGAAGAATCTGTTTCCAGATTCTCCAGAGTACAAGTTGTATGAGGAGTCCGCACGGTGAGTAGTCAAACCCAGCTAGACCAGGAAGAAGTTGTACAAGAAGTGTTCCCGGGGGCGGAGTTTGCTGCTGCACGTGAAGCCAGAGGACTGAGGGCTCAGGATGTGGCCCATGCACTGAACTTCAGTGCGGCGCATATCGAGGCAATAGAAGAAGGGCGGCTGGATGCATTGCCGGGTCGCGTATTTGCATTGGGGTATCTGCGTGCGTACGCACGTCATATTGGGTTGGATGAAAATAAGGCGGTTGAAGATTATGAGCGCCTAACAGGTGGTGCGAGCAAAGCTGCTAGCAAACCACTGAAAACAGTAAGTAGTGCCGGTACAGTATCTGCGAAGTCGAAAGGTGGCGCTCTTAAATGGTTGGTTATTACCTCTCTGGTTGCAGGTATCGCGGCTGCAGGCTTTTGGTGGACCCAGCAACAGGTTGGGCCTGCAGAGGCTGCGCCAATTGCGCAAATGAATCTGCCAGCAGATGACTCAGCGCCCGAACCAATGGCGGCTGAAGCTTCAGTGGTTTCATCTGAGTCGGAAGCTTCGAACGCTGAGAATGCTGTGGTTGTGGAAGATAGTCCGGCTGAAGCAGTCCAGTTGTCCCTTGTTTCTGCATCTGAGGCAGTAGCAACAGCTGAAGAGGCGACGGTTCTAGAGGGGACGGCATTCGACACTGCCGCTTCTGAAGTAGAAAGTCCGGTTGCGGAAGGGGAGCCTGCCGGTGGTCAGGTCGTCACAGAACAGGTTACTGACGATGTAAATGTCAAAACGCCTGTTGCGGCTGAAGCCGCCGAAGCCGGCAATGAAGAAACAGCACCGGTGGTCGCAGGCGAGGGGCATCTGAAAGTTGTATTGAATGCCGATTGCTGGGTAGAAGTGCGTGACGGCAGCGGTCGCTTGTTAGTGGCGAGTGTCCGCAGTCCGTCGCATGGTGTGGATGTTCGCGGCAAAGCGCCTATGAAGGTAACGCTGGGGGCGCTTTCTGCCGTAGACAGCATGACCTATAACAATGACGCGGTGACGTTGGAGAAGAGTGGACGCGGTAATGTACTGCGTGTGACGCTGCCGGTTGTCGAGTAATTATCTGTAAACAGCAGTAGGATTTTTGAGTTGGCCAAGATTAAAGCCATTCGTGGAATGAACGATATTCTGCCTGACCAGACACCGGTTTGGCAGTACCTGGAAAACACCGTTAAGTCTGTTCTGGGTGCATACGGCTACAGTGAGATTCGTATGCCGATCGTTGAACAGACCGATCTCTTCAAGCGCTCTATCGGTGAAGTGACCGATATCGTTGAGAAAGAGATGTATACCTTTGAAGACCGCAACGGCGAGAGTCTTACACTGCGCCCTGAAGGTACAGCTAGCTGCGTACGTGCAGGTGAAGAGCATGGTCTGCTCTTCAACCAGACCCAGCGACTGTGGTACACCGGTCCGATGTTCCGTTACGAGAAACCGCAGAAAGGCCGCTACCGTCAGTTCCACCAGATTGGTGTGGAAACCTTTGGGATGGCGTCTGCCGATATCGATGCTGAAGTGATCATGCTGAGTGCCCGCCTGTGGAAGCAGCTGGGTATTCTGGACGCGGTTACCCTTCAGCTGAACTCGCTGGGGTCCAATGAAGCGCGTGCGGAATACCGCGCGGCGTTGGTGGAGTATCTGGAAGCGCGTAAAGAGCAGCTGGATGAAGACAGCCTGCGCCGCCTGGAATCCAACCCGCTGCGTATCCTCGACAGTAAGGATGCCGATACCCAGGCCTTGCTTGATGACGCGCCGACCCTGAGCGACTATCTGGACGAAGAGTCCCGTACCCATTTTGCAGATCTGTGCAACATGCTGGATGCAGCGGGTGTGAAGTACGAGATCAATCCGCGTCTGGTACGTGGTCTGGACTACTACTGCAAAACCGTTTTTGAATGGGTGACTGATAAGCTGGGTGCTCAGGGTACCGTGTGTGCCGGTGGTCGATACGATGGTCTGGTAAAACAGCTGGGTGGTCGTCCAACACCCGCTGTGGGTTTTGCCATGGGCGTGGAGCGTCTGATTCTGTTGCTGGAAACCCTTGAGGCCGTGCCTGCTGATGTGCGTTTCCCGTTCGATCTGTACCTAGCGGCTGAATTCAAAGGCCTGCAGGGTGAAGTGATCGGGTTGGCTGAACAATTGCGCGACGCTTTGCCGGGGCTGCGTGTACGCGTACACTGTGCAGGCTTGAAAAACATCGGGTCCAAAGCCCGTCAGACCGGTGCGCCACTGATTGCATTGGTCAAGCCGTCTGATAACGGCCTTGTGGCTACCTTGTGGCAGGGCGAAGAGCCTCGTTTTGATATTGCACAGGCTGATCTGGCTGACGCCATCAAAGCCGTCTGGAACGCCTGATAGATTAAAGGATAACAGGAGTACAACGTGTCAGAGATACGTACTGAAGAAGAACAGATTCAGGCATTCAAACAGTGGTGGAAGGAAAACGGTAAATCACTGATTTTGGGTGTAGGTCTTGCTGTTGCAATCGTTGTTGGTTGGAGAGGCTGGCAGGAGCGTCAGGCGATCGAGGCGGAAAATGCATCCGTATTGTATCAGAACATGGTGGATGCGGTGGTCGCTGGTATCGGGCCGCAGCAAGATCAGGATCAGCTGGCGACCGCCAAGCACCTGGCAGGTCAACTGAAAGACGAGTACAGCGACTCCTCCTACGCGAAATTTGCGTCTCTGGTGTTAGCGCGTGTTGCTGTTGAGAGCAAAGATTATGATAACGCCTTAGCTGAGATTGACTGGGTATTGGCTAACCAGCCGACTCAGGAAATGAAGGTTATCGCGACAATGCGTAAAGCGCGCTTGCTGGCTGAAAAAGGTGATCGTGATGCGGCCCTGAAGCTGATTTCAGCACTGAATGCCGGCAATTTCAAAGCGAGTGTTGAAGAGTTGAAAGGCGATCTGTTGCTGGCCAAAGGTGACAGGGGCGCTGCGCGTGCTGCTTATGAAGCAGCTCAGGCTGCCGCTCAGCAGAGTGGTGCTCGCCCACTGCTGAACATCAAACTGGACGACCTGGCGGTAGAGGATAAGTAAATGAAAATGCTCGTACGCGGTGTTGCTGCTACCACGCTGGCGCTGATGATCTCAGGATGTGGTTTTTGGGGTGATAGCGAAGAAGAGATTGAGCCAAATCCACTGGTGTCCTTTGAGGCTGAAAAATCCGTCGATGTACTCTGGAGTGCGGATGTCGGTGCAGATCTGGGGGAGAAATATCACCAGTTCCAGCCAGCAATCTGGGGTGATCAGGTTTTTGCCAACGACAGCAAAGGCCGTGTACAGGCGTTTTCTCGCGCGGATGGTAAGCGCAGCTGGGATGTTGAACTGGATATCACCGCGAGTGGTGGCGTGGGCGCCGGCTTCGGTACAGTAGCTGTTGCTGCTGAAAGCGGTGAGCTGATTGCACTGAGCGACAAAGATGGTGCCATCCAGTGGCGTGCTAAAGTCAGTACCGAAGTGGTGGCTGCGCCGCAGATTAACCAGAACCTGGTGGTTGCTCAGCTGATCAACGGTCGTCTGGAGGCATTTGATCGTGTAACCGGTGAGCGTCAATGGACCTACGATAACCTGGTTCCGCGTCTGACCCTGCGTGGCACCAGTTCGCCAATCGTGACACAGAACGTGACGGTAGCCGGTTTTGCCAGCGGTAAAATTGTGGCGGTGGATAACGAGAAAGGCCGTGTGATCTGGGAGCGTAAAGCAGCCCTGCCACAAGGTCGTTCTGAGCTGGAGCGTATGGTCGACATTGACGGTCGGCCGCTGCTGGCTGATGGCCGTCTGTTTGTGACCAGTTATCAGGGACGTCTGGTGGCGATCGATCCGCGTCAGGCGCAGATTCTCTGGTCTCAAAACGTATCCAGCTACCGTGGTCTGGCGGCCGGTTTTGGCAACGTGTACGTGAGCGAGTCCAATGACTTTATTCAGGCGTTTGACCAGTCCAGTAGCGCCAGCATCTGGCGTCAGGATGCGCTTGAAAACCGTGCGATTACATCGCCGGTAACTCTGGGTACAACTGTTGCTGTAGCGGATGCCGAAGGTTACCTACACTTTATGTCCCAGGTGGATGGCCACTTTGTGGCGCGTCACCAGGTTGATAGCCAGGGCGTTCGCGGTGACATGATTGTTGCAGATAATGTTTTGTACGTACTGGGTGACAGTGGCCGCCTTGTTGCACTGAAACTGAAATAAGTTACACCCGTAATACGATAGGGCGGCTACCGGCATACTGCGGGTAGTCGCCGTTTTATTTTTGACCTGCCACCTTGCAGGAGTGAGTTGATGCTTCCCGTTATTGCACTCGTTGGCCGACCGAATGTCGGCAAATCTACACTTTTTAACCGTCTGACCAAGAGCCGTGACGCGCTTGTGGCTGACCTGCCTGGGTTAACCCGCGATCGTAAATACGGTGAAGGTCGCATGGGTGAAAAGGACTACATCGTCGTAGATACCGGCGGTATTACCGGGGATGAAAAAGGTATCGACTATGAAATGGCCAAGCAGTCGCTGCAGGCGGTTGATGAAGCCGATATTGTCCTGTTTCTGGTGGATGGTCGTGCGGGCCTGAACCCGGATGATGAGCGCCTGGCTGATTACCTGCGTCGCAAGGAGAAGGAATGCTTCCTCGTTGTAAACAAGACTGACGGCGTTGATCCTGATGTTGCAATGAGTGAATTCCACGGCCTCGGTCTGGGGGCACCAACCCCTATCGCAGCAGCTCACGGTCGTGGTGTCGCTGCGCTGGTCGAGTACGTACTGCAGCTGGTGCCTGAGGTTGAAGTGGATGAGGCGTTGGCAGAAGCGATCGACAAGAGTAAGCGTATTGCTGTCGTAGGTCGTCCTAATGTGGGTAAATCCACGCTGGTTAACCGTATGTTGGGTGAAGACCGTGTTGTGGTGTATGACAAAGCCGGTACCACCCGTGATAGTGTCTATATCCCGTACGAGCGTGATGGTGAAGCCTACACACTGATCGACACTGCTGGTGTACGCCGCCGTAAGAATATCAAGGAAGCGGTAGAGAAGTTCTCTATCGTTAAGACACTGCAGGCAGTTCGTGACGCCAACGTTGTTGTGCTGGTAATCGATGCCCGTGAAGGTGTAACTGACCAGGATCTGAGCATGCTCAGCTTTGTGATGGATACCGGTCGTGCCTTGGTGATCGCGCTGAACAAGTGGGACGGTATGGATCACGAGCAGAAAGAGCGCGTACGTGAACAGATCCGTCGCAAGCTGGAGTTCACTAGCTTCGCTCGCATGCACTTTATCTCCGCCCTGCACGGCAGTGGTGTGGGTGATATGTATGGCTCCATTGATGAAGCATACGACAGTGCCATGGAGAAGTGGTCAACCAGCATGCTGACCCGTTTACTGGAGGATATGGTTGCAGATCATCAGCCGCCGATGGTATCCGGTCGTCGTATCAAGCTGCGTTATGCGCACCAGGGGGGATCCAACCCGCCTATCATTATCGTGCACGGTAACCAGACCGATGCGTTGCCGGGATCTTACAAGCGATACCTGGAAAACAAGTTCACCACGGTATTGAAGATCAAGGGTACACCTGTACGCTTTGAATTCCGTACCGGGGGTAACCCATTTGAAGGTAAGCGCAACATACTGACACCGCGTCAGCAGGCGAAGAAAGAACGTCAGTCTCGGCACATTCAGGAAGTTAAGAAAAGAGCGAAGAAGAAATCTCAGAAGAAGAGATGATTTCTTTCTCATGGCTTTCTAATCTGCTGACTAATCGGTAGATATATAAAAGGGCTGTTTTCTTTCTTATTGCCGACAGGTATGGGAGAGGAAACGGCCTTTTTTTATATTGAGCATACTGGGTTGGTTGATTAATGATCTGTGTTGTGTGTTTTTTGTACAAAAACACGTGTTTTTTCACTTTTTTGAAGTTTTTTTCAAAAGGCTGTTGACGCTCAAACTGAGGTCTGTAGAATGCGCCTCCTCGCTTGAGAGAACAGCCTTCAACGGCTCAGTCACTCAGGCAGAGAGGCTTAAATAAGCCGCTGATTTACATAGTGAATTAGCACAAGGCCTTTAAGCCGTCGGCGTCACCGGCAAGCTTCAAAAACTTTTGAAAAACTTGCAAATAAACGGTTGACAACGACACGGTGCGAAGTAAAATATGCGC
>NZ_JASBRH010000049.1 GCF_029961155.1 Pontibacterium granulatum | reverse complement strand
AGCAGGACAGCAGGACAGCAGGACAGCAGGACAGCAGGACAGCAGGACAGCAGGACAGCAGGACAGCAGGACAGCAGGACAGCAGGACAGCAGGAGCCTACTAGTCGCTCTTATATAATCAAGCACACCTTACAATTTAAGCACATAAAAAAGGCCGGCATACGGCCGGCCTAATTCAGAGTGATGTCACGGCTGAAGGGGGACCGCTCCTACACTCTGGGATCGTTCTAGGAATTAGAACTTGATACGCATACCCGCCAGGATATCCATATCCAGATCCTTGCCATCTTCGTCGATGTCAGAGATCTCAGCGAATACGCTTACGTTCTTCTGAGCTGGGAACTTGTAAGTAACGTTAGCGTAAACCTGGGTAACGTCGGTAGAAGCGTCCTTTTCTTCCTCTGTTACACCCAGTGCAAAGGTAGTCGTTTTAGAAGCCTTGAACTTAGCAACAACGTTGTAAACATCCAGATCGACAGAACCCGTGTCGCGAGTACTGTAATCAGCAGCCAGAGCTACGGAACCCAGTTTAGTGGCAGCGCTCACGCCCCAAATGTCAACGTCGCTACCTGCACCACCGTCGATAGTCTGGTATGCAGCAGCCAGCTCAACGCCACCTACTTTAGTCGCACCGAAAACTTCGAAAGTAGACGTGTCGGCACTGTCTTCGCCTTCAGCCTCCAGCTCAGTAGACGCAACGATAGTAAAGTTTTCACCTTCTACGTCCAGACGAACCAGGTCATCACCGTCAGTACGGCCAGCCGCATCAAACGCATCTTCAGCTTCGTAGTGTTCGTAAGCTCCTTCAACGCCAAACTCATCAGCAGCGTTGTCTGTTTTACCAACAGAAACAGCTACACCACCGAAGTCCAGGCCAACGTAAGCTTCTTCCAGATCGCTACCGTCCTGCTTATCTTCAGCGGTATCCTTGAAACCGAAGTCCAGCTGGCCGAAAGCTTTCAGACCGTTACCCAGATCGTAGGTTACGGAGTTTTTCAACTCCAGGTCGTCGAACTCAACTTCTGCATCTTTAGTTTTAGAAGCATTGTCACGCAGCTGAACCTGCCAGTCACCTTTCAGTTTGTAAGTCAGGCCTTTGCCTTCGTAGATGGTAGCAGCGTTTACAGAGCTAGTAGCTACAGCTGCTACAGCAGCAGCCAAGATCAGCTTTTTCATTTCCTTTTCTCCCCAGATTTTAAGAACAGGTAAGTTACAGATAAATTTTAAGCAAAGCAGTCCCTGCACCCCTTAAAATAAAAGAGGCGAATAAATCCTGTTTTATATAAAACGAAAGACAATAGAGGCTTAACCTCTATTATTGATTAATCCACTTTTTAAAGCGCTTACGAGTTTCCGCATCAGATTGGTTATACCAATAACGAAGCATTTGCTCTGCCATATTTACTTCGCTTGCTTGATTAGAATTAGATATCTTATTCAAGTCAGCCTGATGAATAACAGGCACAGAGGCCGGAGCAGCCATATCAGAAACCGCCTGTTTATAAGGCAGTGCAGCTTCCGCTCCGCTCATATTGAACTCACTCAACTCATATTCGTAGTTTCGCGCCAGCTGAAATCCTTCCTTTTTCAGGACCGCAGACTTCAGTGCGACCAAAGTGCCGTCACGGTTAATGAGACGCCAGCTACCTTGCTTATTGAACTGCGCAATATCTTTCTCGGACTTAATCGCCGGCGCTTTCAACACCAGCTGTTCGTTCGCTGCGTCCAAAAGCAGCACAAATGGGTCTGTGCTTTCCAGTTCATATTCATCCGCTGAAGTTTTAATCTCTGCCGTGTACTGAACCAACAGCTGATTAATGCCATCATTGAGCTTTACCATATCGGCACCAGAAAATACGCTTTTTCCGATTACCTCTTTGCCATTAATAGCAAGAACAGAGATACCCTCTTCAAGCTGAACAGTAACGTCTGCTAATACCGGCGTACTAATAGCACACAAAGATACCAACAAAGAATACACGGTCTTTTTCATAAAACTCACACGGATCTGCACATACTAATCAGAACCATAAAAACTGATTAACTGCTTAGTACTTCTATGACATCGATAATTTATGGGCAGCGATGTTAGAGTTCCTAGATTACAAAAAAGTTGTGAAAAAATTAAAGGTGAATTTATTCACTATAAAATCTTCTTATATTTCAAAAAAATGAAGCAAAGATTAAGAGAGAGAAATATCAATGCACAACTCCGGTGCAAAACAGCGAATAATTAAACCACTCAAAAAGTAAGCACTTAATTAATATAAGTCTGTTATTAAACGGTTATAAAGCACAAAACTTCCAGATAGTTTAAATATCCACCAATTAATAATACCGATTGAGCCCATGCAAGGAGGCAGAAAGGAAAGCAGGGAATCAGGGAATCAGGGAGTCAGGGAGTCAGGGAGTCAGGGAGTCAGGGAGTCAGGGAGTCAGGGAGTCAGGGAGTCAGGGAGTCAGGGAGTCAGGGAGTCAGGGA
>NZ_JASBRH010000048.1 GCF_029961155.1 Pontibacterium granulatum | reverse complement strand
CGTGATTTCTTCATTGTTAGCTCTCCGTATTGGCGTAGTGTACGCCGGAGAACTCTAAATGTGGATGCCGCTATTTTAGGGGAGGTTTACAATTATCCGTCCAATAGGCGTTATGTGACAGGGGGTTCCAACTTGTCAGCAAGCCCCCGGCGTTTATGTGCCTGTCTTCAATAAACTCATAATGGTTATTAATCTGCCGAAGGGGATATCCAAGCACATCATCCGGATCATAAAAATTGAGCCATTTGGCTTTAGCCTTCTCAGCATAACTAAGACTTTCGCCCGGAAAACTGAAAGGCAGGAGATTGGTATGAGCAAAGGAAAAAAGCGGAATATTACAGCCGAAGGTAATCATTCCCGCCAGATACTTCATATTCTCAAAGTCACTTGATCCTGTACTGTCTTTCTGAATATCCCAGATATAGTTTGAAATAACATGACCACCCAGAGAGTGTGCCATAATGATAAGCGGACATGGCTGCTGGCCTAGCTGGTTGTTGTAAAAATCTGAAATGCTGGCTTTTACACGCTGGTGTATCTCTCTGTAGGTCGAGGTCTCTTTTCCCCGGATATTCTGGTAAGCGGCAGCATCCCCCAGAGCAGAAATCACAAAGCGGCGCAGCTTTATGAAATCAATATCGTTACTTGGATTGCTGATTATCCTGTTCAGAAAATCCGTTTGCCGGGATTGGATCAGGTCAGCCCAGTAGACTGGCTTCCACGCGATGTCAGCGGGTTGCTTTCCCCTGCCTTTTATTCGTACATTTATTTCATCAATTGTAGCGTCTGCAAAGTCCCTTTCCTGAGCCCCCATACCATGAATAATTACTACCGCTACTTTAGCCATTCTTGTCCCCTTGGCTGCGCGGGTAATGCTGTGCGCGATCTGATTGGTTAGTAATTAACCTATAGCACAGTTATGGCAAAGCTCTATACAAGCTATATGGTTGAACTAGTCCCAAAGGCACTCTTTCTTATGCCACATAGATTCTGACTTCTTCGCACAAAGCGTACGCATACTTATGTTTAGGGAGCATCACGTACATCACAGGCTAATAATTGCGATGTGCTTCCGAAGCAGTTAGAGTCGGGACGCTAAATTTCAAAATCTATTCTCAGGGCGGGGTGAAACTCCCCACCGGCGGTATGTCCAGGCACTTAATTTTAAGAGTGTAAAGTGGATAAGCCCGCGAGCGCCTTGCTTTCTTAAGCAAGGGTCAGCAGATCTGGTGAGAAGCCAGAGCCGACGGTTATAGTCCGGATGGGAGAGGATACAAGTCAGGCAACAGCGTTTTACGTTGTGGCCTTTTGTCGTGTGCGTTTCAGAAAACGGCAGGGAAGTTCTGTCTGTTTTTCGTGCGCCTGCGCAGCCTTTCTTTGCCCTGGTTCTAACTTATTGAACTAGGAGTTTTTTATGCAACACAGCAATCCACAGGCCCCACAGGAATCCCTGCTGAGCGAATTCGGTACACCAACCGAGCGCGTACTTGCAGCACTGAACGCCCTCAAAAACGGCCACGGAGTTCTGGTACTGGACGACGAAGACCGCGAAAACGAAGGTGACCTGATCTACGCATCAGAAACACTTACCGCTGAACAGATGGCGCTACTGATCCGCGAATGTAGCGGTATCGTCTGCCTCTGCATCACCGAAGAGCGCGCTCGTCAGTTGGACCTGCCACCGATGGTGGAAGCCAACAGCAGCAAAAACCAAACCGCGTTTACCGTCACCATCGAAGCGAAAGAAGGTGTTACTACTGGTGTTTCCGCTCAGGATCGGGTGACCACCGTAAAAACCGCCATCGCAGAGAACGCGAAACCGGAAGACTTGGCCAGACCTGGTCATGTATTCCCACTGGTTGCTAAGAACGGTGGCGTACTGGCCCGTCGTGGCCATACCGAAGGGACGGTGGATTTGATGCAACTGGCAGGTTTAAAGTCTTCTGGAGTTTTATGTGAAGTGACCAACCCGGACGGTACTATGGCGCGTACACCCGAGATCATCGAGTTCGGTAAGTTGCACAATATGCCGGTGTTGACGATTGAGGATATTGTGTTCTATCGGGAAGAACTGTTGGGTAAGAGTGCTTAAGCTCTGCTGTTACCCATGATGGACTGGTCAGGGAGACATATGTCTCCCTTTTTTACCTTTTTGCTATATAGCTTCAGATCAAGATCTCACTTCTTACTGCTTGCCTTTTCCCCAAACCCACTACATATTAAGCACCTAAGGATATCGCCATGCAGTTATATCAGCATGGCAAATAATCAATATGCGCATGCTCGTTTCAACGGAAGAGAAAGAGGCATTCGACCCACAGTACCCTCTCTTTTCAACTTATTAGTCTCGTCTTTAGCTCTCTACTTTTCAGACATATAAGCCTGTGCACTACTAAAAAGTTATCTAACTTTTAAAGGACTATATTTAGTGGCCAAACACCCTCTTCGCCTCCTCGCCTCAAAAAACAACGAACGTGGTGACCTTTTCACACGTCTCTGTAGTGGTTCAATGAACCCGGACACCAATTTAGGTGGTAAAGTCACCACCGTAGGAAGAGGTGTCCAATGGCAAGACAACGTCGATCATTTTCA
>NZ_JASBRH010000047.1 GCF_029961155.1 Pontibacterium granulatum | reverse complement strand
GGTGTAATCTTTCTTCAGCCACCAAACGCCTTTGGCGTTATATGGTCAAGCCTCACGGGCAATTAGTACTGGTTAGCTTAACGCCTCACAACGCTTCCACACCCAGCCTATCAACGTCTTAGTCTTAAACGGCCCTTTAGGGGACTCAAGGTCCCAGTGAGATCTCATCTTGAAGGAGGCTTCCCGCTTAGATGCTTTCAGCGGTTATCCCGTCCGAACGTAGCTACCCGGCAATGCAATTGGCATCACAACCGGTACACCAGAGGTTCGTCCACTCCGGTCCTCTCGTACTAGGAGCAGCTCTTCTCAAATCTCAAACGCCCACGGCAGATA
This sequence comes from Pontibacterium granulatum, assembly GCF_029961155.1. GTDB lineage: Bacteria > Pseudomonadota > Gammaproteobacteria > Pseudomonadales > Balneatricaceae > Pontibacterium > Pontibacterium granulatum. The sequence goes on along the minus strand of NZ_JASBRH010000047.1, from coordinate 2,736 downwards.
GGGACCGAACTGTCTCACGACGTTCTAAACCCAGCTCGCGTACCACTTTAAATGGCGAACAGCCATACCCTTGGGACCGGCTTCAGCCCCAGGATGTGATGAGCCGACATCGAGGTGCCAAACACCGCCGTCGATGTGAACTCTTGGGCGGTATCAGCCTGTTATCCCCGGAGTACCTTTTATCCGTTGAGCGATGGCCCTTCCATACAGAACCACCGGATCACTAGAACCTACTTTCGTACCTGCTCGACGTGTCTGTCTCGCAGTCAAGCACACTTCTACTCTTACGCTCATTGCATGATTTCCGACCATGCTGAGTGTACCTTCGTGCTCCTCCGTTACGCTTTGGGAGGAGACCGCCCCAGTCAAACTACCCACCACACAATGTCCCCGATCCCGCTTAGGGACCTGGGTTAGAACCTCAACATTACCAGGCTGGTATTTCAAGATTGGCTCCACACACACTGGCGTGCATGCTTCAAAGCCTCCCAGCTATCCTACACAAGTAATATCAAAGTCCACTGTGAAGCTATAGTAAAGGTTCACGGGGTCTTTCCGTCTAGCCGCGGGTAAACTGCATCTTAACAGCTATTTCAATTTCACTGAGTCTCGGGTGGAGACAGTGTGGCCATCGTTACGCCATTCGTGCAGGTCGGAACTTACCCGACAAGGAATTTCGCTACCTTAGGACCGTTATAGTTACGGCCGCCGTTTACCGGGGCTTCGATCAAGAGCTTCGCCGAAGCTAACCCCATCAATTAACCTTCCGGCACCGGGCAGGCGTCACACCCTATACGTCCTCTTTCGAGTTTGCAGAGTGCTATGTTTTTAATAAACAGTCGCAGCCACCTGGTATCTTCGACCGCCAACAGCTTAGGAAGCAAGTTCCATCACCATCAGCGGCGCACCTTCTCCCGAAGTTACGGTGCCATTTTGCCTAGTTCCTTCACCCGAGTTCTCTCAAACGCCTTAGTATTCTCTACCTGACCACCTGTGTCGGTTTGGGGTACGGTCGCATCATAATCTGAAGCTTAGAGGATTTTCCTGGAAGCATGGCATCAACCACTTCAGCTCCGTAGAGCCTCGTCATCAGTTCTCAGTCTTAAGAGCCCGGATTTGCCTAAGCTCTCAACCTACAACCTTAAACGCGGATAACCAACACCGCGCTGGCCTAGCCTTCTCCGTCCCCCCATCGCAATTATGAGCGGTACAGGAATATTAACCTGTTTCCCATCGACTACGCATTTCTGCCTCGCCTTAGGGGCCGACTCACCCTGCCTCGAATAGCGTTGGACAGGAACCCTTGGTCTTCCGGCGGGGAGGTTTTTCACCTCCCTTATCGTTACTCATGTCAGCATTCGCACTTCTGATACCTCCACCCTGCCTTACGGCTTGAGCTTCAACGGCTTACAGAACGCTCCTCTACCATGCACATAGTGCATCCGCAGCTTCGGTGGCATACTTAGCCCCGTTATATCTTCCGCGCAGGCCGACTCGACTAGTGAGCTATTACGCTTTCTTTAAAGGGTGGCTGCTTCTAAGCCAACCTCCTAGCTGTCTGAGCCTTCCCACATCGTTTCCCACTTAGTATGCACTTTGGGACCTTAGCTGGCGGTCTGGGTTGTTTCCCTTTCCACGACGGACGTTAGCACCCGCCGTGTGTCTCCCGTGATTGAACTCATGGGTATTCGGAGTTTGCATCGGGTTGGTAAGTCGGGATGACCCCCTAGCCGAAACAGTGCTCTACCCCCCATGGTTAGACACGAGGCGCTACCTAAATAGCTTTCGAGGAGAACCAGCTATCTCCGAGCTTGATTAGCCTTTCACTCCTATCCACAGGTCATCCGCTGGCTTTTCAACGACAGTCGGTTCGGTCCTCCAGTTGATGTTACTCAACCTTCAACCTGCCCATGGATAGATCGCCCGGTTTCGGGTCTACTCCCAGCAACTCAACGCCCTATTAAGACTCGGTTTCCCTACGGCTCCCCTAAACGGTTAACCTTGCTACTGAAAGTAAGTCGCTGACCCATTATACAAAAGGTACGCAGTCACCGTCCGAAAACGGCTCCCACTGCTTGTACGTACACGGTTTCAGGTTCTATTTCACTCCCCTCACAGGGGTTCTTTTCGCCTTTCCCTCACGGTACTGGTTCACTATCGGTCAGTCAGGAGTATTTAGCCTTGGAGGATGGTCCCCCCATGTTCAGACAGAGTTTCACGTGCTCCGCCTTACTCGATTTCACAAACTATAAGCTTTCGCATACGGGGCTATCACCCACTATGGCCACACTTTCCAGAGTGTTCTGCTAACTACAAGAATGCTTAAGGGCTAATCCCCGTTCGCTCGCCGCTACTTAGGGAATCTCGGTTGATTTCTTTTCCTCCGGGTACTTAGATGTTTCAGTTCCCCGGGTTCGCCTCTCAAAACCTATGTATTCAGTTAAGAGATACCTGTAAACAGGTGGGTTTCCCCATTCGGAAATGTCCGGATCAAAGCTTGTTTACCAGCTCCCCGAACCTTATCGCAGGTTACAACGTCCTTCATCGCCTCTGACTGCCAAGGCATCCACCGTGCACGCTTAGTCACTTGACCATATAACCCAAAGGGGTCTGATCTAATGACTGAAGTAACGATTACTACCATTGGCGTTTGTACTCAGTACAAACAATCAATAAAATTTGAATCAAATCTAAGTTGTTAAAGAGCGTTTAAAGCAAAAAAGCTTTAAAAGATAA
>NZ_JASBRH010000046.1 GCF_029961155.1 Pontibacterium granulatum | reverse complement strand
TGCGGCTGCGGTATCGTTGGCGAATGCTGCACGTACCAGAGTGATCACTTCATCCACGCTAAGCGGATAGTTCACATCGGCGTTGGCTGCATTCAACAGTGCTGCCGCACTATGACGCAACAGGGCTTCTTTGTCGGTGTTACCTTCGGCTTCCAGTGCTTCCAGCAGAGTGATGTCTTTGTATTTACCCGGCAGACCCGGTAGGTTGCCAGCGATACCGAATACATCAACATACTTGGTCTCTACCGGTACAGCGCTGTAAGGTGCCGCCCAGTTACCGAAGTGCTGAGGCTGTTTCCAGTAACCTGGTGTACAGGCTTCAAACACACCCACGACGGTCAACGGTTCACAATGGGCTGGCAGGTTGCCCGCCAGATCACCCAGAGTGATTGGGTTGTAGACACCGTCACCACTGTAGGTAGCCAGATACGACAGGTCACCTATTCCTGGCGTGAAGGTAGAGGATTCCTGAGTACCGTCACCACCCAGTGCCCAAGGACCGTCAACCATCGCCTCACCAGAACAATCCAGTGTTGCGTAGCGATAGAAAGTCACGTCACCGGTCGGGGTATCCAGAATACCGCTTACAGTCACTTTATCGTGGATAGAGTTACCAACATCAATCTGGCCACCCTGTACATCTACATCATCATGCCCAGGACCCACACGATCACCGACGTGAATATTGGTCGCTACATTCGCATCGATCTTATTCACGGTCAGTGGTTCGCAGTCACCCTCAGGAACAGGCTGTGTACTGTCCAGATCGCCTAAACCGATTGGGTTGTATACGCTGTCACCGCTGTAGGTCGCAACGTAGGACAATCCACCGGATAAGGTGGTCAGGAAGTCACTGGACTCAGCCATACCGCCGGACAACCCAACAGTTTCGGTAGTTGGTGTACCTGAACAGTTACCGGTTGGGTAACGGTAGAAGGTTACACTACCTGTTGGTGTGCCCAGACCACCGGTCACATCGGCTTTATCATGCACAGTTGCACCCACATCCACACTACCGCCGGTAATGTCACTGTGGTTTGCATCGTGGACATGGGTCACGACGTTCGCATCGATCTTGTTCACGGTCAGTGGTTCACAATCGCCTTCCGGTACGGGTTTGGATGGATCCAAATCACCCAGACTGATTGGATTGTAAACACTGTCACCGCTGTAGGTTGCCACGTAGGACAATCCGCCGGATACGAGGGTTGTGTAGGCTGCAGATTCAGCCATACCGCCCGCCAATGCAACGGTTTGCAGAGTTGGTGTACCGGTACAGTTAGCGGTTGGGTAACGGTAGAAGGTTACACTACCTGTTGGAGCGCCCAGACCACCACTTACGTCGGCTTTGTCGTGCACGGTGGAACCCACATCGACGCTACCGCCGGTAATATCACCGTGGTTTGCATCGTGAACATGGGTCACGACGTTGGCGTCGATCTTGTTCACGGTCAGCGGTTCGCAATCCCCTTCTGGCACTGGTTTAGTCGGATCCAGATCACCCAAGGTAATTGGGTTGTAGACGTTATCACCACTGTAGGTCGCTACATAAGAGAGCGCACCAGACAGCACAGTTGTGAAGTCATTGGATTCTGCCATACCTCCAGACAGGGAAACGGTTTGTGTGGTTGCTGCACCTGTACAGTTACCGGTTGCGTAACGGTAGAAGGTTACGGTACCGGTTGGTGTACCTTGGAGTCCGGTCACATTCGCTTTGTCGTGAACGGTCGAACCTACATCAACACTGCTGCCGGTAATATCACCGTGGTTGGTATCGTGAACGTGGGTCGCGATGTCTGCGTCGACTTTGTTCACGGTCAGCGGCTCACAATCACCTTCTGGGACTGGTTTGGATGGATCCAAATCACCCAGCGAGATTGGGTAGTAAACACCGTCACCGCTATAGGTTGCCAAGTAGGACAATGCGCCGGATACGACCGTGCTGAAGTCACTGGATTCGGCCATGCCACCAGACAACTCAACGGTTTCAGTGGTTGCAGTGCCGGAGCAGTTGCCAGTTGCGTAACGATAGAAGGTCACGCTACCTGTTGGCACTGTCAGCCCGCCTGTTACATCGGATTTATCATGAACGACTGCACCCACATCAACACTGCTACCGGTGATGTCGGCGTGTTTGTCATCGTGAACGTGTGTCACAACGTTAGCGTTGATCTTGTTCACGGTGAGTGGTTCACAATCACCCTCTGGAACCGGTTTACTTGGATCCAGATCACCCAACGTGATCGGATTGTAAACATCGTCACCACTGTAGATCGCTACATAAGAAAGCGCACCGGACAACATCGGTGTGAAGCTACCGGACTCAGCCATACCGCCAGACAGTGCAACGGTTTCGGTGCTTGCTGCACCGGTACAGTTACCGGTTGCGTAACGGTAGAAGGTTACGGTGCCGGTAGGTGCATTCAGCGCTCCGGTTACGTCTGCCTTATCGTGAACAGTCGAACCGACAGGCACACTGCCACCGGTAATATCTGCGTGGCTGTTATCGTGAACGTGGGTCGCGATATCCGCATCAATCTTATTCACGGTCAGTGGTTCACAATCACCCTCTGGAACCGGTTTGCTTGGATCCAGGTCGCCCAGCGTGATCGGATTGTAAACACCGTCACCGCTGTAGATTGCAACATAGGACAATGCACCAGACACAACCGTTGTGAAGTGAGCCGACTCGGCCATACCGCCCGACAGGCTCACGGTTTCAGAGGTTGCAGTGCCGGTACAGTTGGCAGTTGCGTAACGGTAGAAGGTTACGGTGCCGGTAGGCGTGCTTAGCGCACCGGTTACGTCCGCTTTATCATGCACGGTAAACCCTACATCGATACTGCCGTTGGTGATGTCGCTGTGATCCTTGTCATGCACATGCGTTGCAATATCCGCATCAATCTTGTTGATCGTCAGCGGTTCACAGTCACCTTCCGGTACAGGTTTGGACGGATCGAGATCCCCAAGCGCGATTGGATTGTAAATGGCATCACCGCTGTAGATCGCAACGTAGGACAAGGCGCCGGACAACACGGTAGCGTAGTCACTGGACTCGGCCATACCGCCGGACAGACTTACGGTTTCAGTGGTTGCAGTACCGGAACAGTTGCCGGTTGCGTAACGGTAGAAGGTTACAGTACCGGTAGGTGTTCCCTGCAGACCTGTTACCACTGCTTTGTCATGCACGATGGAGCCGACATCAACGCTACTGCCGGTAATGTCGCCGTGGTTTGCGTCATGGACATGGGTTGCGATATCAGCATCCACTTTATTCACGGTCAGTGGTTCACAATCCCCTTCAGGAACAGGGGCCGTACTCAGATCACCGAGTTTGATCTCGTTGTAGTACTGGTCGCCACTGTACGTGGCCAGATAGGACAAGCCACCTGCTGCCGGCAGCTGGAATCCACTGGATTCAGCGCTACCACCCGACAAGCTAATGGTTTCAGTGGTTGGTGTACCTGAACAGTTACCGGTTGCGTAACGGTAGAAGGTCACCGTACCTGTTGGTGTAGGTGCTACGCCATCGCCGGTTACAAAGGCTTTATCGTGAATAGTATCGCCGATAAATGCGTCACCGCCGGTGATGTCGTTATGGTCAGCATCGTGAATGTTGGTTGCCACGGTTGCGTTGCGTTTAATGATGGTAAACGGTTCACAATCCTCACCCGGCAAGCTGGCTGAAGGATAGTTGTTGTCACCTTCATAGCTGGCACTGAACGACCATTCGCCTGCAGCAGGCATAAACGGTGTAGATTCCGCCATGGCTGGATTACCAGAACCCAATGCTACTACTTCAGGTGAACCGCTTTCGTTACCTGGCATACAGTCCAGACCGCTGTAAAGCTGGAAGCTTACGTCACCGGTTGGATCTGGAGGATTGTTGATACCAGAACCGGTTACGAATGCTTTATCGTGCACTTCGGTCAGTACAGGGATATTGGTCGCGAAGGTGATGTCGTTGTGGTCTTTATCGTGAACCTGGGTTGCCACTTCTGCATGACAGAGCGGGAATGCACCCATCGCATAGTCTTTCAGCTG
>NZ_JASBRH010000045.1 GCF_029961155.1 Pontibacterium granulatum | reverse complement strand
ACCAAACTCGCGGCTGGCATCCTGAATCCACAGCCAGATGTAGTCGGCAAAGCTGCGACGTACAACCAGTTCGAATTCAGTGTCGCCTTTACGACGGATCACGGCAGAGCTCTTGGCAAATACAGTGGAAACCACTTTACCTACCGGGAACTCTGACGGATGCAGATCCACCGGCGTACACTTCTTCAGCATCTCAACAACGTTTTCACCGGACAGTTCGTACACGGTGGAACCGCCGCTGCTGTTTACCAGAGAGTGGTGGCCGTTCATCTCGTCACGGAAACGGGTTTCCATTTCGAACGCTTTCTCACCTGGCACCAGGATCAGCCACTCGTCTGGAGCAATCCAGCGAACAGACACGTCACCTGCTTCCACCGCGGTCAGCTTTTTCTGTGGCAGCTCAACACCCAGAACGTTTGCAGCGGATGCCATCAGTTCAGCATTATTAGGGTTGCAACGCAGGGTCAGGTGACCCAGCAGTTTCTTCTCTTTGAAGTGGATGCCACCCTGACGTGGCCCCTGCTTCGCCAGAGACTCAAGCTCGGCGTGGTGCAGTGGCGATTCGCCACGTACACCTGCATCCGCTGCCGGAATCTGGTTCATAACAACCGCTTTAGGGGTTGTTACTTCTTCTTCAGCTACAGCTACGTTCAGATCAGACATTTTGACGCTCCCCTTTTGGATCCAGGAAGATCGGGCTACAAATTTCAGCTTCTACAGTACGGCCATCTGCCAATGGGTAGTAAACCTTCTCACCCATCTTATCCAGACCACCCTTCACGAAGCCCATGGCGATACTGCGACCGAGGCACGCACTCCAGTAACTGGATGTGATGTGACCGACCATCGGCATTGGGATTGGCGCTTTAGGGTCGAATACACCCTGTGCACCTTCCGGCAGTACCACGTTTGGATCTACAGTTTTCAGACCCACCAGTTGCTTACGGTCAGGACGGACACAATCTTCACGTGCCATACCGCGCTTACCGATGAAGCTGAACGGTTTGTTCGGAGATACACACCAGCCCATGCCCAGATCGTATGGGTGTACGGAGCCGTCGGTATCCTGGCCTGCGATGATGAAACCTTTCTCTGCACGCAGAATGTGCATGGTTTCAGTACCGTATGGCGTCAGGTTGTACTTCTCGCCGTGCTCGAACAGTTTCTCCCACACGTGCAGACCGTAGTTCGCCTGAACGTTGATCTCGAAGGACAGCTCACCGGTGAAGGAGATTCGGAATACACGTGCCGGAACACCTGCAACGTTCATCTCACGCCAGTCCATGAAACCGAAGTTCTCTTTGGACACATCGTAATCGGTCAGCTCAGCCAACAGTTTGCGGCTGTTCGGACCGGAGATGGTCATGGTTGCCCAGTGATCGGTTACGGTGTTGAAGTACACCTCCATCTCTGGCCATTCGGTCTGATGGTACAGTTCCAGCCATTCGTATACGCGTGCCGCACCGCCGGAGGTGGTGGTCATCACGAAGTGGTTCTCACCCAGGCAGGACGTAACACCGTCGTCGAATACCATGCCGTCTTCGCCACACATCAGGCCGTAACGACACTTACCGACAGGCAGCTTCGCCCATGCGTTGGTGTACACACGACCGAGGAATTCACGTGCATCTTTACCCTGGATGTCGATCTTACCCAGTGTCGATGCATCCAGGATGCCTACAGATTCGCGGGTCGCCAGACATTCACGGTTCAGCGCGTCCTGCATGGACTCACCCGCTTTCGGGAAGTACCAAGGACGTTTCCACTGACCTACATCCTCAAACTTCGCGCCGTTTTCTACGTGCCACTTGTGCATCGCAGTGTAACGTTTCGGATCGAACAGCTCGCCACAGTCACGGCCAGCGATCGCACCGAAGGTTACCGGTGTGTAGTTCGGACGGAAGATGGTCGTACCCGTCTCAGGGATGGTCTGATTCAGTGCTTTCGCAGCGATCGCCATACCGTTGATGTTACCCAGCTTACCCTGGTCAGTACCGAAGCCCATTGCGGTGTAACGCTTCACGTGCTCGATAGACTCGTAACCTTCACGACACGCAACTTCGATACCGGCTGCGGTTACGTCGGTCTGGTAGTCAACGAACTGTTTTGGCGCTTTAGACGTTGGCTTCAGGTGCGGAATGTGGAACAGGGTCATTGGGTTGCCCTCTTTCACCTCTTCCGCTTTTGGCAGAGCAACTTCTGCTGCATCCATACCCAGCTCAGCCAGTGCTTTCAGACCCGCATTCAGACCTTCAAACAGCGCAGTGCTGGTGCTGTAGCTACCGTTGATTGCACCGGCAGTCAGCTGTTTCTGTACGGTAGGACCTGGCAGGAAGCCAACCACATCGTCGTTCCAAACCGGACGGCTGCCGGTGTGGCAAGACAGGTGGATTACCGGGCTCCAGCCACCGGAGGTCGCTACGGTGTCGGCATTCATCTTGGTTACGGAACCGTTTACACGGCTGCCGTCTGCGCTCAGTGGAGCGATGCTCACACCGGTCACACGCTTGCTACCGCTGACTTCGATGACCGCAGAACCGGTGATCACGTTCAGACCACGCTGACGGGCTGCCGCAACGCGGTCACCCTGTGGGTTCTGACGGGTATCAACGATCGCCGCCACTTTACGGCCCGCATCGTGCCAGTCCAGAGCTGCCTGGTAGCCGGAATCGTTGGTGGTCATCAGGACCAGCTCGTTACCCGGTACCACGCCGTAACGGTTGATGTACGTGGAAACAGCGTTTGCCACCATGCAACCCGGTACGTCGTTGTTTGCGTAAACCAGTGGACGCTCGTGCGCACCGGTCGCCAGGATCACCCACTTAGCACGCACACGGTGCAGGCGCTGACGCACCATACCTTCTGGCGCTTTGTCCGCGATGTGGTCGGTACGACGCTCGTGGATAGTCAGGAAGTTGTGGTCGTGGTAGCCGTTCACAGTGGAACGCGGCAGCAGCATTACGTCTTCGTAGCCGCTCAGCTCTTTCACAACATCGCTAACCCATGCGGATGCAGCTTTACCGTCCAAAGACTCTTTGCTGCTCAGCAGGCTGCCACCGAACTCTGCCTGTTCATCGGCGATGATCACACGTGCACCACTGCGCGCTGCAGTCAGTGCTGCCGCCAGACCGGCAGGGCCCGCGCCTACAACCAGAACGTCACAGTGCTGGTTGATCTTGTCGTACATGTCCGGATCGTTTTCCAGCGGAGAACGACCAAGGCCAGCCGCCTTACGGATCATGCTTTCGTAGGTGTGCCACAGCGACTGCGGGTACATGAACGTTTTGTAGTAGAAGCCAGGAGGCATCATCTTGCCGCCGACTTTACCTACGTAGCTCATCAGGTCGTTATCAACGTTTGGCCAACCGTTGGTTGCGCCCGCTACCAGACCGTCGAACAGCTCCTGCTGAGTTGCTCGTACGTTTGGTACCTGAGTCGCTTCGGTTGCACCCAGCTGCAGAACCGCATTCGGCTCTTCCGCACCTGCGGCTACGATGCCGCGTGGACGGCTGTATTTAAAACTACGGCTTACGATGTCGATACCGTTTGCCAGCATCGCAGATGCCAGGGTATCACCGTGGAAACCTTTAAATTTCTTGCCGTTGTAGGTAAAGGCCAACGGCTTGGAACGGTCGATGCGACCTCCGCTCTGGAGGCGGTTTTTCTGTGTCATTGCTCCGCTCCTCTTACTCAGCAACCACGGATGGCTGTTCGCCAATCAGGTAAACTTCTTTGATTTCGTAGGTCTGGGTGTCGCGCGTTACGTTGAAGAACTTACGACAACCGGCAGCGTGAACCCACAGCTCGTGGTGCAGACCACGGGTGTTCTTACGGAAGTAGAGGTACTCACCCCACTCCTTGTCGCTGCAAGCTTCCGGGTCCAGCGGGCGCGCGATGTGCGCCTGACCTGCTGCGTGGAACTCTTCCTCTTCCCGGTATTCGCCACAGTGCGGGCAGTAGATATGGAACATGGTATTAACTCCCCTTAGTGCGCTACGCCAGCTGCGCCGTGCTCATCGATCAGCGCGCCATTGTGGAATCGGAACATAGAGAACGGTTTCGCCAGATCGTGCATCTGACCTTTCGCCAGAGATGCTGCGAAGACGTGACCGGATCCCGGAGTCGCCTTAAAGCCACCGGTACCCCAACCGCAGTTGAAGAACAGGTTCTTGATAGGCGTTTCACTGATGATCGGACAGGCATCAGGACAGGTGTCCACGATACCGCCCCACTGACGGTTCATGCGTACACGGCTGAAGATCGGGAACATCTCAACGATCGCCTGTACAGTGTGCTCGATGGTTGGGAAGGAACCACGCTGACCGTAGCCGTTGTAGCCGTCGATACCTGCACCAATTACCAGGTCACCTTTGTCGGACTGACTCACGTAACCGTGTACGTGGTTAGACATGACAACAGTGTCCAGGATCGGTTTGATCGGCTCGGATACCAGTGCCTGCAGCGGGTGGGATTCCAGCGGCAGTTCGAAACCGGCCATCTTCGCAACCACACCGGAGTTACCCGC
>NZ_JASBRH010000044.1 GCF_029961155.1 Pontibacterium granulatum | reverse complement strand
AGCCATTAGATCACCCCTTAAATTACTTTGGCTTCGTTTTTCAGTTTTTCGACCAGCTCATCCACGCTGCCGACTTTAATACCCGCCTGACGCTCGGCCGGTGGCGTGACTTTCAGCAGTTGGGTGTGCGCTTTCAACTCAACACCCAGGTCTGCAGGGGTTTTCACGTCCAGCGGCTTACGCTTCGCTTTCATGATGTTGGGCAAAGACGCGTAGCGGGGTTCGTTCAGACGTAGGTCAGTGGTCACGATCGCTGGCAGATTCAGAGCAACCGTCTGCAGACCGCCGTCCACTTCGCGGGTCACGTTGACTTTGTCACCCTCGATCTTCACTTCGGACGCAAACGTACCCTGTGGCATATCCAGCAGTGCACCCAGCATCTGACCGGTCTGGTTGTTGTCAGAGTCGATCGCCTGCTTACCCATGATCACCAGCTCAGGCTGCTCTTCGTCGATCACCTTCGCCAGCAGCTTGGCCACGTTCAGAGACTCCGGGGAATCTTCGGTTTCGATCTGAATGCCACGGTCGGCACCCAGTGCCAGTGCGGTACGGATCTGTTCCTGGCACGCTTTCGGGCCGATGGATACCACGACGACCTCGGAAGCCGTACCGGCCTCTTTCAGGCGCACCGCTTCTTCCACGGCAATTTCACAAAACGGGTTCAGCGCCATCTTCACGTTGGCCAGATCTACATCGGTGTTATCGGACTTCACACGTACTTTGACGTTGTAGTCGATCACACGTTTGACGGTGACTAGTACTTTCATATCGATCTCTCTTGATACCCACCACAAGCTGGGAGCTGGACGGGTATTCTGTTTTTTATAGTTTTAACCCAGCACTCTGATTTTCTGGGATCTGGATTAACTTCACATCCACCCAAAGAGGTATATAAAGGGTGACTTTTTTGTGACAGGCGGACAGGGTTCACCCCAACCGCCTTACATGCTGAACACCGGAATCAGAACTGATCTTCAGCCAGTGCCATGATGCTTGCACTACCCGCCTGGATGGAGGCGAGGTTGCTCTTCACGCGTGGCAGCAGGTGTTCGCTGAAGAACTGTGCAGTTGCCAGCTTGGCGGTCAGGAATTCAGGATCACCATTACCGGCATCCAACTGTGCCTGTGCCTTCAGTGCAGATTGCCCCATCACCCAACCACCACAGATATAGCCGAACATCATCATGAAGTTGACGCTGACACTGCCTGCCGCAGCGGCATCGCCAGGGGCATTCGCCAGCAGCCATTCACGTGCGGCTTTACCGGCTTCCAGCGCTTCGCGCAGCGCTGCACCCTGGGCGGCAAACTGCTCGTTCGCTTCCAGCTGCACAGCAGTTTCTTCGATCTCAGCGATCAGTTCGGCCAGATGCTCGCCGTTGTTCATCAACGTCTTACGGCCGACCAGATCCAGCGCCTGAATACCGGTGGTGCCTTCGTAGATGGTCAGGATGCGGGCATCACGGTAGTGCTGGGCAGAACCGGTTTCTTCGATGAAGCCCATGCCGCCATGCACCTGGGTACCCAGATAGGTCACCTCCTGCGCCATCTCTGTCAGCCAGCCTTTAACGATTGGTGTCAGCAATTCAACACGTGCGTTGTGTCGCTTGGCAGAAGCCTCATCTTTGGCATGGTGACTGCGATCGATCTCGGCCGCGCCAATCAACGCCAGACCACGCATCGCCTCGGTCGCGGACTTCATCTGCGTCAGCATACGGCGCACATCCGGGAACTTGATGATGGCAAAACGACTGCCATCTTTTTTGGTGCCCTGCAAACGCTCTTTTGCGTACTCAACCGCCTGCTGATAGGAACGCTCAGCAATGGCAAGCCCTTGCAGACCGACACCCTGACGGGCGTGGTTCATCATGGTAAACATGTACGCCAGACCTTTGTGTGGCTCACCGACCAGGTAACCCACCGCGCCTTCTTTGTCACCGAAGCTCATCACACAGGTCGGGCTGCCGTGGATGCCCAGTTTGTGCTCCAGAGATACGCAATGTGCATCGTTGCGTGCCGCCGGATTGCCATTCTCATCCAGCAGGAATTTAGGCACCACAAACAGGGAGATCCCCTTCACACCCGCCGGCGCATCCGGCAGACGTGCCAGCACCAGATGCACCACATTGTCGGTCATCTGATGGTCACCCCAAGTGATGAAAATCTTCTGGCCGGTGATCAGGTAGTGGTCGCCGTTCGGCACCGCCTTGGTTTTCACCGCTGCCAGGTCGGAACCCGCATCCGGCTCGGTCAGGTTCATGGTGCCGGTCCACTCGCCACTCACCATTTTTGGCAGGTAGGCCTGCTTCAGCTCATCGGAACCGTGGTGGGCAATCGACTCGATTGCCCCCTGTGTCAGCAGCGGACAAAGAGCGAATGCCAGGTTGGACGACTGCCAGATCTCGTTGACCGCAGTACCCAGTACGTTCGGCAGGTTCTGACCACCAAACTCCTCGGCAGGTGTGAGTGAGTTCCAACCACCTTCGACAAACTGCTGATAAGCATCAGCAAAACCCGCCGTCTCCTGGACGCCGTTTTCACCCAGTTTGGGGTGTTGGGTGTCGCCCACCACATTCAGTGGTGCCAGAACGTCGGCGCCTAGTTTGCCCGCTTCGGTCAGAATGACAGATGCCAGTTCAGCATTGATCTCTTCCAGGCCGGCGTCGGCACACAACGCGTCAAAATCAACCAGCTCATTCAGGACAAACTCAGCGTCACGGTATGGATGCTTGTATTCACTCATGTTCTTCCACTCCTGTTGGGGCCAGTGTCGAGACTGACCTCTCGTTATTTTGTTCTTGTCGCGGTCAGAGCCCGCTGCTACATATCGTGCTTGTAGCAGCCCGCTCTGAGGGCGACATGCAAATTAGTAAAAAGTACGGTTGTCTTTCAGGCGTGCTTTAAAGCCTTCGGTCAACGCGTAAAGTAGCCCGTTCTCTGCGTTAACCGCAGCTTTGTCGGCAAAGACCTGCAGACCAATGGTGTCGATGTAGCGCAGCGCACCACCACGGAAACGCGGGAAACCCAGCCCAAGAATCAAGCCCATATCCACTTCTGCAGCCGTTTCGACAATGCTATCCTCCAGACAACGTACGGATTCCAGGCACATCGGAATCATCATGCGATCAATGATCTCCTGGTCACTGATGTCGATACGCTGCTTGGTGCGCTCGGCAATCAGCTCACGCGCCTGACCCGCTGGTTCCTTGAAGCGGCGGCCACTCTCATCCACGCCGTACTCGTAGAAACCCTTACCGTTCTTCTGGCCCAGACAGTCTGCTGCCAGCAGTGCTTCTGCAATCACGTCGGAATCATGGCCCATGCGCTCTGGGAAACCTTCCTGCATTACGTGATCGGCGTGTACCAGAGTGTCGATACCCACCACGTCAGCCAGGTACGCCGGTCCCATTGGCCAGCCGAAGGTTTCCATCACACCGTCGATGCGCTGGAAATCAACACCATCGATCAGCAGACGGTTGAAGGCGTTGAAGTAAGGGAACAGGATGCGGTTCACCAGGAAGCCCGGGCAGTCGTTCACAACGATTGGGGTCTTGCCCATCGCGGTTGCATAAGCAACGGTACGTGCGATGGTGTTATCGCTGGTTTTGCTGCCACGAATGACCTCGACCAGCGGCATCAGGTGTACCGGGTTAAAGAAGTGCATGCCACAGAACTGCTCCGGGCGTGCCACGCTTTCTGCCAACGTATCGATTGAGATGGTGGAGGTGTTGGACGCCAGTACCGCAGTCTCAGAGACGGCACCTTCAACATCCGCCAGGACGGCCGCTTTGATGGCCGGATTTTCCACCACCGCTTCAACCACCAGATCAACACTGCCAAACTCGTTGTAATCCAGGGTTGGCGTGATGGCATCCATCACCACCGCTTTGCCTGCGGCATCCATCCGGCCTTTGTCGATCTTGCGATCCAGCAGCGTGGAGGCTGTCTTGAGGCCCAGATCCAATGCCTCTTCACGGATATCCTTCATCAGGATCGGTGTACCGGTTGATGCAGACTGGTAGGCTACGCCGCCACCCATAATGCCTGCTCCCAATACGGCGCTCTTTTCAACCGCATCAGCCTGCTTGCACAGGGTTTTGGATTTTTTCTTCAGCAGCTGGTCGTTCATAAACAGTCCAACCAGGCTTTGTGCGGCATCTGACTGCGCCAGTGTTACAAAGGCTTCAACCTCAACCGCCAGCGCGTCTGCCATTGGCAATGTCGCATGGGTGCACACCGCGTTGAGGATCTCGCCTGCTGCCGGGTAGTTTGAGTCCAGCTTTTTGGCTAACTTCTCCTGCATATCCAGCAACGCCACGGAGTCCACCAGCGGCTGCTGTTTCCGCTCGCGGTTATGGGCAAAATCTACATCACCCGCTACTGCAGCCTGCAACATAGCGATGGCCGCTGCGCGCAGTTCAGTACTGCCTGCCACACCATCGACCGCACCCAACTTCAGTGCGTTTGATGCGTTCTGAGGTTTACCGGTCATCATCCACTGCAGTGCGGCTTCGGTACCGATCAGACGGCTCAGACGTACTGTGCCACCCCAACCAGGACAGATCCCCAGATTAACCTCCGGCAGCCCCACGCGTGCATCGGCCGCCAACACACGGAAGTCAGCACTCAACGCCAGTTCAAAACCTCCACCCAAGGCCATGCCGTTTACCGCCGCAACCGTTGGATACGGCAGGCTTTCCAGCGTGTTAAAGGTGGCGTGCGTCTTGTTGATCCATGCTTTCAGCTCTTCGGCACTCAGTGCGAAGTTATCCTGAAATTCAGTGATATCTGCGCCAACAATAAACGCCGGCTTTGCGCTGGTGATCAGCAGACCTTTGATATCCTTATCAACAGCCAGCTGTGCCACAACCTCGCTCAACTCGTTCAGCGTCAGATTGTTCAACTTGTTTACAGATTCGCCCTGCAGGTCGAAAACCAGTTCAACCAGACCAGATTCCAGGGATTTAAGGCTTACCGCCTGACCGTTGTACATCATGTGTTCCTCATAACTGCTGTCTGCACTAAAAAAACGGGGCCATTTCTGGCCCTAAACGGACAAACACGTCCTACCAGAGTGCAAACAAGCGATGATCTTGTTCTTCAGGGGAGGGAGGAGAAAAAAACAGCCATCCGTGGCCAAGTGGAGTATGAGAAGTGACTCCTGCCCTACCAGTGTTTAACCTTCTTAAGGGGATGAGAGTGGGTTAAACGCGTTCAAACAGTGCGGCAATACCCTGGCCACCACCAATACAGAGGCTGACCATGGCGTAACGACCGTTAATTCGATTCAGTTCATGCAGTGCTTTTACGGTAACAACAGCACCGGTTGCACCAATCGGATGTCCCAGAGAGATACCGCTGCCGTTCGGGTTTACGCGCTCACGTGGCAGATCCAGCTGTTGGGCAACCGCCAGCGCCTGTGCCGCAAACGCTTCGTTAACTTCGTATACGTCGATGTCGTTCACGTTCAGGTTATTACGTTCCAGGACTTCCTGAATCGCCGGTACCGGACCGATACCCATGATCTTCGGATCAACGCCCACTACGGAGTAATCAACCAGCTTCGCCATTGCTTTAACGCCCTGCGCTTCAGCCGCTTCACGGTCCATCATCACCAGCGCTGCTGCTGCATCGTTCAAACCGGAGGCGTTACCCGCTGTAACTGTGCCGTCTTTCTTGAAGACCGGTTTCAGCACGGCCATATCAGAAGCTTTGCAGTCGTAACGAACATGCTCGTCGGTATCGAACAGCGTCACACCCTTACGGCTTTTCAGCTCAACCGGTACGATCTGGTCTTTGAAGTAGCCATTTTCGATAGCGGTCTGCGCTCGGTTATGGCTCAGAGCGGCCAGTTCATCCTGCTGTTCGCGGGTGATACCGTATTTCTCTGCCACGTTTTCAGCAGTAACACCCATATGGATGTGGTTGAAAGGACAGTGCAGTGCAGCAACCATCGGGTCGACCATCGCACCATCACCCATACGCTGACCAAAACGTGCGGTTGGAATGTGATAAGGCGCACGGCTCATGGACTCGGCACCACCGGCAACAACGGTGTCACAGATACCCAGCTCGATCTGCTGAGCTGCTGTCAGTACCGCCTGCAGGCCACTACCACACAGGCGGTTTACGGTCAGCGCCGGGGCTGTTTCAGACAAGCCGCCGTTCAGCGCAGCCACGCGGCCCAGGTACATATCTGCAGGCTCGGAGTGGATGACGTTACCAAAAACGGTGTGGCCTACAGATTCGGGCGCCACGCCCGCCCGCTTAACGGCTTCAGCGACCAGCATACCCGCCAGCTGACCCGGCTTATGGTTCTTCAGGCTGCCGCCGTAGCTGCCAATCGCCGTACGTACACCACTTACCACAACCACTTCACGTTTCTGCATGGGTTTCTCTCTTATTATTGTGCGTCGCTGTAAAACCAGCGCTCACTCAGTGTTTGAGTTAGCCAGATTACGTCTGCAATCGGCCTTACCTGTATATCCCTAGTTTCCTGATCAACGGCTCAATCAACAATAACGAAAGAAGTCTGATAGTTAACATTTTCGGACACTCGTTCTACACTATGAACCGTATACATGGCTTAAACGGCCAATTGATCTGTCAAATACGGACACTTACATGAGTTCTGCACGCCACTCTGTCTCCATCCATTTCGCCCGCACCCTGGTTGCGGCAGCCAAACGTAACGATATCGACCATCAGAAGTTACTGCGCTTTGCGGGACTGAACGAACAGATGCTGGAGAATCCCGGCCTGCGGATCACACCCGATCAGCTAAGCCGGATGATGCAGGAAATGTGGCGGGTATCAGATGATGAGTTCATGTGCATGGGCAGCCACCCTTCACGGCATGGCGTCTTTACTTTGATGGCAAAGCAGGCAGTGCGCTGCAGAAATTTACGCGCGGTGTACCATCACCTGGGACACTTCTACAACCTGGTAGCTGACGCCCTTAATCTGGAGTTATCCATTACCGACGATGAAGTTCGTTTCTCCATGCGCCTGACCGATCCGGACAGAGACCCCGACTGTACACTCAGGGAGTTCCTGCTTCTGCTGTGGCACCGTTTTCCCAGCTGGTTGATCGGTCAACGTGTTCCCCTCAAGTATGTCAGTCTCGACTTTCCCGAACCGGCACATAACGCAGAGCACCGACTGATGTACCCTTGCACGGCCAAGTACGATCAACCGGAATGCGCACTGGTATTCGGTACGGAGATGCTGGATGACCCGGTGGTACAGACACCCCGTACATTGAGCGCCTACCTGCGCCGCGCACCGCTGGATTGGTTCAAGCGCCAGGCGTACTACCAGGCCTATACCCGGCGCGTCATGGACTATTTGGAGAGTGGAGAGGAACTGGCGACAACCAGTATGGACGAGATAGCGGAAGAGCTACATGTCACCTCCAGAACATTGCGCAGAAAACTCGCGGATGAAGGCACCAGCTTTCAGGAACTGAAGGACGATGTACGGCGTGATGCGGCGATTCACTACCTGAGCCAGCCTTCAATCCCGATCTCCCAGATCGCCAGATACCTCGGTTTTTCTGAACCGGCCGCGTTCACCCGCGCATTCAAACAGTGGACGGGGGTGCCGCCGGGTATCTACCGACGGTCCTGATCTGCCGTAATGATCTGATAGCAATAACGCCCCGCATTATCCAGCGAACGTGATATACAGCCTTTCTGCATCAGGTAATGCACATGCGCCAAACACTCACCACTGGCTAACAGCAGGTCAAAAATCGATAGCTTACGGTCATAAAGTCGCTCAACCTGCTGCATGATATGCATAGGCTCACTGCAGATCTGCTCGATCTTTTTGAGATCCTGCTCGTGCCCTTCGATCAACTCATCCAAGCGTTTACGTATACCAATGAAGGGAAAATTATGCGCGGGCAGCACCAGCGTGTCCGCCGGCAGCGTCTTTAAGCGATTGAGTGAACACAGCCAGCTCCGCAACGGATTGCCATCCGGGTCATGAGGGCCGACGCTGACATTAGAACTGATTCGCGGCAACACCTGGTCGCCGGAGATCAGTATCCCCAGCGACCGGCTGTATAATGAGGCGTGGGCGATAGAGTGGCCTTCCGAGAGAATCACCTGCCAACGGTGCGCACCAATGCTGAGGTAATCGCCATCCTCTAGGCGTTTGATCTCCTTTGGCAACGCAGAAAACAGGTCAGCAAAGCCACCGTAAATCGCCATCAGGCTTGTGATCTGCTTGCTGTTCATGCCCAGACGATGAAAAAATTCGACGCGCGCAACCTGTGAATCGCCACTGGGCTCCATCAGTTCGGCCAGGAATTCCTGAACAAGATCGTATTCTCTGGCCGTCATGCAAAGCGGCACATCAAAGCGATCACATAACCAACCGGCAGCGCCGATATGATCCACATGCGCATGAGTGACAACAACCTGCTTCACAGGCTTGTCGCCGAGATGCCGCTCTATGACACCACTCCATACCTCAATCGTTGCGCTACTGAACAACCCACAATCAACAACCACCCAACCGTCATCATCTTCGATCAGGTAAAGGTTGATATGATCCAGCTCAAACGGCAGAGGCATCCTTAACCACAGCAGACCTGGCGCGATCTGGGCCACCTCACCGGCGGCAGGTGTGCTGTAATCCGCTGCTATAACTGCGTTCATACTTCAGCCTCCCATTGGGCATAGGTCATTTCTGCTGATTGTCCGGAGCGCTTAGCCTGATCAGCACCTTGCCTCAGTTTGAAGCGTTTACGCAACTGCAACAATAACCAGGACAGCCATTCTATTAACAAAATCGGACAATCGTCGCTTAGCGATGAACCGGGGAAAAGATGTACCCCTTAATAAACAGATCGACACTGCTGTGAATATATTCTTTCAGCGGCTGCCGTCACCATCGATGGCATCAAGGCTGCAGTGAGCTCAGTCGGTGAATAGAGCGCTGATTAACTATAATGACTCCAAGCCCAAATACGCATACACACAATTCTCGGCTGGGGATAAGCCAGTATATCCAGAGGCAATTTAAGATGCTTAAAGTGCAAATTGATGAAGACCACTTAGTTGTAATCCTTGAGCCGGAAGGGCCGTTGTCGGAAACCGATTTTCAATCGGCAGCTAAGGCTATAGATCCCTTGATCGAACAACATGGTCAATTAGCCGGTATAGTGATTCACACCAAGTCGTTCCCTGGCTGGGATTCATTTGCGGCGCTTTGTAGTGGTCAACTAATTCCGGACAGTAAATTAAGCTGTTCTTCGGCTCGCGCAGGAGCCAATCCCTTGTTGTGCTGATGAGGCCTTTGGTGATT
>NZ_JASBRH010000043.1 GCF_029961155.1 Pontibacterium granulatum | reverse complement strand
AGCGGAATCATCTTGGTCTGGTTGTAATCGTAGTGTTTGTAGCGCGCCATCCCTTGCACCATCAGCAGTAAAGTTCGTTGAATCGATTGTAGCGGGAGAAAAGTCCGGCTGCCAAGGGCTGCGGGACTTATCCGACAGCCTCAACGCTTACTGCACGGGCGAGCGAAGCGAGTCCAAGCCACGAAGTGGCTGACCGTGCCCGTACTTGTTATGTTTTCAGTTCCTTAATTCGGTTTTTAACTTTCTCGATATCCACTGAAACATATTTAGCGAAATATGGAACCTGACTTTTGGCTGATTTGTAGTACATACCGAACCCTATAAGCAGGCCCGATATGACACCACCGAAAACGCCGTAGAATGATTTCAGTGAGTAGTATTCAACGATAACCGGGCTCAAGAAAGCCACCAACACCCCCAAAAGCTTCAAGGCCATACTAACTTTTGAGTAGAACCGCTCCCTTTCAGAGGGATTACTTTGAAGCTTGACGAACTCCTCAAGCGTGCACAATTCCATATTCTTCATGATCATCCTTGTAAACATAACGTCGCGCTAAAGGGCTGGCCAAGCGTAGCTTGGGCAGTCCGGTGAAGGGGCGAAGCCCCGGAACAAATTTGAGCGCCTTGTTATAAACCATTAAGAGCCCCCCCTCTGAGAAGCGTAATCAGTGCAAAAATGCCTGGCGCAGAAAGCATTAAAGACCAGCGTAACTTATAGATCTTGGTGGGGGGCAGTTTGTCAGGGAAAACGTACGCGATAGAACCAGCTAGCGTTCCAAAGAACATTGCAATAAGCACCCCGCCACCAGTAGCACCTATGGATAGTGCCGCAGAAAATGCCCCTGCGTTACCCCAATTTGCATCTACGGGTAACATCAGCATCCCAACTATCAGAGCAGTCCCAACTAGGACTGCTACACTCGAGAGTAATGATGCTAAGTATGCTACTCGGTACATAGGCACGGTTTATAACGCTTGTGGCACAGGCGACCGCGCAGCGGTTGTCCAAGCCAGCTTTGCTGGCGGATGTGCCCACCCTTGTTATGGGGAAACTTATGACTCACGAACTCCCCCTGTAAATTCAAGAATATAGTATCCGGCATTTACTATACCCACGTAAATGTAGCCAAGCAGTAGGATATAGACAGCAAAAACCGGAATCCCCTCTATACCACCAGTTAGCTCGGGATTTGACTGTTTCTGAAGGTGAAAATGTATGAGCCAGGAAACACTCTGAATAGGAATAAAGATTATTGGCGCCCAACATGTAAGCTTTCTCATTCCCCAAGATGTAGATATTTTCCCAAGCCATAAAAAAATAGTTACCCCAAACAAGAGGTATGCAGGACCGCCAAACCCCAGTGACATCCAAAGTATTGCAACTATTCCCGATAGACCAGTAAAGGGGAATAACACAACAGGTAGAAGCAGAGGTAACAGTAAACTTAATCTAAAGTACGTCCTTGCACTCATGTTCTGATTGCCCCATAACGCCCAACATAAAGGGCCGGAGCGTAGCTACGGTCCAAGCCAGAAGGGCGACCTTTCATGTTTTTGTTATAAATCATTTAGCAGAATACCCTTTGACAGCTTTGACACACTTGGGGAGTTGGCAATAACTATGCAAGATATAAAGATTATCCTCTTTCGCTTCAGTCAACTTTCGTTGAGCTTCCTGAAGATTGCCTTGCTTAAGAGTTTCTTCAACTTCAGACAAAAACCTTAGTTGGGCGATTGTATTGTCCGAGAGAGTTCTTTCGACTACTTCACCAGCAGCCAAATCCACTGCATGATTAAATGCTCTGACTGCCGCATACGTTCCGCTAACGAACGTGATCAATACTGCTGATACCAAAATCCGTTTCTTCATTCCATCTCTATGCACGTATTGAGTTATAACAGCTAAATAGACGTCAAACTGACGTGTTTAAATACGTCAGCTTGACATATACCCCCGAAATGGATGAGAAGTGAAAGCAAGGCAAGAGTTTGATACATATAGACTTTCCTTGATTTCACACGTGTTCCCATCCGGGGAATGTATCAATTTGACGTCTATCCTTACATAACCCGATAAGACGTGACAACGCCCCAGATCACGATTTTAGTTGGGCGTCACTTCACGTGCGCCAAGCTGCAGGCTGGTTCGCACGAATCCTATCAACCAAATACTGAATAAACACCCGCAAGCGCTGCGGCAGATGCCGAGTTGGCGCATACAAGACCCACACGCCGCCCTGATAGTTCGTAATGAACTCCCAGTCCGGCAGGATTTTTACGATATTGCCAGCCGCAAGATCGTCCCTTGCAGTAAAGTCAGGCAAGGTTCCGATGCCTATCCCTTTCTTTACCGCATCCAACCTCACTTGCGAGTGGTTAGCCGCATAACGCCCCTTGAGTTCGATGGTGGTGGTTTTGCCGTCTTTACGCAGGGTCCATCGAGAATCAGCAAGGTTATCGCCCAGATACACACAGCTGTGTTGTGCCAGTTCTTCCGGTGTTTGTGGTGCGCCGTGTTGTTCGATGTATTCCGGTGATGCGCAAAGCACATGATCTACGCGGAACAGTTCGCGTCCCATCAGACCCGGTGAAGGTTTATCGGTGATGCGGATGGTGAGATCGAGGTTGTTGTCGATCAGATCAAACGGTCGATCATCCAGGATCATGTGCAGGTTTACCTTGGGGTACATCGCCATGAACTCCGGTAACAACGGGTGGATCACGGTGTGGCCCACGGCTTTAGGTACGCTGAGGCTGATATCCCCTTCAATCTCTTCGTTAAGGCCCTGGCTGAATTCCAACACGCCTTCTGCCGCTTCCACCATCTGTTTGCAGCGGCTGTAGACCTCTTCACCGCTGCCGCTCAGGCGCAGTTTACGGGTAGTACGGGTTAGAAGACTGGTGGCGAGTGCGTTCTCCAGTTTAGTTATACTGCGGCTCACCGATGAGGTTGAGCAGCCCAATACGTTGGCTGCGGCGGTAAAACTGCCCTGCTTTACCACTTCCACAAAGACCGCCATTTCGTACATCAGTGCGAATTGCTCATTCTTGCGCATGCTGCAATAAACCTTTCCTAATTCAACCTCTACCCAGCGACTTTTTTATTCTATACGCTAATTAACCGTAAACCACGTGTTGAGTGAACAGCTCAACACCTAAGACATTCACGAGGTAGTTATGGATCTTTTACAAGGTTTGCTACTGATCAGCTCGATCCATTTGCTGGCAGCGGCATCTCCCGGCCCCGACTTTGTACTGGTATCTCAGCAGACGCTGACCCACGGTCGCAAAGCGGGATTCTTGTGCAGTATTGGCATCGCTCTGGGCCTGTCGATCCATATTATCTACTCCAGCTTTGGTCTCGCAGCGATTATTGCGAACTCCGCCACAGCGCTTTGGGTGATCAAGATCCTGGGTGGCAGTTACCTGCTCTATCTGGGATATAAAGGCTTGCGGTCGACACCTGCGCAGGATGTGGCGGCGGATGCTCCGGTCGTACCACAGCAATCGGCACTGAAGACCATTGGTATGGGGTTTCTGTGTAATGCGCTGAACCCTAAGGCGCCGGTCTATTTTGTGGCGCTGTTTACGCTGGTGCTGTCTCCGGATATGCCGTTTTATCAGATTGCGGTGTATGGCGTATGGATGATGCTGATCCAGTTGGGATGGTTTTCGTCTGTGGTGATGCTGCTGTCCAGCCCGAAGGTCAACCGCAAGTTTAAGGCGATTGGCCATTGGATCGATCGAGTGATGGGCGGTGCGATGGTGGCGATGGGATTGAAGTTGATTGTTAGTCGGACGAATTGAGGATCTGAAGTCCTTCGTAGCAGCCCGCTCTGAGGGCGACAATTCAGAGGTTCTTTCTGTCGCGGTCAGAGCCCGCTGCTACAGGTGCCAAATTAAAGCTATGTGGTGTCGCGCTCGGAGAGCGCTGCTACATGTCCGAGAGAAAGCGAAGCAACGCAAAACCGGAGACTAGATCTCCGGTTTTTCCAGGCCAATATTCTGGGCGGATTTGGCGACTTTGGCGCGACGGATGGCGTCGATGGAGAAGACGATAAAGCCAGCCCACACCAGCATAAAGGTGGTGAGACGTTCCATATCGATCGCTTCGCCGAATACGAACACCGCCAGCAGGAAGTACAGCGTAGGTTCGATGTACTGCAGGATGGCGATACTGGACAGGTTTTTCATACGTGCCACACCGAAGGCGAACAGGCCCAGCGGCAGGATGGTCATCGGTGCGGTCAGCGCCAGCAACAGGCGTACATTCTCTTCACCCGCTTCCCAGTGGGTCTCCCCCGCCGCACCAATCAGGTAGAACACAGCAAATGGCACCATCAACAGAGCTTCGGCGGCCAAACCGTTGAGGGTATCAATCTTCACCTGTTTTTTGATTACTCCGTAGCAGCCAAATGCCACTGCAATCCCTACGGTTAGCCATGGAAAGCTGTCGAGATTCATGCAGGCATACAGGAAGCCGGTTGCACAGAGGATCAGCGCCAGCAGTTGCAGGGGCGTCAGACGCTCACGGAAATAGAACACACCGATCAGGATGCTGATCAGTGGTGTCAGAAAGAATGCCAGGCTCACCATCAACACCTGTCCATTGGTTGCACCCCAGGTGTTGAGGTACCAGCTGGTTGAGATACACGCCGTCGACAGGAACAGCCAGAAGAAGGTCTTCGGCTCCATCAGCAGTTTGAACACACGGATTGGGGTCACGGTGACCCAGAGCAACAACGCCATCAACGGTACGGACCACAACACGCGCAGGGCAAATATCTCCATCGCTTCTACCCCACGCAGATGCTGGTAAAACAGAGGCAACAGGCCCCAAACGATGTAGGCGGAGGTGGTCCAGAACAGGCCACCCTGTGGCAGATTTGATGCTTGCATGTGTATTTGTACGGATTACTTTTTCACGAGAACTGAAATGGCGAAGCGCGCATTATCCGTATGCACCCGTTTGGGTCAATTCAAGATTATTTACGTTTACATAAGGGATACTGATATTTCATTCATAGTGAAAAATTCCGCAACATTTACGAAATAATTGGTAAGAATTCGGTGGTTTGACGAGGCAAACAGGATTTGTAGGGCAGCGTTTACGCTGCCGGCAGCCTGATCACCTTCGATGACGACGAGGCTGCCCTACAAAGGCGGGATAGATCAAAAAGGGAAATTAGAAACACAAAAAAAAGCCGGCTCGGGATAAAACCCGAACCGGCTTTTGCGGTGCTCTCTGCCTATCAACAAGAGCCGTGCTGTAGGAAGAAAGAAGATAGAACGCTTATTCAGTTCTTACGCGATCTGACGATCAGCACCTGCCGCCACCATACGGGTGAGGCTGGTCAGGTCGTAGATTGGCAGACCGAACTGCTCCTGCAGTTTTGGTGCAAAGGTCGACAGGTCGGTACATTCGAGGACGATAGCACCCACATCCGGATTTTCTTCCAGCATGTTGCCTACCACACCGCTCAGCTCTTCATAAAACAGGTCCATATCCAGATCGTTGGTGTCGCCGCGCAGGATCACTTCAGCAAACTGCTTCTGGTGCTGCATACCCGCAACCACGATTGGTTCGTCAGCAATGCCAACACCTTTCAGGTGATCTTCGGACAGTGCATCGCTGTTGGCGACAACCACACCTACCTTCTGGTCACGCTTCAGGAAGCGGGAGACCAGCGGCACCTGAATCAGGCTGGACATAAATACCGGGACGTTTACCGCATCGGCGATCTCTTTCTGGTGCAGGGCCAGGAAGCCGCAGCTACCCGTGATCGCTTTCACACCTTCACGCTCCAGCTCCTGAGCAGCTTCGATAAATGGCTTGAGCAGCTCTGGATCACGTTCGCGGATCAGGCGATCAATGGTTGCACCTTTTACGGTGTGATACATGATCGGGAAGTCGAAGCTGGCCGGGTGCTTGATGTGGCCGTCTGGCTTCGGAAAGTAGGATTCCAGGGAGATAACACCGATGGTTATCCCGTAATAGTTAATTCCACCTTTAAGAATCATTTCAGTATCCTTTTATGCGAATCGTGTCGCAGAGAACGGTGACAGGTCTACAGAGGACGCCTGCCCCTGTACACATTCTGTAATCAGTTTGCCGGTTACAGCAGAAAAGGTCAGCCCCAGGTGACCGTGTCCAAAGGCCACTTTCACCCGTGGGTGCTTGTCTACCGTGCCAATCACTGGCAGCGAGTCGGGCGTTGATGGGCGACTGCCGACCCAGGTCGATTTGATCGACGGGTTGCTTCCCAGCATCACCCTGGCATGTTCCAACATGGCATCGGCACGCTGTGGGTTAAGCGGTGCATCCGCGAATGCAAACTCGGCAGTGCCTGCCAGGCGAACACCACCATCCATCGGCGTCAGGAAGACCGCTTTATCCAACCAACCCACCGGGCGACTCAATTCTTTGTCACCGATATCCAGTGTCAGGTGGTAGCCGCGCTCGCTCACCATCGGCATCTTGATACCCATGCTGGCCAAGATCTCTTTTGAGGCCACACCGGCACACACCACAACCTGGTCAAACTTCACGGTGTCACCGGTTAGGCGTACGGTGACATCATTTTCGCCCGGTTCTACCGCCTGCACCTGATTTTGCACGATCACCCCACCGTTGGCAGTGAAGTGGTCGGCGTAGCGGCGACACAGCTGCACCGGGCTAACGGTGAACCGTGTGTCAGGATAAAAAACGCCACCGGCATGAAAATCAGCTAAGTCCGGTTCCAACTCTCGAACCTGGTTGGCATTCAGGAACTCAAGGTTTACACCCTGATCTCTACGTTCCTGTAAATCGCCTTGCTGCGCGGTGGCAAAACCTTCCTCTGTAGCAAACAGCCCCAAACAACCTTCTTCTTTTATAAGGTCCTGTGCACTGGTCAGGTCCAACAGCTCCTGGTCGGCCTGGCGCGCCAGTTCCTGCAGAGACTTCATTGCAGCTTTGCCCTTCGCATACTTCGCTGGGAAACAGGCTTTAAAGAATTCCCAGCCGTACGGCATTAATGAAGGCAGATAGCTCCCCTGCATGGATAGCGGGCTGGTTTTATCCAGCAGCATTCCTGGCATCTTGCGCATCATCGCAAACTTGGAAAACGGCAAGCGGGCATAGTCAGCAAACAAACCGGCGTTGCCAAAGGAAGCCCCCATACCCGGGGCTTCTTTATCGATCAACGTCACGTTGTACCCTGCTTTCTGCAGATGCAGTGCAGTTGCGAGGCCAACAATGCCAGCCCCGAGTATTCCTATATGTGAACTTTGCATACACGCTACGCGGCAGCAGTGCCGCGCCTCAAAAACTTAAGGATTGGCAGCTACGACCTGGATCTCGACCAGCAGCTCCGGGCGGGCCAGACGGGATTCAACACAGGCACGTACCGGTGCGTTTTCGCTGTCGACCCAGGCATCCCATACTTCGTTCATCTGTGCGAACTGGCGGATATCGGATACCCAGATGTTGGCGCTGATCAGCTTACTTTTATCAGTGCCTGCGTCTGCCAACAGCGCATCGATCTGATCCAGGATCTGACGAGTCTGACCTGCCATGTCTTCTGAAGGATCTTTTGCAACCTGACCGGCAGTCCAAACCAGGTTGGCGAAGCTCACCAGCTGACTCATGCGTTGATTGGAATGTTGGCGTTGGATCATCTTTTACTCACTTGTTATTGGTTGTCACAGCTGGCTATCGCGGTTGCGTAATGGCACACGGGCCAGTTCTTCCCTGATTTCGTCTTTTGTCTTTTGTAGGCGCACTGCAACAGTGCTGATCAAACAGCAGCCTGAATCCAGAAGTGTGTAACCGATGCCCACTTGTGGCGGGATATGGGTGTCACCCTTGTTCAACAACAGGGATTACCGAAACGGATAAGAGAAGGGTTCGAGATGCGATGTGATCAGACGGGTAATGTCATGGATCACAAACGATACGTACACCGAGGTTCTTCTTTTATTGTTATGTTCGGCCTGTCGTATTACACGATTCAGGTCAGAGCCTTGATGCAATTTATTATTTGCTTCGACAAACATAATGCCAAATCGTAAATATTTAACATGTCATCAGATTTGCTTATGTTTGTATTTTTGAGGCTTTTGTCCTGCCCTCGATAGAAAGCCAGAAACCGCTCAGCCAATGCCCCTACCTATTTACTGCCTATAGTAAGAAATGAGACGCCCCTGATTATTTAGGAGGCGCTCCAAAACATAAGCCAAACTTATATAATCAAATATTTTTTCGAATTATATATATATTCGGTTTATTTACACTGGATAAATCAACGGCCTATGGCGTGGGTAATTCCATAACCACTACGGCAAGGAACACCCACCAAAACCACCGTGTGAACGGTTGGTGCAGGCCGATAAAAATAAGAAATACTTCAGGTATTACAATGGACAGAAGAAAAATAGACGTCGTTCTATCGACGTTTTTGATCATCGCTTCGGTGATCATCCTAACCAACGACAACCTTGCTGAGGGTGGCGCTGACAGCGAAATGGGCATTCTGTTCCTGCCCCGCGTCGTCGCAAGCTTTATCATCATCTTCGCCGCAACTATCGCTATCCAATCCTTCATGAAGCTGTCCAAAGGTGCAGCGATGGAAGGCCAGGAAGTGATTACCACCGACGGATTCTCCGGCATCTTTATCTATGTTGGTATCTTCGTCGCGTACTGGCTGGCCGTACCTCACTTTGGCTTCATGGTTACTACGCCATTTGTCATGCTCGGTGTCGCTTATCTGCTGGGTGGCCGTAACTGGCTGCCGATCATCCTGATGTCTGGTATTACCCCCGTACTGATCTATTACGGATCTCGCGAATATCTACGGGTATATCTGCCAATCTGGACGCTGTAAGGGGAGACAATCAGATGTTCGATAATATTCTTAGTGGTTTCTCGGCAATTCTGGCAGTAGGCCCGATTCTGGGCATCATTGTCGGTGTTGTCATCGGTATCACCTTTGGTGCGATTCCGGGCATTTCATGTATCATGGCGATCGCCATCATGCTGCCGATGACGTTCTACGTTGATCCAATCATCGGTATCACCATGCTACTGGCGGTCTATAAAGCCGGTATCTATGGCGGCTCAATCTCCGCGATCCTGATCAACACACCTGGGGCGGCTGCATCCTTCCTGACGGCTCAGGATGGTCATGCACTGACTAAGGCCGGTAAAGCGGGCAAGGCACTGGACATGTCTCTGTTTGCCTCCGTGTCCGGTGAGATGCTGGCCACGCTGGTATTGATCCTGGTCGCGGCACCGATCTCTGCAATCTCATTGCAGGCCGGTCCGATTGAGAAAGTGTTCCTGCTGCTGTTCGCCTTCACCGTGATCGGTTCTATGGCAGGTGAATCCATTCCACGCGGCCTGCTCTCCTGCTGTCTGGGTATGCTGTTCGCGATGGTGGGTATGGACTCCATCACCGGCTCCTCCCGCTTCACCTTCGGTATCGACGAGTTGATCGGCGGCTTCACCTTCACCCCAATGCTGATCGGTATTCTGGTTATGCCCGAAGTGATCAATGTGATCCGTCGACGCAAGGTGCCACACCATGAGCTAGCGATCACCCAATCACCGAACCCTGCGGACAACCACATCAGCTTCAAAGAATTCCGGGGTGTATTCCGCACCATTCTGAAATCCAGTGGTATCGGTACCTTTATCGGCGCCCTGCCAGGCTTGGGTTCCAGTACTGCGGCATTCATTGCATATGGTGAAGGCAAACGTACCTCCAAGAATCCTGAGCAGTACGGCAAAGGTTCTGTAGAAGGTATCGCTGCAGCGGAATCCGCTAACAACGCGGTATGTGGTTCCAGCATGATCCCAATGCTGACCCTGAGCATCCCGGGCGATGACGTTGCAGCACTGCTGATGGGTGCGTTCCTGATCCACGGTTTGACGCCGGGCCCGATGATCTTCTTCGAACACACTGAAACCATCTACGCGATCTTCGCAGGCTTCCTGATCACCGATCTGTTCCTGCTGGGTATCGCTCGCTCTGGCTTCAAGTTCTTCGTGAAGATGGCATCACTGAAACGTTACTTCATCTTCCCATGCGTGACCGTGTTCGCCTTTACCGGTGCATTCACCGCCGGTCAGAACATGGATGACATCCTTGTACTGATCGCCTTCACCGTATTGGGTTACGGCATGCGACTGGTAGGACTGAATCCGGCGGTATTCATCATCGGTTTCATCCTGACACCGTTCCTTGAGCAGAACCTGGATCAGGCGTTTGCCATCGTAGGGGACGATTACGCCAAGTTTTTCGCTTCTCCATTCAGCTGGGTGTTTATCGCTCTGTCCGTATTCTTTGTTTACTCAAGCATGCGGGCAAAACGGAAAGCCTCAAAAATCCCAGCTCCGGCGGCTGAAGAAAAGCCAGCCTAAGCAGTAAAACAACCTCCTTCACAGGGCGGTGACGTAACCACACTAAAAGGCCGTGAGCCCTGTGAAATACAACAAACGTAAATAAAAATAAATCGAAGGAAGTTAGTATGAAAAGCACTAAAAAAACCCTGCTATCCATCGCTACCGCAGTAACCATGACCTTCGCAGCGGGCGCTGCCATGGCTGACTACCCAGAAAAACCAATCAAAGTGATCGTGCCTTGGGGTGCTGGCGGTGACTCCGACCTGACGACCCGTATCTGGGCGGATGCCGTTGAGAAGGAGCTGGGCGTTCCTGTTGTTGTTATCAACAAAACAGGTGGCGGCGGTGTTGTTGGCACCTCTTTCGTTGCGCGTGCAAAAGCAGACGGCTACACACTGATCAACGCTGGTGTGAGCAACATGATGGTGACACCTAACTTCACCAACACCCCTTACAACTTTGACACCTTCACGCCAGTTGTGAAATACACCGCTGTTCCTCCGGCAGTTGTAGTAGCTAAAGACAGCCCGTACAAAAGCTTTGATGACTTTATCAAAGGTGCGCAGAGCAAAACTGTAACTCAGGGCTCTTGGGGTGCTTCCTCTTCCGGTACTATCATGGCGAACATCATCGCTAACCAGTCCGGCTACAAGGTGAAGTACGTACACGGTAAAGGCGCTGCGGACTCCATGGTTTCCGTTGTGGGTGGCCACATCGATTCTGCTGTGTCCTTCCCTCCGGCGTTCGGTCCTCACGTAAAAGCTGACCGCGCACGCGTTCTGGTAATGGACCAAAAGATGGACGCATTCCCAGGCGTACCTACGTTCGCTGACTACGGCATTAAGGGCAGCTTCGGCGGCTGGTCCGGTGTATTCGCACCTGCAGGCGTACCTCAGGAAGTTGTCGACAAGCTGACTGCAGCGACTGCAAAAGTCATGAAAGATCCTGAAGTGCTGAAAGCGTACGAAAATATCGGCGCACTGGTAGATTTCCGCCACGGTCCTGAGTGGGTTTCTGACCTGAAAGCGACCTACGCGATCTACACCGAAGAAGCAGCGCGTACTAGCAAGAAGTAATCGCCTCTTCTGAAATGGCTCCCGGCTCTGCTTCGGCATCCGGGCAGCCGCTCTACCTTCCCCCCGCTTTCCTCCTTCGCAGTATCAAAGCTTCACCGCTCGAAACACTCTCCTTTTAGGTCATGAGCTACAAAATCGACTCAACTACGTTCCCACGGACTGAATGGTTGCGATACATTTGAGTTACGCATATAACATAACGTAACGTTCAATTTTCCAAGCCAATCATCAGCTGAATTAATATTCTAAGGCAACGCTATGAACCTCAAACAGATGGAAGCCTTTCGTGCGGTAATGCTTACCGGTTCGGTTTCGCAGGCAGCCAAACACCTGTTCCGCACCCAACCGGCAGTAAGTATGATGATCAGCTCACTGGAAGATGAGATCGGTTTCCAGCTGTTCGAGCGCCATAAGAAACGTCTTTACCCCACCCCTGAAGCCAACTACCTCTACAAAGAGGTAGAAGCGATCTTTGCCCGTATTCAGGATGTGAGCCAGACCGTTCAGGATATTCAGAATAAGCAGTACGGCTTCCTGCGTATTGGTTGTATGCCGGGCCCATCTAACTTCTTTGTACCTGACGTACTGGCTGACTTTCTGGAAGAACACCCTAAAGTACAAGCATCGCTGCAAACACGTACCTCTGATGCCGTAGTGGAATGGATCGCGTCTAACCAGTACGACCTGGGTTTAGCGGAGATGTCCACGCACCAGTCTAACCTGGGCAAAAATCAGATGTTCGAGCTGAAGTCGGTGTGTGCGCTTCCAGTTGATCACCCATTAGCAGGTGAAGAGGTCATCACACCAGCGTTGCTGGACGGTGAGCCCATGATCACTCTGCATCCGGATCACATGATCTTCCACGATCTGATGCAGATGTTTGAAGCCAGCGGCCACCGCATGAACGTACGTTTGCAAACCCGCTTTTATATTCCCGCGCTGCAGTTTGTAGAGCGTGGACTGGGTGTATCGGTGATGGATCCAATATCCGCCTACAGCTACACCACCTACGCCCGCCCCGGCAAAGTGGTATTTCGCCGCTTTGAACCCGATGTATTCCTGCGTGTTGGCATGATGTTCCCGGCAGATACCCCTTCTTCCATGATCACCATGGAGTTTGCCGATCTGCTCAAGCAGCGCATTGAGGAGGTGATGGAGAAACCGGAGATCTATCTGGACTGGGGTAAATAACACGGTCCGCTCGTTATTTACTAGGTTAACTAAAAATATATGTATAAAATTGTTAGGTAATATTTGAGTTAACTTTATAACGTAGTGGAACGGGCAGATGGCAAAGAAAAGTGAATTCAAAGGGCAGATCAGTGATGTCGATCTGCGCATGTTGCGCATCTACAAAGTGGTGGTCGAGTGCGGCGGATTCTCTGCCGCCGAAGTGGAACTGAACATCAGCCGTGCTGCGATCAGCATCGCCATGTCCGACCTGGAAACCCGCCTCGGTTTCCGCCTCTGCCAACGCGGCCGTTCCGGTTTTTCACTGACCGAAGAGGGCCAGCAGATCTACAACTATACCCTGCAGTTGCTCTCCTCCATCGAAGACTTCCGCACCCAGGTAAACACCCTGCACACCCAACTGAAGGGTGAACTGAATATCGGCATCACCGATAACCTGGTAACCATGCCGAAGATGCTGATCACTAATGCCTTGTCGGAGCTTAAGCAGCAAGGCCCTGAGGTGGTGATCAATATCCGCATGATCCCACCGAACGATATTGAGCTGGGCGTTCTGGATGGCCGTTTACACGTGGGTATTGTACCAACCCTTCGTGCTCTGGCAGGCCTCAACTACTATCCGCTGTATGAAGAGCGCTCCCGCCTGTATTGCTCCCACAATCACCCGCTGTTTTACGTGGCCGACAGCGACATCGATGTGAGCGAGTGGGATGCGGTGGTTCCAGCGTATGCGCAAACCGCGTTGGTAAAAGCCTGCCACCAGCAGTTAAAAGCCACCGCCACCGCCACCGACCGAGAAGGTATCGCGTTTTTGATCCTTACCGGTCAATACATCGGCTACCTTCCGGCCCACTTGGCTAACCAGTGGGTGAATGCAGGCCGTATGCGGGCGATTGATCCGGAAACCTACAATTACGAGACTGATTTTTCGGTGATTACGCGTAAAGGTGCGCGCTCCAATTTGGTGTTGGAGACCTATCTGGAGCACCTGACCGGTCAGGATTAATTTGTTGTGTTAGGCATCGCTGCGCGATGGCTAACCTACGAATCCGTTCGTTTTTCCCCCTTTGTAGCAGCGCTCTTTTATGCCCTGTAGGGTGCCGAGCGCGACAGATATAACCACAATGGTATGTCGCGCTCGGAGAGCGCTGCTACATATCTATTCATCCGCGTAGGTTGGCCATTGCAACGCAATGCCCAACACATTCCCATTTCCCGCTCAATTCTTAACGACCATTTCCCTGTAGGGCAGCCTTCAGGCTGCCGGCAGGCTGAAGGCCTGCCCTACAAAGCCTCCCTTACGCGTTTCCTCTCAACCACTTAACGCATCCCCAATTTAAGTTAAACATTCACTTAACTTGGCGAAAATTATTTCAAATTTAACGAAACATTCACCTATCACAGAATCAATTCATACCTTCTGCCGGTTATCCGCCGGAATGAACAGGGAGGTAAATACAAGAATGACCAGAACAACAAATATTAGAGGTCACTATGACAATTAAAAGCACCTTCAAATCCGTCCTGTCTGCCTGTGCTATCACCGCAGCGCTGACACTTCCTGCAGTAGAAACCGCAAATGCTGGTGACGAGTTCATGCTCGCTCACGCTTACCCTACCGATCACATCTTCCACATGGCGTCTGACTCCTTCATGTCTCAGCTGAAGGCGAAAGGTTCTACCCTGGAAGTGGATTACCACCCGGGCGGCGACTTGGGTGACTGGGCGTCTATCTTCGAGCAGAGTATGGAAGGCGTCGTGCCGATGTCCATGACATTTGCTGCATCTGAATTTGACTCTCGTCTGGACCTGTCCTGGCTGGGCTACGTTGTAGATAACTGGGACGATGCACGCAAAGTGTACGGCCCTAACGGTAAAATGACCGACGTTTACAACGAGATCATGGCAGACCTGGATCTGGTGGTTCTGGGTACCATCCCTACCGGTTTCGGTTCTGTAGCAATCCGCAAAGGCGTTGACCGCATTCCAACCAACTTCCCAGCTGATACAACCGGCATCAAGATGCGCGTACCACCTGTGAAAATCGGTATCGAGCGCTTCAAGAATTGGGGCTTCTCCGCAGTTCCAATGCCATTCTCTGAACTGTACACCGCATTACAGCTGGGTACCGTTGATGGCCGCTCCTTTGGTCCATCCGTTGAAATTTGGCAGATGCGCGACGTACTGGGTGCTTACATCCTGACCCGCGACTACTTCGAACACGCTTTCTGGGTAGTCAACAAGTCCTGGTTGGAAGACCTGCCAGCCGATGAGCGCGAGAAACTGCTGGCCGCAGCCGACGCAACCCTGAACAAGGTTTGGGACGAAGCACAAGCGATCGACGAAGGCTTCCTGGAGAAGGTACGTGGCGCAGGCATCAATGTTGTTGAGCTGAGCCCAGAACAGCTATCCAAAGCAAAAGAGATCCTGTACTCCAAAGAGTGGCCGTACATGGAAGGCATTGTGGGCAAGAAAATCATGACCATGATGCGTGAAATCGCTGGCATCAACTG
>NZ_JASBRH010000042.1 GCF_029961155.1 Pontibacterium granulatum | reverse complement strand
TCAGTCGCACCACATACCAGGATCGCACCATCCATCTGCGCAGCACCGGTGATCATGTTTTTAACATAGTCAGCGTGCCCTGGGCAGTCTACGTGCGCGTAGTGACGGATAGTAGAATCGTATTCAACGTGAGAAGTTGCGATGGTGATACCACGCTCACGCTCTTCTGGTGCGTTATCGATCTGGTCGAACGCCTTCATTTCACCGCCGAAAACTTCCGCACATACGCGAGTCAGGGCAGCAGTCAGTGTAGTTTTGCCGTGGTCAACGTGGCCGATAGTACCAACGTTAACGTGCGGCTTGGAGCGCTCAAAGTTTTGCTTAGCCACGGTTAATACCTCTTAAACGAAAGGGCAATAATTAATTCTTGTTGATAACAGCGTCAGCGACATTTTGCGGCGCTTCTGCGTAATCTTCAAATTCCATAGAGTAGGTCGCACGACCCTGGGTCGCGGAACGCAGATCAGTTGCGTATCCGAACATTTCACCCAGCGGCACTTGTGCGTTGATGACCTTGCCGGAAGAGCTGTCTTCCATACCCTGAACAAGCCCACGACGACGATTCAGGTCACCCATCACGTCACCCATGTACTCCTCAGGTGTAACTACCTCTACTTTCATCATCGGCTCTAGAAGGCACGGGCTGGCTTCCTGCGCGTACTTTTTCAGCGCCTGAGATGCTGCGATTTTAAACGCCATCTCGTTGGAGTCAACCTCGTGATAAGATCCATCGTAAAGACGGGCCTTCAAACCGATAAGCGGGTAGCCTGCGATAACACCGTTCTTCATCTGTTCGGTGATACCTTTTTCGATTGCCGGGATGTATTCCTTAGGAATCGCACCACCAACAACCTCATTGATGAACTCCAGACCTTCCTCGTCGGATGGACTGAATTCGATCACCACGTGTCCGTACTGACCACGACCACCGGACTGCCGGGCAAACTTGTGGTTTGCATCGACAGACTGACGGATTTTCTCGCGGTACGCCACCTGTGGCTTACCGATGTTCGCTTCCACCTTGAACTCGCGTTTCATACGATCCACGATAATATCAAGGTGCAGCTCACCCATACCGGAAATTATAGTCTGACCTGTCTCTTGATCAGTCTCTACACGGAAAGAAGGGTCTTCCTGTGCCAGCTTACCCAGCGCAATCCCCATTTTTTCCTGATCCGCCTGGGATCTTGGCTCAACCGCAACGGAGATAACCGGATCCGGAAACTCCATGCGTTCCAACACGATAACGTTATCCAGCGCACACAAGGTGTCGCCGGTGGTCACGTCTTTCATACCAATCAGAGCCGCAATGTCGCCTGCGCGAACCTCTTTGATCTCTTCCCGGTTGTTGGAGTGCATCTGCACCATTCGGCCAACACGCTCTTTTTTGGTCTTTACAGAGTTCAGAACACTGTCACCAGAGTTCAGAACACCGGAGTAGACACGCACGAACGTGAGCGTACCAACGAATGGGTCAGTCGCAATCTTGAACGCCAGCGCCGCAAACGGCGCATCATCATCGGCTGCACGGGTTGCTACAGTTTCGTCTGCGTCATCCAACGTACCTTCGATCGCCTTAACATCGACCGGCGAAGGCATGTATTCGACAACCGCATCCAGCACTGCCTGAACACCTTTATTCTTGAATGCAGAACCACACTGCATCAGAACGATGTCGTTATCCAGAGTGCGCTGGCGCAGACCCGCCTTGATCTCTTCATCGGACAGTTCACCTTCTTCAAGGTATTTGTCCATCAACTCATCAGAAGCCTCGGCTGCCGCTTCGATCATCTCTTCGCGCAGCTCTTCAG
This sequence comes from Pontibacterium granulatum, assembly GCF_029961155.1. Taxonomy (GTDB): domain Bacteria; phylum Pseudomonadota; class Gammaproteobacteria; order Pseudomonadales; family Balneatricaceae; genus Pontibacterium; species Pontibacterium granulatum. The sequence goes on along the minus strand of NZ_JASBRH010000042.1, from coordinate 13,975 downwards.
CCCTGTCCTGCAGGTCAGCAGGGATATCCTGCAGCTCGCAAGTCATACCCTGATCAGCTTCATTCCACATAATGGCTTTCATGCGGATCAGGTCTACAACGCCTTTAAACTCGTCTTCTGCACCGATCGGGAAGTTGATCGGCACAGCAGTTGCGCCCAGACGATCTTTCAACTGGTCAACAACCATAAAGAAGTCTGCACCGGCACGGTCCATCTTGTTGACGAACACCATACGAGGAACCTCGTACTTGTTCGCCTGCCGCCATACAGTCTCGGTCTGAGGCTGTACACCGGAAGATGCACACAGCACCACGACCGCACCGTCCAGCACACGCAGCGAACGCTCTACCTCGATGGTAAAGTCCACGTGCCCCGGGGTATCAATAATATTGATACGGTGGTCTTCAAACTGCTGGTTCATGCCCTTCCAGAAACATGTAGTGGCAGCGGAGGTGATGGTGATACCACGCTCCTGCTCCTGCTCCATCCAGTCCATGGTGGCGGCACCATCGTGCACCTCACCAATCTTGTGAGACATACCGGTATAGAACAGAACACGCTCGGTAGTGGTTGTTTTACCGGCGTCTACATGCGCACAGATACCGATGTTACGGTAACGGGCAATAGGCGTTTTACGAGCCACAACTCAATCCTCAGCAGTTTAGAAGCGGTAGTGAGCGAATGCTTTGTTCGCTTCAGCCATACGGTGAACGTCTTCACGTTTCTTCACCGCAGCACCGCGACCTTCTGCAGCATCAGCCAGCTCGCCAGCCAGACGCAGGGCCATGGATTTTTCACCACGGCTACGGGAAGCGTCTACCAGCCAACGCATAGCCAGAGCCATACGACGGGCAGGACGAACTTCAACAGGTACCTGGTAAGTTGCACCACCTACGCGGCGGGACTTAACCTCAACCATCGGCTGAACGGTTTCCAGCGCTTTGTCGAATACTTCCAGTGGGTCATTACCGGTGCGTTCCTGGATCTTGTCCAGAGCGCCGTACACGATTTTCTCAGCGACAGATTTCTTACCGCTGATCATTACGTGGTTCATGAATTTTGCCAGAGTTGTGTTACCGAATTTTGGATCCGGCAGAATTTCGCGCTTCGCAGCAACTCGTCTTCTAGGCATTGATAAGCCCTCTAAAATTAAAAAGGTCTTCAGGTATTCAGGTAGTCAAACGACACCCGCCTTACTCTTATCCTGTCTGGTTTAGCGCGTTAGCGACCACACTAGTGATGATCGCCAATTAGCCTCGCCATTAGGGATGGCGATTAAGACTTAGGACGTTTGGTACCGTACTTGGAGCGGCCTTGTTTACGATCGTTCACACCGGAGCAGTCCAGAGAACCGCGAACAGTGTGGTAACGTACACCCGGAAGGTCTTTAACACGACCACCGCGAATCAGGACTACGGAGTGCTCCTGCAAGTTGTGGCCTTCACCACCGATGTAGGAAGTCACTTCGAAACCGTTAGTCAAACGAACACGGCACACTTTACGCAGTGCAGAGTTCGGTTTTTTCGGGGTAGTAGTGTAAACACGGGTACACACGCCACGGCGCTGTGGGCATGCCTGCAGAGCAGGAACGTCACTTTTTTGCACCTTACGTTTACGAGGCTTGCGCACCAACTGGTTAATAGTTGCCATTATTTAGCAAACTCCACGTTTTGATGGGCACCAAAAAAAACTGAATTCATTTGAATCCAGCACAAAAGGGGCCGGAATTATATTTAATTCCGGCCCATCAAGTCAAACATTGAATAAATTTTATTCAGCGTCTGGCATTGAAGCGTTCAGTGCTTCGGTCAGTGCCTGCTGCACCTCTTCCGCACTTACGGTCGCTGTACCCGCTTCCGGCTGCGCTGCTTTGCGCTTGCGTTCAGCATGGTATGCAAGACCAGAACCTGCCGGGATCAGACGACCCACAACTACGTTCTCCTTCAGGCCGCGCAGGAAGTCCTGCTTGCCAGTTACCGCACCTTCGGTCAGGACACGGGTAGTCTCCTGGAAGGATGCAGCGGAGATGAAGGATTCGGTAGCCAGGGATGCCTTAGTGATACCCAGCAGTACTCGATCAAACTTAGCCGGGATCTTACCTTCCGCTTCCAGCTGCTCGTTCTCTGCAACCACGGCCATGTATTCAACCTGATCACCTGGAATGAAGCTGGAGTCACCGGAAGAGACGATCTCTACCTTACGCAGCATCTGGCGAACGATAACCTCAATGTGCTTATCGTTTATGCCTACACCCTGCAGACGGTATACGTCCTGGATCTCGGAGGTGATGTATTTCGCCAGTTCGCCTACACCCAGGACACGCAGAATGTCGTGCGGGTTGGACGGACCATCGGAGATAACCTCACCCTTCTCTACTGTTTCACCTTCGAATACGTTCAGGTTACGCCACTTCTGGATCATGATCTCGATTGGATCACCGTCCTTCGGTGTGATAACCAGACGCTTCTTACCTTTGGTTTCTTTACCAAAGGTTACGGTACCGGAGATCTCCGCCAGGATTGCAGACTCTTTCGGCTTACGCGCTTCGAAGAGGTCAGCAACACGCGGCAGACCACCGGTGATATCTTTGTTTACAGAGCCTTCCTGCGGGATACGTGCCAGCACGTCACCCACCTGAACCTCAGCATTTGGTGCCAGGTTCAGAATCGCTTTCGCCGGCAGCAGGTAAGTTGCAGGCGCGCCGTTTGGCAGGATCACCTCTTCGCCGCTGGCATCCAGCAGGCGGATCATCGGACGGATATCTTTACCCGCCTGCGGACGATCTTTCGGGTCCAGGACCTCGATCGTAGACAGGCCGGTCAGTTCATCAGTCTGACGCTTAACGGTGATGCCGTCTTCCATACCCGCGAACTCAACCTTACCACCCACTTCGGTGATGATTGGGTGGGTGTGCGGGTCCCAGTTCGCAACGATATCGCCGGCTGACACCTGTTCGCCGTCATTGGTCTTGATCACGGAACCGTAAGGCAGTTTGTAACGCTCACGCTCACGACCGTGTTCGTCGGTCACACCCAGCTCACCGGAACGGGAAGTAGCCACCAGTGCACCGTCTGGACGGGTAACAAACTTCAGGTTGTGCAGGCGGATCTCACCGCCGTTTTTAACCTGAACACTGTCAACAGCAGCCGCTCGGGACGCCGCACCACCGATGTGGAACGTACGCATGGTCAGCTGTGTACCCGGCTCACCGATGGACTGTGCAGCGATAACCCCAACCGCCTCACCTGGGTTAACCAGGTGACCGCGACCCAGGTCACGACCGTAACACTTGGCACAGATACCGTGACGGGTGTCACAGGTGATTGCGCTGCGTACGATGATCTCATCGATAGAGGAGTACTTGTCGTCGTTCTCCATGCGATCGATCCAGGCTTCGTCCATCAGGGTGCCTTTTTCGATCAGCAGATCACCTTCAGGACTCAGTACGTCAACCGCAACTACACGACCCAGTACACGATCACCCAGACCTACCACTACGTCACCGCCTTCGATCAGCGGCTGCATCAGCAGACCTTCTTCGGTACCACAGTCATGCTCGGTGATTACGTTATCCTGCGCTACGTCTACCAGACGACGGGTCAGGTAACCGGAGTTCGCAGTTTTCAGTGCGGTATCCGCCAGACCTTTACGCGCACCGTGGGTCGAGATGAAGTACTGCAGTACGTTCAGACCTTCACGGAAGTTTGCGGTGATCGGCGTCTCGATGATGGAGCCGTCCGGCTTCGCCATCAGACCACGCATACCGGCCAGCTGACGAATCTGCGCTGCACTACCACGTGCACCGGAGTCGGCCATCATGTATACGGAGTTGAAAGACTCCTGCTCGGTCTCTTCACCGTCTTTGGTGATAACCGGCTCAGTCTTCAGGTTATCCATCATCTTCTTGGCCAGCAGCTCGTTCGCGCGGGACCAAATGTCGATAACCTTGTTGTATTTCTCGCCTGCAGTTACCAGACCGTCCGCGAACTGGCGTTCGATCTCTTTAACTTCAGCGTCTGCCTCGCCGATGATGTCAACTTTCTCACCAGGGATTTCGAAGTCGTTCACACCGATGGATGCACCGGACATGGTCGCCTGACGGAAACCGGTGTACATCAGCTGGTCCGCGAAGATTACGGTGTCTTTCAGACCGCAGCGACGGTACGCCTCGTTCAACAGGCGGGAGATCGCTTTCTTCTTCATGTTCTGGTTAACCAGCGAGTATGGCAGGCCATCCGGAACAATTGCGAACAACAGGGCACGACCCGCTGTAGTTTCTTTCAGCTCGGTCTTGGTTTCTACACCACCGTGGATGTCACGGATAGTTTCCGTGATACGTACGCGGACCTTCGCCTGCAGGGAGACCTGACCGGCACCGTGTGCGCGCTCCACCTCTTCGATGTTGGAGAAGACCATGCCTTCACCCTTGGCGTTCACACGCTCACGGGTCATGTAGTAGAGACCCAGTACAACGTCCTGAGACGGTACGATGATTGGCTCACCGTTCGCAGGAGACAGCACGTTGTTGGTGGACATCATCAGGGCACGCGCTTCCAGCTGAGCTTCAATGGTCAGCGGCACGTGTACAGCCATCTGGTCACCGTCGAAGTCGGCGTTGTATGCCGCACATACCAGCGGGTGCAGCTGGATCGCTTTACCTTCGATCAGAACCGGTTCGAATGCCTGGATGCCGAGACGGTGCAGGGTTGGTGCACGGTTCAGCAGGACCGGGTGCTCACGGATAACTTCATCCAGGATATCCCATACCAACGGTTCTTCACGCTCTACCATCTTCTTGGCCGCTTTGATGGTGGTCGCGTGACCACGCAGTTCCAGCTTAGAGAAGATGAACGGCTTGAACAGTTCCAGCGCCATTTTCTTAGGCAGACCACACTGGTGCAGACGCAGGTAAGGACCTACCACGATTACGGAACGACCGGAGTAGTCAACACGCTTACCCAGCAGGTTCTGACGGAAACGACCCTGCTTACCCTTGATCATGTCAGCCAGGGACTTCAGAGGACGCTTATTGGAACCGGTGATCGCACGGCCGCGACGACCGTTATCCAGCAGCGCATCCACAGATTCCTGCAACATACGTTTTTCGTTACGTACGATGATGTCAGGCGCGTTCAGGTCCAACAGACGCTTCAGACGGTTGTTACGGTTGATTACACGACGGTACAGATCGTTTAGATCGGATGTCGCGAAACGGCCGCCGTCCAACGGCACCAGAGGACGCAGGTCAGGTGGCAGTACAGGCAGTACTTCCATGACCATCCACTCTGGGTTGTTACCAGACTTATGGAAAGCTTCCAGCAGCTTCAGGCGCTTGGACAGCTTCTTGATCTTGGTTTCGGAGTTGGTCTGCGGCAGCTCTTCACGGATGATCTGAATGTCGCCTTCCAGATCAATAGAAGCCAGCAGCTCGCGGACTGCTTCAGCACCCATACGGGCGTCGAAGTCGTCCCCAAACTCTTCCAGCGCTTCGAAGTACTGCTCATCGTTCAGCAACTGACCGCGCTCCAGGGTAGTCATACCCGGGTCGATCACGACGAATGATTCGAAGTACAGCACGCGTTCGATATCACGCAGCGTCATATCCAGCATCAGACCGATACGGGACGGCAGCGATTTCAGGAACCAGATGTGCGCAACAGGAGACGCCAGCTCGATATGACCCATACGGTCACGACGAACTTTCGCCAGAGTAACTTCTACGCCACACTTCTCACAGATAACACCACGGTGCTTCATGCGCTTGTACTTGCCACACAGACACTCGTAGTCTTTTACCGGGCCAAAAATTTTGGCACAGAACAGACCTTCGCGCTCTGGCTTGAAAGTACGGTAGTTAATGGTTTCCGGCTTTTTAACCTCACCATAAGACCAGGAGCGGATCATCTCCGGTGACGCCAATCCGATACGGATGGAGTCAAACTCTTCAGACTGGCCCTGAGATTTAAGCAGATTCAGCAAATCTTTCATTATTTCTGGCTCCTCACGGAGTTAATGCCTGGGGCTGAAAAACCAGCCCCCGCCTGATTTCGGTTAAGTCCTTATTCGCTTTCCAGCTCGATATCGATACCGAGGGAGCGAATCTCCTTGATCAACACGTTGAAGGATTCCGGCATACCCGGCTCCATACGGTGATCTCCGTCTACGATGTTCTTATACATCTTAGTACGGCCGTTTACGTCATCGGACTTAACGGTGAGCATTTCCTGCAGGGTGTACGCCGCACCGTATGCTTCCAGTGCCCATACCTCCATCTCACCGAAACGCTGACCACCGAACTGCGCCTTACCACCCAGCGGCTGCTGAGTAACCAGGCTGTAAGAACCGGTAGAACGTGCGTGCATCTTGTCGTCTACCAAGTGGTTCAGCTTCAGCATGTACATGTAACCCACGGTTACCGGACGGTCGAACTGGTTGCCAGTGCGGCCATCAAACAGCGTGAACTGACCGGTGGTGCTAAGGTCTGCCAGTGTCAGCAGCTCTTTCAACTCAGCCTCTTTCGCGCCGTCGAACGCAGGCGTCGCCAGAGGCACACCTTTGCGCAGGTTGTGCGCCAGGGTCAGGATCTCTTCATCACTGAAGGAATCCAGGTCCTCTTTACGTGCGTTCTCCCAGCCACCCAGCTTGCTGTTGTAGATACGATCCAGGAATTCGCGCAGGCCCTTAACTTTCTCAGCCTTGACGCGCTCTTCTTCCAGCATCGCGTTGATCTTGTCACCCAGGCCTTTAGCCGCCATACCCATGTGGGTTTCCAGGATCTGACCAACGTTCATACGGGACGGTACACCCAGCGGGTTCAGTACGATATCTACCGGTTCACCGTTTTCGTCGTATGGCATATCTTCGACAGGCATGATCACGGAGATAACACCTTTGTTACCGTGACGACCGGCCATCTTGTCACCTGGCTGCACGCGACGCTTGGTAGCAACGTATACCTTAACGATCTTCAGCACGCCCGGTGCCAGGTCGTCGCCGGTCTGCAGCTTGCCTTTCTTGTCTTCGAAACGCGCATCCAACTGTTCACGGCGTTCTTCCAACTGCTTCTGAGCCAGCTCCAGCTGCTCAGCTACCGATTCGTCAGATACGCGGATCTTGAACCAGTCAGCGTGTTTCAGGCCCGCCAGGAACTCGGAGGTGATCTCGTCGCCTTTCGCCAGACCAGCACCGCCGTCAGCCTTCAGACCAACCAGCGCTTTTTCCAGACGCTCGAATACCGCCGCTTCCACGATACGGAATTCGTCGTTCAAGTCCTTACGCACCTTATCCAGCTCGTACGCTTCGATGGACAGCGCACGCTCGTCCTTCGGCACACCATCACGGGTGAAGACCTGAACGTCGATAACTTTACCGATGGTGCCGGTCTTAACACGCAGGGAGGTGTCTTTAACGTCGGACGCCTTCTCACCGAAGATCGCACGCAGCAGTTTTTCTTCCGGCGTCAGCTGGGTTTCACCCTTAGGGGTTACCTTACCAACCAGGATGTCGCCAGGACCTACTTCCGCACCGATGTGCACGATACCAGACTCATCCAGCTTCGCCAGCGCAGACTCACCGACGTTAGGGATATCGGAAGTGACTTCCTCAGGCCCCAGTTTGGTATCACGCGCCACACAGGTCAGTTCCTGAATGTGGATGGTGGTAAAGCGGTCTTCCTGTACAACACGCTCGGAGATGAGGATGGAGTCCTCAAAGTTGTATCCGTTCCACGGCATGAACGCGATACGCATGTTCTGACCCAGTGCCAGCTCACCCATATCGACGGACGGACCGTCTGCCATGATGTCGCCAACGTTCACTTCATCACCAGGGAATACGATGGAACGCTGGTTGATGCAGGTGTTCTGGTTGGAACGGGTGTATTTGGTCAGGTTGTAGATATCTACACCGGCGTCGCCCGCAGCCACTTCTTCGTCGCGCACTTTCACTACGATACGCGCCGCGTCGACGGACTCAACCACACCACCACGCTTCGCGACCACACATACGCCGGAGTCACGTGCTACATTCAGCTCCATACCGGTACCAACCAGCGGCTTATCAGCACGCAGCGTTGGTACAGCCTGACGCTGCATGTTGGAACCCATCAATGCACGGTTCGCATCATCGTGTTCCAGGAACGGGATCAGAGACGCCGCTACAGATACAACCTGACGTGGGGACACGTCCATGTACTGCACCTTCTCTGGCGCCATTACCGTGGTTTCGTTCAGGTGACGAACAGTTACCAGCTCCTGCACCAGACGATTGTTTTCGTCCATTTCAGCAGATGCCTGTGCGATGACGTATTTGTTCTCTTCAATCGCGGACAGGTAATCGATCTCGTCGGTAACCACGCCATCTGCAACGCGACGGTATGGAGTTTCCAGGAAACCGTAGTCGTTGGTGCGGGCAAATACTGCCAGAGAGTTGATCAGACCGATGTTCGGACCCTCAGGGGTCTCGATTGGACACACACGACCGTAGTGGGTTGGGTGTACGTCTCGAACCTCAAAGCCTGCACGCTCACGGGTCAGACCGCCAGGACCCAGCGCAGATACACGGCGCTTGTGAGTAACCTCAGACAGCGGGTTGTTCTGGTCCATGAACTGGGACAACTGGGAAGAACCGAAGAATTCTTTGATCGCCGCAGCAACCGGCTTGGCGTTGATCAGATCCTGAGGCATCAGGTTATCAGATTCAGCCATGCTCAGACGTTCGCGTACTGCACGCTCGACACGCACCAGACCTACGCGGAACTGGTTCTCTGCCATCTCACCTACAGAACGGATACGACGGTTACCCAGGTGGTCGATGTCATCGACAGTACCGAAACCGTTACGGATCTCGATCAGGGTTTTCATTACCGCCAGGATATCGTCTTTATCCAGGACACCTGGACCGGTCACATCATCGCGACCCAGACGGCGGTTAAACTTCATACGGCCTACGCCGGACAGGTCGTAACGCTCGTCGGTGAAGAACAGGTTCTCGAACAGTGCTTCCGCAGATTCTTTGGTTGGTGGCTCACCAGGACGCATCATGCGGTAGATCTCAACCAGTGCTTCCAGCTGGTTGCGGGTTGGATCGTTACGCAGAGTATCAGAGATGAACGGACCACAATCCAGATCGTTGGTGTACAGAGTTTCAAACTCAGTCACACCTACGTGCTGCAGCTTCTCGATCAGGTCTTCGGTGATCTCAGCGTTGGATGCACACAGCAGCTCACCGGTAGTCGGATCTACGATGTCTTTCGCCATCGCCTTGCCTGCCAGGTATTCTGCAGGCACTTCCAGGTGCTCCATGTTCGCTTTTGCCATCTGGCGAATGTGGCGAGGCGTAATACGACGACCCGGCTCTACGATCACGTTGCCTTCAGAGTCTTTAACCTCGAAACTCAGGGTTTCACCGCGCAGACGATCCGCCACCAGTTCCATACGGATAGAGTCGCTGGACAGTTTCCAGTTGGTGTTGTCGAAGAAGGTTTCCAGAATCTCTTCAGCACTGTAACCCAGCGCGCGCAGCAGAATAGTTGCCGGCAGCTTACGACGACGGTCAATACGTACGAACAGGCTGTCTTTAGGATCAAACTCGAAGTCCAGCCAGGAACCGCGGTAAGGAATGATTCGCGCGGAGTACAGCAGCTTACCGGAGGAGTGGGTTTTACCTTTATCGTGGTCGAAGAATACACCTGGAGAACGGTGCAGCTGAGACACGATAACACGCTCTGTACCGTTTACTACGAAGGTACCGTTATCGGTCATCAGGGGCATTTCGCCCATGTAAACTTCCTGTTCCTTGATATCTTTAACCGCTTTATTACTGGATTCGCGATCGTAGATAACCAGGCGAACTTTAACCCGCAGCGGTGCAGCGTATGTAATGCCGCGGATCTGACATTCTTTTACATCGAAAACGGGTTCACCGAGGCGGTAGCCGACGTATTCCAGAGATGCATTTCCGGAATATGAAACAATTGGAAAAACGGAGCTGAACGCCGCGTGAAGACCTTCCTCACGAAATTCAGCGACATCGGATCCCTGCTGCAAAAACCGCTTATAGGAGTCGATCTGAATTGCGAGCAGGTAAGGCACATCCATAACCTGCGGCAATTTACCGAAGTCTTTACGGATGCGTTTCTTTTCAGTGTATGAATAAGCCATCAGTGTTCCCCAGCAAGTGCACCAAGTGAGAAACAGACCAGAAGAGAGCTTCCGGGCTGCTTTGCCGTTAAATATTTGCTGTCTATAAATAACGGAAAAAGGCCGGTGGCAAATTGCCACCAGCCATCAGCACGTCGGGCAGCTTTTTGCTGCCCTGTAATGCAAAGAAGTTATTACTTAACTTCAACAGATGCGCCTGCTTCTTCCAGGGCCTTCTGCAGCTCTTCAGCTTCTTCTTTGCTAACGCCTTCTTTAACAGTCGCTGGAACGCCGTCAACCATAGCCTTAGCTTCTTTCAGACCCAGGCCGGTTGCGCCACGTACTGCTTTGATTACGTTTACTTTCTTATCGCCAGCAGCGGTCAGAACAACGTCAAATTCAGTCTTCTCTTCAGCTGCACCAGCGTCGCCGCCAGCAGCGCCGCCAGCTACTACTGCAGCAGCAGCGGTAACACCGAATTTTTCTTCCATTGCTTCGATCAGAGCAACTACGTCCTTAACGGACATTTCAGCAATTGCGTTTAGGATATCTTCGTTAGTCAGAGACATGGTCTAATTCCTGATAATTCTGGGCTATAACGCCCAACAAAACTTTTTAAAAAACGTCGACGCAGATAGCTTACGCTGCCTGCTCTTCTTTCTGGTCGCGAACGGCCGCAATAGTGCGAACCAGTTTGCCAGCTGCTGCTTCTTTCATGCACATCATCAGCTTCGCGATAGCTTCGTCGTATGTTGGCAGGCTTGCCAGCATCGCTACGTCTACCATTTCACCTTCAAATGCTGCTGCTTTCAGCTCGAACTTGTCGTTGCCTTTCGCGAAATCATTAAGGATGCGGGCACCCGCACCTGGATGTTCGGTAGAAAAAGCAATGATGGATGGACCTTTGAAAGTGTCACCCAGACACTCGTAATCAGTACCCTCCACCGCACGACGCGCCAGTGTGTTACGAACAACTTTCAGCCACACACCTGCTTCACGAGCCTGCTTACGCAGTGCAGTCATGTCGCCAACGGTAACGCCACGGGAATCCGCAACAACCGCTGACAGAGCGCCTTTAGCAGCTTCCTGGACTTCAGCGACGATCGCTTTTTTGTCTTCGAGTCCTAATGCCACGATTTACTCCTGGATTTAGTCTTTCGACTGTTTACCAACCACTTCATGTTGTCATGAAGCTTGAGTACGGTGGTTTTAGATTCACAAGGAATCTCACCGTCTGCGCAGGCTGGTTACCCATTAAGAACTGCACTCAGAAGACTGCAGTTCACCTGCGGTCTTTGACGGCCTTCGTCTCTATTAAGAGGGAACGAAGACCCTCAAAAAACCGTTTACTCGGATTAGAAGCTCAGGGAGCTCTGATCCAGAGTCAGACCCGGGCCCATAGTGGTGGACAGGGTCACTTTCTTAACATACACGCCTTTAGCAGAAGCAGGCTTCGCCTTCTTCAGGTCAGCCAGCAGTGCTTCAACGTTGCCTTTGACAGCGTCTGCAGCGAAGTCTGCTTTACCAACACCCGCGTGGATGATGCCGTTCTTGTCAGCACGGAAACGTACCTGACCGGCTTTAGCATTTTGAACAGCGGTAACAACGTCTGGAGTCACGGTACCCACTTTAGGGTTTGGCATCAGACCACGTGGACCCAGAACCTGACCCAGCTGACCTACAACGCGCATTGCGTCTGGAGTAGCGATTACTACGCCAAAGTTCAGGTCACCGCCTTTGATCTGCTCAGCCAGATCTTCGAAACCAACAACGTCAGCGCCAGCTTCTTTAGCTTTCTCAGCGTTTTCACCCTGAGCAAATACAGCTACGCGAACATCTTTACCAGTACCGTTAGGCAGTACAGTAGAACCACGAACAACCTGATCAGATTTACGTGGATCGATACCCAGGTTTACTGCGATTTCAACGGTTTCGTTGAATTTAACAGCAGACAGCTCGGACAGCAGCGCTACTGCTTCTTCGATTGCGTACTGCTTAGTGCTGTCAACTTTTTCGTTGATCAGCTTCTGACGTTTAGACAGCTTAGCCATTATTCCTGACCCTCCACAACCAGACCCATGCTACGCGCAGAACCCGCGATAGTACGTACAGCCGCATCCATATCTGCAGCAGTCAGGTCAGCCATCTTAGTAGTAGCGATCTCTTCCAGCTGAGCACGGGTAACAGTACCTACTTTCTCAGTGTTAGGACGACCGGAACCGCTCTTCAGGCCAGCTGCTTTTTTCAGCAGTACAGCCGCTGGAGGAGTCTTGGTAATGAAAGTGAAGCTGCGGTCAGCGTAAACGCTGATTACAACTGGGATCGGCATACCATTCTCGAAACTCTGAGTAGCAGCATTGAACGCTTTACAGAATTCCATGATATTAACACCGTGCTGACCCAGTGCTGGACCAACCGGTGGACTTGGGTTAGCCTGACCAGCAGGGACCTGCAGCTTGATGTAAGCTTCGATCTTCTTAGCCATTGTAAGTTACCTCATTTGGGTACAAGCGCCTTTCGGCTCCCCGTTTCTTCAAAACGCAAAAACCCCGCCCCATCAAGAGGCAGAGTTTTCAACAACTTGTGTGGACTATCAGGCCTTTTCGACCTGAACAAACTCCAGCTCAACCGGAGTTGAACGCCCAAAGATCAACACTGCAACCTGCAGTCTGTTCTTCTCGTAGTTCACCTCTTCCACAACGCCATTGAAGTCTGCGAACGGACCATCGATAACACGAACCATCTCGCCAGGCTCGAAAACAGTCTTCGGACGTGGCTTATCAACACCACTCTCAACGCGCTGTAGAATCTCATTTGCTTCTTTCTCGGTGATCGGCGCAGGATTTCCTGCGGTACCACCAATAAAACCAAGCACATGAGGCGTATTCTTAACCAAGTGCCAGGACTCATCGTTCATATCCATGTTCACCAGAACATACCCCGGATAGAACTTACGCTCGGACTTGCGCTTTTTGCCGTCGCGAATTTCGACAACTTCTTCGGTAGGCACCAACACCTCACCAAAGAAATCCTGCATACCATGCAGCTCGATACGCTCTTTCAGCGTATTCATCACGCGCTTTTCGTAACCGGAATACGCATGCACAACATACCAACGCTTAGACATGCCAAAAACCTCTTAACCGATTACGCCGGACACAAGCCAGCTCAACAGTGAATCCAGCCCCCACAGCAACAGACCAACAATCAGCACAACCACAACCACGATTGCAGTTGTCTGACCCGTTTCCTGCCGTGTAGGCCATACAACTTTGCGGATTTCCGCTTTAGATTCCTTGAACAGATCAAAGAACGCCTGACCCTTTGCAGTCTGCAGAGCAACAAAGCCCGCCACTGCCGCCAGCACCACAAGCGCCACGACACGATAGAACAGTGACTCTTCCGCGTAGATGGAGTTACCAACAACCCCAACAGCCACCAGAAGCGCTACTACAGCCCACTTCAGAGCATCGAATTTTGAACCTTCGGAAGACACTTTAGAGTTCACGTTCGGAGCCTCAGATATTAAGAAAAGCTTCAGCTTTGTGATGCCACTTCAGATTAGAAGTGGCAGGCCAGGAGGGACTCGAACCCCCAACCTGCGGTTTTGGAGACCGCTGCTCTGCCAATTGAGCCACTGGCCTACTGCGTAATAGGGAGGCACATTATATGAGCCTCCCCGGTGTTTGGCAACACCTAATTATCGGTTTTTACACGATAATTTTCAGATCAGAGAGAATCACTCGATGATCTTAGATACAACACCTGCACCTACGGTACGACCACCTTCACGGATAGCGAAGCGCAGACCTTCTTCCATCGCGATTGGGTTGATC
>NZ_JASBRH010000041.1 GCF_029961155.1 Pontibacterium granulatum | reverse complement strand
GGCCAGCCTTAGTGGGCGTATAGCTCAGTTGGGAGAGCGTCTGCCTTACAAGCAGAATGTCGGCAGTTCGAGCCTGTCTACGCCCACCACTAACTCCTTCTTTTCCTTCTGTTTTATCTTCCTCTTTTTGTTGTAGCTTCAGTTTTCGCTGTTGTGATTTTCGGCTTTTCAAAGTAGTCTCACTGTTTCTCATCTGTAACTTTTTATACTCATTGTTGACACGCTCGCTCATGGGAAGAGGTTGCCTGTGTCTATTGGTTTCAAAAGCATGAACATGATTGATAGCCGGACTCTGATCGACTTGTGCCCAGATCCCATTATTGGGGTGGATGCGAAGGGTAAGATCAATCTGTTCAATAGCGCTGCAGAACGTTTGCTGGGATATGACTCGGCACAGGTTGTTGGAGCACTGCATATTGCTGAGATATACACCAGCTTTGAGCACGCGAAGGAAATAAAGCGGCTGATGGACAGTGATGAGTACGGAGAGCGTGGCTTTATCGAAGGTTACGAGACGGTGCTGAAGAGCAAGTGGGGGTGTGAAATCCCAATTCGCTTGTCAGCGTCGTTGCTGGATGAAGATCATGGCGGTGCCGGCAGTGTGGGTTTCTTTCATGACATGACCGACCGTAAACGTCTGGAAGAGAAGCTCAAGAAGCAGTCGATTACCGATGAGTTGACCGGGTTGTTCAATCAGCGCCACTTCTACGGTGTATTGTCGGTTGAGATGGATCGGGCTGAACGTTATCAGACGCCGCTGAGCCTGGTGTGTGTCGATCTGGATAATCTCAAGCAGGTCAACGACCAGTTGGGTCACCTTGAAGGGGATCGCATCCTGCGAGATGTCAGTCGGGCGTTGCAGGAATCCTGTCGCAGTGTGGACGTGTGCTTCCGCTATGGTGGTGATGAATTTATGGTGTTGCTGCCTCAGACCGACTGTATAGAGTCAGCGCAGCTGGCTGAACGTATTCGTCGTCGCTTTAATGAGATCTGCAGCTACAGTGTCGATTTGGGGAATAGTGTGATTCTGAATGCGTCCCTGAGTCTGGGAGTGACAGACACTCTGGGCGATGAAGATGTGGATCACTTTATTCAACGTGCCGATCTGGCGATGTATGAAGCTAAGAATGCCGGCGGAAATCGCACGATGATGATCAAGCGGCAGGTAGCGGATAAGGTAGAGGCAGAGATGTAACGCGAGGTTACATCTCGGTCGGATCGTCAAACACGTCATCGTCATCGTAATCTTCGACATACAAGTCCAGTAGCTCTTCGGTATAGTCTTCCATCACTGTTCTCCTCTCTGTTTAAGTTTGTGCCCGCAAAAATATGAGATTTTGATTACCGTTGTATGACGCTGGTCTGCTTTTTTGGCGTTCAATAAGGTTAGGTAATGTCGTTTATAGATCCCTCCCAATCCATTCGTCTTGATCCACTTCCTCTCCCTATCTGCAAACAGCATCAGGTTAGCCTCCACCTGCTGCGCCTCGATCTTATTCATCCGTTAGTGAGTGGTAACAAGTGGTTTAAGTTGCGTTATAACCTGCAGCAGGCCAAAGCACGCGGAGCATCGCAGGTAGTCAGCTTTGGCGGTGCTTTTTCTAATCACCTCCATGCGTTGGCCTGGGCCGGAAAACAGATGGGGGTCAAGACGGTTGGCGTTGTACGAGGGGAGCCGGAGTATGCGCAAAACCCCACGCTGAGCGAGGCTGCAAGCTGGGGGATGGTGCTTAAGTTCGTTAGCCGTTCCGAGTATCGCCAACGGGATGATGCCTTGTATCACAAAGCACTATTGGCATCTTATCCGGGGGCCGTCATAGTGCCCGAGGGTGGATCGAACGCACTGGCGGTAAAAGGTTTTGAGGATCTGTTCGCACACCCTTGCTGGCTGCAAGTCCCTAACCCGGATCTGTTGGTCTCCGCCTGTGGTACTGGTGGTACGCTGGCTGGGCTGATTGCGGCTAGGCCAGCATCAGTCGATGTATTGGGGATCCCGGTCCTGAAGGGGGCTGACTTTCTTTATGCGGATATTCAGCGCTTGCTAGAGGAATCCGGGGCTGGTCCTGTTGCGGGTTGGCAGCTGGATCTGGACGGACATGAGGGGGGGTATGCCAAACTGAGTGCGGATTTGGTTCAGTTCATGCGGGATTTCAGCGCAGGGACAAATATTGAGCTGGATCCTGTTTACACCGGTAAGATGATGTTTCGCTTACATAAATTGATCGCTCAGGGTACATTCAAGGCCGGAACTTCAATTGTTGCAGTTCATACCGGTGGACTGCAGGGGCGACGGGGCTTTCTTGCGCGTGGTCTTATATAATTGCCGCCAGTGAGCATCAATAACGGGACAGCATTGGAGAACAGATGGATTACTTTCGTAATATCGGGCTGATCGGACGTCTGGGTAGCAAGCAGGTGATCGATACGATGAAGCACCTGATCCGCTTTCTTGGCGAACGTGGCATTACCTGCGTTCTGGATCAGCGTATTGCCGAGGTAATGCCAGGTCATGGCCTGCAGGTCAGCAAGCAGAAGATGATGGGTGAAATCTGTGATCTGGTCATCGTCGTGGGTGGCGATGGCAGTTTGCTGGGGGCTGCACGTTCACTGGCGATGTCCCACATCCCCGTGTTGGGTGTGAACCGGGGTAACCTGGGCTTCCTGACCGATGTTGCGCCGTCAGAGATCGAAGAAAAGGTTACCGAGGTCCTGGAAGGTAAATACACCGTTGAAAGCCGCTTCCTGATCGATGTGACCGTTAAACGTGACGGAGTCCCGATCGGTGAGGCGACTGCGCTGAACGACTGCGTGCTGCACCCGGGTAAGGCGGCACGTATGATCCAGTTCGAGCTTTATATTGAAGGTCAGTTTGTTTACACCCAGCGTTCTGACGGCCTGATTGTATCCACACCAACCGGTTCGACTGCCTATGCGCTGTCTGGCGGTGGCCCGATCATGCATCCTAAGTTGGATGCTTTGGTCTTGGTGCCGATGTTCCCACATACACTGTCCAGTCGCCCGATTGTAGTCGATGGCAACAGCGAGCTGAAAATGGTGATCGGTGAGCAGAACGAAACCTATCCAACCATATCCTGTGACGGTCAGCACCATATCAACTGTGCGCCCGGTGATACCATCACCATCCACAAGAAGCCGCACAAGCTGAAGCTGATCCATCCATTGAATTACGACTTCTACAGCACCTGCCGCGAGAAACTCGGCTGGGGTACGAAGCTGGGAGACTGATGTGGCGGAGCGGTTACAAGGATACGATCTGATAGGTGATGTGCACGGTTGTGCGCTGAGCTTGCAGAAGCTGTTAGAGAAGCTCGGCTACAGCAAGCAGGGAGGCATCTACCGTCACGCTACCCGTAAAGTGATCTTTCTGGGTGACATTGTGGACCGTGGTCCCCGCATTCGTGAAGCGTTGCACATTGTGCGCGATATGGTGGATGCTGGAGAGGCCCGGATCGTGATGGGTAATCACGAATACAACTATCTTTGTTACCTCACGCCGGGGCGTCCGGGGTCCGGTATGCCATACCTGCGTGAGCACACGGCGCGACACCGTCGTATCCTCAACGAAACCCTGGAGCAGTTCGAGCATCATCCTCAGGAACAGGCCGAGTTCCTGCGTTGGATTCGTGAAATGCCACTGTTTCTCGAATTTGATGATTTCCGCGTGGTGCATGCCTGCTGGCACCAGCCATTGATTGATCGCTTTCTGGCGCAGTATCCCGATCGTGTCCTAACAGACGACTTCCTGCACCGCTCCTCTCATCAGGGCAGTATGGAGTGGACGCTGATGGATCGATTGTTGCGAGGTACCCACCTGCGCTTGCCGAACGATGAGGTGATGATCAGTAAAGATGGCTTCAAGCGCCGATTCTTCCGAACCAAATTCTGGTCTCAGAGTCCCCTGTACTATGCTGACGTAGTTTTTCAGCCCGACCCGCTGCCAGCGCACGTGGCACGGATGAAGCTGACCGAGCAGGATCGCGAAGATTTGTTGCACTATGATCTGGACCAGAAACCACTCTTTATTGGTCACTATTGGCGCGACGGCGAACCTGCCCCTATTACCAGTAATATCGCCTGCCTCGATTACAGTGCGGTTAAATTTGGTAAGTTGGTTGCCTATCGATACGACGGCGAGCAAGAGCTGCGTAAGGAAAAGTTTATTTGGGTCGATGTACTCAAAGAGATTTCCGAGCCTAACTGACGCCGAATAGGCCCGGTGTAGTGCAGCTCGGCGGCTCCCCAGGAAGAGGTCATCATGATCAAAGTACTTGAGGTATCGTTATCTGAAGACCTCACCGAGTTTGCTGAATTTCTCTGGCAGAACGAGATTCCCCATCGCATCCTTGAGCGTGATGGGGCCCAGCAGCTCTGGGTATCCCCGACCATAGACGGCGAAAAGATCCTTGCACTCTACACTATGTGGCAGCAGGGGACTGATCTGAACACGATCGAAGTGCGCCACACCCGGCCGCGACGTGCAGGCGGTAATGTGGGTTTGAATCGTGTCTGGCTCACCCTGTTCCTGATTCTTGCGAGTTTGGGAATCACGCTTTTGATTGGCATGGGTGACAACTTCGAATACTTCCGTCTGTTTACCGTGACTGACCTGGTGCAGAAGGGAGATCAGTACTACACCACCTCTCTAGCCACGACCCTCTCAAACTTTGAACTCTGGCGCCTGATCAGTCCGATCTTTGTGCACTTCAGCCCGGTCCATATCCTCTTCAATCTGCTGTGGGTGTGGATTGTAGGCAGTCGGGTTGAGGTACTGCAGGGGCGCATCGCGCTGCTGGGATTGGTACTGTTTTCAGGTGTGCTTTCTAACCTGGCCCAGTTCTACGTCAGTGGTCCGCTCTTTGGCGGGATGTCCGGGGTCGTGTTTGCGTTGCTGGGTTACTCCTGGTTCTGGGATCGCCGCAATCCGCGCCAGGCCTTTGGACTGCCGCCGGCATTGATGGGGCTGATGGTTGGCTGGCTGGCTCTCGGTTATACCGGCGTTCTGGAAAGTATGGGCTTTGGAGCCATTGCCAACACCGCGCACTTGGTAGGCCTGTTGGCCGGTTTGGCATTTGTGCCGTTGGGGGAGCTGCTTACCGGCGCGCGCCGTTCACGCTGACTTGAGCTTTGATAAGTGCCTGCGCAACGGATGTGGTAAACTGCGCCCATTGGCAACAGGAGAATCATAAGATGACCTATGAAGAGCTGATTGCAGCGATGACCCCGGAAATGCACGCTTCTCTGAGGCAGGCGGTGGAACTGGGCAAATGGCCGGACGGCCGACGTCTGAGCGATGAGCAGCGCGATATCTGTATGCGCGCCGTTATTGCCTACGATATGGAAAAACTGCCACCTGAAGCGCGCGTGGGCTTCATCGATCGCACGAAGCAGGACGGCTCCCAGCACGGTGAAGACCCGCTGGCCCCCCAAACACTGAAAATCCTCACTGACGCGGACTAATCCCTCTATATGCAAGAGCTGGCACGTGGCATTTTGCAAAAAATGCGCACCGAACTGGCCGACACTGTGCAGTACCGCTTACCGTTGGGTGACGAAGAGATCCCGATGAATGAGCTGATCGGCAAACCGATCCTGCTGCAGTACCTGGGTGCAATCAACTGCATCCATTGCGGTCGAAAAACTAATAAGAGCTTTAACCAGGGATACTGCTTTCCCTGTTTCAAAAAACTCCCGCAATGCGACCGCTGTATGGTCAGCCCGGAGACCTGTCATTTCCACGAAGGTACCTGTCGTGATCCGGCGTGGGGCGAACGTACCTGTTTTGCCGAGCATTACGTGTATCTGGCGAACTCCTCCGGGGTAAAAGTGGGCATTACCCGCGGCACCCAGGTGCCGACCCGTTGGCTGGATCAGGGCGCGATTCAGGCGCTGCCGATCCTGCGTGTGGAAACCCGACAACAGTCCGGCTTTGTCGAGCGTCTGATCGGCGAGCACGTGGCGGATAAGACCAATTGGCGAGCGATGCTCAAAGGTCAGGTGGATGAGCTGGACCTGAAAGCGGAGCGTGATCGTTTATTTGAACTCTGCGCCGATGGCTTGTCACAACTTGAGCAGGAGCACGGTTTGCAGGCAATTCAGCGCCTGCCCGATGCCGAGCAGATTGAGATCAACTACCCGGTTTTGAACTATCCTCAGAAGGTGTCGACTTTCAACTTCGACAAGACCCCTGAGGTGAGCGGCGTGCTGCAGGGTATCAAAGGGCAGTACCTGATTCTCGACAGCGGTGTGATCAATATTCGCAAATTTACAGCCTATCAGGTGGCCCTTAGCGCCTGATTACGGAAGTTAGACGATGTCCCAGGAACCGAACGTAATTTATCTGAAAGACTATCAGGCCCCGGCGTACCTGATAGAGAGTACAGAACTCCACTTCGAACTCTTCGAGCAGGATACGTTGGTGCGTACCCGCATGCAGGTCAAAGTGCACCCGGATTTCGGCCCGGGTGTTCCGCTTGAGCTGTTTGGCCACGAAGAGCTGGAGCTGTGCCGTATCGCCATCAACGACCAGGTACTGTCCGATGCGGACTACCAGCGCGACGGCGAGAAGCTGATTATCAATAAAGTGCCAGCGGCGTTTCAGTTGGAAACCGTGACCAAGATTCAGCCGCAGGACAACACCGCGCTGGAAGGTCTCTACAAATCCGACGGCATGTTCTGCACCCAGTGTGAAGCGGAAGGTTTCCGTCGTATCACCTTCTACCCGGATCGCCCGGACGTAATGTCCGTGTTCCGCACTACCATTGAGGCGGACAAGGCTCAGTATCCGGTACTGCTCTCCAACGGTAACCCGGTAGAGCAGGGCGAAAGCGAAGACGGTCGGCACTGGATCACCTGGGAAGATCCATTCCCGAAACCTTCGTACCTGTTTGCGCTGGTCGCCGGTGACCTGGAGTTCATCGAAGACAGCTACACCACCATGTCTGACCGTGAAGTGAAGCTGCTGATCTACGGTGAGAAGAAGGACCTGGATAAACTTGAGTACGCTATGACCTCCCTGAAAAACGCAATGCGTTGGGATGAGGAAGTGTACGGGCGCGAGTACGATCTGGATATCTACATGATCGTGGCGGTCGACTTCTTCAACATGGGGGCCATGGAGAACAAAGGTCTTAACATCTTCAACACCTCCTGCGTCCTGGCGCACCCGAAGACCACCACCGACGCCGCGTTTCAGCGGGTTGAAGGCGTAGTCGCACACGAATACTTCCATAACTGGTCTGGTAACCGTGTCACCTGCCGTGATTGGTTCCAGTTGAGCCTGAAAGAAGGCTTTACCGTATTCCGCGATGCCGAGTTCTCTGCAGACATGAACTCCCGCACCGTAAAACGTGTGGAAGATGTGTCCCTGCTGCGTACCGCGCAGTTTGCGGAAGACGCCGGTCCGATGGCACATCCGATTCGCCCGGCATCGTTTATCGAGATCTCTAACTTCTACACCCTGACCATTTACGAGAAAGGTGCAGAAGTGGTGCGCATGATCCATACCCTGCTGGGACCGGAGCAGTTCCGCGCAGGCAGCGATCTCTACTTCGAACGCCACGACGGTCAGGCGGTCACCACCGATGACTTCGTGCAGGCGATGGAAGATGCATCCGGCCGCGATCTGAGCCAGTTCCGTCTCTGGTACAGCCAGGCGGGCACACCGGAGCTGAAGATCACCGACGAGTACGATCCACAGGCGCACCGTTATGTGCTGCATGTGGCTCAGAGCTGCCCGGCAACACCAGGTCAGGAAACCAAGGAACCGATGCACATTCCATTGGCGATGGGATTGCTGGATCCAGAAGGCAACGACATGGTGCTGGCGAACGGTGACACTACGCTAGTGCTGGATGTGACCGAAGCGGAACAGAGCTTCACCTTCGAAAACATTCAGGCGCGTCCGGTACCGTCTTTGCTGCGTGGTTTCTCTGCGCCAGTGAAATCGCATTATCCGTATCAGCGTGATGAACTGGTGTTCCTGATGGCGAACGACAGCGACGGCTTCTCCCGTTGGGATGCAGCGCAGAAACTGGCGGTCGACATCATGCAGGCGCTGGTTCACGACTACCAGAACGACGTCGTCCTGAAGTTGGATAGCCGCCTGATCGATGCCTACCGTGCGGTGCTGGAAAACAGTGCACTGGATAAGGCGATGGTAGCTAAGGTGCTGAGCCTGCCAACCGAGGCTTACCTCAGCGAACTGGCGACGGTGATCGACGTTGAAGCGATCCACTACGTACGTAACTTCGTGCGCAAAGAGCTGGCGCAGGCGCTGGAAGACGTGCTGCTGTCCGTATACGAAGCCAACAACACCGCGGGTGAATATTCACCTGACGCGGCGTCTATTGCCCGTCGTAGCCTGAAGAACCTTTGCCTGTCGTACCTGGTGGCTACCGGCGAAGCGCGTTATGTCGCACTGGCGGAGGAGCAATACGCCGAGGCAGACAACATGACCGATCAGTCGGCTGCACTTGCTGTCGTTGCACACTCACGCTTCAAACAGGCGGCGCACAAGTTACTGGAGCGCTTCTACGATCAGTGGCAGGATGAAGCGTTGGTGGTAAACCAGTGGTTTGCAATTCAGGCAACCAACCCGGAACCGGGTACGCTGGCCGATGTCGAAGCCCTGATGCAACATCCTGCGTTCGATATGAAAAATCCGAATAAACTCAGGTCGTTACTGGGTGGATTCTGCGGGCAGAATGCGATTAACTTCCATGTAGCGGATGGCAGTGGTTACCGCTTCCTGGGTGATCGTATTATTGAACTGAACAAACAGAATCCGCAGGTGGCATCACGTATGCTGACACCGCTGACGCGTTGGAAAAAATATGATGAAGCGCGTCAACAGCTAATGAAAGCTCAGCTTCAACGTATCCTGGATAGCGGCGAGCTATCCAAAGATGTGTATGAGGTGGTGAGCAAAAGTCTCGCGTAACTGATAGCGGACTTTCGTCGGGGGGACGCCTTTCCCCGGCTTGGTTATACTCAAACAACAACATAAAACATTCGCAAGGATGGACAATGGAACACTATCTTTCGGCGGCAGATAAATACGAAATTCAGCAGAACTTTCGTCGTTATATTCGTTTAAAAGAGCGCTTTGATGCCGCTCGTGGTGCATACGTAACCTCACGCTCCAGCAAGGTTTGGGTTGCTGGTGTTATTGCCCTGCTGTTTGCACTGGCATCCAACTTTTTTCTGGGTGTTGCGACAGGTCTGTTCGGAGTTTACTTCTACACAATGGTTCGTAGCTGGTTGCAGATTAACGAAACGGAAGAGGGCGTAGAAGAGCTGGACCGTTGGTTTGCAGGCAAGAAACTGAAGTTTGAAGGCAGTGTCCTGTACTTCAGCGCTGATGAAATGCTGGAAAACCCTCTCGATCCGTTCGACGAAGGTTGCTACCAGTAATATACTGCTGGTAGGGCCTGTCTTTCCGGAGGCTCTGCATGCATCGGAAAAATAAACCCGGCATTCAGAAAGAGTTCCGGGGGCTCAGTCAACGTACCCGCTCTCTCCTTCGCGTGTCAGAGGGGATGAACGTTGATTTCAAACGCGAGGTCAGCGGCATCAAAAGTCGCGACCTCGTTGCATTCGCCAATACGCCACTCGGCGGTACCATATTGGTTGGTATTGACGAATACACCGACTCTGAAGGCGTTCAGCGCGGTCGTGTGGTTGGTTGCGATGTGGACGACAATGCCCGTCTGGTAATCGTCAACAAAGCTACCGACTGCTTCCCTACGGTGGAGTTAGCGATCTTTGTTGAAAATGTCGCGAAAACGCCGATCCTGCGTATCGAAATACCACCGGGTCACTACAAACCCTATTGCACCCAGCGTGGTGAGTACTGTATCCGCTCTGACGCCCGTGTGCGTGCATTGTTTCCCGATGAGTTGCTGGCAATCTTTATGGACCGTGAAGGGGAACAGTTTATCTCCCGTTTCCAAGATGCGGTTCATCAGCTGGAGCAGCAGGTTGGCTCTATACGACACAGCCTGAGTACCGGTATGCTGGAGGTCAGTGGTCACATACATGATCTGGATGAGCAGTTCCGGCGTACCACCAGTCGAATTGGTCAGTTGACTGACAGTAACAAGAAGCGCTCCCGTGATCTGCTGCAAACGCTCAAAGAAAGTCGCGACAGCCTGATGACACTGGAGCAGCAGATCATGTCAGGGACTGCCAATGGAAACCGAATCGACATGCTCGAGGAGATTCATGCGAACCTTGGCATGTTGGTTGATAACCTGGATATAGAATCCAACGGAGACAGTTGAGTTGATCCCACTGCAACACCGTCGGGCCTGGATCTTTGATCTGGATGGCACACTCACCCAGCCTGTTCATAACTTCCTGCATATTCGCCAGGAACTGGGTATAGACCCCGCTGATGACATTCTCGCGACCATCGCCGCGCAACCTGAACATAAGCGACAGGATATGACAGAGCGCCTTGATAAGCTTGAGCACTACTATGCCGCACAGGCGAAACCGGCACCCGGTGTGCTGATATTGCTGGAGCACTTGGCTGACTTGGGGTGTGAGATGGGTATCCTGACACGGAACACCCGGGCGATTGCTATTGAGTCGCTTGCTGCGATTGGTGCAAAGGACTTCTTTAAGGATGAGCTGGTGCTCGGACGTGATGAAGCGCATCCTAAGCCGGATGCACAGGGTATCGCTTTGTTGCTGAACCATTGGCAGCGTCAGCCGGAAGAGGCTGTTATGGTTGGAGACTTTCGCTACGATCTTGAGTCAGGGCGTGCAGCGGGTACCTATACAGTGCATGTTGATGACAGCGATCGCCACTGGCCTGATCTTACCGACCTGCGGGTTCCTACTCTGCATGAGCTTGCTCATCATTTGAAAAACGTTTCCTGAGAGTCATTAAAATTTCACCGGCCTGGCGGGAAATCCCCGGAAAGCGAACTAAACTGAAATTCCGCCCTCAAAAAAACGACCCGACAGCAATGCCTGATCATAGAGGCCGAGTGAGTGATGAGACGGTAGGTTAGGTGCTGGGCAGAGAGATTTGTACTAAGTGATCGCTTGATTAATAAATATTCATCTGTAAATCAATTGCTTAGAAAAAAGTTGGAAAAAATAGAAAAAACGCACACTTTTTTTGGAACTAATTGGGCATCAGGCGTACTAACAAAACAGTGAATTTGATTCCATTTTGCCCGGCACCCCCTTCAGTCGGGTAAATTGTGCGGACCGACTTGTCCGCACTGTGTTCTAAACCGTCGATTTGGCCCGCCTTGTGCGGGCATTTTTCTTTCTGAATCCTGCCTAAACTAAGAAAGGCGCAACTAAGTACCGTTGCTGTTCTGCAAATCCTAAAGTTTGTAGATGCGAGGTGCAGTTTGCAGTTAATGGCCTAAGTCCTTAACACCCTTCATGAACAGTCCTATAAAAAGAGGGCATGCCTTATGCTGAAGGCTTTGCTAATCGATCTGGACGGTGTGATCTATCAGGCGGCACAACCCGTCCCTGGTGCCATTCAAGCGTTGGAGTGGCTGGATAGCCAGAGCATTCCATACCTCTTTGTCACCAACACCACATCACGTCCCCGTGATGCCATTGTGGCGCGTCTGGCTGAGATGGGTATTCAGGTAAAAGCCCGCCAAATTCTTACGCCGGTAATCGCTTTGGCGAACTGGATACACCAGCAAGACGCGGAACCGTTGGCGCTGTTTATACCCGGTGATACCCGCAAGGATTTGCATGAATTTAGGCAGGTACCGGAAGATGCTGAGTCGGGTGCGGGTACGGTTGTTGTCGGTGATCTGGCGCAAGGCTGGAGTTTTGAGGTATTGAATCGGGCTTTCCGTCTCCTGCTGTCTAATCCTGAATGTCAGCTGGTAGCCCTTGGGATGACACGATACTGGCGCACAGAGTCAGGACTTCAGCTGGATGTCGGGCCGTTTGTGAAAGCGCTGGAGTACGCGTCAGACCGTCCCGCACAGGTATTTGGTAAACCTGCAGAGGCATTTTTTTGCCAAGCGTTGGATATCTTGGATGTTCGGGCGGAAGAAACGCTGATGATCGGTGATGACATTCGAGGTGATGTGGGAGGCGCACAGACATCTGGCCTCAAAGGAGCATTGGTGAAGACCGGGAAATTCCAGAAAAGTGACCTTGGCGGTGATATAGTGCCTGACGTTGTGCTGGAGTCATTCGCGTCGCTGCCCGAATACTGGATGGCTCAACATTAAACCTTGGCCCAAACGTGAAAAGGGAGCTGTCTGTTGCTGAATTATTCCGAAGCATGTGAACGCAACAAGGAGTTCATACTGCAGCTGCTACAGCGTTATATGCATGATCGCGGTCTGGTGCTGGAGGTCGGCAGTGGATCTGGGCAGCATGCGATTCATTTTGCCAATACTCTCACCCACCTTAAATGGCAGCCCAGCGACCTGCACTTTAATCTGCCTGCACTGGCTGAAAATCTGGCTCAGTATGCACCGGCGAATGTACTCGCTCCGTTGGAACTGGATGTGATTGCAGATACCTGGCGGCTGCCGGTTCAACCTGACGCAGCGTTTACCGCAAACACCCTGCATATTATGGATCAAGCCTGCGTGGAAGCATTTATTCGTGGAATAGGAGAGGTGTTACCCGTAGGTGGTTGTCTCTGTATATATGGCCCGTTTCGTTATGAGGGGCGTTATACCAGTGAGAGTAATGCGCGTTTCGATCAATGGCTTAAACAGCGCGATTCGCGCAGTGGTATTCGGGATTTTGAACAGATTGTAGGCTGGGCCGAAGAGGTTGGTTTGGTTTGCGAGCAAGATCACGATATGCCCGCAAATAACCAATTCCAGGTGTGGCGTAAAGTAGCTTAAAGTGCTGACCCGAAGCGAAGCCCGAGACGCCGGGAGCCAAGTTTCAGAAGCCTGGCCGATTGGTATCAGATAAAAGAGATCGTCCCTGATACCCTAGCAACGTTTAGCAATTCCTCACCGATTTCCATGTCCGACGACGTTGATGCATGAACCACAGGCACAATAGCGCCGACAACAAACCAAGTTCTACGGACGACGACTATCTGTCTGACTACCTAGGTCTTCGCACAGACGACTACTCAACTGTCTGACAGCGCAGCGAAGGACCACAGACGACTACATACTGTCCGACTGCTTAGGAAGCTGGTTTCTGGCGCTAACTGCTGCGCCTGACTACTTAGGTTCTGCATCACAGACAATGGATTTCCGGGGGAGCGCTTTGTCCCTCCCAGTTTCCCCATCAACGTTGTGAAACCACACGACCACATCCTGACTGCTTACCGACTACAAACTTCCAGTAACAGGAGACTTCAGAATCGTGGTGGTTAGATCCGGGTTCCCGAATGACATCATCCGACTGCATGACTGGATACAAACGACTACGGAACCAGGTGGTATTCTGTATTAGATTTTTTGCTTAAAAAACATACATTAGTAAGCTGTCTAAATCTGAAACTTATCATACAGAAATGCTGTAAAAAAACTACACCCAAACCTTCAGTCTTAATCTTTTGTTTGAAAATAAATATAAAGTTTTGATCTTGCTCAATCCGGAATTTGCGACATATATATCATTTAGGCTCTATATGTTGAGGATGTGTTGAATTTGTAGTGAAAATTGACTGTATTTTGTCAGGATGAATAGCCCCCTGTAATAAAATGCAGGTGCTGACAATTACGCTATATGAATGCTTTGAGGATGATTTGTTTTAAAACCATCGTTTAATCATGTTTTCGTACTTTATCTTATCAGATTGGGGTTTCGGTTAGCTGTGACGTGGTTTGGGTTAGAAAAATGAGACGGTTGTGAACGAGATACGCTTTGCACTGCAAAATGACGCGAAGCGGATCATTATTGCCAGTGCTTGATGAAGAGGGCCATGGGGGAAGGTGTTGGAGACCGTGTCGCTTCGGCAGACATTCAGAGCCTCAGGCGCAGGGTGTCACCTTTCTGAATCATCTCCAGATGCTGCATAAAGCTCATGCCCAGCAGCACCGTCTCACCTTCCATGTAGGGGTTAATATGCGCCCGCATATCGTTGAGGGTGATACTGCCAAGCGACACGCTATCAAGACGCACGTTGTACACAGTGATAGAGCCGTTCGCGGTACTGACCTGACTGCTGCCTCGGGGATTAAGATGCATGCGGTCGGCTACGGTTTTAGGGATGCTGATGGAGGTTGCCCCAGTATCCAGCATAAAAACAACCGGTGTATTGTTGATCAGACCAGGGGCGACATAGTGACCGTAAGCGTTGCGTTTGAGAACCACCTCACCGGCAGGTCCGTTCTGGGTAGCCAGGTGCTGGTTAGGGTTGTTTCTTTTATCTAACACGCCCCCGAAATAGACGGTCATGCCGGCCAGCAGCGCCAGCCAGAATCCATAAGTCAGCAGGCGTGCCATAAAGCGTCGGCTTGAATCTGAATCTTGCATAAAAACAGTTATCCGCAACACCCGGGATTACAAAAAGTGTAGATAATCCCTATCCACTGGTCAGGTTGTAGTTAATTTTGTACATCAGCAGATCTTTATCGATCGGTTTAATCATTACTTCGTTGATGCCCATTTTAACCGCATCCATCACCGTATCCTTATCACCCTTCTTCGCGAGCGCCATAATCTTAGTGTTCTGAAGTTTTGGATGGTTCTGAATTTGTGAAATAACGTGCAGTGCACTCATATCTGGCAGCGTCAGGTCAATCAGAATAATGCGGGGCTGACACTGTTCCACCATCTGCAGTGCGTGGGCTGCGCTGGAGGCTACGTTCGGTGTAAACCCGCTTTCTTCCAGGTTAGTCGCAATCTGCATCAGGTCCTTCTCTTCATCCTCAATCACCATGATGCTGACGGCCGAAGGTTGAGACTGCTTGATCTCATGCTGAATACTGGATTTGTGGCTTTCGCTCGATGCTACGAGATCATCCAGTAAGGCTCCCACCTCATCTTTCGCCTGCTGCTTTTCGGACTCCAGCTTTGGCATCAGGCTCTGACTGGCGTGCTCGTCGATGATGGCATTGACCGAAGTGGCGCAGATGTTTGGATTGTTCGGTTGCTCTTTCAGTATTCGCTCTTTGATCGCTTCCATAGAGAAAGAGACCGTTGTCATCAGACGTTCCAGTGACTCCTGATTGAGGTTCATGAGTTCTCGACCTGAGCTGGCAACCTTATCGAAATAGCTGCAAACCTCCTCCATAGATATCGACTTGGTTTTTTTTAGAGAGCCGTTGGAAAGTAGGCGACGCATGGTTCGCAGGCGCAATAGAATGTGATGCGGATCGTACAACGGCTTACAGATAAAGTAGTCGTTGAAGATATCCTTATTGCAGATATTGAAGGCGTTCTTTACTTCCTCTTTGTTGCATAAGACAACCGTTGCCGCAATCTTATCTTCAATTGAACGGTCGTGGCGGATCATGTGCAGGAAACAGACCTCGGCTTCCTGTACACTGCCGAAGCCAAACAGAACGACATCAATCGCCTTGGTGTTTATGGCATCTACTGCCTGTTCTGGACCGGACACCACGTAAAAAGAGCTGAAATGGCGCTTGATAAGGCGAATAATGGTTTCAAGAGGTGCCTTGTCATTGGTGATAAGCAGTACAGAGAATTTGTTCGAACGACTCATGGCTTCCATCTCCGGTCTTGATCGTTCCGGTCGTGCGTCAGATTTTGGTGAAGGTCCAAATAATTAGGTTAAGCACTCTAGCACAGAGAGCTTAACCCGTACGGTCGCTTACTGCATCAAAATGAGTGCCAGTAACTGCTTTTTGTATCAATAATCTTGTTAAGTTATTGAATAAGTAGTCTAAAAATATTCAATGATTGTTTGTTCAGTAAAAATAGCTTATCACTACATTTTTGCAATGCGGAGACAGGACTCCGTCGGATATTTATATGCAGATTTGGGTAGATGCGGATGCTTGTCCGCGCGTTATCAAAGATATTCTTTTTCGTGCCGCTGAACGCACCGGCACTAAACTCACCCTGGTGGCAAACCAGTACATGCCAACGCCGCCGTCACCACTGATTACCGCCATTCAGGTGCCACCGGGTTTTGATGTGGCCGATAACACCATTGTGCAAAAACTGGAAAAGGGTGATCTGGTGATCACTGCAGATATTCCATTGGCGGCCGAAGTGATTGAGAAGGGCGGTTTGGCGCTGAACCCGCGCGGCGAGATGTACACTAAAGAGAATATCCGTCAGCGTTTGTCCATGCGTGACTTTATGGACACCCTGCGCAGCTCCGGCATCGAGACTGGCGGACCACCGGCGCTGAACCAGCAGGACCGTCAGCTGTTTGCCAACAAGCTGGACCAGTTTCTGGTGAAGCACAAACGCAAGCAGGGATGAAGTAAGGTCACGTGACCTGGGCCCCGAGCTACGCTAGGCTTAAAATCTCTGGGCAGGTGAATAGAGCTAAAGAGAGTAAAACGATGAAACAGGCGCACAAGCATATGGGGAGAGTGATCTATCTGATGATAGGTCTGGTCTGCCTGTTGGCCGGTTTTATCGGTATTTTCTTGCCGCTCTTACCCACCACGCCATTTGTACTGCTGGCGGCCTACTGCTTCTCACGTAGTTCCGAAACGCTGCACCAGAAGCTGCTTAACCATAAACTGTTTGGTCCGATCATCGACGAGTGGGAACAACATGGCGTGATCCCGCTGAAGGTGAAGTGCTTCTCCAGCACCATGATGCTGGTGATGGTGAGTTACCCTCTGATATTCCGTGAATTTGATTTGTGGCTGAAGATGCTGGCCGCAGCCGTGGTGATTGTCGCGCTGGTGTATGTGTGGAGCCGGCCATCGGTGCCCGCCACAGAGGTTGCGACGGTTAAGTCCAAGTAGTTCCTACCAAACACAGATTAAAATATAAACGGGCCACGTCAGGCCCGTTTTTTAATCGCTATACTGAGCGTGGATCAGATCAGCTCGACTTTGTCACCCAACTGAATGATCCCTTCGTTGCGCGGAATGATGTTCTGACCAAATTCCACTTCACCCTTGTCATTGCGGCGGTAAGTGGCCAGCGTTTTCAGAGGCTCGCTCTTGGCGAAGCGTTCCAGTGTGTCTGGATTGTAGGTGGTCATCACGCAACGGGTGCACGGTTTCACCACGTCAAAGACCACATCACCAATCTTGATTGAGCTCCAACCGTCTTCCGCGAACGGATCACAGCCGTCTACCACGATGTTCGGGCGGAACTGGCGCATATCAAACTGGATACCCGCACGTTCGCTCAGGTCAGTCAGGGAGGCTTCAGAGATCAGCAGCAGCGGATAACCATCGGCAAAGGCCACCGGTTTGTCCGGGAAGCGAGGGGTGCCACGCTCGGACTGGTCGCCGAAGTAGAGCAGCTGACATTCGATATCCAGCTTGTTGCTGAACCACTCATCAAACTGCATACCGCACAACTGGGCGTTGATCTCGGTGCCCCATACGTTCACCTGACGGTAGTTCTGAAACAGTTCCGGGATATGCACAGTAATACTGTCGCCATCCGGTGCCACGATATGGAGGCCATCCGGCAGCAGCGCAGTGCGAAAGTGCAGCAGCTGCGGGTATTTTCGAGCCGAGATAAAATCGCCGTTCAGATCCGACAGGATAAAGCGGCGGTCGAAACTCAGGCCGCTCAGGTCTACATAGCTGCGGTCCAGTGTGATTCCTGCGGTGGATTTAAGCGGGTAAACATGAATCGATGAAAGGCTGACGTCTGACACAATGCGTTCTCTTCAGATTAGTAGGGCAACGAGCTGGTGATCATATCAAGGCGTATCCGAAACTTCTCCCCCGCCTGGTTTTCCGCAATCAAGTGTTCCTCTTTATTGCCGTAATCCAAGTCGAGAAAACGCAGCTTTTCAGTACGGGATTGGTCATCGTCCTGCCAGGTAACCTCGTGGATCGCTTTGCGCATACAGGCCAGCTCGTAACCATCGTGCACTTCGCAGTTGATGTGTTTGTAGTTTTGCATTGCTGTACTCCCGGTGGGCATTGGTCACGCAAGGTTGAGACCTGTGTATACCCGAAAGGGTTCCAGAATGACACATCGTAAGAGGGTATGGCAGGGCAGTGTTAGGAGGGTGTTGGGCTAACGCATATGAAGCACCTTGACCTGCGAGTGACTTGGAAGGGGCACTGGTCGAGGATAAGGCGAAGCCCAACATAGTGGAGCTGGTTAGCTTGCCGCTGCTTGTAAGTGTTTGCTTACAATCGTCCAGGCGTCGCGGCCACGGGCGTTGAGATCCGCCAGCAGCTCCGCGTCAAAGTCTGCACTGACCGCCTGCTGATAGGATTCGCGCGCGGTAACACGCGCCAGCCAGTCCAGCACTGCCGGGAAACCTTCCAGCATCTGCAGCCAGTCAAACTGGATCACCGTCTGGAAGTAGGGGGCGGTTGCACAATCACTGATACCGAAGGCGTCGCCACTCAACCAAGACTGGTTTTTCAGAGTTGCTTCCATCTGCACAATGGTGTCGTGGTACACCTTCACTGCACCGGCCACATCCGGCGCTTCCAGTCCTTGGGCCAGCAAGCGGCGTTGGCGTTCACGGCGTGGCGCTTCCGGAATCTGGTCGATCAGTTTCTGCTGTTCCTCTTCGCTTTTCGCCAGGAGACCCGGACGCATAACCAGCGGCCACTGCAGCGCGCCGCAGGATGGGTGCAGCTTGTTATCGATATGCTTAAGCCATACCCGCATCTTGGCAACCTGAAGTGGGTCAGACGGGCGTAATGGTGTCTGCGGAAAGGCATCTTCCAGGTACTCACAGATGACGGAGGATTCGATCACTGGCTGCTCGTTATGCACCAGTGTTGGCACCACATCCAGCGGATTCAGTGCCAGATACCAGCTTTGCAGGTTCTCTTTGTTGGCCAGATCTACCGGGCGGGCGGTCCAGGACAGATTCTTTTCGGCCAGCACGATACGGACCTTCTGGGCACAGGGCGACATGATATTGGTGTACAGCGTGATCATTTACAGACCTCCTTTGGAAATGGGTTGTAAGCACTGATTTCAGTCTATGTCTGTAAAAATGCAGTGGGAATGGCTATAACTGCAGTATCGAAATGCAAAAATGCAGACCATGAACTGGAATGACCTGAAATACCTGCTGGCGCTGAGTCGTTTGGGTACCCTGAGTGCGGTGGCCAAAGAGACCGATGTCGATATGACCACCGTATCCAGGCGCCTGAAAGCGCTGGAACTGGCGCTGGGCGCCCAGCTGTTCGAGCGTGTGGATAACCGTTACCTGCCCACCGAAGCGTTGCAGCGGGTGATGGACCGCGCCGAGCAGGTGGAGCGGGATATTGGGCGTTTCAGGAACGAACTGTCAGGGCAGGATGAAGATCTGAGCGGGCGGGTCACCATCACCTCGGTGCATACGTTTGTGAATGGCTACCTGCTGCAGCGCTTGCCGTCGTTCTATGAACGTTACCCGGAGATCCAGCTGGATATTGTTGCAGACAGCAGTCAATTGGACCTGGGACGCCATGAAGCGGATATCGCCTTGCGCATGGGGCGGCCCGAGCAGGCCAGTATTGTTACCCGTAAGGTGATCGATCTGCACTATGCGGTATACGCCCACCGATCCTGGCAGGGCAGTGGCATACGCGTGGGCGAGATGCCCTGGATTCTGTTTAAGGAACGTTATCAAAACCTGCCCGAAGCCCTCTGGCAGCAGGAACACTACCCGGACGTAAAAGCGCGCTTGCTCTGTAACGTGGGTATGGCGATGATGACCGCGGTAAAAAGTGGCCTCGGCGCAGCCTGCTTGCCCTGTTATATGGTGGGGGACGATCCCGACATGATGCCCCTTACCGATCCCGTCGAGCTGCGGGCCATGTGGTTGTTAATACACCCTGAAAAGCGTAATCTGGCGCGCATTCGGGCTTTTATCGATTGGTTGGAACAGCAACTTGAGCAAGACCAGTGGCTGTTCCAGGGCAGTGCCCCAACCCCGAACGAACCGTAATTTACCCACAGCGCAGAGTACCCCATGGATCTAAACCCGCAGATGCTGAAAAAGATGGCCACCATGAAAATGCCGTTCGGCAAGTATCAGGGCCGTGTGCTAATGGACCTGCCGGAACCGTACCTGCTCTGGTTCGCCCGCGAAGGCTTTCCAAAAGGGGAGTTGGGGGAGTTGCTTGGATTGTTGCTGGAGATTCGTATTAACGGTCTCGAATCCTTGCTGCAGCCTCTACGTGAGCGTTGATATTTATCGAGCCTCCGTATTCGTAGGTTAGCCATCGCAACGCGATGCCTAACACGTTGGGCACCGCTCCGCGGTGGCCAACCTACATGATTCTTTCCGGCGTATTTGTAGCCGCTGTCTTTTTGCTACCATTCCCCCCTGTAGGGCAGCGTTCACGCTGCCGGCAGCTTAAAAGCTGCCCTACAAAAAGCTTCTACCTCCACAACACACCCATTCCCCCACCTTGATAGCCATCAAGTATTTCTGCTGACCACGCCGTTAAGCTGCCTCCCGGTTACACACATATTCTGGAGGTAGTGATGGAGCTGGTCTGTCCGGCAGGCAGTTTTCCTGCATTAAAGGCAGCGGTGGATAACGGCGCTGATGCGGTCTATTTCGGGTTTCGGGATGCCACTAACGCCCGCCACTTTACCGGTCTGAACTTCGACCGGCGCAAGGCCGAGAAGGGGATCCAATACGCCCGTAGCCGCGGCGTTAAGGTGCTCTGTGCGATAAACACTTACCCCCAACCACAAGGCTGGCAGACCTGGCAGCAGGCGGTGGATATGGCGGCCTATCTGGAGGTCAACGCCCTGATTGGTGCCGATATGGGCGTGCTGGGTTACGCCGCCGAGCGCCACCCAAACCTCAATCTACACCTGTCCGTACAAGGCTCAGCTACCAACTACGAAGCGCTCCACTATTACAAGCAACAGTTCAACATCAAGCGGGCGGTACTGCCGCGCGTACTGTCGCTGGCACAGGTTGCGCACCTGGCGCGGCACAGTCCGGTTGAGCTGGAGGTCTTTGCGTTCGGCAGCCTCTGCATCATGGTGGAAGGGCGCTGTTACCTCTCCTCCTACCTGACCGACGAATCCCCCAATACCTGTGGTGCCTGCTCACCGGCAAAAGCCGTGCGTTGGGAGGAAACACCGCGTGGGCTGGAATCCCGTCTCAACGATGTGCTGATCGATCGTTATGGTGAAGGGGAGAAGGCCGGGTATCCCACTCTTTGCAAGGGTCGCTTTGATGTGGAAGGCAACGTCTATCACGCGATGGAAGAGCCAACCAGCCTCAACACCCTCGACCTGATCCCAGAGCTGGAATCGATCGGTATCAACGCCGTGAAGATCGAAGGGCGGCAACGCAGTCCGGCCTATGTGGCGCAGGTGGTGAGTATCTGGCGACAGGCGTTGGATCAGGCCAAGTCCAGTGCGCCGTTTGCGGTGAAACCTGAGTGGAATCAGGGCCTGACTGACCTGTCCGAAGGTTCAACCACCACCATCGGTGCCTACCACCGTAGCTGGCAGTAAAAGGAGCGAAACCATGGATAACCAAATGCAATTGACCCTGGGGCCGCTGCTCTACTTCTGGCCGAAACAGGACGTATATAACTTCTACGCCGAGATGGCAGAAACACCGGTAGACACCATCTACCTGGGCGAGACCGTCTGCTCCAAGCGTCGCCAACTGAAAACCGATGACTGGCTTGGGCTGGCGCGAGAGCTGAAGCAGTGCGGTAAACAGATCGTACTCTCGGGACTTGCCCTGCTGGAAGCGGAATCCGAGCTGAAAGCACTGCGCCGTATCTGCAGCAACGGTGAGTTTCTGGTGGAGGCCAACGATATGGCCGCCGTCCAACTGCTCAGTCAGCAGGATCTGCCCTTTGTCACCGGACCCTCAATCAATATCTACAACCTGCCGGTACTGAAACAGCTTTACCGCAGTGGTATGCGCCGCTGGGTAATGCCGGTGGAGCTGGGCGCAGATACCCTCGCAACCCTGCTGCATCAGGTGGATGAAGACGGCTCCATGCCAGATCTGGAAACCGAAGTTTTCGCCTATGGTTGTCTTCCGCTGGCCTATGCGGCCCGCTGCTTTACCGCGCGTTACCGCAACGTGCCCAAGGACAACTGCGAGTTCTGTTGTATTGAATATCCGGATGGCATCACCCTGCGCTCGCAGGAGGGCAAAGCCCTGTTCACCATGAACGGTATCCAGACCCTGTCGGCCGAGCACTACAACCTGGAGCATGAACTGGCGCGTATGGCACAGATCGGTGTGAATAAAGTACGTATCAGTCCACAAAGGGAAGGGCTGGTGGAGGAGATCGAACGCTTTGCTGCACGTATCAACGGAGAGGTCACACCGGACACCATCCATATGATCAGCCAGGGGCAGTGCAATGGCTACTGGTATGGCGAGCCGGGGATTCAGTGGGTGGAATAGGACGCATGGTACAACGTAAGTGGCCGGATGTCCTGATCTCGCAAAAACGGCGATAGAAAACACGAGGCTACGCACGTCGTGTATGTTGCCTCTAATGGATAAAAAGGCCCCTAACTAACTTTGCCCGGTTTTTTACTTCAAAAGGTTGAGTATCAGATCCCACGTACTTGGCTTGGCCTTTTTGTGGTATTCCTTACGCAGCAGATCAACGCCCCTGATCTTTTGCTGAAGACCTGCCAGGTTATCGGCAGTGGCCAGTGGAATATCAGCGACGACACGCTCTACTTTCGTTAAGCCTTCCAGTGAAACGGCTTTTCGCTCCGGCGAAAATTCATAGGCTTGTGCGCTGTTGAGGAGCGTCTTGAACGCGTCAATATGCTGATTAAACCCCTCAGCTGACTGGCTTACCAGCGCCTCCTTGTAATGCAATCGCATCTGTTTCATCGTCTGCTTCAAGCTCGGGCTTTCATTCGCGTTGGCAAAGCCAGCCGTGGCTAACAGCAGGGTGAGTAGTAAGGAGCCAAGCAATGGTTTGGTCGCTGAGTGTTTCATATACAGAACAGGCCTAAATTTTTGGTGAACATTATCGCTATTAGCCAAACCAGATGGAATATGGGCCATTGCAATAAGGTCAGCATGATCGACTACATTAGCCTGTAAGACAACACCTATCGGTGATGAAACCGCTTTACCGCCCGCTACCGCAATGTATTCAAAGACAACTGCGCGTTCTGCTGCATCGAATACCCGGATGGAATAATCCAGCGCTATCAGGAGGGCAAAGCGCTGTTCGCCATCAACGGTACCTGTCTCTCGAGCACTATAGCCTGGATCATGAACTGGAACGTATGGCACAGGTCGGCGTGAACAAGGTGCGTATCAGTCCACAAAGGGAAGGGCTGGCGGAGGTGATCGAGCGTTTTGCTGCACGGATCAAAGGGGATACCACACCGGATACCATTCGAATGATCAGCCAGGGGCAGTGTAATGGGTACTGGTATGGTGAACCGGGGATTCAGTGGGTGGAGCAATAATTTTGAATGAATTGAAGAGAATTTGAGTTATCGTAAACAGGATGAAACGAACACCACGAGGAGAGTTCTAGGGGATCCGGAACAATAAGTGATCTCCTAGAGCCCTCTCTATTGTGCTTTTGATAAAAATCTTCATGAAAAGATCAACAAACAATTCTAAGCATAGTTATTCTTGTGTGCTTACATCTGTAAGTGGATCTAAATGATAAATCTAGCTCAGTTGTTAATCCTCTAGCTCCAATATCCGGAGTATGTTTTTCCCTAATTTGTTCCTGTGATTGATCGTGGCTTTGTCTTTCATCCATTCAGCTAGAATCTTTTGACCGGGCTCTCCCAAGGCTTTTAAAAGGCGGAACATTGTAGGGCGTCTACGGTATGAAAAAAGAAGCTTCTCGTCGAGAAGCAATTCCTTCAACTTCTCCAGCAGCTGCTCATCGCTCCAAGGCTGGCCACGATACCAAGCGAGAACCAGAACCGCGATTGAATCATGTGCAGTCAAATCATCCTGTGTTTCAAGATCGAACAGTTCCTCACAATCTCCCCAATTCGTAAAGTTGATTGAATCTCTAGGAAGCAATGACTGTACACCAAAAGCCCAACTTGCAAGTCTTCGTAGCTCAGGATTTCTTGCATTTTTCCAATGTCGGAATAGCATTAACATCTTGTCTTTGTCCGGCGGGTCGCATGGAAGGCCAGAAATTCCAGTCCAAACCATTGCAAATGCCATGCATAAGGCTAGCGGCTCGTCATCCTCCCCTAATAACTCAGCGATTCGATCTCTGAGGGGACGACAGCGTTCTTGCAGGGTTGGGAAATCTTCTCTTTCCTTAATGTTTGCCTGGAACGCCAACTGAACGATGGCCATTGCTGCGTTGCCCTGCTGAACGCGATCTCCGGAGGCAAGTGCATTATCTAGTTGATCAATAGTGTCCGCTGACAAGTGTGCACGATGATCCTCGAAAAACTGGTCCACTGCCAGATCCATGATTGCTATCTGATAGTTCTCCCAATAGGCTGCTTCGTTAAAGAAAGCATCTTCTGCAACTTTCTTAAAAACATCTCCGAATTTTCCTCTCCTGATTTGCATAGTGTTAGATGCATCGTCTTCTTCAGAGGCGTACCGAGCCAATTGCCGGAGTGCATCGCGTAGCGTTGACTCCCTTACAAGAATTTCATCAAGCACGCACTGTCGGAGCAGCGCTACATGTGGCTCCATAACGTCTTCATGAGTCGAATAACCACGTTCGAATACTCTCGCTGCGCATATATCTGTGAGTCGTCGGATCAGAGGCTCAGACTTACGGTTCGCTAGAACTGCAGCAAGAGGGACGACTTCTCGCCATAATTCATCTTCGAAGTGTGGTGCAAGTAGATCACTTAGTTCTGCTGCGTCATCCCGGCCAGGATATTGCTCTTCCACTAGACCGCGGGCGGCGAGGTATTCTTGAAATGTGAGATGCCGAAACTCATATACTTCCTCAAGTATGCCGTCCGTCTCTTCGTAGCCAGTTTGCATAAGGAGGCTGCTGCGATACTCCACACGTTCTATAAACTCGCTGGGCTTGACTTCTGCGTATGCGAGCTCGGCGTCTAGTTCCTTTTGGGCTTGCTGAAGAAGCTTTAGCAATTGTCGCTTTCCAATTCGCTGTTTGCCTTGTCGCATCATAGCTACTGCTATGTAAGATAATCGGGCAAGAGTTTCCTCTTCATTTAGTGGAGCGAAACCCTCTACGTTCCATGTACGGATGAGGACGCTGATTGCCGCGGCGTATAGCTTGACGCGTTTGGTTGGAAGTTCGCCGACGTTGCGTTTGACTACGAGCAGCGTGGTGAGCATGAGAGGGTTTTCGGTAAGGGCACGAATTCGTTCATTACTCCAGATTGTGGCTGCGAGTTTTACTGCCTCGTCGCGGTTTTCCCTCGTGTCTGGTAAGACTTCGGCGTGCCAACATTTACACAGTGTATGAACGTCGTCTTCGTCAAAAGGGGCCATCGTTGTAGATACGCAAACGCTGGCAATAACGCCTGCTACCTGACGAAATCCGGCTTCACGTGAAGTAACAACGAGGGAGGTATGAGGATACATCCCAAGGAAGATACGGAGGTTATTGGCGAATGTTGTCCTAGCTGCAGCGTCAGAAAATTCATCGAGCCCATCGACAAGGAGCAGGGCCCGACCTGAATTCAAAGCGTCATCGACTAGTTCGCGAAACGCAGTGGCATGGTTGTCGTCCATCTCGGCATGTCGACCCAGGTCACAAAGTAATTCACGGATCGGTTCCCCTGTCCTTTCACGAAGATCACGGCAGCGTAGAAGAAGCGGGAACCAATCGCGCTTAGGAAGGCCATCTTCGGATCGTGAACGTCGATTGGGATCGGCGTAGGCTACGGCTAACCGCTTAAGTAATGTGCTTTTCCCACCACCGGGTTTGGCTAGTATCGAGAATCGGTTTTGCTTCGTAATAAATTCACCCACGGGGTGAATCTTGGCATTGGGATCTTGTTTGGATTCATCGTTCTCCTGCTGGTCGCTTTGAACTTGGAGCTTTAGTGGGACAAATAGATTCTCTAGAGTCATTTGCTTTGAAGCAATTGTTCCTTCCGCAGGTAGACCATCAAGCTGGATATAACCACAGACCTTGTCGAGCCAGTCTCTGTAACGTTTCATTGTCTCGGAGTTCAGGGCTTTACGATCTGGGGACGTGGGTGGAGGCGCGAGGTAGGTTAGTCTATTCAATGATCCTCGGCATTTACGATCGGCCTCAATTACTTCCGCTGCAGCTGTTTCTGAAAGTGGATTTCCATCGGCATGAACCAGCGCGAAGTGTGTTATATCCTTTCCTTGCTCATAATACAGTGCCCAGATGTAG
Source organism: Pontibacterium granulatum (assembly GCF_029961155.1). Taxonomy (GTDB): domain Bacteria; phylum Pseudomonadota; class Gammaproteobacteria; order Pseudomonadales; family Balneatricaceae; genus Pontibacterium; species Pontibacterium granulatum. The sequence goes on along the minus strand of NZ_JASBRH010000041.1, from coordinate 550 downwards.
CCAAGAGAGTGACCAAGAAGTTCGAAAGAGCTTAAATGTGCTTGGGAATCTAACTTGGAGTGTTCAGCACAACGACCAGCGCGTTCAACGGCTTTTTCTTGCGTGATGAGTATGTTGGAACTGGTTAGTTCAGCAATGATATCTTTGGCATCAACCGGGATGATGCGATCTTGCTCGCTGCTTTCCTGTTCCTGCTGAAGCGCTGATTCCGTAAAACCTCCGAGTGATACGAAGTAGCCCGCAACGGGTTGACCTTTTCCGCGCTCCCGGCTCACAGCGCCAAAGAACTTGTTCATATCTGCTCCGCCCATGGGTTTTACGTGAGCTTTGCATTCGGCGACTACTAATCTAGGTTCGTGACGGTGTTTTCCTTCGATGTCGATCTCTCGTCCTGTTTTATGTACATCAAAATGCAGGTCATCGTAACCTAGTGCATAAAAGAGATCGGAGACGAGTGTAGTGGTCAACTAATTCCGGACAGTAAATTAAGCTGTTCTTCGGCTCGCGCAGGAGCCAATCCCTTGTTGTGCTGATGAGGCCTTTGGTGATT
>NZ_JASBRH010000040.1 GCF_029961155.1 Pontibacterium granulatum | reverse complement strand
GGGAGGGATTCGAACCCTCGATACGTTTCCGTATACACACTTTCCAGGCGTGCTCCTTCGGCCACTCGGACACCTCACCGCAATGTTGTTTACGTGGTCTTTTCAGACTTTGCAACTGCACGCCTGCGTGCTCGTTACCGTCGTCGTAAACGCCGACGTTCTCTCCGGCTTCGCCTCCGAGTCGACAACTCGGACACCTCACCGCAATCGCAATCGTAATCGTAATCGTAATCGTAATCGTAATCGTAATCGTAATCAGCAATTTACGTTGCCTCAAACGTGGCGCGTACTTTAATGCACTAATCCTTATGAATCAAGCAATTAATCATACTTTTTTGGTTTTATTTTTCCTAAAACCACCATCGTACAATTAATCAACAATCCTTGTTCAAGTTATGCGCAATAAAAAAGCCGCCCGATTTTCATCGGACGGCTAAGCAATGGTAATCGGTTGCTGACTTAGTCAGCCTGGCGACGCAGGAATGCTGGAATATCCAGGAAATCCATATCGTCGGTGCCAGTGCGTGCAGTCTGAATCTCTGGCTCAGGCTCACGCGTTGGTTCGGTTACACGCTTGGACTTTTCTGCTTCTGCACGGTTGCGCATTGCAGTAGGCAGTTCCAGCTGGCTGTAGTCGGTGGTAACCGTTGATGCGCGACCACCGCCGCTGCTTACCACACGTACTTCCTGCTCAACCTGCTTAGCACGACCCAGGCCGGTTGCAACAACCGTGACCTTCATCTCTTCAGCCATCTCTGGATCGATTACAGTACCCACCACGATAGTTGCGCTGTCGGACGCGTACTCTTCAACGATGTTACCCACTTCGGAGAACTCACCCAGGCTCAGATCCAGGCCAGCGGTGATGTTAACCAAAATTCCGCTGGCACCTTTAAGATCTACATCTTCCAACAGCGGGCTGTTGATTGCCGCTTCAGTCGCTTCAGTCGCACGGTTGTCACCACGTGCGGTGCCGCTACCCATCATCGCCATGCCCATTTCGGACATAACGGTGCGCACGTCAGCAAAGTCGACGTTGATCATACCCGGACGGATAATCAGGTCGGCAATACCCTGAACCGCACCTTTCAGTACATCGTTCGCGGTGTTGAATGCGTTGATCAGGCTGGTGTTTTTACCCAGCACCGGCAACAATTTCTGGTTAGGGATAATGATCAGGGAGTCGACGTTTTCTTTCAGCTCCTTGATACCCTCTTCCGCAATCGCCAGACGCTTACGGCCTTCGAAGGTAAATGGTTTGGTGACTACCGCTACAGTCAGGATACCCATTTCACGGGCAACCTCGGCCACGACTGGCGCCGCACCGGTACCGGTACCACCACCCATGCCAGCGGTGATGAACACCATGTCGGCACCGGACAGCATCTCTGAGATACGTTCACGGTCATCCATCGCGGCCTGACGACCTACTTCTGGGTTTGCACCTGCACCCAGCCCCTTAGTCATCTCACCACCGATCTGGATAACGGCCTGTGCAGCCATATTATCCAAGGCCTGCGCATCCGTATTCGCACAGATAAAATCAACACCTTCTACTTCGGTGGTTACCATATGCTGCACAGCGTTGCCGCCGCCACCGCCTACGCCGATCACCTTGATGACAGCATTCTGCGGGATACTATCAACCAACTCAAACATGTCTATTTCCCCTCTAGGCTGGCGCCTACCCTACGCCAGTTGCGCTTTCGCGCCCCCTATTTATCACCCGTTAAAAGTTTGCCTGAATCCAGGATTTCATCCGATGGATCAGGTTCGGCTGCGTGATCTGAAACTCTGAGCGCTCCGGCTCTACCACTGCCACACTAGCCCCTTCCTGTTCGTTTGCATTTGCATGCCTGAGCAACCCAGCCGCCGTCGCGTACATCGGGTTCCCCAGAATATCCGACATGCTGCCGAAGCCGTTTGGTGACGCCAAACGCACGGGCATGTGGAAAATCTCTTCAGCCAGCTCGACTGCACCTTCCATGCGGGCCGTGCCGCCGGTTAGTACGATACCGGTTGGTATCAGCCCCTCGAAACCGCTGCTCTGCAACTCCTTTTGGATCAGCAAGAACAGCTCTTCGTAGCGTGGTTCGACCACCTTGGCCAACTCCTGTCGCGACAGCTCGGCTGCCGGACGGTCGCCCACACTCGGCACTTTTACCACTTCATGCGCACTCGCCAGCTGAGACAGTGCACACGCATATTTAACCTTCAATTCTTCCGCATTCGGGGTTGGCGTACGCAACGCCACCGCGATGTCGTTGGAGACCTGATCCCCCCCTACAGGGATCACAGCGGTGTGATACAACGCACCACCCACAAAGACGGCTACGTCACTGGTACCTGCGCCAATATCAACGATACAGACACCCAGTTCCTTTTCATCTTCCGTCAGCACCGATTCACTTGAAGCCAACTGACTCAGCACCAGTGCGTCGATCTCCAGGCCACACATCCGAACACATTTCTCAATGTTCTGGACGGCGTTGAGCGCGCCGGTCACTAGGTGAACCTTCGCTTCAAGTCGCACACCGGACATCCCCAGCGGCTCCTTGATCCCTTCCTCACTGTCGATCGCATATTCCTGCGGAAGAATATGCAGAATGCGTTGATCCGTCGGTGTTGCTATTGCACGTGCAGCATCAACAACCCGATCCAGATCCTGTTCCGTTACTTCACGATTTTTCAGTGCCACAATCCCCTTAGAATTGACAGCACTGATATGGCTACCCGCCAGACCGACCGTAACCGAATGAATCTTGCACCCTGCCATCAATTCAGCATCTTCCACTGCGCGCTGAATTGAATTTACGGTTGATTCAATATTCACCACAACGCCGCGTTTCAGACCACGGGAAGGGTGTGAACCAACGCCCACCACCTCAACTTCTCCGTCCAGTCTGACCTCGGCTACCAGACAAACCACCTTAGAGGTGCCTATATCCAGTGCGACGATCATATTTGAATCAGCCAATGTATTTCTCTCTCTGTTTGCTTTTTAAACACTAAGCACTTTAGAGCAGATTTAGAGTTTCCATCCATTTATTGAATGAAGATTTTCTCTATGCTGACAAGTAAAGCATGCCTGTGAGAACAATCAAGCCCTAATTTTCATAACAATGTTATCGGCCGGCTGAAAGCCCGCTTAAGAGAAAATTTTGTTGTTTTTCAATCGGCTACCTTCCCTGCGGGGACGCAGTTTAACGCGTTCTTTTAATAAACCCAACAGCATCAATCATTTAAAGAATCCATGCAAAATCAAAATTTAATCTTGATGATTTAAATAATTTTCAATATTTAATTTTGATTTTTCGCGATATTTTCAATATTTAATATTGATTTTTCACCAGAAAATCAAAAATCAATATTGACGATAATTGACTATTTTTCATACACAAACAATTAACTTCATTGCCACATAGCAAGACACAAAAAAGGATGAAACAGACAGATCAAACACGGTGCCCCTAGCCACCAGCGTGCGGATCACAACCTCTACGCATCAGCGCAAAGAAAGAACGGAACACAGGTGAAAGACCCTCTGGAGAATGCCAGAGGCTATCGTATTCAGTACCTAAGAGTCTGGGATGGAAAGTCGGGCGGGGAGATAGGAGATAGAAGATTTAACGTTTATAGCTATAGCCGGTATCAAACGTACGCCAATCAACTAATTGGGGGTGTTGTTCCACATAGGCACGTATGGTGGTTTCGCCATCCGCCAGAAAGCTGCTGTCCAGGAAGTTATTCAACACAGGCTCGCCCTGTGTATTTGCCGCCTGCAGGCAAAACGCAAGGTAGCGCGAAAACGGCAGAATATCGTCCCGCCAGATTACGCCGCTGTAAAACTGTCCCACACGACGCTGATACTCCGCCTCGGTGATGCACTTGTTGAGGCGATAATCCTGGTCATTGTAACCCGTGCACATTCGCCCCTGGCTTTTAACACCCTTCTGGTCGATAGTTTCCACCTCCGCCCAACGGAAGCGGTGCTCGCGCTCATACAGTTCACGAAAGGCAGTTTCGCTACACTCAAACTGACTGCAGATAATGCTGATATCCTCAGCAGGCTGGGTTGAGCAGGATGCGACCTCCAGATCCGTTTCACCTGCCCCGTGGCGGCTGAAGAACACGATCCCCACTTTATTGAAGATACGACGATAGCCGGGCACCACCACCAGACGAAAGTTTTCCAGCTCCGGTACGGTTTCACGTGCCGATTGCTCGGACAATAGGGATCCATAACCCACCACTGAGATCATGGTCTACCCACCCTGCTCTTCTTTTTCAGACGCTGCCGTTTCTGACACTGCATCGGCCGTCAGTGATGACTCGTATGCTCTTTCCAGCAGACTGTCCGGCAACTTTTTCTTACCGCTGGCACCCAGCTGACTTAACAGCGCCACTTGGTTGACCAGATTGCCACGGCCGGTTGAGAGACGGCTAAACGCGGTATCGTAAGCTGAGCGGGTTCGCTCCAGGTGACGACCGATGTCGTCCATCGCTTCAATGAAACCAACAAACTTGTCGTGCAGTTCGCCGCCTCGCTTGGCAATCTCACGGGCGTTCTGGCTCTGGTGTTCATAACGCCAGATGTTGTGGATCGTGCGTAGCGTTACCAGCAGCGTGGCCGGACTCACCAGCATAATATTGCGTTCGAATGCATCGTTGAACAGGGCACTATCGTTTTCCAACGCCAGCATAAAGGCACCTTCAACTGGCACAAACAGCAGTACAAAGTCGAGAGAGCGCACTCCTTCCAGCTTCTGATACGCCTTGTCGCTCAGACCGCGCACATGACCACGCAACGAATGCAGGTGTTCTCTCAGATAGCGCTGCCGCTCCTGCTCGTCTTGGCTTGAGCAGTATCGCTCGTAGGCAGTCAGCGACACCTTGGAATCAACAATCACATCCTTGTTGTCCGGCAAGCGCACAATAACGTCTGGCTGATAACGCTTGCCCGACTCGGACAGCGACACCTGCACTTCGTATTCATGCCCCGGGCGTAAACCTGATTCCTGCAGTACACGCTCCAGAATCACCTCACCCCAGTTACCCTGAGTTTTGCTCTCCCCTTTCAGGGCATTGGTCAGATTGAGGGCATCCTCGCTCATCTGCTGGTTCAGCTTTTTCAGCTGCCCGATCTGCTCATACAAGGAGCGTCGATCCTTGGCTTCCTTGTCGTAGACGTCTTCAACACGTTTTCTAAAGTCACCCAGTTGCTGACGTAACGGATTTAAAAGATGACCGAGACCTTCCTGATTGGCCTGACTGAACTTGGCCGACTTCTCTTCAAAGATCTTATTGGCCAGGTTCTGGAATTCAGTCTTCAGTTGTTCCCGCGCTTCTACCAGTGTCTTAAGCTTGTCTGCGTGGGCCTGACGTTCCGCATCCAAGCGTGTTTTCAACTCTGCAAAAGCACTGCTGCGACGGACTAAATCCTGCTGCCGCTGCTCTGCCAGTTGCGATACCTCCTGTAGGTCATCGCGCAAGGAGGCCAGTTGACCGGAACGTTCTTCCAGACGCGTTTCCAGCTCGGCGTAATCCTGGCTACGCACAACCAGCTCTTCCCGCACCAGCCGGAGCTCTTCATCCAACTGCTGCTTTTGCTGCTGTACCTGCTCCAGCAGTTCCAGCCGCTCTTCCAAACGCGCCTGTTGAACAGCCTGCTCCTGGAGATGTTGCTGCTGCGCTGCAAGTTCTGCCTTTGCATGTTCGAGTGCTTCTTGCCTGATTTTCAGCTTCTGCCAGCAAACAGCGCCAACGAAAAGCGCCCCCACAGAGGCGCCAATCAACAAGCTTACAGAATCCATAGGTGCTGCGAACAACGGGGCCAACTCCATCGGTTCGGTTTACCAGTAGTAATAGAGGGCGAAGCCGGAAGCGATCACCAGCGGCATCATAATAAAGAGGTTTTTCACGTCACCAAACAGACGCTGCAATACCACAACGTGAATGACCGGGAAGGAGATGAACAGGCAACTCAGCGGAATCCACCAGTCCAGTTTAAGAACGCCAAACGCCATCGCGAACAGCAAGGTCAGTACTGAGTAGTTACCCGACATGATCACGGCAACCAGACCGTTGCGGCTCTTAGCAAACTCCGGTTTATCTTCGTCCGGCAGCTTGTTGATGGCCCCCGCGCTCAGGGCTGCAGACATTGATACCAGGCCAGTTGCCAGAAAGACGTAGAGTAACTTCAGTTCCTCATCCACGAGAGTTTTCTCCAAAAAGCGAATAATTTCAGCTTATTGTACGTAATTTGCAGCGACTCACCCACCCGCCTAAAGCCGAAGCCGGGATATTCCTGCAAATATCTTCATTTGATCTGTCACAGCGGCGCTGAAATCAGCTCCTGCGCCAACCAATCCCTGAACTGGATCACCTTCAACAGCTCTACTTTGTAGCCCGGGCAAAACAGGTAATAGGCAAATCCACTCATCATGCTGAGCCCCAACGGGTTGATCAGTCGCCCCTCATTTATGGACTCCTGCGCCAGGAAGTCAGGTACCAATCCCAGTCCCAGCTGCTCTTCCGTCGCTTTGATCGACATAAAGAAGTGTTCAAAGCCAGCGCCATGACGTGCAGGGGAACCGTCAAGCCCTAAGGTATGGAGGAACTCATCCCACATCCCCGGGCGCGTAACCTGGGTTAGCAAACGGTGCTGCAAAATATCGACCGGCTGCTGGACCGGGGTACAGGCAAGCAGGTCGGGTGAGGCCACTAATAACAAACGTTCACTAAGCAAAAGGCGGTGATACTGGCCTGCTCGTTCAGGGCGTAAACAACGAATAGCCAGGTCCACCTCCGTACCGGAAAAGTCGGGCCGACCGTCGCCGGTGATCAGATCAACCTGCAGATGGGGATGCTGCTGCTCAAACGCATGAATACGCGATATTAACCAACTACTCGTGAACGACGGGGTTACGCTTAACAACAGCCTCTCGCGCTGCCGCGTTCCCCTTTGTAGTTGTTCCGTGGCCGAATCCAGAGAGTCCAACGCTGCCGAAACAAACGGCAGGTACTGAGCCCCGGCTTCGGTTAGCGTTATACCGTTGGGTTTCCGTTCAAACAGACCAACACCCAATGCACTCTCCAATTGGCGGATCTGCTTACTCACCGCTCCCTGAGTTACACACAACTCATCGGCAGCAGCGGTCACACTCAGGTGTCGCGCTGCGGCGTCAAACGCCTTAAGCGCATTTAACGGGGGTAGATGGCGTCGCATCCCGAACCCTCTAAGTCATTCCAAATACTCATACCCCTCGATAATAAGTCGTTTGTTGAACGAAGCGAAGCCCTCTTTAATACAGGCAAAGCAACCCAACATAAACTTTGCAGCCTAAACACATTATGTCACACGTATTTCATCGCCACTGCCACGCCACACTTCCCACCGCTGTAGGCGGAGACGGCCCTTACCTCATCGACCAGAACGGCAAGAGATATCTGGACGGCAGCTGCGGCGCAGCGGTTACCAGCCTCGGTTACGGTCATCCGCGTGTAATCATGGCCGTGCAGTCACAGGTGCAAGAAATGAGCTTTGCTCATACCGGCTTCTTTACCTCAGAACCGGCCGAGCAACTGGCAGCGTTTCTGGCCTCACAGGCGCCCGGCGACCTGAACAAGGTGTATTTCACCTCCGGTGGCTCAGAGTCCGTCGAAGCCGCACTGAAGATGGCACGCCAGTACTTCCTGGAACGCGGCGAGAACAAACGTCACCTTTACATTACCCGTCGCCAGAGCTACCACGGCAATACGCTGGGCGCCCTGGGTATCGGTGGCAACCAGTGGCGGCGCGAACCTTTTGCATCCCTGATGACCGAAGCCCACTATATCGATCCATGTTACGCCTACCGCGGTCAGCAGGACTGTGAAACGGAGTTTCAGTACGGCCAGCGTATGGCCAATCAACTGGAAGCGAAACTGCTGGAGCTGGGACCCGAGAATGTCGCTGCATTTGTGGCAGAGCCGGTCGTCGGGGCAACAGCGGGTGCCGTACCTGCGGTACCAGGTTACCTGAAACGTATCCGCGAGATCTGTGACCAATATGGCATCCTGCTGATTCTGGATGAAGTGATGTGTGGCATGGGCCGGACCGGCACATTGTTCGCGTGCGAGCAGGATGACGTCATCCCCGACCTGATCACCATGGCGAAAGGCCTGGCGGCGGGTTACCAGCCGATCGGGGCAATCATGGTGCAACAGAAGATCTTTGACGCCATCTCGGATGGCAGCGGTTTCTTCCAGCACGGCCACACCTACATGGGCCATCCGGTTGCTTGCGCTGCCGCGCTTGCGGTTCAGCACACCATCCAGGATGACAAGCTGCTAAACAACGTGCAGGTGATGGGCAATACATTGAGACACGCACTGCAGAAAGCCTTTGGTGATCACGAACATATCGGCGATATCCGTGGCCGTGGTTTGTTTATCGGCCTGGAGCTTGTTGCCAACCGTAAGACCAAGCAGCCGCTGCCCGCAGGTTCCGCCATCCATACTTTGATCAAGAAGGAAGCGATGGCCAACGGCCTGATGTGTTATCCAATGTCCGGTACGATCAACGGTCGCGAGGGGCACCACATTCTGCTGGCACCACCATTCATCATCAATGAACATCACGTAGATGAGCTGGTCAGCAAACTAAAACACTCGGTAGACTCTGCAATTAGCCAAGTATGCTGCACGGTATAAGAGGAAGAGAGGAAAGCCACATGGACCAGGACAACACCATGACCCAACCCTTAACGCTGATTGTCGCGCCTAACGGGGCACGCCGAATGCCGACAGATCACCCTCGCTTGCCGGTTACACCGGAAACCGCAGCCTGTGAATCACGTGCTGCGGTTGAAGCGGGTGCCGCTGTTGTACACCTGCATGCCCGTGATGCAGAGGGCAAACATACCCTTGATCCGGCGATCAACCGCCAGTTCATGGACGCGGTGCGTGCCGAACTGGGTAGTGACGTTGTTATCCAGCTTACCACCGAAGCCGTTGGCCAGTTTACGCCGGATGAACAGATCCACCTGATCCGCGAGCTTCAGCCGGAAGCGGCTTCATTTGCTGTCAAAGAGCTGATCCCAACCGACGGCGACGCGGACAAAACACGCGGACAGGAATTTCTCAGCTGGGTTCGGGATAGCGGCATCATCGCTCAATTTATTCTCTACTCCGCAGATGATGTATGCCGCTATCACCAACTCAAAGCAGAAGGCGTGCTACCCACTGATAAACATCATCTGCTGTTCGTACTGGGGCGTTACAGCAAAACGTTGCAATCAGAACCCAAAGACCTGTTGCCGATGCTGATGGCGCACACCGACGACACACCATGGGCGGTCTGTGCCTTTGGCGCCAAAGAGCACCTTTGCGCCGCGGCAGCGATCGCGTTGGGCGGCGATGTACGGGTTGGTTTTGAAAACAACCTACATGACAAGCACGGCAACCAGGCCGAAAGCAATGCCACCCTGATTGCCCAGGCAGCTCGTATTGCCCAATCCATGGGACGACCAATCATCAACGCGAAACAGTTCCGTCAGCTGTTCTAATCTGTAAACCGTAACGACACTGGCTGCCCGTAACAACCGGGCAGCCAGTGTCCTTCCCCGAACCCGCCTCTGGCACCCTTTTGACCGGCACAGTATGATCTCACTCTTCACGAGTAAGGAAATTCGATTGCCGTGCTGCTGTTACGATATCTACGAAAACTGGTTGACCGCCACTTCAAGCAGATGAACTGGCATGCCATCGTAATGATGGTGTTGTTTTACATTCTGCTGGCCTGGCTTTTACTGTCTGCCGCCAACGAAGACGCGCTCACCGGTAGTGAGTTTTTATACTGGCTGCTGGTAACCGCCTCTACGGTGGGCTATGGCGACCTCTCACCTACAACGCCCGAAGGTAAATTCATTGTTGCCTTCTTTGTTATCCCATTTGGCCTGAGCCTGTTTGCATTGACAGCGGGTAAAGTGGCCGCATTCAGTGCCTATCAGTGGAGAAAAGGAATTATGGGTCTGAAAGATCTGAACCTGCGTGATCACATCCTGGTTATCGGCTGGGACGAACAACGCACCCCCGACATGTTACGCCTGCTTCTGCTGGAAGCCGCCCAAAATAAAGGCCGCAAAATCTGCCTCTGCGTGACCGACCTGACAGAAAACCCGATGCCGGGCGAAATTGAATTTATCCGTGCCAAAGCATTTAACGATGACCGCGACATGGATCGCGCCTGCATTAACGAAGCATCGACCATCATAATCGACACCGCTCAGGACGACTTCACCCTGACCGCTGGCCTCTACGCCTATGGTCTGAACCGCAAGGCACACATCATCGCCTTTTTCCGTGATGACTCTCTGGCACGCCTGCTGAAAGAGCACTGCCCCAGCATTGAGTGCACACCCTCCGTATCTACCGAACTGATGGTCAAAGCAGCAATGGATCCGGGTTCAAGCTGCCTACATCGAGAACTATTGAGTGCGGCCGAAGGTATGACCCAATACTCCATCCAGTATCCTGACGGCTTGCCGGAGATCTGTGTACGCGACCTGTACGTGCCCCTGAAAGAGAACTACGGTGCGACACTGATTGCCGTGGACCTGGACTCAGACGGCCGCCCGGAAGTGAATCCTTCGCTGGACCAGCGCGTAAAGGCAGGTTGTACGATCTACTATATCGCCGACAACCGAATTAAAACCTTCGACTGGGCTGCACTTGCATCTCGTTGAAACAACTTTTTAGTTTTTAGATAGGAGCCCCGCATGGAAGCTTTCGAGCCTCTACTGAACGGTCTGTTTAACTTTGCACTCTATTTCGGCCTATCTCTGGTCGCCCTGCTGCTGTTCAAGTTTCTCTATACCCTGTTTACCCCTTACGACGAATGGGCGCTGGTAAAAAATCAAAACAGCGCAGCGGCGTGCGCCCTGGGTGGTGCAGTGATCGGTTTCTCCATTGCGCTGGGAAGCGCCGCCAGCAACTCTGTCTCCCTGATGGATTTTGCTGTGTGGGCAGTCGTTGCCTTGGTTGCACAGATCATCGCCTATTTTGTTGTACGGATGTTTATGCCGCTGGTCAGTCAGCGCATTCAGGACAATGAAACCCCAGCAGGTATCGTCCTGGGCGCCGTATCCATCGCGATTGGCATCCTTAACGCCGCGTCTCTGACCTACTAAGGGAGGGCATCAAGGATGAAAAGATCCCGACAGATAAACCTCGGCAAGATGCGTAAGCTGCCAGACCTGTCTGCAGCCCAGCTTGCCAAGGTCAGCATTGTGATCGGCGGTGGTGCCGTACTGAGCGGCTGTGACAGCACCGATGCCTTTATCTATCGCACCGTTGCCGAGTGTGAGCTGGACAATCCACTTGACCTGCAACGCTGTGAAACGGCCTACCAAAACGCACTCTCCGAGTGGCACCGCACACAACCGCGCTACCTTTCCATGCGCGATTGTGAATATGACTTTGGCTACAACGGCTGTGAGCAACGCGCCCGTTATTTTTACCCGTTGATGGCTGGCTTCATGATCGGTGAAAACGAACAGACCAGCGATGAATTTGACCTGGACTTTGACCACCCCAAACCGCTGGGTAGAAGCAAAAGCGCCAACTCCTACAACAAGTGGGTAGGAGCCAACGGTACATTGTTCGGTGACGCCAGCAAATACAAAACCCAGGTCAGTAGCAAGGCGTTTACCCCACTGAAAGGCAGCTCTCGCACTCTGGGGCGTGGCGGTTTTGGCAAAACCATCTCCAGCAAATCATCCTGGGGCGGATGATGCTGCGCATCCCAACGCCAGAACGTCCCGACTGGAAGCTGAGAGCCAAAGAGTTTGGCTTTCACTTCCACACCATGCACGGCGCCCCCTACTGGGACGAAACCGCTTACTATCAGTTTTCCCTGGCACAAATCGAACAACAGATCGAAGATCCCACCGCAGAAATTCACCAGATGTGTCTGGAGGTGGTCGATCAGGTAGTGCGTAGCGAAGAGCTGCTGTCGAAATTCCGCATTCCAGAGTCTTTCTGGGATCAGATCGCCAGCTCCTGGTACGCCCGCGAACCTAGCCTCTACAGCCGCATTGATCTGGCTTTCGACGGCGATGGCCCTGCCAAGTTTTACGAGAACAACGCGGACACACCCACCAGCCTGTATGAAACTGGTTTCTGGCAGTGGTTGTGGTTGGAAGATCAGGTAAACAGCGGCAACATCAGTCGCGAGGCCGACCAGTTTAACGCGCTGCAGGAGTTGCTGATCAATCGCTTCGCCCAACTCAAACAACAGATGCCCGATCACACCCTACACTTTGCCTGCTGCAAAGATACCGATGAAGATCGAGGCACCGTGCAATATATGCAGGATTGCGCTGAGCAGGCAGGAATAGCCTGTGACTTCGTCTACGTGGAAGATATCGGCCTGAGCGACCGAAACCGCTTTACCGACTTGAAGGACAACAACATCAGCTGGTTGTTTAAACTCTACCCCTGGGAGTACATGCAGCGCGAAGAGTACGGTAAAAATGTGGCTGGCAGCCATTGCCGTTTTCTCGAGCCACTCTGGAAGTCGATCATCTCCAACAAAGCCCTGCTGCCGATGTTGTGGAAGCTATTTCCGAATCACCCCAACCTGCTGCCCGCATTTTTTGAAGATGATCCGAAGGCAAGCAGCCTGAGCAAGTACGTACGTAAGCCGATCTTCTCCCGTGAAGGTGCCAACGTCTCCGTACATGACAACGGAGAGACGGTATTGGCCAGTGACGGTCCGTACGGCAAAGAGGGTTATGTAATTCAGGCTTGGCACCCATTACCGCGCTTTGGTGACAACCATACCTTGATCGGCTCCTGGCTGGTGAATGACCAACCTGCAGGCATCTCGATTCGCGAAGACAGTAGTCCGATCACCCAAGATCTGTCCCGTTTTCTGCCACACATCATCTTGTGAGGTTTGTGATGCGAGTGCAAAAGCGATTATCGCGGATTGCCTGGAAAGTGATATTATTCTCTGCCGATTTAGCCTGACACCTACCGACGGTTCCAAACCGATGGAGGCCTGGGCCAGCAACGTGATGTTAAGAGAGATACCCTAACCCCCATGTCCGACTTCCTTGTTAACGAAGCTATCGAAGATTACGCCTTCCTGAACACCACCCGTGAACCGGAACTGCTGCAAGAACTTATCGACGAAACCAACAAAAACATGGGGTGGCCGCAGAAGCTGTCCGGCCGCTTGGTCGGCCGTACACTGAAAATGCTGGTACAACTGGCACAGCCAAAGAACTGCCTGGAGATCGGTATGTTTACCGGATACTCCGCGCTCTCAATCGCTGAAGCGATGCCGGACGATGGCCGCCTGATTTGCTGTGAAACCAACCCACGCGCCATTGAGTTCGCCCAAACGTTCTACGATCGCAGCCCCCATGGCCACAAGATCGAAGTGATCTTTGGCCGCGCCATGGACACCATCAATGATCTGGTAGAGAAAGGTGAACTGGGCGAGCTGGACTTCACCTTCATAGATGCGGATAAACGTAACTACCTGAACTACTACGAACGTGTGTTGGAACTGACCCGTCCGGGTGGCTTGATTGTGCTGGATAACGTGTTGTGGTCCGGCAAGGTACTGCAACCGGAATCAGAGATCGACGATGTGCTGGTTGAGATGAACCGCCGCATCGCCGATGACCCTAACGTGGAAAACGTGTTCCTGACCGTCCGCGACGGCATGAATGTTGTACGTAAAATCCGCTAAGGTTGCCTCATGTTCATCCTGCGTAACTACCAGTCCAGCAGCGCCGAGCTGCAAGCCTTCGCGAACATCGCCGAGCTCGATGCTATCGCAATCGGCGCTGCGGACTACCGCATCGCTCAGGCAGGTGATCTGCTGGAGTTGTACGTTAAAACCGACGACAACAGTCCTCTGATGCCACTGCTAAAGCGGGCACGCGCATACTACCTGGATGACCTGGACATGGTTCAGACGGCGCCTGAAGTGACTGCACTGATGGCGTGGCTGATGGATGACCACGGTGTGGATTACCGTGGTGAAAGCCTGGAAGCAACCGCCGATCGTCTGGGTGAAATCGATATAGAAGCGGACAGCAATCGTTACACCGACCTGATTTTCCACCTGAAAGATGCAGTGGAACGCCTGTACGACCTGGAGATGGATGAGTGGTGATTCGCCGCTCTCCTTCCCACACCTGACCTCAACTCCGGTTTATCCCACTCCCCCTCCGAAAGCCAAGCAAACAGCTCAACCGCTTTGCCTATTCGGGAGCTTTGCTCCATACTCGCATCTGATTGTTCCATTTTACGCTACAATCCGATGTATCTAATGCCATTTGCCCCAGACCAAACACCGTGAACTGAGGCCGGTCCTTTTTGTTATCCTTGGAAAAAGCGCTTTATGAACCTGAACGATGTACGTCTCTTCCTGCGTGTTGTCGAAACAAACAGCTTCACTGCCGCTGCCGAAACGCTGGGTATCCAGAAATCCACCATCAGCCGCCGCATTGGCCAGTTGGAAGACGACCTCGGCGTACGCCTGCTGCAACGCACCACCCGCAAGCTAAAACTCACCGATGAAGGCCAGGAACTGTTTGAGCGCTGCCGCCCTCTGATCGATGAACTGGAACAGCTACCCGATCTGGTATCCGCCCACCACTCGGAGCCTCAGGGCCGCCTGCGTATCACCATGCCACCAGAGATGGGCATCTTCCTGATGAACGATGTGATCGCGGACTTTATGCGCCGCTATCCGAAGATTCAACTGGAGCTGGAACTGTCGACTCGGCTGGCTGACCTGATTGAGGAAGGGATCGATCTCGCATTGCGTGTCGGTCATCTGGATGACTCCAGCCTGATCGCCCGTAAGATCGCCTCGATTTCCAGTGGTTTGTATGCATCTCCTGAGTACATCAACCGCAACGCTGCCCCGCGCAACCCAGGCGAGCTAGCCCAGCACTCCTGCCTGGGTCGTTTGTCCAATAGCCTGCACTGGGAGTTTGAAAACTGGAACAATGGCGCACCGGTGCCGATCTCCGCCCGCCTGAAAGCCAACAACCTGATGTTTATGCGCGACATGGCTGTACAGGGTCTCGGCATCGCCCGCCTACCCAAAGCGTTCTGCCGCGGCGAAGTTGAACGCGGTGCGCTGGTACAGGTACTGGAAGAGTTCCACCTGCCTGGGACAGAGGTACATGCCCTTTACCCAAGCCGTCGTCACCTGAGCCCAAAAGTTCGCCTCTTTATTGATCACCTGATCCAGATGCTCGCCGACCACCCTTGGGTGGCGGATATGAAGCCCGCCAATCAATAGCGGCAGATCAAAGCGGAAAATAGCGATCAGCAGCGTGACAGAACTTGTCACGCTTCTTTTTGTACGTCTTGTTGTAGGGTGCCCGTGTCTGGCTGTATTTCTCGGAAAACACCCGGCACTGCTGGGTAAAGTGCTTTTTCGCTTGCGCCCGACAACGTCGATAGGGAATGCTGCCCTCAGGGTAGGTGTAACATACGGAGTCAAACAGGACTCGATTGGATTGCTCCTGCCATTTGATGGTGTAGCGTTTGGCCTCTTTCGGAACAGCGACAGAAGGCGTTGACAGGCTGACGCACAGCGCCAGTATCAGCATTTTGGTATTCATCTCGGCATCCTTGCTGAGTGCTTATCAGAGTTGTAAATATTTCTGGTTCCCAGGCTCTGCGTGGGAACCAGAAAAAATCCCGATGCGACTCGGATCTGGATCAAAAATCCCTCGCCAGAATCGGGTCAACCACATCGACCAATGCCCGGCCTAAGGCAAAGTGCTGGTCTGCATCCAGATGCACGCCGTCCACGGGACTGGTAGACGTAACCGTTGCCGCATCAAAGAAGTGAACCTCTTTAGTCGCCGCCACATTACGCATCTCGCGGGCGAGCCCCACGGCTTTCTCTTCCGCCCCGACAAACTTATCGGCAATCGGCCCTTTCGGCGACTGAATCACCGGGGGACACACCACCAGAATCGGAGGCTGCGGCATCCCCGGTTCGATGGGTGCATTTCTAACTTCATCGATCAGGGACGCGATACCCTGAGCAACATGCCAAGCGGTGTGTGTATGCATCGACTGTAGATCATTATTGCCCAGCATAATGATCACCAACGCCAGCGGAGAGTGCTTCTCGATCGTTTGCGCCAAGCCTTCCTGGCCGTTACGCCCGGCTTTGAACGGGTCTTCCAGCACCGTACGGCGGCCATTGAGGCAATCCTCCACCACCCGCACATGATGCTCATCCAGGATCAGGCCGTTTTCCAATACACCCGGCCAACGCTGATCAAAATCCAGACGTTGGCGCGTTCCCGGCACGATCCCCCAGGTGAGTGAATCGGAATACACCAGTACATTTTTTAACACTGTTATTCCCTCCTTGAAAACGCTGTTGGTTTCCTAACAAAGAACGAACCAACGGTTACGCTTTGCCGAACATACCTGCGGCCAGGGCTTTTTGGATCTCGATGATACACTCACCGCCCTTGAACTCCTTCACCATCGGTTCGGACATACCGGACAGCCAAAGCTTCAGCTCGGAATCGATATCAAAGTGCCCTGAAGTTTCAACGGCAAAGCGCACAATCGATTTGTATGGAATTGTCAGGTATTCCCTTTTTTTGCCGGTCATGCCCTGAATATCGATCAGAATCAGACGTGACTCGGTAAACACGTACTTATCACGAATCACCTTGTACGCCAGACGAATCTCTTCACCCTCGTAGAGGACCGGTTCCAGTTCCTCTTTCAGTTCATCGATATCCACATCGCTGGCATTACCCAGCAGTCCATCTAACAATCCCATACCTGTACCTCCATCAATTTGAGACCAGCTTGCCCCCGTGAGACTGAACGGCAACTGAAAAGCAGTCCGAGTACAATACCACCTAGGATCAACACTGGGTTTAATACCAGAATATCAGCGGCGCATGACAAAAACAGCATCAACTGCATGGTTTTATAGGTGATGCCCGAGTTTTTGACCAACCTGGATCACGCTGATCAATCCCCTCTCAGCGCAAATAATCAAGCCGCAAGGCAATGGTATAAATCACTTCAGCTCAAACGTAGCCCGAGCCTTCTCTTCACCGTTAATCAACACTGCTACTCCGTGTACGCCAGGATAGTGCTTACGCGTTGTCATTTGACGAAAGCTCTGACTGCGGCCAAACAATCTCTCCCGCCCATCAAACTCCCCCTCGGAGATCTTAAATATCTTCCGGCTGAGCTGACCGTTGGCCTTCACATAGTCGATCCCGTATTCGATACGCAGCCTGCCAAGCTGGCCCTTGCACGCATTTAGCGTAAATTCAAAGCTCAGTGTGTCACCAATCCGGATACTGGCCTGCCCTAGCCAAAGTGTACTGACCTCAATTTCGTCTGCAGGATGGTACCCAAACAGCGCCAGCACTTCGGGATGCGCCTGCTTGAGCAATGTGCGACAACCATGTTTGATGATCCAGTCGGTGTGCGGGTGTTGTGATCGGTTGCGCCTGGCCCAATCGATGGTGACCTCAGCATTATCTTTGGCGATATCGTTGAGATTATTTGCCACACTGCGGCGCACGTAGTCGCTGTCATCCTGCTTTAGATTTTCCAGTATCGGCAAGATGGGTGATGGATCTTTTTTGAATATCGGCAACGCTTGCCCCCAGGGCAGTCGAGGCCGCGATCCTTCACTGGCCAGACGGCGCACATGATCGTTTTCATGCTCACTCCACGCCTGCATCTGTGCCATCATTTTAATAGGATCATTTTGAATAAATGGACGCACGGCGAACTCGGCGCTGGAGAAACGGGTCAGCCACTGCATAGCCTCCATCGAAAGATCCCAATGCTGCTGACCGTAGGCTTCCACAAAATCGGGAAAGAACAGGGCTTCATACCCCCCAAACTCAGGCGCCACCTCCATCAAAACGGTGATCGCCTTTTCATAGGGCATATCCAGCGCCTGATGCAAACAGTGACGAATATGTTGGCTGCGTGATTTGAGTTCACGCGCCTGCCACTGATCGTCGAAGACAGACTGGACAAAACGCTCGGCTGGAAACGATGGATGGGCTTTGCTACAAGCTTGCGCTACCCGATCGATATAGGTTTGGTCGTAAGCATCCTTGAGGGCTTGAGACATGAAAGACTCCCAAAATTATAAGCACGTAACGGTGCTATATGACGGGCTATGCCCTATCTGCTTGCGTCAGATGGCGCAATTTAAGCGTATCTGCAAAGACCCGAACATCCATTGGTTTGATATCACCCACCAGGAACTTTGGTTACATGAGCACAACATTAAACCGATTGATGCCATGCTTGAGTTACACCTGGTAACCGACGACGGCTCGGTAATCAAAGGGCTCGATGCGTTTATCTGTCTCTGGTCTCGCAGCCTGCTCTTCCGCCCTTTGGCCTGGCTCCTGCAACATCCTTTTATATACAGACTCAGCCAACGCTACTATGCACATGCGACTCGACGCCGCTTACGTCGGGATGGCCGCTTACCACCCCATTGCCCGCCCCGTTAACAGGGTGAGATCAGGCTGTTTGGACTGACTTGCGGGATGATGTGCCCGATGCACTGCGACCTGTTTTTCCGACACCCGAGCCCGAACGTGCAACCGAGCTACTGCGTTTACGACGTAGTTTGACAGGACTTGATGGCAATCCTTTTAAACTGGTTGGGACGGTCGTGACCGCTTGGGCTATCAACTCATTTAACCGGGTCAGCAAGGGTGCCATAAAGCTCTGGTAGTTGGCCTGCTTTTGCGTAATCGCATCCAGCTGGGATTCCCAGTGGGCGGTCATATCGGGCTTCGATGCGCTATCCGGCAGCGCATCCACCAAACCACAACCAGCTTCGGTTGCACGGATCGCTTTACCTTCGCGGCGCAGGAATCCGCGCTTAAACAACAATTCGATAATACCGGCGCGGGTGGCTTCTGTTCCCAAGCCATCGGTATCCTTCAACACCTTGCGAATTTCGCTGTCGGTCACAAATCGGGAGATACCGGTCATAGCCGCCAGCAAGGTAGCATCCGTGAAGTGTTTGGGCGGCTGGGTCATTTTCTCCAACACCTCTCCACGCTCACAGTGCAGTGACTGCCCCTGGGTAAGCGGCGGCAAAAGCTGCAACTCCTGATCGTCCTTATCGGTCTGCTTGCCAGCCAGCGCTTTCCAACCCGGCTCCAACGGCTGCCGCGCGGATGCGGTAAAACGCCCACCCTCAATGATGATCTCCGCTTTAGTTTCAAAGTATTTATATGGAGGCAGGAACTGGTAAAGATACTGACGTGCGACCAGTTCGTATATCTGTCGCTCCGCTTTTCCCAAGCGATCCAAATCCGTGCTTTTTGCCGTTGGAATGATCGCGTGGTGTGCATCCACTTTCTTATCATTCCAGGCTTTGCTCTTTTGGGAAGGATTCAATAACGCTTTCGCGGGTTCAAATGCGCTGCAGCTACGATTAATCGCATCAATCACCGACGGAGCCTGACTGTGCTGCTCAACCGGTAAATAACGACTGTCAGAGCGGGGATAGGTGATCAGTTTGTGTTTTTCATAGAGCGCCTGACAACTGTCCAGCACCTGCTGCGCACTCATGCCAAAACGTTTTGCCGCGTCTATCTGCAACGACGAGAGGTTGTAGGGTAGTGGTGCGAATTGCTGTTTCTCTTTCTGCTCCAGTTTGCTCAACTGACCGGGCTTATTGCCGATGCGCCCCGCCACATTGTCCGCCAGCGCTTTGGATAGCACCCGCCCGTCTTCATCCTGATAGGGACGGCAGGCTTCGCTGGGTTGCCACTTGGCAGTAAAGCGCTCCCCTTCCGGGGTCAGCAGGTGAGCGATCACCTCGTAAAACGGTTTAGGCTGAAACGCTTCAATCTCCCGATCACGACGCACCACCAGACCCAGCACAGGCGTCTGCACACGGCCAACCGACAAAACACCGTTATAGCCCGCTTTTTTGCCTTGCAGAGTGTAAGCGCGGGTCATGTTCATGCCGTATAACCAGTCCGCACGGGAACGTGCCAGTGCCGATACGGAGAGCGGGATAAAGTCGCGGTTATCACGCAATCGACTCAACGCTCGCTTAACTGCTGGCGCATTGAGGTCACTGATCAGGCAACGCTGAATACTGGCTTTTTTGGTGGCGGGCACGCCAACAAAGTCGATCACCTCATCCACCAGCAACTGCCCCTCACGATCCGGATCTCCTGCATGTACTAACTGGTCCGCTTCTGTTATCAGTTTGCGGATCACCGTTAACTGCTTGCGGGTTTTCGGCTTGGGTTGCAACTGCCACTGCTCGGGCACAATCGGCAGACTTTCCAGCGTCCACTTTTTATAGGCGGGATCGTAGGCATCGGGCTCTGCCTGCTCCAGCAGATGCCCAATACACCAGGTCACCACATCACCGTTACCCACACGGATACAGCCATCTTCCTTCTTATGAGGGCGTGGCAACACATCTGCAATAGCGCGTCCCAGGCTGGGCTTTTCGGCGATGTAGAGAATCATTCGTGTGTTCGCTGCTCTAACTGCAAATAGATACTGTATATAAAAACAGTAATCTAGCGAACTTTATTCCTGATTGCCAGTATCCGTTTCGCGATACTCTTCCATCTTCACCATCAGCCAGTCGCGAAACGATTCCATACCAAAGGTAGGCTGACGTTTATTGGAGTACACAAGGTAAAAGTTGCGGGCAGACTGCAGCACCATATCAAACGGCTGCACCAACTGGCCGTATTGCACTTCACGCTCGATCAGCTGACTGTCCGACAGTGCGACACCCAGGCCCTCCATCGCCGCATTCAGTGCGAGCGATGTGTTGGAGAAGGTCAGGCTTTTCTGATCCCGCGACCAACTAATCCCCTCCTGATGCAGCAGTTGATGCCACTCCTGGCTGCGGCTGGATACATGGATCAGGGTATGGTTCTTCAGATCTTCCGGCTTGGTCAGTTTGCCCTCTTCCAGCAAAAGCGGGCTGCATACCGGCTTGATGGCGGAGTTACGCATAAAGTGAGCCTCTACCCCCTTCCAGCGCCCATCGCCAAAATAGATCGCCATATCGGTATCGGAATGCTCAAAATCGATCAGGCCCGACAGGGTGCTGAGTCGCAGTTCAACATCTGGGTACTGTTTCTGGAAATCGGCCAACCGCGGCACCAACCAACGGGTCAGGAATGCGGGTGCAACCGCGATGTTAACGGCACCCGCATTTGGTGATGCCATCAAACGGCGGGTTGCGCTATCGATCTCATCCAGCGCCAACTGAATCGCCACCAGATATTTTTCACCGGCGGTTGTAAGAAACACCTTACGCTTCTCGCGACGAAACAGACTCATCCCCAGAAACGCTTCCAACGCTTTTACCTGATGACTCACCGCCGAAGGTGTTACAAATAACTCATCGGCCGCCTGATTAAAGCTACCCAGACGCGCCGCTGCCTCAAAACTTCGTAAGGCGTTTAGTGGGGGTAAACGTCTGATAACGACCTCCCGGGTCTACTTTGACCTACTTGGTATCCCTGCGCAGAATGAAGATGTTTCACGCAGGCTATAATGAT
Organism: Pontibacterium granulatum; assembly: GCF_029961155.1. Classification (GTDB taxonomy): domain Bacteria; phylum Pseudomonadota; class Gammaproteobacteria; order Pseudomonadales; family Balneatricaceae; genus Pontibacterium; species Pontibacterium granulatum. The sequence continues at coordinate 5,521 of NZ_JASBRH010000040.1, read as the reverse complement.
GAATTTTTCTAATCAATAAGCTGAAAAACTGTCGTTTGTTCGTTAACCGCATAGACTTTAGTATAACCGCCATCAACACAGCGTTCCAACGCTGAGATGCAGACACTACGGGCTTTACCGAGCCATAGATCTCAGACAGGAACCAACGCTGGTGAACATTACCCCACTATCCGGCAACGTAACAGTTTTTTATCTGGTGAATGAAATGAACAGTGATTTTGATATCCGTACAAATAAATATGGCGAACCTGATGTGGATTACTACATGCAGGAAGCTTACGTCATGCGTGCGGAAGTCGTCATGTTCATGGTTACATCTGTTTTCGGTTTGATTAAGCGGATTGCTACAGCAGCATCCAAACTGGACTTCAAACCGCAAAAGACTTTCGGGACCCTCTTAGGTTACTAAGAGAACACACCTCTTTGGGGCCTACCTTTTAGGCCCCTGTTTTCTTTTTTCACTTCCCTGCGCTTTCAGCCCCAAAGCTCCCTGCCCTTCGGATGGGGCCCACTCTTATTCCATAGAGAAATTTAAAAAACATCTTTATATTCCTTTTAGAAATATAAAAGAAGAAATCCGTCTTAGCGGTTTATTACCCTTTCTTTATAATTCCGCCCGGTAACGTGGCACTCCCTCGCTACATTCTCTGGTGCATACGTGGCAACCCCACTAAACGCCCCCTAGAACCCGGCCCCAAAAGTCACCGGGTAAAAAGGAATACTGCCTGATCGGCACCTATTTTCAGGAATCAAAGATGAAACCGTCACCTATTGCGCTGCTCCCACTATTGCTGTTTCTGGCAATGTTTATCGGTAGCGGCATCTACTACCAGAACCAGGCTGTTGAATTTGCCTTCTACCAGATCTCCGCTCCCGTCGCGATCCTGCCTGCAATCTGGCTGGCCATGCTGCTGGCGAAAGGTCCTTTAAACGAACGTATCGAGACCTTTATCAAAGGGATCGGTGACAACACCATCATCACCATGGTGGTGATCTATCTGCTCGCAGGCGGCTTCGCCAGTGTAGCCAAAGCGATCGGCGGCGTGGATGCCACCGTAAACCTGGGACTAAGCCTGATTCCCGACCCACTGGTACTGCCGGGTCTGTTTGTGATCAGCGCATTTATTGCCACAGCGATGGGGACCTCAATGGGTACCATTGCCGCAATGGCGCCAATCGCAGTCGGCGTAGCGGATGCAACCGGTATTGAAATGGCATTGGCCGCCGGCACCGTAATTGGCGGCGCAATGTTCGGCGATAACCTGTCGATTATCTCCGACACCACCATTGCGGCGACGCGCACCCAGGGCTGTGAGATGCGTGATAAATTCCGCCTTAACGCCAAGATCGCCATTCCAGCCGCGGCACTGACAATTGCGCTGCTGTTCACGATGGGCGGCAGCGGCGAAGTCAGCACCACCGACGACACCAACATCCTGCTGGTGCTGCCTTATATCGCGGTGCTGGTTATGGCGCTGAGTGGCTTGAACGTCATGCTGGTTCTATTCAGCGGTATCCTGTTCGCCGGTGTGGTAGGCATGGCACAGCTGCCCGATTACAGCGTTGCTCAGTTTTCTAAGGACATCTATGCAGGTTACACCGGTATGCAGGAGATCCTGATCCTGTCCATGCTGATTGGTGGTCTGGGAGCGATGATGAAGTCTCAGGGTGGCGTGGAATATATCGCGGGCATGATCGACAGACTCACCCGCCGTAAACACAACCACGAACCGTCACCCCGTTCCGGAGAGGTCAGCATTGGCGCTGCAGTAGCACTGACCAATGTGGCAACCGCAAATAACACCGTTGCGATTGTGTTAAGTGGCGCGCTAGCCAAAGATATCGCCAACCGTTACGGCGTAGATCCAAAACGCAGCGCAAGCCTGATGGATATTTTCTCCTGCGTGGTTCAGGGCTTTTTACCCTACGGTGCACAAGTGCTGCTGGCGGCCTCTATCGCCAAGCTGTCGCCACTGGAGTTAGTTGGCTCAATCTACTACTGCGCACTCCTGGGTATCGCCGCAATTATCTCCATCCTTTTGGGTCGTCCAAAACGCTGATCCTTCGCGGGGCGTAAATCTGCGGGTTTACGCTCCCCCATATCTCCTTCGCTTACCCTCACGCTAAATTAAGCGACCTCGCTTCAATCAATTTGCGAACAATAGTTCAACCAAGCTGTTAAAAATTAAGAATTTTTCCTATATCCGGAACAGGGAACAGCGGCTACTTTTTTAATCAGCAGTAAATAAAATGAAACTTCAGTCACAAACAACAGGGTATCTACATATCTTGTTTGCTACGTGACAGGCTCCTGATAAGGATTAGGACTCTCAGTATTCGGCACCACAGCCAAAGTAATAGCCGAACGGGTCATACCATACAGCTACTTTCACCAAGAAGTACGTGTGATAAAGGACTCAAACTATGCTGGAAAGGAAAGAATACTGTACCTGCTGCCTGACCCCCGCCAAAGAGGCCGCACCTTCACCTTCATTACATAAAGTGGCGCATATCGGTGACCACACCGTTTATAACTGCGATAAATGCGGCATGACGCTTTGCATGGACGAGGATTACGGCGCAGACATCCACGAACGCGCCGCATATGAACATGTGATAGCAGGCGCTGAGTTCGCTACATAAGCCGCACGCTACTCACTAGCAACGACACCCATCAGCTCACATCGGCCCTTAGCCCCTCACTAAGGACCAAGACTTATGCCCATACTCTTCTGCAGAAATATGAACTTACCTGGCAAACCACTACGACGCGTACAGTGAACGCAGCACATATATTACGCACAAGCGAAGACAGAAAAATAAGGGAATTTACAGGGAGAATTGATGTTGCTTGTAGCATAAATCCGCATAACCACTATTACGTATCAATAACCTATAGCAACAAATGAAGCATAAACACAGTCTTAAAGTGAACCATAAACTTACAAAAATGTTAAAGATTTCCTGTTTACTTTTATTGCTGTAATAAAACTACTAAGTTTTTCGGATTACTTAAAATAAAACCCTCAACTGATGTTGAGGGTTTTATTGACTGCTCTACCTTTTCGGTAGACTCGTATTCACCGTTGAGCTTACTTTCTTCCTGTCCTTAACTCAGCTACCTATACGGCAGGACACAAGACCAAAGGCCCCAAGACAGTAACGATCTGCTTCTCAGCTGCCTATGCGGCAGGACGGTATGAACTTAGCTTAAAATAACTATAGTTATCAAACGCATATCTTTCAAAATAGATAAAAGCCCTTTTCTCACGATCAAATGTAACTGCATGTTTTTAATCACTTATTATTTTCACGAAGACTTTGGGTAATCACTGATCTTAACTCAGGTACTGTTCCTCGCTGCTGCTCCTTGGTCGCTAGGCCATAATGATTGAACTCAAAGCTAAAAGCCCCCTCTTTTGCCTGCTCTTTTTGAACATGAAGAATAAATCGCTGCTCTTTACTCTGGCTATACATTACAGCACGGTGAAAATGTTCCAGTTCTCGTTCAAAGCTTAATCGTTTGGGATCAAATACCTCACCACGAGCCTCAGCTCTTCGCTTTGCACGTGCGAGCCTCCTACGTTGCTCACCCACAAAGCACTTGGCGATCCCCTGATTGCGAACAAAGCGCACCTCCCCTAAGCCATCAGGGACCGGTGCCACCTCAGATAGGTTGAAGAAACCGTTCAAGGACATGCTTTCGAAATAGGGCTGGGAGCAAAGTGAACACAAACTTTCTGCGTCCGTGGAAGTAAATCCGATCGCCTGGCCAATACTATCTTGGCTCCATAGGGGAAAGCTCACTCCAATCCCATTTAATCCCCGTCTGATGAGAAATCCGTGTAAAACGGAAATGGAGCGCCCCGCAAGAAGCTCTGGATCCGAGTCTGGTAACAGGAAGTCTATCGTAAAGAAATAACGTTTCACGCTGCTCCACCTCTTTGAAACATACCCGCCTTAATCAGGACCGACATTAGGTAATGTATATCTCCTGGGATTAGGTGCCCCTCGCGTAAACATGCCAATTCATCAGATAGCTGTTCAGCCTTTCTCAATAACGTATAAAAATCATTACCCCGTTCAGGCTGTCGCTGGGCAACTACAAACTTACGATCGGCTCCATATTCATGTACACGCAGGCGACGCTCCCCGTCTTCACACCACCAATCATCAATTAGCTGCAATGCAGCCCCCACCTTGCTGGCGCCAAAGCAAGCAGCACGTTTACCATCAGGACATTCAACCTTGGCATACTGCCGCGATGGCTCTCCACGATGCACTTTCTCAGTGAATAATTGACTCGGTATTATTTCCTGACAGAACTCAGTCTGAATCTTTGCTGTTACATCGAAAAAGCAGTACATAGAAGGATCAGACAAAGCAGCACCCATTTCTTCCGCCAATTGTTTAAGACAGCCGTTCTCCTCTTCCGACCATCCAGCGCACCAATCTAGCCGATTAGCATTTATGATCTTAAATTGTTTGTTACTCGACGTGATGACTTCTATCTCAAGGCTTCTTGCGTGCTGATTGCGCCAGAGCCAGTTTCCCATAAATAGATTCTTACAGTATCGCTCAGCGAGATATCGATACCCTCCCAAGGCTTTGTACCTCTGCGCTAACTCACTGAGCTGGGCGAAAACTTCAGAATCACTACAACTAGACGGCTGCAACGAATTAGCAAGTACGCGAAGGGAGAATCTACAAAAAAGCTCAGAAACAGTAGGAGGAACGTAGCAGCTCTCAATCACCACCGGATTACTGTATGCTAAATCTTGCGGCTGTAGACTCTTTGGTGCTCCGTTCGAAGTATAGCCTTCTGTAACGGAGCACTTCTGGCCACTGATTTTATTGACCTCTACCTGTAGAGGTTCGAAATCACTATATTTGGTTTTGTAAAAGAAGACTGCTTTTCCAGGTCTAAGCGACCCGGTGTAACTTAAGTGCTTACAGAGGTCCATTTTGAATACCCTGCTATGCTTTTCTCATAAGCATAGCCTCCTCACTAGCCACCATTCCCCAAAATGCATTTCGGTAGAACTTATCTCCCCCTCCCATACGAATCTCTATTGGGGAAAAGCACCGAACCAGACCAGTAACAGGTTCCGCAAATACATGCAGGGGCTCGATACTTCCTTCCCGACTCATAGGCATGCCAAGCAATCCGAAGCCCAGCATCGCAGGTTTTAAATAGGGAGTTAGGCTGGTCTTGTAAATCAATTCTTCAAAGCTGTGCGCCCCGGAATCCTCTGGGCATACCCAACACCCATTCCTAGGGAGACACGCCAATCGCTCGAACAGCGACTGAGGATCAGTGTACAGCTGACACCAGTCTTTATTTTCATAAAGAGACGGTGGATGAAGAACACCTCCAGCAAACGAAGAAGGAAATGCGGCTTGCACAAAGTTTAAGCCTCCTTCTGTGTAAACCTCCCCTAATTAGTTACACGCATAATTAGAGTTTTCCAGCGGGTCATGTTTGGCCAGATATTCCCAGGGGGTGAGGTCACCCAATGCG
>NZ_JASBRH010000003.1 GCF_029961155.1 Pontibacterium granulatum | reverse complement strand
GATACCGGTAAACAACAGTGCGATGAACGACAGGAACATCGCAATGACAAGAATCTCATTGATGTCCATTAAGCATCTCCTCGCAGCAGCAGCGTAAAGTCACGGATCAGGCGGGAAATTACCGCCAGACCAAGCAGGGCAAAAGTAATAGGAATGGTGCTTTTAATCAGCCAGCGCCACGGAAGACCGGATGGAGCATCTGAATGTTCGTTAATACGCCAGGAGTCGGCGACAAAATCCAGACTGTGGAAAAAGACGATAGCAATAAACGGCAATACCAGAACAAGAATGCCGATGATCTCGATCAGGTGCTTGGTTTTAGCACGAAACTTCGAATAGAACAGGTCAACACGGATGTGGGAATTGGTTGTCTGCGCATATGACAGACCAAACATCACACCTACGGCATACAGATGCCACTGCAGTTCTTCCAGCGCGATCAGTCCGCTGGCGAAACCTTTACGCAAAATAACCTGAAGAATAATAACCAGAACCAGGGCTACATACACCCAGGCGACGGTTAAGCCGATGCGCTGAATAAAGCGATCAATGCCATCGGCCAGCGGCACTGATGGAAGCTTTTCGTTTTCAGTCACAGGAATACCCACCCTTATACACAGTCTTTGTTGTTATGGCCCGTTCCCTGGGAATGCAGACGGGCCCGAAGGCCCGTTGAGCTAAGACCGCTGTCTCACGACATTGGCCTTACAGAAGTGCTGTTGGATTACTTCTGAGCACGTGGCAGGAATGCGTTTGCTTCCCACAGATCGTAACCCTTACGGAAGGTGCTCAGGTCAGTCCAAACTTCATTGAAGAAAGGATCCGCAGCAGTTTTCTCTGCTACCACTTCATCCCACTTGGACTTGAAGGTATCCAGCATGGTCTGGTTCCAGTAGCGGATCTCTACGCCGTTGTCTGCAGCTTTCTGCATAACTTCGAACTGCATGGATTCGCCTTCTGCGATCGCGTTGGTCATAGACGCTTTACAGGTCGTTTCTACGATCGCCTGCTGGCCTTTGGACATCTTGCCCCACGTGTCTTTGTTGATCAGTAGTTCGAATACAGTTGCCTGCTGGTGCCAGCCTGGGAAGTAGTTGTACTTAACGATTTTGTGCAGACCCAGACGCTGGTCGATTGCTGGCTGAGAGAACTCAGTTGCATCGATTGCACCTTTCTCCAGCGCACCGAAGATCTCACCGCCTGGCAGCTGCACAGTGCCCACGCCCAGTTTTTCCATTACGGAAGCGCCCAGACCGAAGAAGCGCATGTTCAGGCCTTTCAGGTCTTCAGGTTTTTCGATTGGCTTGGAGAACCAGCCGGAGGTTTCAGGAGAGATGATCGCACATGGCAGCACTTTAACGTTGTAACCTGCGTTGTCGTACATCTTCTGGTACAGGCTCATGCCGTTGCCGTAGTACAACCATGCCATGTATTCGCCCGCTTCCGGACCGAATGGAACTGCAGAGAACAGTGCTGCTGCCGGCATTTTGCCCTGCCAGTAACCCGCAGTGGAGTAACCGGAGTTCACTTTACCGGAGGATACCGCGTCCAGGATTTCAGGAGGGCTGACCAGTTTGCCCGGCTCGTAGATTTTCATCTTCATTTTGCCGTCGCTTACCAGTTTCAGCTGCTCAGAAACCCACTTGATTGGTGTGCCCAGTGCTGGCAGGTGAGTACCAAATGCTACAGGGGTTTTCAGCAGAATCTTGTCAGCGGCCTGTGCCGGAGCAGATACGCTCGCCACTGCTGCGCTCAGGATTGCTACAGAAATCATGGACTTAGCAAACTTTTTCATGACACATCCTCTAGATGTTTAGTTGTTTTTATTAGAACTGTTTGGACAGAACCGTCACGGTTACTGCTTGTCTCGTTGCTGATTGGTAATACCAATTTACCAGCAGATGGTTTTGTACTTTATTTTCATAGGTGATAATTTGTCAATCAATTTTTGTGGGTATTTTAGGTTGTGTGTTTTTTCTGGCTTTCAGGGTGTTTTGGTTGATTCCTGATCAGATATGGTTTATTCAATAGCATTGGTATTACCAATTTTAGGTTTAAATGGTCTGTTGGTTGGATTACTAGTGTTTGTTTGTCTTTTGATATTGGCGTGATGAAGCGATTACACTATTGGTCTTACCAATGCGGTTGTGGGAGTGATTTTGCATGGCATATCAACGGGTTAAGCAGCCCAAAATTTCAGATGTAATCATGGAGCAGTTGGAGGCCATGATTTTGGAGGGCAGTCTGAAGCCAGGGCAGCGATTGCCCCCTGAGCGGGAAATGGCGAAGCAGTTTGAAGTATCACGCCCATCCCTGCGTGAAGCTGTGCAGAAGTTGGTCGCAAAAGGGTTGCTGATCAGTCGCCAGGGTGGTGGGACCTTTGTTTCTGACGATCTGGGTGGATCATTCTCTGATCCTTTGCTTGAGTTGTTTCGCACGCATCCGGAAGCGCAGTACGATCTGTTGGAGTTCCGTCATGCACTTGAAGGTGTGACGGCGTATTACGCAGCGCTACGAAGTACGCCTGCAGATAAGGAAGCGATCAGACAGTGCTATGCTGATTTGGAGCATTTCCACGAAACTAAGCAGTTTGATAAGGAAGTGTATGCGGATGTGGATTTTCACCTGGCGATTGCGGAGTCAACGCACAACATGGTGTTGCTGCACATGATGCGAGCACTGTTCAGTCTGTTGCGTCAGCATATCTGGGATAATTTGCAGAACATCTATCCTAAAGCAGACTACCGCGAAAAGATTCACTGTCAGCATAAAGTGCTGATGGATGCCATTCTGGCAGGAGAGCCGGAAAAGGCCCGCGAGGCGGCGCACCATCACCTGGCATATGTGGAAGATGCGTTGCTTGAAGGCCAGAAGGAAAACACTCGACTAGAGCGTGCACTAAGACGCGCGAATATTACCCCTGAACTTTGAATGTATTAAAACTACAAGAAGTGGCTAAAAATTACACAATGTGGACTTTGTAGTCACGATTATGTAGTATTACTACAAATATAATAACTACACAAAAATAACGATGGCTTTGTTGCGGTGCAGCATGGTTGCTGGGGCGCACGTTTTAGGGCTGTTTAAGAATTTCTGCGTAAATTCCGAGTGGAGAAGGCAAAGTGCAAGATTTCATCGAAGATATCGATCCTGTAGAAACGCAAGAGTGGCTGGATGCCCTGGAGTCGGTTGCCAAAAGTGAAGGCGACGACCGCGCGCGTTTCATTCTGAGTGAACTGGGTAAAAAAGCTACTGATATGGGTGTGGCTTCCCAGTCGACTCTGACTACCCCGTACCGCAACACCATCGCTCCTAAAGATGAAGCTCGTATGCCGGGTGATCTGTTCATGGAGCGTCGTATCCGTTCTTTCATCCGTTGGAACGCGATGGCGATGGTAATGCGTGCCAACGACAACGATGAAGGTCTGGGTGGTCACATCTCCTCCTTCTCCTCTTCAGCAACCTTGTACGATATCGGCTTCAACTACTTCTTCCGTGGTAACGAAGGTGAGCACGATGCTGACATGGTGTTCTTCCAGGGCCATATCGCACCGGGTATCTACTCCCGTGCATATCTGGAAGGCCGTTTGACCGAGGAGCAGATGGATAACTACCGTCGTGAAGTAGACGGTAAAGGTCTGTCTTCCTACCCGCACCCTTGGCTGATGCCGGACTTCTGGCAGTTCCCAACGGTATCTATGGGGCTGGGGCCGATTCAGGCGATTTATCAGGCGCACGTAATGCGTTACCTGTCTGCTCGCAACCTGATCAACCGTGCCGACCGTAAAGTATGGGCATTCCTGGGCGACGGTGAGTGTGATGAGCCGGAATCCTTGGGTGCGATCTCTCTGGCAGGCCGTGAGCAGCTGGAGAACCTGGTCTTCGTAATCAACTGTAACCTGCAGCGTCTGGATGGTCCGGTACGTGGTAACGGTAAGATCGTTCAGGAGCTGGAAGGTGTATTCCGCGGTGCAGGCTGGAACGTAATCAAGTGTCTGTGGGGCCGTCACTGGGATCCGTTGTTCGAGAAAGACGAAAAAGGCCTGCTGCAGAAGCGCATGGACGAAGTCTGCGACGGCGAGCTGCAGAACTACAAGGCAAACGGTGGTGCTTACACCCGTGAACACTTCTTCGGCAAGTACCCTGAATTGCTGGAGATGGTTAAGGACATGTCTGATGACGAGATCATGAACCTGAACCGCGGTGGTCACGACCCTTACAAAGTCTACGCGGCTTACCAGCAGGCGATGAACCACAAAGGTCAGCCAACTGTAATCTTGGCGCAGACCGTCAAAGGTTACGGTACCGGTAAATCCGGCGAAGCGAAAAACGACACCCACTCCATGAAGAAGGTGGCGCTGGATGATCTGAAAGATTTCCGTGATCGCTTCAATATCCCGCTGTCCGATGAGCAGCTGAAAGACGTACCGTACTACCGTCCATCTCCGGACTCTCCGGAAATGAAGTACATGTTCGAGCGTCGTGAGAAGCTGGGTGGTTTCTACCCGGTACGCCGTACCGAATTCGAGAAGCTGGAAACGCCAGAACTGGAAGTGTTCTCCAACAACCTGAAAGACAGCGGCAAGCGTGAGATGTCCACCCAGATGTCCCTGAACCGCGTGCTGAGCACCCTGGTGAAAGACAAAAACATGGGTGACCGTGTGGTACCGATCGTACCGGACGAAGCACGTACTTTCGGTATGGAAGGTATGTTCCGTCAACTGGGTATCTACAGCTCCGCAGGTCAGCGCTACGTGCCACATGACTCTGACCAGATCATGTTCTACAAAGAGTCCAAAACCGGTCAGATCCTGGAAGAAGGTATCAACGAATCCGGTGCGTTCTCTGCATGGTTGGCGTGTGCGACCTCTTACGCGAACAACAACTGCACCATGGTGCCGTTCTACATTTTCTACTCCATGTTTGGTTTCCAGCGTGTCATGGACCTGACTTGGGCGGCAGGTGACTCCCAGGCACGTGGCTTCCTGATCGGTGCGACTTCCGGTCGTACAACTCTTAACGGTGAAGGTCTGCAGCACCAGGATGGTCACAGTCACCTGATGGCTCAGATGATCCCGAACTGTGTATCTTACGACCCGACCTACGGTTACGAGCTGACTGTAATCGTGCAGGATGGTCTGCGTCGCATGTACAAAGATCAGGAAAATGTTTTCTACTACATTACTACGCTGAACGAGAACTACGCTCACCCAGCAATGCCAACCGGTGCTGAAGAGGGCATCATCAAGGGTATGTATCTGCTGGAAGAAGGTAAGTCTGCAGAGAAGAAAGTGCAGCTGATGGGCTGTGGTTCTATCCTGCGCGAAGTGCGCGAAGCAGCAACTATCCTGCGTGAAGAGTACGGTATCGAAGCGGATATCTGGAGTACTACCTCCATCAACGAACTGCGTCGCGAAGCGCAGGAAGTTGAGCGTTGGAACCTGATGCACCCAACCGAGGAGCCGCGTAAGTCTTACGTGACTCAGTGTCTGGAAGGTCGCGACGGTCCGGTTATCGCATCTACCGACTACATGCGCATGTACGCAGACCAGCTGCGTGAATACATCCCACGTAACTTTAAAGTACTGGGTACCGACGGTTTCGGTCGCTCCGATACTCGCAGCAAACTGCGTGAGTTCTTCGAAGTGAACCGTCACTACGTTGTCCTGGCAGCGCTGAAAGCACTGCAGGAAGAGGGCAAGGTTGAGGCTGCTGACGTTGCCAAGGCCATGCAGAAGTTCAACATCAACCCGGAAAAACCGGCGCCTTGGACTGTTTAAGTCCATTGAACTTCTAACGGCTAATTGGAGGATAACGAAGTGAGCAATATTGAAGACATTCTGGTTCCAGACCTGTCCGGTTCCGAAGATGTTGATGTTGTTGAAGTGCTGGTGAACGTGGGCGATACCATCGAAGAGGGTGATAGCCTGCTTGCACTGGAAACTGACAAGGCATCCATGGAAGTGCCAGCCCCTAAGGGTGGCGTGGTTAAAGAAGTGATCATGCAGGAAGGTGCGACCTGTAATGAAGGCGACCTGATCCTGAAGCTGGAAGTAGGTGGCGCGGCCCCTGCGCCAGAAGCGGCTCCTGCTGCTGAAGAAGCGCCAGCTCCGGCTGCTGCACCTGCTTCCGCAGCGGCAGCACCTGCAGCGGCTCCTGCGGCAGCGTCTGCAGTTGAAGAAGTGCGTGTACCTGATCTGTCCGGTTCCGAAGACGTTGATGTTGTTGAAGTGCTGGTGAAAGCCGGCGACAGCATCGAAGAAGGCGACAGCCTGATCGCACTGGAAACCGACAAGGCATCCATGGAAGTACCTGCGCCAAAAGGTGGTGTAGTTAAAGAAGTGATCATGGCTGAAGGCGGTACCTGCAACGAAGGTGACCTGATCCTGATGCTGGAAGTGGGTGGTGCGGCAGCAGCGCCTGCAGCAGAAGCACCAGCGGCGGCTCCGGCGGCTGAAGCGCCAGCACCAGCAGCACCCGCAGCTGCACCGGTAGCGGGCGGCGTGGAAGACGTACTGGTACCTGATCTGTCCGGTTCTACCGATGTAGACGTGGTTGAAGTCCTGGTAAAAGCGGGCGACACCATCGAAGAAGGCGACGGTCTGATCGCTCTGGAAACCGATAAGGCATCCATGGAAGTACCTGCACCTAAGGGTGGTGTAGTTAAAGAAGTGGTGATGGCTGAAGGTAGCACCTGTAACGAAGGTGATCTGATCCTGAAACTGGAAGTGGCAGGTGCGCCAGCACCAGCGGCTCCGCAGCCTGCAGCAGCGCCTGCTCCAGCAGCGGCACCTGCAGCGGCTCCAGCTCCAGCTGCTGCGCCAGCTTCCGCTGCGGCAGCAAAAGCTGACAAGTCGGTTGATCTGAACTCTCTGGAGAAGAAAAACCGCTCCGTACACGCAGGTCCTGCAGTGCGTGCAGTGGCACGTGAGTTTGGCGTAGAACTGTCTCTGGTAACTGGTACCGGTCCAAAAGGCCGTATCCTGAAAGAAGACGTTCAGACCTACGTTAAAGCTGCGCTGAAACAGCTGGCTGAGAAGCCTGCAGCTGCAGCGGTAACCGGTGGTTCCGGCATTCCGCCGATCCCGGAAGTAGACTTCAGCAAGTTTGGTGAAGTGGAAGTTGAAAAACTGTCCAAGATCGCCAAAGTTACTCGCGACAACATGTCCCGCTGCTGGCTGAACATTCCTCACGTGACTCAGTTCGATAAGGCTGATATCACTGAACTGGAAGAGTTCCGTAAGTCTATGAAGGACGAAGCGGCTAAGTCCGGCGTTAAGCTGACTCCGCTGCCGTTCATGATCAAGGCGATCGCGATGGCGCTGAAAGCGCATCCGAAGTTCAACGCATCTCTGCACGCAGACGGTGAGCACATCGTTTACAAGAAATACGTGAACATCGGTATCGCAGTAGATACGCCAAACGGCCTGATGGTTCCTGTGATCAAGGATGCGGATAAGAAGAGTATCTACGAGCTGTCTCAGGAAGCAATCGAGCTGGCTGGTAAAGCGAAAGACCGCAAGCTCAAGCCAAACGAGATGCAGGGCGCATGCTTCACCATCTCCAGCCTGGGTGGTATCGGTGGTACTGGCTTTACCCCAATCGTGAACGCACCGGAAGTGGCGATCCTGGGTGTTTCCAAAGCGGATATCGAACCGCGCTGGAACGGCACGGAGTTCGAACCACGTAAGATGCTGCCGCTGTGCCTGTCTTACGATCACCGTGCAATCAACGGTGGTGATGCCGGTAAGTTCCTGACTTACGTTAACGGCCTGCTGAGCGACATCCGTCGGCTGGTGCTGTAACACACTGTTTTCCAATCCCTTGGCTCAGCCCTCGTGAGAGGGCTTCTTTTTTGCCAGGGCGGATACGCAGACTTTAAGGCGGTTTTTAACCGCCTTTTTTCGTTTTTAGCACCGCAAAAAAGCTTTCTTGTACAGCTCTTTGCGGCAACTATAGAGGGCAAGTTGTCTGACGACCTCCTCTAATACCTGCTGATCGTTCGTCATCAATTCAGTCAGGCAGATTTCACCGGATTCTAGGAGGTGATCCAGTTCTTTCCGATCAAAGTTCAACACCTCTCTACCCGAAATACTGTTCAGTACCTTGAGATAGGGTTTAGGGCAGTCCAGCCATGCATCGATGATATACGCCATTCTTAGCTCCGAATCGTCAGTGACTTTTCATATCGTAATGGTAATAATTATCATTAGCAAATCTATTGTGTGTAAGAATGTTCCAGGTCAATGGTCAGCGTGTATTCAGGGCAGTGCGCGACAATAGGTCGCATCACATTGGCTTTTGCTTATCGGACGGCTCGGATACCATGCCAACAAATCTTAGGGAGAACTCGATTATGATGCGCAAAATGATTGGCCTGGCAGGTGCGGCAGCACTGGCGATCTCAATGTCCGGTGTGTCTCACGCCGGTGCGGGACACGTAATGGCGGAAGGTGTCATGGCGCATGGTGCATGGGTGCGTCTGGTGCCTCCGGTGGCAAAAAACTCTGCTGCATACGTGGAGATCGAGAACACCGGTAATAAGGTGCTTCAGATTGAATCGGCTACCAGTCCTGTTGCCGAAGTGGTTGAAGTGCATCAGACCACGATGGTGGATGGCGTGATGCGTATGTCTGAGGTTAAAGACCTTCAGATACCGGTTGGCGGCAAGGTGGAAATGAAACCCGGTGGCTATCACGTGATGCTGATTAGCCTGAAAGAGCCGTTGCAAAAAGGTCAAGTGGTTCCGGTAACCATCAAATTTTCCGCAGGCCAAGTGTTAACTGTAAAGGCTAAGGTGAAAGAGGCGCAGGGCAAGATGAAGCAGCATAACCACTAATTCCAGCCGGCCCGGAGTTGGCGCTCGCCGGCTCCAAATAGCTTCACGTCCTGACCAATACGTTCAATCTCGCCTCATGTTTCTCGTAACTATAAGACTACCGTTTGGGTGCGGTTGTGCCTGAGTGTTCGTATAATGCGCGCTTACGACTTGTCTGGAAAAGAGTTTGATGGAACTTCTAGCGCCCCTCATTAAATCATTCCTGTTGGTATTTATTGCTGAGTTTGGAGATAAAAGTCAGTTGGTCTGTATGACGCTGGCTGCCCGCTATCGATCGGCAGTGGTACTGATTGGCGCGATACTGGCATTTGCTGCGCTTAACCTCTTGGGGGTTACGGTGGGAGTGCTTGTTGCCCAGTGGGTGCCGGACTGGATTGTGCTGGCTATCGTGACGCTGCTGTTCTTGTTGTTTGGTATTCAGGCGCTCAGGAGTGCTGACGAAGATGAGGATGATGGCGACAGTAAAGTAGGTAGACATCTGTTGGTATCCGTATTCCTGCTGATTTTCCTGGCAGAGTTTGGTGATAAAACCCAGTTGGCGGTTGCCGGGCTGGCGAGCGTTGAATCAGCAGTGGGTGTTTGGTTTGGTTCAACGCTGGCGCTGATTGGGACGACCCTTTTAGGGGTGTTGGCTGGGCGTACATTGTTACAGCGATTGTCGATGACCTGGGTGCAGCGCGGGAGCGGGACGGCTTTTATACTGTTTGCACTCCTTGCAGGCTACGAATTAATGGGGGCGTTACCGCTCTAGCATTCAACGGAAGCGAAAGGGATATAGCGGTGGTAGTAGGTTTTTTGATTCTGATCGCCTGTCAGTTGATGGGTGAAATTATCGTTTTTAGCTTGGATATCCCAGTGCCAGGCGCGGTCGTGGGCATGGTGCTGCTTTTGATCGGTTTAATGGTGCGGGGAGAAGTCGAGCGAGGCCTGCGTACCTCTGCAGAAGGGCTGCTCTCAATTCTGCCGCTGATGCTTGTGCCCGCCGGTGTGGGGCTGATGGTGCATTTCCAACTGATCGCTGCAGAGTGGGTGGCCATTCTGGTGGCATTGGTTTTGAGTACCTTTGTGACCTTGTTGTTGGTGACGCTGCTTCTAAAGTGGATGAATGCACGGAAGGTGAAGGATGACGCGTCGGAGGAAATGGGTTGATGGACCTCTGGATGCACTTTCAAACCTCTCCGCTGGTGTGGATCATCGTTACCATTCTGGCGTTTATGTTCGCATCATGGGTGAACAAGCTTGCCGGTCGAACACCTATGCTGCATCCCGTTGTAGTTGGCTTGCTGTTGATCATCGGTGTGCTCAAGTTAACGGACACGTCCTACGACACCTACAAGGAAGGCGCGCAGTTTATCTCTTTTCTGTTGGGGCCTGCAGTAGTCGCTTTGGCTGTGCCGCTCTACGATAACCTGGCTCGTGTTCGAGCTATGTTGATTCCATTGTTGGTGGCATGTATTGCGGGGGCGTTAGTTGCGGCACTGACGGCAATCGCAGTGGGGATCTGGTTGGATCTATCCATGCAGACCTTGCTTTCCCTTGCTCCTAAATCGGTTACCACACCGATTGCGATCGGTATCGCCGATAAGATTGGGGGGTATCCTTCTCTTACTGCTGGATTAGTGTTGATAACGGGGGCACTTGGTTGCCTGATGTCGCCATACGTCTGTAAGTTATTGCGTGTAAATGACCCGGCGGTTCGAGGTTTTTCGCTGGGGGTTGCAGCGCACGCCATGGGTACTGCGTACGCCTTTGAATATGGTGCTATTGCCGGTGCATTTGGTGGCCTGGCGATGGGGATGACCGGTACCTTTACCGCCTTTATGCTACCGCCGTTAATCAGCTTGTTGGGTTTGGGTTGAGCCCAGTCATAGCATGGCTTACACCTTTTGTGCATTTGCTAAATAGTGCGTAGATAGGTAAAGTGCGCCCCTGCTTAATGAACAATCAATGTGTAGAGTGGGGCGGCGGCTATGACTCCTTTAGAGCGTTATAAAAAGGACCTGGAACGGGACGATTTTTCTTACGACCCGGCACAGGAAATGGCGGTTAAAAACCTGCAACGCTTGTACGATGACCTGACGGCGGTAAAAGCTCAGCCCAAGAAAGGCCTGATGCAACGTTTGTCCGGTAAGTTCAAGAAAGAGACGGTTGAACCGATCAAGGGCCTGTACTTCTGGGGTGGTGTGGGTCGTGGTAAAACCTACTTGATGGACACCTTCTACGACAGTCTGCCGTTCGAGCAGAAGATGCGTACCCACTTTCACCGTTTTATGCAGCGTGTGCACAAAGAGCTGAAAGAACTGGATGGCACACCAAACCCGTTGGTGGTGATCGGGAAGAAATATTCCGAAGAAGCCCGTGTTATCTGTTTCGACGAATTCTTCGTCTCTGATATTACCGACGCAATGATTCTGGCTGGATTGCTGGAGCAGCTTTTCGCCAACGGTGTGTCGCTGGTGGCGACCTCCAACATCGTGCCGGATGGGCTTTATAAGGACGGCCTGCAGCGTGCCCGCTTCCTGCCAGCGATAGATTTGCTGAATAGGTACACTGAAGTGCTGAACGTTGACGGCGGTGTGGATTACCGTTTGCGTGCACTGGAACAGGCTGAGCTGTATCACTGTCCACTGGATGATCAGGCAGATCTGAGTCTGAACGCCAGCTTCAGAAGTCTGGCGCCTGACCTGGAGGAGCTGGCTGAGAAAGAGGTGATCGAAGTTAATGGTCGTGGTATCCGGTCCCGCCTTTGCTGTGAAGACGTGGTCTGGTTCGACTTCAAGGAGCTGTGCGAAGGCCCGCGCTCCCAGAACGATTACATCGAGTTGGCCAAAATTTTCCACGCGGTACTGGTAAGTGATGTGCCTCAGCTGGGGCGTTCTAATGATGACGCGGCGCGCCGCTTTATCAATATGGTCGATGAATTCTACGACAGTGGCGTGAAGTTGATCCTGTCTGCAGAAAAACCGATCCACGAAATCTACTCGGAAGGCCGCCTGGAGTTCGAAATTGAGCGTACCCAGAGCCGCCTGCTGGAAATGCAGTCTCATGAATACCTGGCGCGTGAGCATCGCGCTTGAGGCAGTGAGTTGCTGTATCAGTAAAAAGTTGGATTTCTGAGTAAAAAGTACTCGAAATAGGGGCGCGAGTTATCTATAATTCGCGCTCCTTCCATTTTGGGGAAGGCAGTTGTTGTTTTTGCAGTATGCAAAACAACCAATAATTATAAGTTAGGTCGGTTGTAAAACGGTGTCATCGTTTTATCGCTAGCCCTAAATTTAGTAAAGGCGAAATATCAATGAAAACTTTCGTTGCTAAGCCAGCCGAAGTAAAACGCGACTGGTTTGTAATTGACGCAGAGGGTGTAACTCTGGGTCGTATGGCTACCGAAATTGCTCGTCGTCTGCGCGGCAAGCACAAGGCTGAATACACTCCTCACGTTGACACCGGTGACTACATCGTTGTTATCAACGCTGAGAAAGTAAACGTAACTGGTAACAAGCGTACAGACAAAATGTACTACCGTCACACCGGTTACCCAGGTGGTCTGAAAGAAGCTTCTTTCCAGAAAATGATCGAAACCTACCCTGAGCGTACTATTGAGCTGGCCGTTAAAGGCATGCTGCCAAAAGGTCCGCTGGGTCGCGCTATGTACGCAAAACTGAAAGTGTACGCTGGCTCCGAACATCCGCACCAGGCTCAGCAGCCAAAAGAACTGAACGTCTAAGGGGAAGGTCACTATGTCTACTCAGTACTACGGCACTGGCCGTCGTAAAACTTCCACTGCTCGTGTATTCCTGCGTCCGGGCACTGGTTCTATCACTATCAACAACCGTTCTCTGGAAGAGTACTTCGGTCGCGAAACTGCTCGCATGATCGTTCGTCAGCCTCTGGAACTGACCGAAACTGTTGAAAAATTCGACGTATACATCACTGTTGCTGGTGGTGGCGGTAACGGCCAGGCTGGTGCGATCCGTCACGGTATCACTCGTGCACTGATGGAATACGATGAGACTCTGCGTCCAGCTCTGCGTGAAGCTGGTTACGTAACTCGCGACGCTCGTATGGTTGAGCGTAAGAAAGTGGGTCTGCGTAAAGCACGTAAGAAGCCTCAGTTCTCCAAGCGTTAATTCGCTGCGCTGCATTTTGCAGTGCGATACAGAAGAAAAACGCCTGCTTCCTTTGGGATCAGGCGTTTTTTTGTGCGCGCTTTTTGTGTCCGTGATCAGGTCAATACTTTGATCTAATTTTGCGACACTTGTCGGAATTCACCTTGTAAGAAAGGGGTAATTTCATTAATATCTTGGCCATTTTTAGAATCCATGTTTCCGTGGCTTTTTATACTTAGCGGCCAATAGTTTTTGCATCTGCAAAAAAAACTTGAGGTCGAGTAGGGGAGAACATCTTAAATGAGCAATGACGGCGTGAATAAGGGTCGGCGTCGCCTCCTTATCGGTGCTACATCCGCAGTTGGTGCGGTTGGCGCTGTAGGAGCGGCTGTCCCATTCGTAGCTTCTTGGAATCCGAGTGCCAAGGCTAAGTCTGCTGGTGCACCTGTGAAGGTGGACGTAAGCAAGCTTGAGCCGGGTCAGCAGACGGTCGTGAAATGGCGTGGTAAGCCGGTGTGGATCGTTCGTCGTGGACCAGAAGCGCTGGAAAATCTGTCTAAGCTGAATAATCTTCAGGATCCTAATTCTGATAACTCTTCACAGCAGCCTGCGTACATTCCAAAAACGCCTGCGCGTGCGATTCGTGAGGATATCTCAGTGCTGGTGGGTATCTGTACTCACTTGGGTTGTTCTCCAACCTACCGTCCGGAAGTTGCTCCTGAAGATCTGGGTGCAGACTGGGTGGGTGGATACTACTGCCCTTGTCACGGTTCCCGTTTTGATCTGTCTGGCCGTGTAATTAATGGCTCCCCGGCTCCAAGTAACCTGGTAATCCCGCCTCATTTCTATGAGAGCGATGATGTGATTATCGTTGGTGTAGATCAGGAGACTGCATAATGGCTGGCTACCGTAACAAAGGAAACCCAGGCCTGATGGGCTGGATCGACGATCGTTTCCCTGCAACTGCAATGTGGGAAGATCACCTGTCTAAATACTACGCTCCGAAGAACTTCAACTTCTGGTACTTCTTCGGTTCGCTGGCACTGCTGGTGCTGGTTAACCAGATCCTGACTGGTATCTGGCTGACCATGAGCTACACGCCGTCTGCTGAAGGTGCATTCGATTCTGTCGAGTACATCATGCGAGATGTCGAATACGGCTGGATTCTGCGTTATATGCACTCCACCGGCGCCTCTGCGTTCTTCGTGGTGGTTTATCTGCACATGCTGCGTGGCATGATGTACGGTTCTTACCGCAAGCCGCGTGAACTGGTGTGGATCTTCGGTATGACAATCTACCTGGCGCTGATGGCTGAAGCTTTCATGGGCTACCTGCTGCCATGGGGTCAGATGTCTTACTGGGGTGCACAGGTAATCGTTTCCCTGTTCTCTGCTGTGCCTGTGATCGGTGAAGATCTGGCGCTGTGGATTCGTGGTGACTACCTGATCTCCGGCATCACACTGAACCGTTTCTTCTCCCTGCACGTAATCGCACTGCCAATCGTGCTGCTGGCACTGGTTGTGCTGCACATCATCGCGCTGCACGAAGTGGGTTCCAACAACCCGGACGGTATCGAGATCAAAGAGAAGAAAGACGAAAACGGCGTACCGCTGGATGGTATCCCATTCCACCCTTACTACTCTGTGAAAGACATCGTAGGTGTTGTGGTCTTCCTGTTCGTATTCTGTGCGGTAATCTTCTTCTTCCCAGAAGGTGGCGGTTACTTCATTGAGGCGCCTAACTTCGAACCTGCTAACCCGCTGAAAACGCCTGAGCACATTGCACCGGTGTGGTACTTCACTCCGTTCTACGCAATGCTGCGTGCAATTCCACCAATTGCTGGTTCCCAGTTCCCTGGTGTTGTTGTAATGGGTGGCGCAATTGCAATCCTGTTCGTACTGCCTTGGCTGGATCGCAGCCCGGTTAAATCTATCCGCTACAAAGGTATGCTGAGCAAGATCGCCCTGGTGATCTTCTGTGTATCCTTCGTAGTCCTGGGTTACCTGGGTGTTGTTTCTTCCACTCCAATCCGTACGTTGGTGGCTCAGATCTGTACTGCACTGTACTTTGCATACTTCTTCCTGATGCCGTTCTACACCAAGATGGAAAGCACTAAACCGGTACCGGAGAGGGTTACAGGCTAATGAAAAAGTTTCTTGTTGCTATTGTAATGGCTGTAATGCCACTGGCTGCGAGTGCATCCGGTGCGAAAGCCCCGCTGGATCACATTGAGGTTGATCCGACTAACCAGGCTTCCCTGCAGCGTGGTATGCAGACCTTTGTGAACAACTGCATGGGTTGTCACTCTCTGAAATACCAGCGTTTCGAGCGCACTGCAGTGGACGCTGGTATTCCAAACGAGCTGGTTGAAGAGCACCTGATCTTCGGTGATCAGAAAATTGGCGAGCAGATGACTATCGCGATGTCTCCAGCAGACGCAGCTAACTGGTTCGGTAACCCGCCACCAGATCTGTCTCTGGAAGCACGCCTGCGTGGTCCGGACTGGATTTACACCTACCTGCGTAGTTTCTACAAGGATGAGTCCCGTCCGTACGGCGTAAACAACGTTGTTTTTAAAGACGTTGGTATGCCAAACGTACTGGAGTCCCTGGAGGGTGTGAAGGTTAACAACTGTACACCTGAAGAGCTGCACGCCGCTCACGGTAAGATTGATCCGCTGACTGGTAAGAGCATGAACAGCTGTATCACTACTGTGAAAAAGGGTCAGCTGTCTGCAGAGGAATTTGACAAGGTTATCTACGACCTGACCAACTTCCTGGCGTACGTAGGCGAGCCGTACAAACAGGACTCCAAGCGTATCGGTACTAACGTGCTGATCTTCCTGTTCATCTTCTTCTTCTTCGCTTTCGCGCTGAAGAAAGAGTACTGGCGAGATGTACATTAAGAACTCTGTGGTACAATAACCCAGGTTCTTAAATTGCGCGGTCCGGATGGGCCGCGCATTTGTTTCAAGATTAAGCAATTTATACGGAGATCTATCGATGGGCGTAGTGGCAAAACGTTCTTCCATGACTTTCTATTCCAATGGTGAGGATCACTACAGTCATCGAGTGCGTATTGTGCTGGCTGAGAAAGGTGTTGCAGTAGAAATTCATGACTGCGACGCAAGCGATCTGCCAGAAGATCTGGCTTCCCTGAACCCTTACAACAGTCTGCCAACCCTGGTTGATCGTGAGTTGGTTCTGTACGAGCCAAACGTAATGATGGAATATCTGGATGAGCGCTTCCCTCATCCGCCGTTGCTGCCGGTATACCCGGTTGCGCGTGCCGAGAGCCGTCTGTACATGCACCGTATCCAGCGTGACTGGTGTTCACTGGTGGATCAGATTCTGGCTGACCCGGAAGACTTCGAAGAAGGTGAGCGTCTGCGTAAAGAGCTGCGCGACAGCCTGGTTGCTGTATCTCCTATCTTCGCGGAAAAAGAATACTTTATGAGCGAAGAGTTCTCGCTTGTGGACTGCTGTCTGGCTCCGGTTCTGTGGCGTCTGCCGCTGCTGGGTGTGGAGCTGCCTGAAGATCAGTGCAAGCCGCTGCTGAAGTACATGGAGCGTCTGTTCGAGCGTGAGTCGTTCCAGGCGAGCCTGTCTGACGCAGAGCGAGAAATGCGCGACTGATAGCAGGTATTGCCAGCAGCTATGCTGGTGCGTAAGTATAAGGGGATGAAGGTGACTTCATCCCTTTTTTGTATGGAGTTGTTATGAAACCAAGTCGTCCTTATCTGTTGCGTGCACTGTATGAATGGATGCAGGATAACGACCTGACCCCACATGTAGTCGTGAATGCAGACTGGAGTGGTGTTGTGGTACCGGTGCAGTTTGTTGAAGACGGTCAGATAGTGCTGAACATTGCACCAACAGCCGTGCGCGGATTTATGATTGATGACCAGGCTGTGAGCTTTAATGCCCGGTTTGGTGGTGTACCTATGGATGTGTATATTCCGCTGGGGGCTGTCATTGCAATCTATGCCCGTGAAAATGCCGCCGGAATGGGATTTGGTATAGAGCCCGGCGCTGATCTTTACGATATGGAAGAACAGCCGCCGGAGCCGCCAGAGCCAGAGGTGCCGCCAAAGAAAAAGGGGCCTGTGCTGAAGGTTGTGAAATAAAAAAAGCCGGAACGAGTGATCGTTCCGGCTTTTTCTTTGGCGTGAGTTTGTGTTACTGGTCGATGTATTCGAAGATCTTCACAATCTTCTGTACACCACCCAGGCCGCTGACGATGCTCACTGCTGCATCGGCCTCCGCTTGGGTGACCAGGCCCATCAGGTAGACAGTGCCATTTTCGGTCACGACTTTGATGCGGTGGCCTGGAACGCGTTCATCAACTAGTAGCTGGCTTTTGGTCTTCAGGGTAAGCCATACATCGCTAGCGTCATTTAGTGTTGAGGTGCTGCCGGAGACTTCGATTTCGTTGTGTACCCGGCGAACCTTGCGTACGCTGGCGACGATCTGCTCGGCCAGACTGCGTGCCTCTTCAGACGGGGACTGACCGGTTAGCAGGACGATACCGTTAAAGCTGGTTACGCCTACAGACGCACCCTGCAGTTGAGGTTCGGCTTCCATCAGGTTTACATAAGCCTTGGTTTCAATCACTTCGTCGTCAACGTAGCTGCCGACGGTGCGGGAACCATAGTCTTCAGGGATTGGTTCCTCCCGGCTGGCGCTGATCAGGTTGGAGCAGCCGCTCAGGGTCAGGGAGCAAATAAGCGTGGCGATTGCGAGTTTCGTGTTCATCAGAGTTCGCTTCCAAACAGTTGAAAATCGACCAGATCACAAAGAGAGTGCAGAACGAGCAGGTGTGCGTCGTGCACCAGAATTGGGTCTTCTGCCGGTACGCAGATCTCAACCTCATCCGGGCCAAGCAGTGCAGTCATGTCACCGCCATCGTTGCCGGTTAGCGCAATAACGGTCATTTCCCGGTCGTGAGCAGCCTGAATGGCCTGTACCAGACTGTTCGAGCGGCCGTGGGGCGACACAATCAACAGTAGATCTCCGGGTTGACCCAAGGCGCGAATCTGCTTGGCGTATACGTCACTGAAGCTGCTGTCCTCGCTGATGCCGCTCATCGCATGAGCGTCGGCATTCAGGCTAATGGCTGGCAGGCCGGGGCGTTCTTGGCGAAAACGGTTGAGCATCAGGCTGCAGAAGTGCTGTGCCAGCGATGCAGAGGCACCGTTTCCGCAGGTTAACACCTTCGCATCCGTGATCAGGCAATGGAGTAGCAGCTCGCCCGCATGTGCGATCATGGGCGTATATTGTTCGATGGTTACGGCGTTCACCTCCATCGAGTTGTGAAACTGACTGACGATACGGTCCTCAAGTTCCATTCTTTTTCCTTAACACTGCTACATCATAGTCTGAAGGCGTCTTTATACCACAGTGGCGCGGAGAGTGCTTCTGTCGAGTCAAAAGCGATGACATCGAAACGGCACTCTAAATCGCTCAGTTGGCTGTTGCGCATCAGAAAGTGGCGTGCTGCGTGGATGATTCGCTTCTGCTTGGACGGGGTGACGGTTTCTGCTGCGCTGCCAAAGTGTGGGTTACTGCGCAGGCGGACCTCGACAAACACCAGTGTTTTGCCGTGGCGAAGGATGAGATCAATCTCGCCTCCTCGGCAATTGTAGTTGCTGGTCAGTGTCTTTAGCCCGGCGCGCTCAAGGTAGGTGCGGGCGTGGTTTTCGGCGTCCTTGCCGATCTGTTTTCGATCCATGAATAATCCTAAGGTTGGGCGGTGCGGGCCTGTTGCATCTGTGGGCTGCCTTTGCGGAACTGGGCCCACTGCAGGATGCGCACGACGGTTTTGTCAGGGTTGACGCTGAGAGCGCCGGTTTCACCCTGAATGCTGGCGCCGTCGCTGGTCGCTAGCTGATTCAGGTAGGGGTACAGTTTGTATGCGTCGATACCGAGTGCATACAGCCGGCCGAAGCGGGTATCAGTGTCCTGGCGTTTCTGTGCCAGATAGCGCTTGGTTTCGGACGGTGCGGTCAGGGACCATGGGGCGTCAACAAACTGGATGCCGTTCAGGTCGCGATCGCGCTGGCTGTCACTGGTACCGGCAAAAACATGGGATGTTGCATAGATCGGCAGGTCGCCGGCGTAGTGGAATGCCAGGATCGGTTTAATCTGGCGTGCATCACCCGGTAGGGCACTGAGGAAGATGGCGTCGACATCCTTACGGCGGCGCTCTTCAAACTTTACTTTGCGACTGCTTAGCTGAAAGACCTGCTTCGCGCGTTGAGCGCTCTTGTCGGTGGCCAGCAGTGAGCTGACATCGCGAGAGAAGTCTTCCTGGCGGTCGAAGCGGGTACTATCAGCGACGGCGCCACCCAATGCGGTGAATTCCTCTTCGAAAGCATCGCGAATGCGGGTTCCCCAGCTTGTCATGGGTACCAGTGCCAGTGCAATGCGGTGTCCGTCACTCCAGATTTTACGTGCCGCCTGGCGTGCCTCATCCTCTGCTGCCAGGCCAAACTGGAACACCTGGTTGAATTCGCTGTTGTGATCGTAGTTGAGCGCCAGGACCGGAGCGGGCATTGGGGTACTGCGGTTCAGGGCGCTTACGTATGACTTTTGAAGCGGCCCTATGACCAGATCAATTTGTTGTTCGTTGATCAGGTTTTGCAGCTGAGCCGGTTCACTTATCTGTGTGGAGTCGACAAACTGGATATCGGGTACCGGTTTTCCATAGGCTTGGTCGTTAAAGTACGCGGCCATGATGCCTTCGCGGATTGCTGTGGCGGCTTTGTTGAGATCGCCCTGCATGGGTAATAGTACGGCGATACGTTGCGCCAGGATCGGTTCGGAGCTGGTGATCGCTTCAGATTGTGGGGGGACCAGGTGGGCTGGGTGGGACTCCCACAGTGTATTCCACTCTTCGGTCAGTTTGTTGAGTTGGTCCAGGCCGCGGGCCTGTTTGTGGATAAGTGAAAGCTCGAACCAGCCTTGTTCGTAGTATGTATTCCCAGTGCGCAGGCTAAGGGACTGCAGCTGGTCTGGTGATAGCATGCGCAGTGCATTCCAGATTTGGTTATGCAGCTGTTGTTGCAGCGCTGGATCTTGTTCGTTGGTGCTGATCTGGATCAGCTCCAGTGCTTCGCTTACCGGATCATTTTGCAGGCGGAAGGCTTCTGCACGTAACTCGCCAATGCGTGTGGCTTGTTCGAGTGAAGGGCGATAGGCCGTGTCGGCTGGGAACTCAAGATAGCGCAGAGCTTCCTGAGGCTGTTGCGCATCCAGAGCAGCGCGGGCGCGGCTTTGGGCAACCTCGTAGCGTAGTTTTGGGGGGAGATACTCGAGGTCGACATTGTTCAGAACGTTAAGGGCGCTTTGCTTTTTATCCATCTGGATAAGAATATTTGCAGCTTCAATACGAAGCTGTGCTGCCTGGATTTGCGGTGCCGTACTGGCCTTTCTGAGCAGTTGCTCCACTTTCAGGCGTGCTTGTTCTTCCGAACTGTAACCCGGTTTGCTTGGTTGGGTCGGTTTGACCGGTGGCTGGCTGCAGCCTGCCAAAACAACTCCGAGAATGCCTGCTGCCAAAGACAGGCGCCAATGAATCGTCATATACTTCTCACCCCGGTTTTTAGGATGGAATAGCTGATGTCTGAATCTGCACTGTATGTTGTGGCGACCCCGATTGGTAACCTTCAGGATATGTCACAACGCGCCGTTGAGGTGCTGAACAACGTTGATGTTATCGCAGCAGAAGATACGCGGCACAGTGCCCGTTTAATGGCGCACTTTAACATTAATACGCGACTGATTTCAGTACATGATCATAATGAACGTCAGCGAATTGATCAGATCATTGATCTGTTGGCGAGTGGCAGCAGTGTGGCGCTGATCTCTGATGCCGGAACGCCGCTAATCTCTGATCCGGGTTTTGTGGTTGTGCGTGCTGTGCGCGAAGCGGGTTATCGGGTGACACCGGTACCGGGTTGTGCAGCATTTGTGGCCGCGCTGAGTGCGGCTGGACTACCGTCTGATCGGTTTGCGTTTGAGGGGTTTCCGCCTGCCAAGAAAGCGGCGCGCAAACAGTATTATGCGGATCTGGCCGATGAGAGCCGGACGCTGGTCTTCTACGAATCACCGCACCGGGTGCTGGAATCGCTCAAGGATATGCAGGCGGTGATGGGCGACGAGCGCCAGGTGGCAATCGCGCGTGAACTGACAAAAACCTTTGAAACAATTCATCTGGCGCCTCTTGTTGAACTCATTGCCTGGATGGAGGCGGATCATAATCAGCAGAAAGGTGAGTTTGTTCTGTTGGTGCATGGTAAGCCAAAGCCGGAAGCTGGGGTTGTGGATAACAATTCGCTGCAGGTGTTGGATGTTCTGTTGGAGGAGTTGCCTGTAAAACAGGCGGCGGGCCTGGCATCAAAAATCACCGGCGTGAAGAAAAATTTGCTCTATAAATTGGCGCTGGAGCGGGCCGAAAATTAGTGCGCCGGATTTTGGAACGAGTTTTTTTCAGGATCGTCATATTGCGGTGGCAAAGAGGGTGCGTTATGCGTATCCTTAGCGCCGGAGAAGTCCGCTAGACAGTCGCTGCCTTGTTTCGGCAAGGGGGAGGAAAGTCCGGGCTCCGCAGGGCAAAGTGCCAGATAACGTCTGGGCGGCGAAAGCCGACGGAAAGTGCAGCAGAAAGTATACCGCCTAAGTATCTTCGGATAACGGTAAGGTTGAAATGGTGAGGTAAGAGCTCACCGCGTGGGTGGCAACACTCCACGGCGATGGTAAACCCCACTCGGAGCAAGACCAAATAGGGATCCTTAAGGTATGGCCCATACCGGATCCGGGTAGGTCGCTTGAGGTGTATGGCGACGTACACCCTAGATGAATGACTGTCCACGACAAAACCCGGCTTATCGGCGGGCTTCTCCTATAGTTTTATTCAGGTTTTGCCTCTCTTTTTTGTGCGTCCGCACAGTGAAGTGCTTTTTACTCCTTGTAATTCAATGGCTTCAAAAAAGTACGGCTTTTACAGCCCTCTTTCACTATTAAACAATCTAATAATTGCCTGATTTTACGCGGGTTTCCGCGTAGGTGTTGCCTTGCATTTGCTGGGGTTAATTTCTATAGTGTTGTCTAGTGGGATAAAGTGGGGAATTGTGGGTAATCTTGGTGTCTAAGTGGTATCCAAGTGGAGCCTGAGTAAACAGCTATGTTTCGTGGCGTTAATCCGATCAACCTGGACACAAAGGGACGTATGGCGATCCCGGCACGCTACCGTGAACAGATCATGGGGTGTTGTGACGGCAGTCTGGTAGCCACAATCGATACGGAAGAACGTTGCTTACTGCTTTACCCGCTTCCTGAATGGGAAGAGATACAGAAAAAAATTGAGGCTCTACCTAGTCTCAATCCAGCGGCACGCCGCCTACAGCGATTACTGATCGGTCATGCGACGGATCTGGAGATGGATGGCAATGGGCGTCTGCTACTACCTGCACCGCTGCGGGATTATGCGCAGCTCGACAAGAAGATTGTTCTTCTTGGGCAGGGACGAAAATTCGAAATATGGAGTGAGGCGCTCTGGGAAGCGACTCGCGATGAATATCTGCAGGTAGACGAGGGTAATGAAATACCCGAAGAGATGCAGACTCTGTCACTTTAAATTGGATACATGCTGAAGAATGGCGCAGGAATTTAAACACATTACGGTGTTGCTGGATGAGGCTGTCGATCTGCTGGTGCAGGACCCTGACGGTTTCTACGTGGACGGTACTTTTGGCCGTGGCGGACACACTGCACTGATATTGGATCGCCTTTCCGACAGCGGTCGCGTGATGGGGATTGATAAGGATCCCCAGGCGATTGCGCATTCACAGCAGCGGTTCGGAGACGAGCCGCGTTTTTCTATTTGTCATGGCAGTTTTGCCGAGATGGAGCAGTTCGTCACCGATGCCGGCATGATGGGTAAGGTTGATGGTGTGCTGCTGGATCTGGGCGTGTCTTCTCCGCAGTTGGATGACCCGGAGCGTGGTTTCAGTTTTACACAGGATGGCCCGCTTGATATGCGAATGAACCCGGGAGTGGGTGAAAGCGCAGCCGAGTGGTTGGCACGCGCAGAAGAGAAGGAAATTGCAGATGTGCTCTACACCTATGGTGAAGAGCGTTTCTCCCGCCGCATGGCGAAAGCGATAGTTGCCGAACGTGAAGAAGCGCCGATTGTGACGACTGCGCGTCTGGCGAAGATTATCGCGGAAGCCAATCCTGCATGGGAAAAAGGTAAACATCCGGCAACCCGTGCATTCCAGGGTATTCGCATTCATATCAATCGGGAACTCGAAGACCTCGAACGTTGTCTTGATCAGGCGCTGGAGGTGCTGGCTGAAGGCGGGCGTCTGGTGGTGATCAGCTTCCATTCTCTGGAAGACCGCATCGTTAAGCGCTTTATTCGCAAGTATGTAAAAGGTGACGAGCATCTGCCGCCGGGCATCCCGGTAACGCAGGATATGCTGAACCAGCGACTGAAGTCAGTGGGTAAGGCCGTGAAAGCGGGTAAAAAGGAAGTCTCTGACAACCCACGCGCACGCAGTGCAGTGATGCGTGCAGCCGTCAAGATTGCCTGATGCTTGCATTGCAACGGTTTCGCAAATTTAAAGAGAAAGACGCGAAACCAGAGCCGGTAAGGATCTACCAGGCGCAGGAGCTGGTTAAGTCCGCGCTAATCCTGTTTTTAACAGTTTTTTTGGTTGTGTTGTCCGCATTGATGGTGATCTTTGCATCCCATGATTACCGCAAGCTGTTTCATCAGCATCAGGTAGCGGTCAGAGAGTACGACGAGCTGCAGGTTGAATGGGGGCAGCTATTGCTTGAGCAGGGGGCTTGGGCAGCGAATAACCGGGTGGAATCCCTGGCGCTGAAAAAACTTCAGATGCAGGTGCCGGATCCCACAAAAATTGAGTTTGTGCGCGATGAGTGAAGAGCATATACACAGACAAATAGGCAAAGGTTGGCGGCTTGCTCTCGTGCTGGGCATGTTGGCGGCGATCACCTTTGGTATCGGTTTTAAGCTGATCTCACTTTACATCGATGAGCAGGAGTTCCTGCAGAATCAGGGTGACGCCCGCAGCTTGCGCGTGATCCAGGTTCCGGCTCATCGCGGCATTATTACAGATCGCAATGGTGATCCGATCGCGGTCAGTGCCCCGGTCGCAACGGTGTGGGTCGACCCGAAGATGGCTGACCTTAACCATGTGTCGCTGGGCAAGCTGGCACAGGCGCTGGGCACCAGTCGTACCGCGCTGGTGAAGAAAATTTCGGCTAAACGTGGCAAGCGTTTCATGTACTTGAAACGCCAGGTAGAACCGGTAGTGGCTGATCGTATCCGCGCGCTGAAAGTGCCGGGTATCCATGTAGAACGGGACTACAAGCGGTTCTATCCCGCCGGTGAAGTGGCCAGTCATCTGGTTGGCTTTACCAACCGTGACGGTAAAGGTCAGGAAGGACTGGAGCTGTCCTATGAGAAAGCGCTGCATGCAGAACCGGGTAAACAGCTGGTTCTCAAGGATCTGTTGGGGCGCACGGTTAAGCATATTCGCTCGGAGAGTGCGGCGCAGCATGGCCAGTCGCTGCAGCTCACCATCGATATGCGCCTGCAGTACCTGGCGTATAGAGAGCTGAAAGCAGCCGTGACTGCACATAAAGCGGATGCTGCATCTTTGGTTATGCTGGATGCGAAAACGGGTGAGGTGTTGGCGATGGCAAACTACCCGTCGTACAACCCGAACAATCCAGCGGATCGCGTTTCGTCGACGATCCGTAACCGTGCGGTGACTGATCTGTTTGAACCGGGTTCAACGATGAAGCCGATGACGGTGGCTGCAGCGTTGATGAGCGGAAAATACGGTATGCGCAGTGTGGTGGATACAGCACCTGGCTACATGCGTGTGAAAGGCAAAACCATCCGTGATCACCGTAACTACGGTGAACTGGATATTACCGGCATTATTACCAAGTCCAGTAACGTGGGTTCTGCGAAACTGGCACTGAGCCTGGAGCCGGGTACTTTGCATCATCTGCTGCAGAATGTAGGTTTGGGCTCAGCGACGGGTATTGGTTTTCCGGGTGAGCGTTCAGGACGACTGCCTTATCTGGCTGAGAGCCAGGTACTTCAGCGGGCCACCATGTCTTATGGCTATGGTCTGTCGGTGACGCCGTTGCAACTGGCGCAGGCTTATCTGCCGTTGGCAAATGATGGCATCTTGTCGCCGGTAAGTTTGCTGCATGCGGAGAAACCGTTACCGCCGGTGCGCGTAATGCCAGCCCAGGTGGCGCGTTCTGTACGCGGCATGATGGAAACAGTGATCAGTATTAAAGGCACCGGCAGGCAGGCGTCGATTCCAGGCTATCGCGTCGCGGGCAAGACCGGCACGGTGCACAAAGTGGGTAACGGCGGTTATATCGAAGATCAGTATATCTCGGTGTTCGCGGGCATTGCCCCGGCCAGTGATCCAAGGGTAATTACGGTAGTGATGGTGGATAATCCACGTAACCAGGAATATTACGGCGGTGAAGTAGCGGCGCCGATCTTCGCCCGTGCCGTGGGTGGCACGTTGCGTGTACTGAACGTGCCGCCGGATAACCTGATTCAGCACGATCAACAAATGGTACAACGCTGATGGACACCATAAGACGCACGTTGGGCGAATTGCTGCCGGAGTTGCAGTCGACCAGTGCCGGGCAGGTACGGGTGAGTGGTATTACCCAGGACAGCCGCCTGGTAAAGGCAGGTGATCTGTTTTGCGCCCGTGCGGGTGGAACCCACAAAGGCCGCGATTTTATTCCGGATGCGTTGGCGAAAGGCGCAGCTGCAGTACTGGTCGACAGTGACGAGCAGTACGTACAGGCAGGTGATGTGCCGGTGATAGCGGTTGATGCACTGGCGCAGCGACTGAGTGATATTGCCGGTTCATTTTACGGTAAGCCATCAGCGCAGCTGCGCATGATCGGCATCACCGGGACGAACGGCAAGACATCCTGCAGCCATTTCCTGGCTCAGGCGCTGAACCATCTGGGTATGCGTACTGCGGTGATCGGTACCGTTGGGAACGGCTTTCCGGATGCTTTGGCAGGTGCAACCCACACCACGCCGGACGCAGTGGGATTGCAGGCACTGTTGGCTGATTTCGTACAGCAGGGAGCCGATGCTGTGGTGATGGAAGTATCCAGTCATGCGTTGGATCAGCATCGTGTGGCGGGTGTGCACTTTGAGGTTGGTGCGTTTACCAATCTGAGTCGTGACCATCTGGATTACCACGGCACCATGGCCGAGTATGGTACGGCCAAGGCGAAGTTGTTTACCGAGCTGAAGCCCCAGCATGCAGTGATCAGCGTGGATGACGCATTTGGACAGACCTTGGTTGAACAGTTAAGTGGCTCTGTATTTAGTTTTGGTGTCGAGCGTGGTGATATCCAGGCAGGCGGCGTATCCCTGCAAAAAACGGGGATTGATGCACAGTTGATTACACCGTGGGGTGATGTCGCATTGAGCACCCAGGTGGTGGGTGCGTTTAACGTATCCAACCTGTTGCTAACAGTCGGTGTACTGGGGGCGATGGGGGTTAACGCCGACCAAATAGAGCAGGAGTTGGCCGCGCTCACTCCGGTACCGGGACGCATGCAGTGTCTGGGAGAAGGTGATCAGCCGTTGGTGATTGTGGATTACGCGCATACACCGGACGCCCTGGAAAAGGCCCTTGAGGCAACCCGTGAACACACCGCAGGAAAGCTTCTGTGTGTGTTTGGTTGCGGTGGTGATCGTGATAACGGTAAGCGTCCAGAGATGGGGCGAATCGCCGCGAAGCTGGCGGATGCGCTGTATATCACCAGCGATAATCCACGCACTGAAGACCCGCAGCAGATTATCGATATGATCGTGCCGGGCTGTGCAGGTGCTGAAGAACAGCGTGTTCATGTGGATCGCGAACAGGCTATCCAGGCGGCCGTTAAGGCTGCAGGCAGTAATGATGTGGTATTGATTGCCGGCAAGGGGCACGAGGATTACCAGGAAATCATGGGAAAACGGTATCCGTTTGATGATGTTCAAGTCGCACAAGCTGCGCTCGGGGAGTGGTCCGCATGATCGGTGAATGGCGCCTGAGCGACCTGCAATCTGAACTCGGTGGTGAGCTGCTGGGTGAGGATGCCGTGTTTACCGGTGTCAGTACCGATACCCGTACCATCGAGCCGGGTAATCTGTTTCTGGCCCTGAAAGGCCCGAACTTTGATGGTCACCGGTTTATCGAACAGGCGCTGGATAAAGGCGCTGTTGCGGTTGTAGTTAGCGAACAATGGGCGGCTGATGTACCCCAGTGGCTGGTGGATGACACACACACTGCGTTGGGATTGATCGGTCAGCTGAATCGCCAGCGCTTTAATAAGCCAGTGTTTGCGGTAACCGGCAGTGCCGGTAAAACCACCGTGAAAGAGATGCTGGCGGCGATCCTGGCTCAGCAGGGATCGGTTCTCGCCACGCGTGGCAACCTGAACAATGACATCGGCGGGCCGTTGACGTTGATGGAGATCGAAGATCAGCATCAGCATGCAGTGATCGAACTGGGGGCGAGTGCAGAAAAAGAGATCGCCTACACAGTCAACCTGACGCTGCCGGATGTGGCCATCCTGACCAATGCGATGGGGGCCCATCTGGAGGGATTTGGTTCCCTGCAAGGTGTGGTACGCGCCAAGGGCGAAATCTTCGACACACTGACCGAGACAGGTTGGGCGATCATCAATCGCGATGATCCGCATGCGGATTACTGGCTCAACAAAACAGAGGGGCAGAACTGTCTGACCTTTGGTATCGAAAACGACCTGGCGGACGTGGTTGCACGCAATCTGCAGATCTCCGAAAACGGCTGCTACCGTTTCCTGCTGGAGGTGGGTGAGCAGCAGGCTGACGTTCAGTTGGGCGTATTGGGTCAGCACAACGTTGCAAATGCGACGGCGGCTTGTGCTGCGATAATAGCGGCCGGTTTACCGCTGCAGTTAGCCGTGACAGGCTTGGAAAAATTTACGCCGGTAAAAGGCCGGATGTGCCCACAGGTGGGCATGAACGGCGCGACTGTCATCGATGACAGCTATAACGCAAATCCCGGCGCAGTGAAGGCAGCAATTGACCTGCTTACCTCACTGCCCGGAAAACATCTGTTGCTGCTGGGGGATATGGCAGAGCTCGGTGACGACGCAGCCGAACAGCACGCAGATGTTGGCAGTTACGCAGCGCAGAAGGGGACCGGCCGTCTTATGACGGTCGGTGCGCTGTCGTTACATGCGGTGGAGGCGTTTAACGCTGCCACCGGTATGCAGGGAGGGCATTTTGAAACCAGGGAACAGATGGTTGATGCAGTCCGTGCATTGCTGGAGCCCGGTATGACCGTATTGGTCAAGGGGTCTCGCAGCGCGGGAATGGAAAAGGTTGTTGCAGGATTGGTTGAAGGAAACCACTAAATGCTTTTACTGCTCGCGGATTATTTGTCCAACTTTTACAGTGGCTTCGCGGTATTTCAGTACCTCACATTGAGGGGGATTCTGGGGGTACTGACCGCGCTGGCGATCTCGCTGTTTCTGGGCCCGCTGCTGATCAAAAAATTACGTGTGAAACAGATTGGTCAGGCTGTCCGTGATGACGGGCCTCAGTCTCACCTGAGCAAGGCGGGCACCCCAACCATGGGGGGGGCGCTGATTATTCTGGCGATCGCTATCAGTACCTTTCTGTGGGGCGATATCACCAACCGTTTTGTGCTGATTACCACCGCAGTGATGGTAATTTTTGGCGCTGTCGGCTGGGTGGACGACTACCGCAAGGTGATTGAGAAGAACTCCCGTGGTTTGCCTGCACGCTGGAAATACTTTTGGCAGTCGGTGGGTGGTTTGGGCGCTGCGGTGTTGCTGTACCTGATGGCAGAGACACCGGCGGAAACCGAACTGATCGTACCGTTTTTCAAAGACGTGATGGTCGATATGGGGATCTTCTTCATCGTCTTTACCTATTTCGTGATTGTGGGGAGTTCCAACGCGGTCAACCTGACCGATGGATTGGACGGCTTGGCGATCATGCCAACGGTAATGGTCGCGGCGGCATTGGGCGTATTCGCCTACCTGACCGGTAACGTGCGCTTCGCCGATTACCTGCTCATTCCGTATGTTTCAGGTGCCGGTGAGTTGATTGTGATCTGTGGTGCGATTGTCGGTGCTGGATTGGGCTTTCTCTGGTTCAACACCTATCCGGCACAGGTGTTTATGGGCGATGTCGGTGCGCTGTCGCTGGGGGCGACCCTGGGGGTGATTGCAGTGATTGTGCGCCAGGAACTGGTACTCGTGATCATGGGCGGTGTGTTCGTGATGGAGACGATCTCGGTCATTTTGCAGGTGGCATCGTTTAAGCTGACCGGTCGGCGAATATTCCGTATGGCACCCATCCATCACCATTTTGAATTAAAGGGGTGGCCCGAACCCCGCGTGATTGTCCGCTTCTGGATTATTACCGTTGTATTGGTACTGATAGGGCTGGCAAGTCTGAAGATACGATAGGAGCAGCGAATGAGCTTAATCGCCAGTGACAACCGGCGAATCATCATCGGCCTGGGCGCAACCGGAATTTCCTGCGCCCGCCACTTGGCACGCAAAGGCGTGCCTTTCGCCGTTGTAGACACTCGCGAAAATCCTGCTGGTCTGGAAGACTTCAAAGCAGCGTTTCCGGACGTGGATGTGCGTTGCGGCGAGCTTGATGCGGATTACCTGACGCAGGCGTCTGAGTTGATCGTAAGTCCTGGGGTGGCGATCAGTCATCCTGCGATTCGGGCTGCAGCGGATAAAGGAGTGCACCTGTGCGGTGATATTGATCTGTTTATCCGTGAGATCAACGCCCCGGTGATTGCGATTACCGGTTCCAACGCAAAAAGTACGGTAACCACGCTGGTCGGTGAGATGGCTGCCGCTGCGGGTATCGACGTGGGGGTTGGCGGTAACCTGGGGACGCCGGTTCTGGATATGTTGGCGGAAGGTGAGCAGGCGCTGTATGTCCTGGAGTTGTCGAGCTTCCAGCTGGAAACCTGCCACGACCTGCGCGCCAACGTCGCAACCGTATTAAATATCAGTCCGGATCATCAGGATCGTTATCCTGACATGCAGGCTTACTACCAAGCGAAGCATCGGATCTTCCGTGGATGCGGTCATGCGGTCGTTAACCGTGACGATGCCTTGACCAGTCCGTTACTGCCGAAAGGTGTGACCACCAGTGCATTCCATCTGGGGCGAGCAGACCTAAATCTGTTCGGTGTTACTCGCGATGACACTGGCAACGATTGGCTGGCTGTCGGGCAGGAAAAACTGCTGCCGGTATCTGAGTTAAAGATCCGGGGGCAGCACAACGTTGCCAATGCTCTGGCGGCACTGGCACTCGGTAAGGCTGCCGGATTACCAATGGAAGCGATGCTGGAAGCGTTACGTAAATTTGGTGGTCTGAAACACCGTTGCCAGTGGGTTGCGGACAAAGCAGGTGTCAGCTATTTCAACGATTCTAAAGGCACCAATGTAGGGGCTACTGTTGCTGCGCTGGATGGACTGGGGCCGACGCTGGGTGATGCCCGGATTGTGCTAATTGCCGGTGGCGATGGCAAAGGGGCTGAGTTTGATGACCTGGCGGCGCCGCTCGCGCGTTATGGCCGTGCGGTGGTGTTGATCGGTACGGATGCGCCACGTATCCGGGAAGTCGTAGGTGCCATTGAATGCCGAGATGCATCCGATATGGATGAGGCTGTGACGTTGGCCACCGAGATGGCGGAAGAAGGCGATATTGTCCTGCTGTCACCGGCTTGCGCCAGCTTCGATATGTTCAAGAACTTTAACGCCCGGGGCGATATGTTTATCGCAGCGGTGGAGAAACTCTGATGCTGGATGCGTTGCGGCACTCGGGACAGCCAAATAACCACGGGGTCTTACCTTTTGATCCGTGGGTGCTGCTCTGTGCCAGCGCGTTGGTGTTGTATGGGTTTGTCATGATCAGCTCGGCATCCATGGATGTGGCGCTGGAGCGTAACGGCACGCCCTATTTCTACCTGATCCGGCAGGCGATCTTTATGCTGCTGGCGCTGGTGGGAGCCATCATCGTGTGGCGTATTCCAATCGATTTCTGGAAGCGCACAGGGCACTGGTGGATGTTGGGCTCCATGGTGTTGCTGATCGCTGTGTTGATTCCAGGCATTGGTCGAGAGGTGAATGGTAGTAGCCGCTGGATACCAATCGGGCCGATCAACTTGCAGGCTTCTGAGGTCGCCAAATTCTGCATGGTCATCTACATGGGTGGTTATCTGGTGCGTCGTCTGGACGAGGTCCGTACCAGTTGGAGTGGGATTGCCAAGCCGGCACTGCCACTCGGAATTTTTGTGGTTTTGCTGTACCTGGAGCCGGACTTCGGTGCCGCCGTGGTATTAATTGGTACTGTGATGGCGATGATATTTCTGGGGGGCATGCGTTTTTCACAGTTCATCCTCATCCTTGCAGGTGCGTTAGGGTTGCTGGGATTGCTGATCGGTGCCCAATCATACCGTTTGGAGCGCTTGCAGACGTACCTGAATCCTTGGGCGGACCCCTATGGCGCAGGTTATCAGCTGACGCAGGCACAGATCGCATTTGGGCGTGGTGAATGGTTTGGTACCGGGTTGGGTAATAGTGTGCAGAAACTGTTTTATCTGCCGGAAGCACATACCGACTTCGTATTCTCTGTGCTGGCTGAAGAGCTGGGTTTCCTGGGCGTACTCGCGCTGGTAGCCCTGTATACCATGCTGGTGTACCGAATGTTCAGCATTGGGCGTAAGGCCGAGAAACTTAAAGAGTTTTTCATGGCCTATATCATCTACGGTTTTACCGTGATCTTTGCCGGACAGGCATTGATCAACATCGGTGTGAACGTCGGCGCACTGCCAACCAAGGGGTTGACGCTGCCTCTGGTGAGTTATGGAGGCAGTAGCCTGTTGGTTAGCTGTGCCATGTTGGCAGTGGTGATGCGCATCGATCTGGAATTGAAGAAGTTGCAGTTAGCCGGGGCTGACGGAAAACCGGCAGAAAAGAGAAATTCGGAAAGCGAAGTACAGGAGCCTGCATATGGCTAAACAACCGGTGGCATTGATTATGGCCGGTGGTACGGGCGGGCATGTTTTTCCGGCACTGGCAACTGCACATGAGTTGCAGCGCCAGGGTGTACATGTGGAATGGCTGGGTACGCAAAATGGTATCGAAGCACGGGTCATTCCCGAAGCGGATATCAAACTGCACTGCATTGATGTCGCGGGGCTGCGTGGTAAAGGGCGGTTAAGTTTATTGTTGGCGCCTTTTAAAGTGTTGTTGGCGATCTGGCAGGCGTTGGTCGTATTGCGTCAGGTTAAGCCGGATGTGGTACTGGGCATGGGTGGTTTTGCGTCCGGTCCGGGCGGTGTCGCGGCGAAGCTACTGGGCAAACCGCTGGTGATCCATGAGCAAAATGCCATTGCCGGGATGACCAATAAGATCCTCTCGAAAATGGCGTGGCGGGTGCTGGAGGCGTTTGAGGATGCGTTTCCGGCAGAAACCAACACCGAAACCGTAGGTAACCCGGTTCGTGGCCCGATCTTGCAGATGAACGATCCGCGAGAGCGCTACGGAAACCGTTCCGGTAAAATCCGGCTTTTGGTTGTGGGCGGTAGCCTTGGGGCCAAAGCGATCAACGAGACGTTGCCCGAAGTGCTGGCACAGATGCCAGAGGCGCAACGACCGGAGGTGTGGCATCAGACCGGCAAGCGTACCTACGAAGAGACGCTTGAGCGTTATCAGCGTTTAGGGCTGGACGCTCGGGTAGTGCCGTTTATCGAGCAAATGGATGAAGCTTACGGCTGGGCGGATCTGGTGTTGTGTCGCGCCGGCGCACTCACAGTGAGCGAGTTGGCGATCGCCGGCGTGGCCGCGATCCTGGTGCCGTTCCCGTTTGCTGTGGATGACCACCAGACAGCGAACGCTAAATACCTGGCGCAGTTGGATGCCGCACAACTGGTCCCGCAGCCCGAGCTGACGGTCGACCGTTTGAAAGAACTGTTAACAGAAAAATTCAGCCAGCGAGAAAAGCTGGGAGAGATGGCAGCCAATGCCCGTGCACTGGGACGTCCAGAGGCCGGTGCGCGGGTTGCTGAAGTATGCCTGGAGGCAATGAAGAGATGAGCGATATCCGCAACCCAAACCTGTTTGAGGTGCCTGAAATGCGCCGTATCCGTGGTATCCACTTTGTGGGTATCGGCGGGGTAGGTATGTGCGGCATCGCAGAAGTGCTGCTCAACCAGGGATACCGTATCTCCGGGTCTGATATCAAGAATTCCAGTACTACCGATCGTCTGGCATCAGCGGGTGCTGAGATCCATATAGGTCATCGCGAAGAGAATATTGAAACTGCGGATGTAGTGGTGGTTTCCACGGCGGTGAACGAAGCCAACCCGGAGGTGAAGGCGGCGCGTGAAAAACGTATCCCAGTGGTGCGACGCGCGGAGATGCTGGCCGAGCTGATGCGCTACCGTCACGGTATTGCGGTCGCCGGTACCCACGGCAAGACGACAACCACCAGTCTGGTCGCGTCCGTTCTGGCTGAAGGCGGTTTGGATCCAACGTTTGTGATTGGTGGCCGCCTGAACAGCGCAGGAACCAATGCCAAATTGGGGGGGAGCCGTTATCTGGTGGCTGAAGCGGATGAGAGTGATGCGTCATTCCTGCATTTGCAACCGATGGTGGCCATCGTGACCAACATCGATGCCGACCACATGGAGACCTACGGTGGTGACTTCGGCAAGCTGAAGAAGACCTTCATCGATTTTCTGCACAACCTGCCGTTCTACGGACTGGCAGTGATGTGTGTGGATGATCCGGTGGTATGTGAAGTGATGCCGGAGATCAGTCGCTCGATTGTGACGTACGGCTTCTCCGAAGAGGCGGACTACCGTGCGACGAACCTGCGTCAGGAAGGTATGTACACCCACTTCCGCGTGACGCGCCCAGGTGACCACGAAGACCTGGACGTTACCTTGACCATGCCGGGTCGCCACAACGTACAAAATGCCCTGGCGGCAATCGCGGTTGCGACCGAAGAGGGGCTGGAAGGTGACGCGATCTGCGAAGCCCTGAAAAAATTCCAAGGTGTGGGCCGTCGTTTCCAGGTGCTAGGCGAGCTGCCGGTAAACGGTGGTGAGATCACGCTGGTGGATGATTACGGTCACCACCCACGCGAAGTCGAAGCGGTCATTAAGGCAGTGCGTGAAGGCTGGCCCGATCGCCGGTTAGTAATGATTTACCAACCACACCGTTACACCCGTACCCGCGACCTGTACGAAGACTTTGTAAAAGTGCTGTCCGAGTCTGATCTGCTGATGTTACTGGAGGTCTACGCCGCCGGGGAAGAGCCGATTCCGGGTGCTGACAGCCGTTCGATGTGTCGCAGTATTCGTCAGCGTGGACGCATTGATCCGATCTTTGTCCAGAGTGCCGATGATATTCAGGATGTGCTGAAGGATTTGCTGGAACCGGGCGATCTGTTGCTGACCCAGGGGGCTGGCGACATTACTCACCTGGCGCACAAGCTGAAGAACCTGTCTCTGTTTAAGAAGGAGAGTGGTGCATGACAATGTTCAGGGTGACGGCTGAAGAGGCACGTCAGCTTGGACGTGTCGCGGTGATCTACGGGGGACTCTCGTCAGAGCGTGTGGTCTCCCTGCGAAGTGGTGCCGAGGTGCTGGCAGGGTTGCTGCGTGCAGGCGTGGATGCCTTTGGTATCGACTTGGGCGGGGAGAATGGTGACCTGAATCCCGTTGCACAGTTGAGTGACGCGCAGTTTGATCGCGCGTTCCTGATCCTGCACGGTCCAGGCGGTGAAGACGGTACCCTGCAGGGGGTGCTGGAGATGCTGGGTAAGCCGTATACCGGCAGTGGCGTAGCAGCATCCGCACTGGGTATGGATAAGGTACGTTGTAAGCAGCTGTGGACGGGTGCTGGGCTGCCGACGCCGGAATACGTCGTGATCGATGAAAATACCGATCTGGCTTATGTCGGTG
Source organism: Pontibacterium granulatum (assembly GCF_029961155.1). Lineage (GTDB taxonomy): Bacteria > Pseudomonadota > Gammaproteobacteria > Pseudomonadales > Balneatricaceae > Pontibacterium > Pontibacterium granulatum. Next base: position 264,130 of record NZ_JASBRH010000003.1, on the reverse strand, counting down.
ACAAACTGGGATGGCCAATTTTTGTAAAGCCGGCCCACGAAGGTTCCAGTATCGGTATCGCCAAGGTTACTAACCTCGAAGAGTTGCATCAGGCCTACGAAAACGCGGCCAAGCTGGACAGTCTGGTGTTGGCTGAGCGTTGGATGAGTGGCAGTGAGTTTACGGTGGGTGTACTCAATGGTGAGACGTTGCCGGCGATCAAGCTGGAAACAACCCACGACTTCTACGATTTCGATGCGAAGTATGAGGCCGACGATACACGTTACCTGTTTGAACATGACTTGAGTGAACAGCAGGAAGCGGAGCTAAACCGTCTGGTGATCGATGCTTTTAATGCGGTGGGTTGCGAGGGCTGGTCCCGCGTTGACCTGATGCAGGACGGTGACGGCAATTTCCAGTTGCTGGAGGTGAATACCGCGCCGGGCATGACCGATCACAGTCTGGTGCCGATGGCTGCACGCAAGAAAGGGATCAGTTTTGAGCAGTTGGTGGTTGAAATTCTGCGACCAACGGTGGCCGGGTGAACTGGTTTCGTTCCCGTGACGCTGAAGCGGGTGCGGAAGAGGAACCGGAAGAGCTGACTCCCCGAGGCGCGACACGCGAGGCATTACCGTCACAGGCGGAACCGGACGTTGCAGAGATAGAGCGGGAACAGGACTGGTGGCTGAAACCACTGTGGACCCTGACCGCACTGGTGATGTTTGCCGGCGGCCTGTGGAGTATCTATCTGCCCGTGTGGGGCTGGCTGGACAAGCCTGTGCAGGATGTGAAGGTTGTTGGTGCGGTGCGCCATCTGGATAAACCCGCTCTGGCTAACAATGTGGCTGCCAATCTGGAGCAGGGATTGCTGGCGATTGATATCAACGCAATCCGCGAACAGGTGATCAGCCATCCCTGGGTGCGGAATGCAGGGGTCGTGCGGGATTGGCCAAGAACCTTGGAGATTCGGGTCGAGGAGGAAGTACCGGTTGCCCGTTGGGGGGAATCTGGTCTGCTCAACCACGAGGGAGAGATCTTCTGGCCCGAACTGAAAGAGGAATATGCGCAGTTACCGCGCCTGAGCGGCTCCGCGCAAGACACGGTACAGGTAATGGCCCAGTTTCACGATCTGAACCAGATGTTCAGACGAATCGGGCAGCGGGTGGTCGCTCTCAACTATGAGGAGCGCGGCGCCTGGACGCTGGTGCTGGAGAATAATATCAAAGTGGTCGTAGGGCGCAGCTCGGTGAACGAGCGGCTGGAGCGTTTCCTTGACCTTTATACGCGGGTGCTGGCGGCACGCGCAGAACAAATAGAGTTAGTGGATATTCGCTACGCAAACGGGGTTTCCGTGAAGTGGAAGCCACAGGCAGACGAAGAGAACGCGGGTTAAAAGAGATGGGTTCGACAGCTGAAAGCAACATGATTGTCGCATTGGATATTGGTACGTCCAAGGTGGTTTGCCTGGTCGCCGAGGTAGGCCTGGATGGCGAGGTAGAGATTATCGGCGTCGGTAGTCACCCGTCCCGAGGCCTGAAACGTGGCGTTGTGGTGAATATCGAATCGACCGTGACCTCCATTCAGCGCGCCGTTGAAGAAGCAGAGCTGATGGCGGGCTGCAAGATCCACTCCGTCACAGTGGGTATTGCCGGTAGCCACATCAACAGCCTTAGCTCCCACGGCATCGTTGCTGTAAGGGATCGTGAGGTGATGGACTACGATCTGGAACGGGTGATCGATGCCGCACAGGCGGTGGCGATTCCGGCGGATCAGAAAATTATCCACATCCTGCCGCAGGAATATGTCATTGATGCGCAGGAAGGTATCAAAGAGCCGTTGGGCATGTCCGGTGTGCGTCTGGAAGCCAAGGTACATCTGGTAACCGGCGCGATTAACGCGGTACACAACATCGAGAAGTGTATCCGTCGCTGTGGCCTGGAAGTGGACAATATTGTGCTGGAGCAGCTGGCTTCCAGTTACTCTGTGTTGACCGAAGACGAAAAAGAGCTGGGTGTCTGCATTGTGGATATCGGTGGTGGTACAACCGATATCGCCGTGTTCACCGCCGGTGCGATCCGTCATACGGCGGTGATCCCAATTGCGGGCGATCAGGTCACTAACGACATCGCGATGGCGCTGCGTACACCCACGGCGAGCGCTGACGAGATCAAGATCAAGTACGCGTGTGCACTGGCCCAACTGGCGGGTCCGGAAGAGATGATCAAAGTACCAAGTGTAGGTGATCGTCCGGCACGGGATCTGTCCCGCCAGGCGCTGGCAGAGGTGGTTGAGCCGCGTTACGACGAGCTGTTCACCCTGATTCAGGCAGAGCTGCGCCGCAGTGGTTTTGAAGACCTGGTTGCGGCGGGCATCGTGCTGACCGGCGGTACGTCGAAGATGGAAGGCGCGGTTGAGCTGGCGGAAGAGATTTTCCACATGCCGGTGCGACTGGCCAGTCCGAAAGGCGTACGCGGGATGGAAGATATTTTGCGCAGTCCGATCTATGCCACCGGCATCGGTCTGTTGTTGTACGCAAAAGACAACCAGGATACCGACTTTGCTGCCGTAACGGTGGAAGAGCCAGTGGCGCTGGTTGAAAGCAATAAACCCGATATTTTGACGCGCATGAAGTCCTGGTTTCAGGGCAACTTCTAAGCAGTACATAGAACGATACATGCGGTGGCTGGAGTGGCGTCACCGATATTGCAAGACTGAACGGATACAGCCAGGGCAGGGTGGTTGTATCAAACCGGAAGGAGAGAGTTATGTTTGAACTGGTCGATAGCATTCCACAGAGTGCTGTGATCAAGGTGGTGGGCGTCGGTGGTGGTGGTGGAAACGCTGTCCAGCACATGGCAAACAGTGCCCTTGAAGGCGTGGAGTTTATCTGCGCCAACACCGACGCACAGGCTCTGAGCGGCATGACAGGCAATTCTGTACTGCAGATCGGTAATGAGCTGACCAAAGGGTTGGGGGCAGGTGCCAATCCGGAGATCGGTCGTAAGGCTGCGCTGGAGGATCGCGAGCGTATCGCGGAAGCGTTGCAGGGGACCGACATGGTGTTTATCACCGCGGGCATGGGTGGCGGTACCGGTACCGGAGCCGCGCCTATTGTGGCTGAGGTGGCGAAAGAGCTGGGTATTCTGACCGTGGCGGTGGTGACTACACCGTTCCCGTTTGAAGGCCGTAAACGTCTGCTGATTGCAAATGAAGGTCTGGGTGAACTGCGCGATTGTGTGGATTCCCTGATCATCATTCCAAACGCTAAGCTGATGCAGGTGATGGGACGCAACTGCTCCCTGATGAACGCCTTCAATGCAGCAAATGATGTACTTAAAGGCGCGGTGCAGGGAATCTCTGACCTGATCACCCGTGGCGGTATGATCAACGTCGACTTCGCGGACGTGCGTACCGTTATGTCTGAAATGGGTATGGCGATGATGGGTACCGGTGTCGGTACCGGTGAAAGCCGTGCGACTCAGGCTGCAGAAGCTGCAATCAAGAGCCCGTTGCTGGACAACGTAGACCTGAAAGGTGCCAGCGGCATCTTGGTGAACGTAACCGGTGGTATGGACTTGAGCCTGGGTGAATTCACCGAGGTGGGTGATCTGGTTGCGGAATATGCCGACGAAAATGCCACAATCGTTGTAGGTACCGTGATTGATTCGGAACTTACGGATGAGTTGAAGGTCACTGTCGTGGCAACGGGCCTGGATAAGCCCAAGGAACCCGCACTGGAAGTTAAAACTGGCCTGAAGAAGCCGGACGGCGAATTGAATTTGGACGAGATTGATCTGCCCACCGTGCTGCGTCGACAGCGTCAGGAAAACCTGAACGATGGTGGGGCAAAGGCTGATCCAAAACCAAAACGCGAGACGGTTAAACAGACTGGCACAGACGGGGAGTCCTACCTGGATATCCCAACGTTCCTGCGCAAGCAGAACGACTGATGCCGGGCTGGGTGCGGTTGCTGTTGCAATTATAACTTTGGTACAATTGCCCGTTATTTATAACGCGCGCAGGGTAGGTTACGGCACACAATATGATCAAACAGAGAACACTGAAAAACAGCATCAAGGCCACGGGTATTGGTTTGCATTCCGGTCAGAAGGTTTATCTGACGCTGAAACCTGCACCAATCAATAACGGTATCGTTTTCCGTCGCGTTGATCTGGATCCTGTGGTCGAAATAAAAGCTGCCGCGCACAACGTTGCCGATACCACGCTGTCCACCAATCTGGGTAAGGATGGTGTGCGTGTAGCAACCGTTGAGCACTTGCTGTCCGCCATGGCGGGTCTGGGTATCGACAACGCGTTTGTTGAACTCAGCGCCGAAGAAGTGCCGATCATGGATGGTAGCTCTGCGCCGTTTGTATTCCTGATTCAGTCTGCGGGAATCGAAGAGCAGCAAGCACCAAAACAGTTTATCCGCATCAAAAAAGAAGTGACCGTTACCAGCGATGGTAAGTCCGCGACCTTCCGACCGTTTGATGGCTTTAAAGTGGGCTTCAAAATCGACTTTCAGCACCCTGCATTTGAAGGTCGTAACATGGAAGCCAGTCTGGACTTTTCCAGCACATCTTTCGTGAAAGAAGTCAGCCGCGCGCGTACCTTTGGCTTCATGAGCGATATCGAGTATTTGCGTTCCCAGAACCTTGTTTTGGGTGGCAGTTTCGACAACGCGATTGTGGTCGATGATTATCGTATTCTGAATGAAGATGGATTGCGGTACGATGACGAGTTCGTGAAGCATAAAATTCTGGATGCGGTGGGTGACCTGTACCTGCTCGGTAAGAGTCTGATTGGTGAGTTCTTCGGTCACAAGTCCGGCCACTACCTGAACAATATGCTGCTGCGCGAACTGCTGGCCAACGAGGATGCATACGAGCTGGTAACGTTCGAAGAGGAAGCGGCTGCATCGCCGATCTCGTACCAGAAGCCAGTTGTTGCTAACTGAGACTTAACTCTCTGAAAGCAACTCTCTCCTGCAAAAAAGCCGAACCTGAGTGTTCGGCTTTTTTGTGTCTGTATGAAGATCATCCAATTGATTTGCCGGTCCCGCCGTTGTTGGATTGCGGCTTATTGACCAAAGTCGCAAATCACACGAAATAATTAGCCCTTGAGATTCTAATCCGCGCCCCAATAGAGTTAGAATGTTGCGTTAAATTTGCCGGACGCTATTTACCGGAAACCTTTGATTAGACAGGTTGAAAACTCAAAACATGCTGACCTCACTGTTCAAGAAAGTATTTGGAAGTAAGAACGATCGTGAACTCAAGCGCATGGGTCGTGTTGTTAAACAGATCAACGCACTTGAAGCGGATCTGGAACAACTCTCGGACGACGCGCTGAAAGCTAAGACCGATGAGTTCCGTCAGCGGTTGGCAGAGGGTGAAACAGTGGATCAGCTGTTGCCGGAAGCGTTTGCGGTTGTGCGTGAAGCGTCCCGCCGTGTGATGGGGATGCGTCACTTCGACGTGCAGATGATCGGTGGTATGACCCTGCACGACGGCAAGGTCGCAGAGATGCGTACCGGTGAAGGTAAAACCCTGGTGGCAACCCTGCCGGTTTACCTGAATGCGCTGCCGGGTGAAGGCGTGCACGTTGTAACTGTCAACGATTATCTGGCAAGCCGTGACGCCGAGTGGATGCGTCCACTGTATGAATCCCTGGGGCTGTCTGTGGGGGTGATCCTGTCTGGTCAGGATCAGGAAGCCAAGCGTGCGGCATACGCTTGTGACATTACCTACGGTACCAACAACGAATTTGGTTTCGACTATCTGCGCGACAACATGGCGTTCAGCGCGGCAGACAAGGTACAGCGTGCATTCAACTTCGCGGTTGTGGATGAGGTGGACTCCATCCTGATTGATGAAGCGCGTACGCCGCTGATTATCTCCGGCCCGGCCGAAGACAGCTCAGCCATGTATATGCGTATCAACACGCTGATCCCTAAGCTGACCCGTTTTGACGGTGAGATCGATCCAAAAGATGAAACGCAGGTGATCGACGAGCACTTTGTAGTTGATGAGAAAAACCGCACCGTGGAGCTGACCGAAGCCGGTCACAGCTTTATTGAAGAGCAACTGACCGAGATGGGGTTGCTGGGCGAGGGTGAGAGCCTGTATGCGCCAACCAATCTGCAGCTGTTGCACCACGTACTTGCAGGTCTGCGTGCGCATAACCTCTTTATGCGTGATAAGGATTACATCGTTCAGGACAACCAAGTGGTTATCGTGGACGAGCACACCGGCCGTATCATGCCGGGCCGTCGTTGGTCTGAAGGTCTGCACCAGGCGGTGGAAGCGAAAGAAGGCGTTGCGGTTCAGCAGGAAAGCCAGACCCTGGCGTCCACTACCTTCCAGAACTACTTCCGTCTGTACGATAAGCTGTCCGGTATGACCGGTACCGCGGATACTGAAGCGTTCGAGCTGCGTCAGATCTACGGTCTTGACGTGGTTGTAATCCCGACCAACAAGCCAGTCGCACGTAAAGATATGAACGACCTGGTGTTCCTCACCATGGAAGAGAAGTACGAAGCGATCATCAAAGAGATCCGTGGCACCCAGGAACAGAAGCGTCCGGTACTGGTGGGTACCGCCTCTGTAGAATCTTCCGAGCTGATTTCTGCCCTGCTGAAGAAAGAGGGGATCGAGCACAACGTACTGAACGCGAAGAACCATGGTCGCGAAGCACAGATCATTGCTGAAGCAGGGCGTGCCGGTGCGGTGACGATCGCAACCAACATGGCCGGTCGTGGTACCGACATTGTGTTGGGCGGTAAGCTGGAATCTGATCTGGCTGAACTGGAAAACCCAACTGAAGCGCAGCTCGAACAGGTTAAGGCTGAGTGGCAGAAGCGTCACGATGAAGTGCTTGAAAATGGCGGCCTGCATATCGTAGGTACCGAGCGTCACGAATCCCGTCGTATCGACAACCAGCTGCGTGGTCGTGCGGGGCGTCAGGGTGATGCCGGTTCTTCCCGCTTCTTCCTCTCCCTGGAAGATGACCTGATGCGTATCTTCGCCTCTGACCGTGTACGTCAGATGATGCAGGCGCTGGGTATGGAGCGTGGTGAAGCGATCGAACACAAAATGGTAAGCAACGCCATCGAAAAAGCACAGCGCAAGGTAGAAGGTCGTAACTTCGATATCCGTAAAGCCCTGTTGGAATACGATGATGTGGCTAACGACCAGCGTACGGTGATCTACGGTCAGCGTAATGAACTGATGGCGGTGGATGATATCTCTGAAACCGTGAATGCGGTACGCGAAGAGGTTGTGGAAAACACCATCGACGGTTTTATTCCGCCTCAGAGCCTGGAAGAGCAGTGGGATGTTGCCGGCCTGGAGAAAGCGCTGGAGAGCGAATTTGCTGTGAAGCTGCCACTGCAGGAGTGGTTGGATTCAGACGATAACCTGCACGAAGAGACCCTGCGTCAGAAGATTCAGGAATCCGTGCTGGAAGCGTACCGCAGTAAAGAGGAGCTGGTGGGCGCAGATACCATGCGTATGTTCGAGAAGCAGGTGATGCTCCAGGTGCTGGATACCCTGTGGAAAGAACACCTGCAGACCATGGATCACCTGCGTCAGGGTATCCATCTGCGTGGCTACGCGCAGAAGAACCCGAAACAGGAGTACAAACGCGAAGCGTTCCAGTTGTTCCAGGAACTGCTGGAGAACATCAAGCAGGACGTTGTCCGTATCCTGAGCCATGTTCAGGTGCGTCAGCCGGAAGAAGTCGAGGCGATGGAGCAGCAGCGTCGTGAGCAGGCTGAGCGTCAGCAGATGAACTACCAGCACGAAGAAAGCTCCGCCATGGGGCAGTCTTCAGAAGAAGAGCAGCAGGGCGAGGAGCAGGTCGCAGGTGCTGAGCAGCCGTTCACCCGCGAAACTCCAAAGGTGGGGCGTAACGAACCTTGTCCGTGTGGGTCCGGTAAGAAATACAAGCAGTGCCACGGCAAGCTTGTATAACAGGTATTGATAATAAACGGGGAAGTGGCAGTTGGCGGCTCCCCCGGTAAGTAATAACAGAAACAAAGCAGCCTCGGCTGCTTTGTTTGTCTTTGCGAATGGAGATATTGAGATGGCAGTAGGTCCTGGCACTCTTCCTGAATTTCACCCGGTAGCGGGTTTTAAACTGGGTACAGCATCCGCGGGTATCAAAACACCGGGTCGAAAAGATCTGGTGCTGATGGAAATTCCTGTCGGAGCATCTGTAGCGGGTGTATTTACCAAGAACGCTTTCTGCGCGGCACCTGTGCAGATCTGTAAGCGCCACATGGAGTTGGCATCCGCACGTTACCTGGTCGTGAACACCGGCAATGCCAATGCCGGCACCGGCCAGGAAGGTTGGGATGACGCGGCGCTAACCTGCAAGAGCGTGGGCGACATGATGGGGGTGTCCGATGCAGAGGTGCTGCCATTCTCCACCGGTGTGATCGGTGAAAAGCTGCCGGTTGAAAAGATCGTTGCAGCCCTGCCAGCCGCGAAAGATGCGCTGAGCGAAAACGGCTGGGATGAGGCGGCCAGTGGTATCCTGACCACGGACACGCGTCCTAAAGGTGCGAGTGAGCAGTTCGAATATAATGGCAAGACCATTACCGTAACCGGTATCTCCAAAGGTTCCGGCATGATCAAGCCGAATATGGCAACGATGCTGGGTTATGTTGCCACTGACGCGGAGATCGATCAGGCGCTGCTGCAGGCACTGTTGACTGATTCCACCAACCAGTCGTTTAACCGTATTACGGTTGATAGCGACACCTCGACCAACGACTCCTGCATCCTGGTGGCAACCGGCGCTTCTGGAGTGAAGGTCGATTCCGAAGACCTCGATCTGTTGGATAAATTTACCGAAGTTCTGGATCGTGTCATGCGTGATCTGGCACACGCAATTGTGCGTGACGGTGAAGGGGCAACCAAGTTTGTGACCGTTAAAGTCGAAAGTGCTGCACAGCAGGATGAAGCGCTGGCAGTGGCATTTGATATCGCACACTCCCCACTGGTGAAAACTGCGCTGTTTGCCTCCGATCCAAACTGGGGCCGTATCCTGGCGGTTGTGGGTCGTGCGGGTGTGGAAAATCTGGATCTGGAAGCTCTGAAGATCTTCCTGGGAGATGTGTGTATTGTCGAAAACGGCGGTCGTGCAGCCAGCTACACTGAGGAAGCGGGTCAAGCGGTGATGGATCAGGAAGAGATCACAATCCGTGTTGTCTTGAACCGTGGAGACGTAGAAGAGACGGTATGGACCACCGATCTGTCTCAGGAATACGTTAGCATCAACGCGGATTACCGCTCCTGATATGCCTAAGCTGATCCATGTCGCAGCTGCGGTCATCCTGAACGCACAAGGGCAGATCCTGCTGGCGCGCCGTCCTGAAGATAAACACCAGGGCGGCCTCTGGGAATTTCCGGGGGGCAAGGTCGAGCCTGCTGAGCCCGTAGTCGAGGCGCTGGCCCGTGAGTTGGATGAGGAGTTGGGAATCCAGATCACCACGGCACGCCCGTTGATCCAGATTCCCCATCACTATCCGGACAAGTCTGTGCTGCTTGATGTCTACGAGGTAAGTGCCTTTGAAGGTGAAGCCTATGGGCGGGAAGGCCAGCCTATCGCCTGGGTAGATCGCTCAGGGTTGGCAAGCTATGAGTTCCCTGCAGCGAACAAGCCAATTGTGGCTGCCGCACTGCTGCCGTCTCGGCTGTTGATCACTGGTGGGTGCGATAACGCTAACCAGTATCTTGAGGCTGTAGAAGGTGGTTTGAATCGCGGTGCCGAGGGTGTGATGCTGCGGGCCAAACACCTGGCTGACGACAGTTTCGTAGATGTTGCCCGGTCAATGCTGGAATACTGCCGTACGCATAATGTCTTTCTCACACTAAACACCGGCGTTGAACTGGCAAATGATCTGGGTGCCGATGGTTTACATCTGAGCAGTGCACGCCTGATGGCGATGGAGTCACGGGATCAGTTTGTTGGCCGCTGGCTGAGTGCATCCTGTCATAACGTCGAGGAGTTGGCGAAAGCGCAGGCGCTGGGGGTGGACTTTGTGACACTGTCACCGGTTGCGGCAACTGCATCACATCCTGAGACCCCACCGATGGGCTGGGAGCGATTCACTGAGTTGGTTGCAGAAACAACCATACCGGTATATGCGTTGGGAGGAATGGGTGAAAACACCCTGCGCCAGGCGTGGGATGCTGGTGCACAGGGTGTGGCAGCGATCAGTGCATGGTGGGAGTAGCTTCCCGCGCGCCGGGTTCATCCCCGGTGCTGAAGTCGTTTTCGTCCTGATTGGTGTTAGTGGCAATCTGGTATTCTTCGTTTGCCCAGGCACCCAGATCAATCAGGCGGCAGCGTTCACTGCAGAAGGGGCGGAACGCATTGTTTTCGCTCCATTCTGCTTTCTCGCCACATTGTGGGCAGTCAATCATTCGTTTGCTCATTGGTTTTACTCTGCTTCTTCTTCGGCCAGCGCAACCAGCTTCTTGTGCAGGGCGGCGACATTCGCATCCAGTTGGCTTTGGTCGCCGCTGTTATCGAATACGGTATCAGCCCCTTTCAGGCGCTCTTCACGGGACATCTGTGCGGCGATGATGGCGCGTACCTGATCTTCGGATGTGTTATCCCGGGCCGCCGTACGCTCAATCTGGAGTGATTCCGGTGCATCCACAACCACCACATGGTTGACCAGCATATGCTGGTCGGTTTCCAGTAGCAGTGGTGACGCTAACACGGCGTAGAGGCTGTCGAGTTCTTCCAGTTTCTGCAGGATACGGTCACGAATAATCGGGTGCAGCAGTTGTTCCAGCCAGACGCGCTGCTTCTCGTCAGAAAAAACAATCTCCCTGAGTTTAGGGCGATTCAGGCATCCGTCTTCCAGCAGAACCTCTTCGCCAAAACGCTTACCAATCGCGTCGAGTGCGGGTTCCCCAGGCGCAACAACCTCGCGTGCAACGACGTCAGCATCGATAATGGGTACGCTTTTTTCTGCAAGGCGGTCGGAAACGGCGCTTTTACCGCAGCCGATACCACCGGTCAGGCCAACAACAAACATCGCTTTATACACTTATCAGTTGAAGATACTTGTGAACAATATCCTGCCCCCAGATCAACGTGATCCAGCCTGCCACTGCAAGATAAGGTCCGAACGGAATCGGGTTCTGGCGTTCATGGCGTTTCAGGATAATCATCATTATCCCAAAGATTGCCCCAACCAGTGAAGAGAAAAGAATAATCACGGGTAGTTGGTCAGCCCCCGCCCAGGCGCCCAGTGCCGCCAGTAGCTTGAAATCACCGTAACCCATGCCTTCCTTGCCGGTAAGCAGCTTAAACAGCCAGTAGATCGACCACAGGGACAGGTAACCCAGCATCGCGCCTGCCACGGCCATATGCAAGCTGGTAAACATACCAAAGCTGTTGACCAACAGGCCCAGCCAGAGCAGTGGTAGGGTCATGTTGTCGGGTAGGAGCTGCGTATCGTAATCGATCATGGTGAGGCAGATCAGCACCCAGGTAAAGAACATCACCGCCAGCCCAATCTCGTTCAGCCCATACACTGAAGCAACAAACGCACTGATCAGAGCGGTGAACAGCTCAACGATTGGATAACGCATGGAGATAGGCGCGGCGCAGCCGTTGCATTTGCCTTTCTGGAGTAGGTAACTAATCACAGGCAGGTTTTCATACCAACGGATCTTATGGCCGCAGTTAGGGCAGCTGGATGCTGGAATAGCCAGATTAAAACGGGTTTCTTCCGGCTCTTTGCCCTGCATCTCGTCGATCTGCGCCTGCCATTCCAGCTCCATCATCTTAGGTACGCGATAGATCACCACGTTAAGAAAGCTGCCGATCATAAGTGCAAAGATAAATGCCACGCCAACAGTCAAAGCAGGAGAGGCATTCAGAGTATCAAGTAGAATCAATGGTACTGTTCCTTACTTCTTAGGAAATTCCTTAGATAGCTGAACCCAGCTGGAAGATTGGCAGGTACATTGCAATAACGAGGCCGCCAACCAGTACACCAAGGATAACCATGATCATTGGTTCCAGCAGGCTGGAGAGGTTATCTACAGCGTTATCGACCTGTTCTTCGTAATAGTCGGCTACTTTACTCAGCATCAGATCCAGAGAGCCTGCTTCTTCACCGATGGAGATCATTTGGACCGCCATGTTGGGGAATACGCCAGTCATATTGATGGCGTTCTGAAGAGACTGACCTGTGGATACACCGTTTTTGATCTGGGTGATGGCGTTTCGGTACACCACGTTGCCGGCTGCACCTGCTGCGGATTCCAGTGCGTTGACCAGTGGTACACCTGCTGCAAAGGTAGTGGCCAGCGTACGGGCAAAACGTGCGATAGCAGCGTTATGGAGAATCTGGCCGATGACAGGAATCTTTAGCATGGCACGATCAACCGAGTCGGCAAATGACTGAGACTGGGTTTTGGCTTTTTTGAAAAGGTAGGCTGCAATGCCTACCCCGGCAAAGGTCACATGCCACCAGGCTTGGGCAGCTTCCGATAATCCGACAACAAAATTTGTAAAAGCAGGCAGATCTGCACCAAAGTCTTTAAAAATAGACTCAAACATCGGCACAACTTTAACCAACAGAATCGCAGATACAATAATCCCTACAACTATTACTGCAGTGGGATAGGTGAGTGCCTTTTTGATCTTGGCTTTCAGACTCTCGACTTTCTCTTTGTAGGTCGCCAGGCGATCCAGCATCTGTTCCAGTGCACCGGACTTTTCGCCGGCTGCGACCAGGTTGCAGAACAGGTCGTCAAAATATTGTGGGAATTTCGCCAGTGCTGCAGAGAAGTCGAGACCACCGTTAACATCGTTACGCAGGCTTTTGATCATCTCCTTGAACTTCTTCTTTTCGGAACCGTTGGAAACGATCTCAAGGCCTTGGAGAAGTGGTACCCCTGCTTTCATCATGGTGGCCATTTGGCGTGTGAAAAAGGCTATATCGAGTGGCTTGATCGGAGCATTGGCGTTATTGAAAAAGCTTAAGCTTGCTTCTTTGCGGATTTTTTGTGGGTTGATGCCCTGATTGCGAAGCAGTGCTTTTGCAGCGGAGGGGCTGTCGGCTTCAATCTTGCCCTGACTACGGTTGCCGTTTTTGTCTTTGCCTTCCCAGTGAAAGCTGATCACTTGCTGTTCTTTGGCGGCCATAACCCCTCGACCTTTATTAATGCGTTAACGGTTTGATGTTATAGCGCAAATCGATGAACTTTACAGGTAACTCGTCACAAAGTTAGAGATTTATCAGGTTTTGATCACGCGGTTCATCTCTTCCAGACTGGTGATGCCTTGCGCCACTTTGGCGAGACCAGACTGTCGTAAAGGCTTAAAACCATTTTTAGTGGCGGTTTCCAGAATATCCAGAGAGCTGCCATTTTCCATAATGATGGTAGCCAGCTCTTGTGTCATCTCCATCATCTCGTAGATACCGACACGGCCCTTGTAGCCTTTGCTGCATTTTGCACAACCGGATGGATTGGCTTCATAAAGATGAAGCTCTTTCAGTTGTTTCTTGCTGAAGCCCTCCTCTTTGAGAGAAGCTTCCGGAATAGTGACGGCTCGTTTACAGCTATTACATAACCGGCGCGCAAGACGTTGGGCGATAATCACGCTTACAGAGGTTGCGATGTTGAATGCCGGCACGCCCATGTTGCGTAGTCGCGTCAGGGTTTCTGCAGCGCTGTTGGTGTGCAGGGTAGAGAGCACCATATGGCCTGTCTGAGCGGCTTTTACCGCGATCTCGGCGGTTTCCAAATCTCGAATCTCACCCACCATTACAACATCAGGGTCCTGACGCAGGAAGGCGCGGAGAGCTTCTGCAAAGGTCAGTCCGACTTTCGGATTCACATGAACCTGGTTGATCCCTTCAAGGTTGATCTCCACCGGGTCTTCTGCTGTCGAGATGTTGCGCTCTTCGGTATTCAGGATATTCAGGCCAGTATAGAGACTTACTGTTTTACCACTACCGGTCGGGCCTGTTACCAGAATCATCCCCTGCGGTTTGTGCAGGGTTTTCATATAAAGATCGTGCTGTTCCTCGTCAAACCCCAACGCTTCGATACCCATCTTGGCGCTGCTCGGGTCGAGGATACGCAGTACGATCTTTTCACCCCAGAGGGTGGGGAGGGTGTTCACACGAAAATCGATGGCGCGGTTCTTGGAAATTTTCATCTTGATACGTCCATCCAGTGGTACACGACGCTCAGAGATATCCATTTGAGACATCACCTTCAGGCGCGCAGCAAGGCGTGACGCGAGATTAGATGGTGGATGTGAAACTTCCTGTAAAATACCGTCAATACGGCAGCGAATACGGTAGGCCTTTTCGTAAGGCTCAAAGTGGATATCCGATGCACCGCCTTTGATGGCATCCAATAGAATTTTATTAACGAATCGGACAATCGGCGCATCGCTGGTGGCATCGTTATCCAGCTCCTCTTCGGCGTCAGGACCACTTTCGTCGATCTCCAGATTATCGAGATCGGTATCATCAAGATCGTCCAGCGCTGAGGTCTGTTTATCAAGGAAGTTATCTACGGCGCGACGCAGTTTATCCTCTTCCACCACAACCGCTTCGGTAGCAAGTCCGCATTGGAACTTGAATTCATCCAGAGCCTGAATATTGGTTGGATCAGAGATGGCCACAAACAGGCGGTTTTCCCTCTTCTGCAGCGGCAAGGCATGATGCTTAGTAATCAGTTTATCTTCGATAACGCCTTGCGGGAGGGTGTCGAGGTCGAGGGCATCCAGATCCAGCAGCGGCATACCGAATTCATCAGCCGCCACCGCTGCCGCACGAGCGGCACTGACCAGACGCTTTTCTATAATGTGCGCGATAAAGGTTTGTTTGTTATCGCGGGCTTCCTGCGCCGCCTCCATGGCAACTTCTGCGGAAAAGATACCTTCGTTAACCAGTCGCTTTGCCAGACCGCTTAACGGTTGAAATGCTTGGGCCACAGTCTCGTCCTGCACCTGTAAATTATGACGTAGATCAAGGGCTAACATAGCATTTAAGCGCACGTTTGAAAATCTGCGTTTTTTCGCAAATCTTCACTGGCATGTCATCTTAATTGCGCTATTATCGTTCTACGGCTTTGAACAAATGGAACTCTCTTTCGCTGGAGAAAAATTATGAAAAAAACAGAAATGATCAAAACTAAACAGCAGGGTTTTACCCTTATCGAGTTGATGATTGTTGTCGCAATTATCGGTATTTTGGCTGCAATTGCGCTGCCTGCGTATCAGACCTATACAAAGAAAGCTAAGTTTTCTGAAGTTGTATTGGCAACTAGCTCCGTAAAATCTGCTATCGAAGTTTGTTACCAGAGCACTGCAGATCTGGCGCTGTGCGATACCTATGGTGAGATCGGTATGACTGCTGCTCAAGTTCAAAACGGTACTCAGGTGAAATCTGTTGCAATTGATACAACTACTGCAGGTATGATTACTGCTACTGGCGTAATTGCATTGTCTACAACAGGGACCACTGATGGGACCGACAACCCTACCTATATTTTGACTCCTACCGCGGCCAATGGAACGTTGACTTGGGCGAAAAGCGGTAATTGCAGTACACAGGGTGTCTGCTGATATTTTACTTATTTCGTTCCCGCGCTCTGCGCGGGAACGTTTCCTTTTCGGAAAGATACTCCACCTAAGCACAACTAGCATCCTCCTCCCAATCCGCTATCATGGTTGCCCAATCCGATTCTGAAAGGATCTAGCGGGCATTATGAAACGCAATATTATTATCCTCCTGATCGCTGCATCCGTAGCGGTGACTGTCTATATCAACTCAACCAAAACGGTGCTTGAGCCAGAGGTTAAAAGCCAGATCGAAAACGCGTTGCTGGAGCTGCCTGGATTCCCGGCCCGTCCAGTGTGGTGGGAAGATGATGGCCTGTTGGCGATTGGTGTGGTGAAAAAGCAGGACAACCACGATGCGGACGCAAAAAAAGCATGCCGTGTTGCAGCGAAGTTTGGTGTGACTGACCTGAAAGTAGAGGCGTACGATATTCTGCAGATTCAGCAGAGTGATGAGTGGACGCTGATCGGAAAGGCCAACTGTAAACAGTTGTAAGCAGGTGGGTCACCACATACAGTTCTTTCTTATGTAGGGCACCCCTTCAGGGTGCCGGCAGCGTGAACGCTGCCCTACAGGGACAGAACGCATGCAGCAGATCACTACAACGTGGTGACTCATAACGTCGAATATTTTTTGTAGGGCACCCTTCGACGTCATCGCAGGTGATCAGGGTGCCGGCAGCATTAATGCTGCCCTACATACATATGCGTATTGTAAGGCAGGATCAGATAAACCGCATGGAAAGGTCGACAGCCTGACAGTGCTTGGTCAGGGCACCGATGGAGATATAGTCCACGCCGGTTTCTGCAATCGGGCGCAGGGTTGCATCGGTGATGTTGCCGGAGGCTTCCAGCTTAGCTTTACCCGCTACCATCTCAACCGCTTCGCGCATCTCTTCCAGTGTGAAGTTATCCAGCATGATGATGTCTGCACCTGCAATCAGCGCGGCCTGCAGCTCTTCAAAGGTTTCCACTTCAATCTCGACTGGCTTACCCGGCTCGTTGGTCTGGGCTGTCTGAATGGCTGCTTCGATACCGCCACAACCCATAATGTGGTTTTCCTTGATCAGGAACGCATCGTACAAACCGATACGGTGGTTAAAGCAGCCGCCGCAAGTTACCGCGTATTTCTGAGCAGTACGCAGGCATGGGATGGTTTTACGGGTATCCAGCAGCTTAACGCCGGTACCTGCTACCTTTTGAGAGTAGTTGTAGCTGGTGGTTGCTGTGCCGGACAGGGTTTGCAGGAAGTTCAACGCGGTACGCTCAGCGGTGAGCATGTTGCGGGCAGAACCGGTTACGGTAAACAGTACCTGATCACGTTCAACCAGATCGCCGTCTTTAACCTGCCAGTCCAGTTTTAGCTCTGGATCGACCTGACGAAAAACTTCGTTCACCCAGTCGGTGCCGCATACAACTGCGGTCTGGCGGCTGATAATACGGGCGGTCGCTTCGTTTTCAGCAGGAATCAGTTGGGCGGTAATATCCCCAGCGCCAATGTCTTCGTTCAGGGCATTGGTGACGGTGATCTGAATATCTTTCTGGAGTTCTTCGCGCGATAGCATAGCGTGCCGGTGATCAGATTGATTAGTGATAAGATGGGCACCAATTCTAACGAAAACATATGTAGGCGAATAGGGATGAAACAGAAGTTTTCCATCGATTCGGGCGTTGTATATGGGGCGCTGCAGGTGCCTTCTCCCAACTTTAATGACCGCCCTGAAAGCGAAACTGTTTCCCTGTTGGTGCTACATAACATCAGTTTACCACCAGGGCAGTTCGGCGGCGGTTATGTAGAGCGTTTCTTCCAGAATCAGTTGCCGGTTGATGAGCACCCCTATTTTGCCGAGATACAGGATCTTCAGGTCTCTGCTCATCTGTTGATTGCGCGCGACGGTGCGGTTACCCAGTTTGTGAACCTCAACGCACGTGCCTGGCATGCGGGCTTATCTCAGTTTGATGGGCGCGAGCAATGCAACGATTTCTCAATTGGTATTGAGCTTGAAGGTACGGATGATCAGCCGTTCACCGATACCCAGTATGCTGTGCTGGCGGAACTGACTCAGGCGATTCAGTTGGCCTATCCTGCAGTAATGAGTGATCGAATCGCTGGCCATTCCGATATTGCACCGGGGCGTAAAACCGATCCGGGTCCTTGCTTTGACTGGCAGCGCTTTCGCAATGAGATCGGGCAGGAACAGTGATCTGTAGCAAACATCGCTATGTGATCGATAATAGTTTTCATTTATAATTCTTGTCCCTCGAATTTGTGTCGTTTTATGTTGAAGGCCGGTTAACACCCATGAGTTCTCTGCTGGATGTACGCTCACTGAGTTGTGGATATCAGAATCAGGTGATTGTCAGCTCCCTGGATTTTTCAGTGGGAGAGGGTGAAATCGCGTGCCTTCTGGGACCGAGTGGTTGTGGTAAAACCACGGTGCTGCGTGCCGTTGCGGGATTTAGTCCCGTATTCGGTGGCGAAATTAGTCTGGAAGGAAAAACGATCTCCTCGGCGGAATTTACGCTGGTTCCTGAAAAGCGTGGCATGGGTATGGTGTTTCAGGATTACGCACTGTTCCCGCACCTGACCGTAGGTGAGAATATCCGTTTCGGTTTGGGCAAAAGCGCAGGTAAAAACCAGAAACAACGGATTGTTGAGATGCTGGATCTGGTGCGTTTGCCGGATCTCTCCAAGCGTTATCCCCACGAACTGTCCGGCGGGCAGCAGCAGCGTGTGGCGCTGGCGCGTGCTTTGGCACCGCAGCCGAAACTGCTGCTGATGGATGAACCGTTCTCTAACCTCGATACCGACCTTCGCCAGCAGCTGTCGTTGGAAGTGAAAGATATTCTTAAGCAGCAGGGCATCGCGGCGATTGTGGTAACCCACGATCAGCAGGAAGCTTTTGCGATTGGCGATAAGGTGGGCATCCTTGCAGACGGTGAACTGCAGCAGTGGGGATCACCGCAGGAGCTGTATCATCACCCGGTAAACGCGATGGTTGCAGGTTTCGTGGGTAAGGGTGAGCTCTTTAGCGGCCGCTGCCTGAACGAGTTTTGTGTTGAGACCGAACTGGGCACGCTGGAGTTTGCCGAGCCGTGTTGCGCCGCGGCGGGTGACGAGATCAGTTTGTTTATCCGTCCAAATGACCTGAAGCCTGTTGTTGGCGGAAAAACTGCATCGGTAAGATCCTTTGAGTTCCTGGGCGATGCCACACGCTACCAGCTGCAATTGAACAACGGGCGTAAGATTGAAGCGATGGCGCGTGAGCCACTCAGGATCGACGCAGGTGATACCGTGGGTGTTGAGGTATCCGTGCACAAGCCGATTGTTTTTTAATCGGGTGTTAGATGCTTTGGTTGTAGGGTAGGCTTTCAGCCTACCGGTCGGCTGAAGCCGACCCTACAGGACGATAGATCAGCAAGGAATTCGTTGGGCACCGCGTAGCGGTGGCCAACCTACAAAAGCGCCTTAGCTCTCTTCCCGTGTAGACGTAATGGTACGGGTAAGCAGAATTACCGGAATAATCCCCACCGCAACGATCAGCAGCGCTGCCAGAGAGCACTCCTCCAGCATCTCATCTGATGCGAACTGATACACAAACGTTGCCAGCGTATCGTAGTTAAACGGGCGCAGAATCAGCGTTGCAGGCAACTCCTTCATACAGTCTACAAACACTACCAAGCCAGCCGAAACGATACCGCCTTTGATCAGCGGAAGGTGCACACGCATCAGCGTTTGCAGCGGATTAAGGCCCAGTGAACGGGAGGCCATATCCATGGTTGGGGTGATCTTGTTCAGACTCGATTCCACCGCACCGGTCGATACGGCCAGGAAGCGTACGGAGTAGGCGAAGATAATCGCGAAGGTGGTGCCACTCAGCAGCAGACCTGTGGATATGTCAAAGGTGCTGCGCATAAAGTCGTCGACCACGTTATCAAACGCGGCCAATGGGATGATCACACCGATGGCCAGGACGGCACCCGGCATGGCGTAACCCAGGCTGGCGAAGTTTGCTGCGGCAGTCAGGCTCTTATAGCGATAAAGACGTTTGCTGTACGCCAGCAGCAGGGCGATAAGGATGGTGATCAGTGCAGCCGTGGCCGAGAGGAAGAAGCTATTGCCTGCATAGGTGAGGAAGTCTTCCTGCTCAAGCTGATCAAGATGCTGGATTGCATAACCGCCCAAGATAAATACCGGGATCAGGAAGCCCAGCAGGATGGGTAGGGCACACACAGTCCAGGCGAAAGCCGCTTTCCAGCCGGTGAGTTTATAGGTGTCGATCGCTTTGAAACGGTCGCTGCTGTTGAACTGTTTCTGGCGTGCGCGTGCCAGACGCTCCAGCAAAATCAGTGTCACCACGAAGAACATCATCAGGCTGGCGATCTGTGCGGAACCGCCCAGGTTGCCCATGTTCAGCCAGGTATCGTAGATGCCCGCGCTCATGCTTTTAACAGCGAAAAAATCGACGGTACCAAAGTCGTTAATGGTTTCCATTGATACCAACGCCAAGCCTACCGCCACCGCAGGGCGGGCAATAGGCAGCGAGATGCGCAGGAAGCTTTGCAGCGGGCTGCAGCCCAGCAGGCGACTGGCATCACGTAGGCTGTTGGATTGCTCCAGGAAGGACGCACGTACCAACAGATACACGTATGGATACAGCACAAAGGCCAGCATCAGAATTGCGCCAGCCAGGCTGCGGATTTCGGGGAACCAGTAGTCCCTGGCGGTTTGCCAGCCAAAAAACTCACGCAACGCGGTTTGTACGGGACCGGCATATTCCAGCAGATCGGTATACACGTAGGCGATTACGTAGGCGGGCACGGCGAATGGCAGCATCAACGCCCATTCAAAATACTTCTTGCCGGGGAAACGGCACATGGTCACCAACCAGGCGGTGACGACACCGGTAGCGACGGCCAATGCGCCCACACCAATCATCAGCTCAAGGGTGGTGATGACATATACCGGCAGTACGGTCTCGGCCAGGTGAGACCAGATGTTTTCCTTAGGGAATAGGGCAAGATAGAACACGGAAAGGACGGGCAGGGCGACCAGCAGCGCAACCAACCAGGTAGAACCAAACCAGCGCCAGAGACCGGTTGGGTTACTGATGTTGGTGTTGATTTCGGCGTTGAGCCTTGCGTTCAAATCCTTAATCCTTAAAACGACAAAACGGTAGCCGCGCAGACTACCGTTAGTGAGATACAAAGTCGAGTGGTTCAGGCAGCGCTAACTGCCTGAATATCCTAAGAGATTAGTTATCGAAACCAACCTTGTCGACCATCTTCGCTGCAGTGGAGCGCAGTTCTGCTACGCGCTGCAGGTTGATGCCATCTTCTTTGAACTCACCCATGTATTTATTGATCAGTTCGGAGCGTGGTGTACCCTCGCGAACCGGGAATTCGAAGTTCACTTCAGCGTACATCTGCTGTGCTTTTTCAGAGCTCAGGAACTCGATCAGTTTAATTGCAGCGTCTTTGTGCGGAGCGTACTTGGTTACGCCGGCACCGGAGATGTTCATGTGTGCGCCGCGGTTATCCTGGTTCGGGAAGATCAGGTTAACGGACTGTGCCCACTCAATCTGTTCCGGCTTCTTGTCGTTGGTGATCATCTTACCGAAGTAGTAAGAGTTACCCAGTGCCAGATCACATTCACCCTGTTTGACAGCTTTAACCTGTGCGCGGTCGTTACCCTGTGGGCGGCGCGCCAGATTGTCTTTAACCGCTGCCAGCCATTGCTGAGCTTCCGCTTCGCCGTGTTCTGCCACCATGGAACCGATCAGGGAGAGGTTGTAGGTATGTTTACCGCTGCGGGTGCAGATACGGCCTTTCCATTTTGGATCTGCCAGATCTTCGTAGCTGGTGATCTCGCCCTCTTTTACACGGTCTTTGGATGCATAGATGATACGGGAGCGGGATGTCAGGCCGTACCACTGGCCATCGGTCGAACGGTATTTGGCCGGAATATTGTCATTCAGCAGGTCGCTCTCGATCGGCTGCAGCAGCCCTTTTTCGACAGCGTCGTACAACGGGCCAATATCGGAGGTCAGCAGTACGTCAGCCGGGGAGTTTTTGCCTTCGTGTTCGATACGTTCCAGCAGGCCCTTCTTGGAGAAGACAACGTTTGCCTTGATGCCGGTTTCTTCGGTGAATGCTTCCAGCAAGGGTTTGATCAGGAAGGCCTGACGGAAGGAGTAGATATTTACTTCGTCGGCTGCCTGCGCCACAGGTGCTGCGAAAAGAGCGGACAATGCTACAGCGGAGAGGATCTTTTTCATCGACGTATCTGAACCTGGATAAATATATTTGCTAATGCGAATTATTCTTGTTTTCCAGGGTCGGAATGTCAAGTGTTAACGCAAATTATTATCAATATTGCTAACAGCAAGATGATCCAGGTCAACGAGTCTGAAATCCTTTTCCCCTATAGAGATCGGTCAAGGATTCCCGAGCGGGGCGTTTGTGGGTGTTGGCAGCATTGAAATTAATATCAGAGCGGGAATAACCGGGCCAGCAGTACCGGCACTGCGTTCTCAACCCGAAGGATACGCTCGCCAATATGGATAGCAGTAAAGCCGCACTCATTCAGTTTTTCGACTTCGTAGGCAATAAAGCCCCCTTCAGGGCCGATGGCGAGCGTGGTTGGCACTGATGACTCCGCCGGGCAAGGGGCTGCGTGATACGGGTGGGCAACCAGTGCGCGGGTGTCTTGGGAGATCGCCGGGAGTTCATCTTCAACAAACGGCTTGAAACGTTTGCGCAGGTGCACCTCAGGCATCACGGTATCACCGGCCTGTTCAAGGCCAAGCAGCAGCTGTTCGCGGATCTTCTCCGGTTGCAGCAGGGGGGTTGACCAGTAGCTCTTATCCACACGGTAAGAGTTGATCAGGTAGATCTCTTTGGCACCCATCGCTGAGATCGTTTGCAGGGTGCGTTTCATCATCTTCGGGCGGGGCAGTGCCAGGATTAACTTTAGGGGGAGAGGTGCGGGCGCATTTCGATCCAGTGTGACGCGCAACCGGATCTCGCCCTCGGTCAGGCTGATGACTTCACCGCTGCCGCGCTCACCATCGAGCAAACCCACCTTGAGCACTTCACCCGGCTCCGGTTGATGGACACCGCGGATATGGTGAAATCGACGGTCGCTGATGGCAACGGTCTGTTCGTCGATAAAATCGCTGGTGTAGAGCAGGATCAGGTTCATCGGTGGGTACTGTCGGTTGGCGATAAAGGGCGCATTGTATAGCAGTGCGCCCGGCTCACCAAACAGCGTATGGG
This sequence comes from Pontibacterium granulatum, assembly GCF_029961155.1. Classification (GTDB taxonomy): domain Bacteria; phylum Pseudomonadota; class Gammaproteobacteria; order Pseudomonadales; family Balneatricaceae; genus Pontibacterium; species Pontibacterium granulatum. The sequence continues at coordinate 241,261 of NZ_JASBRH010000003.1, read as the reverse complement.
AGGATTGTTATGCCTCGTCGGTATCGAGTTTCTTCAGTCGGTACGCCAGTGCAGGGCGGGTAAGACCCAGCAGACGTGCGGCTTTAGAAACGTTGCCTCCGGTCTGGTTCATGGCGCGTTTGATCAGATCGTGTTCCAGATTCTCGATGCTGAACTCTTCGCCCAATAGGTTATCCATCCAGTTATCGTCGGTGAGATTGACGCCTGAATTCTCCTCCGGTTTGTCCAGATGCCCGCGTCCATTGATCACATTGAGTGGATGGGTGGGTTCTGCCAAAGACGGGAAGAAACTCTCCAGATCGATGCAATGGTTGTTGTCGGTGAGGATAACGCCACGCTCAATCATGTTTTCCAGCTCCCGGATATTGCCGGGCCACTTATACATCAGCAGCGCCTGCAGGGCCTTATCGGTGACACCCATGGTGCGTTTGTTATAGAGGGTGTGGTACTTCTCCAGGAAGTGTTCGATCAGCAGCGGAATATCTTCGGTGCGATCGCGTAGTGGCGGGATATGCACCGGGTAGACGTTAAGGCGGTAGAACAGATCCGCACGGAAGCGGCCCTCTTTTACAGCCTGTTCCAGATCCTCGTTGGTGGCGGCAACCACACGTACATCGATACGGCGCAGTCGATTGTCGCCGACACGTTCCAGTTCCCCTTCCTGCAGTACACGCAACAGGGTGGCTTGTGCACGTGGGGAGAGTTCAATCACTTCATCCAGGAAGATGGTGCCTTTATGAGCGCGCTCGAATTTACCTTCGCGGGATTGGGTGGCGCCGGTATAGGCCCCTTTCTCGACCCCAAACAGTTCTGCTTCGATCAGGTCAGGTGGGATGCAGGCACAGTTCACAGCAACAAACTGGCCGTCGCGGCGATCACTGCTCTGATGCAGGCCTTTAGCAACCACCTCTTTACCGACCCCGGTTTCACCCAGCAGCAGAACGGTGACTTTGCTCTTGGAGGCTTTGGTGATCAGTTGGCAGACATTCTTGAAGCCGCCGGAACGCCCAACGGAGTTGAAAAGCAGATCCTGCTCCTCTTCCGGAGTACGGAACTGTTCCTGCAAGGTGGATATCTGGTGTTGCAGGGCAAACAATTCTTCGATGATCGGGTCGGGTAGCAGCGCGCGTTCCAGCTCTTCCTGGTCTTCCCACTCTTCGGCAGGCTTGCCTACGATATGACAATGGTCCGCGCCACAGCCGCTGCACTGGGTTTCCTTGAAGATGATTTTGCGGCCCATGTAATAGGTAGCAAACCCGCTGGCGTAACCGATCAGGGTCCAGCAAATGGGGTCATCTGCGCGACCATATTCGGCAAGATGGACTTCGGACTCGTACGAGTCATACCAATCAAATTCGCCATGAAAGCTGCCGGACTCTATATCGAAGCGCAGTTCTTTGGGAACAACTCTCACCATCCCCTTGATGTTGTGCAGCTGAGGTCCGGCAAGAAAGGCCTCCTGCGAGGTGAAATCCGGACGGATCTTGTGTGCCATTTCGGCATCTTTCAGGCCGGAGTAATAGCCGAAGCGCATCAGAAACCCGCGGGTGCGTTCTACACCTAAGGTTTCGATCAATTCCTTTCGCAGTGACCCCATCACTGCCGAGTGAATCAGCAGCATGCGCTGCTCGTTAAACCAGATTTTGCCGTCCTCACTGGCAAACTGAATCTGCGAAATCAGGTCCTTTGATTCCGGTAGTTTTGGTTGAGCCGTGTTGCTCATGAGTTTTCGCCTTTATTGTTATTATCAAGCGGTTATTTGTAGTCAATGTCGCTTAAATGTTTGGTTGGTGCCTGTTTTTTAGTGCCTTTAGACACCTCCCCCACTCCCCCGCCAAAGCGGCCTAAAAAGATCAAATTCGAGGGTGATGAGTTGCTCAAGTGGAGATTGATCTCCTGATCAAATCATCAATTTTTTTTGATCCTTTTAATCATTTCATCATCTTTTCCCTCCCCTTCGTCAAGGCCTTTTTGGTGAAAAAGCATTCGATCTTTGTTTGGTTTTCTTATCGGTAAGTTTTTTTATTCCTTTAAAAACAAAGTGTTATCTGGATGCTTTTGCGCCTTTCCGGTTTCGTTATTTAAATCTGGCACAGGGGTTGCTCTAGACCCAGTGACCTGAATCAGAAAAACAAGCAGGGGGCGAAATGGCTGAGGTGATAAATCTGGATACCCGGTCGAGTGATCCGAGTAAGCCGAAATTTGAGCGCTTAACCAAGTACATCAGGGTCCGTAGTCCTCAGGATGCCCGATTCGTGGAGTTCGACTTCGCGATCGGTGATCCGAGTCTGTTCGTGGAATTGATCATGCCGCAGGGCGCATTCGAGCACTTTTGCAAGGTGAACGACGTGGTGCACATGACCAACGAACAGATGGCTGAGGTCGATGCCGAGATGGAGAAGTGGCGCTACGGCGAAGACACCCTGATGTCTCATAACCACGAACATTACGCATCTGAATAACAATAATCTGACCAAGCTGGAAACTGTCCGATGAGTATTGAAATCAAAACCGCGACGCTAGAGCCGGTACGTAACACCTTCGCTCATATCGAGCGTCGTTTTGGTGACAAGCCCGCAACGCGTTACCAGGAAGCAACCTACGACGTTCAGTCTGAAAAATACTTCCACTACCGCCCGCTATGGCAGCCAGAGATGGAGCTGAACGACCCGCGCCGCACTGCGTTGGTTATGGAAGACTGGTATGCCTTTAAGGATCCGCGCCAGTTCTATTACGGCGCCTATGTGCAGCAGCGCGCGAAGATGCAGGAAGTGGCTGAAAGCAACTACGCCTTCTTTGAAAAGCGCGACCTGAAACGTCTGCTGAGCGACGACCTGCAGAAACAGGTGATCCGTTACCTGATTCCTCTGCGCCATTTCGAACACACCGCCAACCTGAACAACATGTACAGCTCCTCCCAGGGGTATGGCACGGCTATTACCCAGGCGTTCCTGTACGACGGCATGGACCGTCTGGGTATTGCTCAGTACCTGTCCCGCATCGGCCTGATCCTTGATGGCAACACCGGTGATGCACTGGGTGAAGCCAAGGCCTACTGGATGAGCGAAGAGATCTGGCAGGGCGTGCGCGCTCTGTGTGAAGAAACCACCGTGACTAAAGACTGGTTTGAGCTGTTTATCGCGCAGGACGTGGTGATGGACGCGCTGATGTATGACCTGGTCTACAACCAATACGACGCCTGGCTGGCAGACAACGGTGGCCAGGACATCGGCATGCTGACCGAGTTTATGCAGCTGTGGAACAAGGACAACACCCGCTGGGCGGATGCTGTACTGAAAACCGCGGCGGCTGAATCCGCAGACAACAAGGCGCTGTTGGAAGGTTGGGTAACCAGCTGGAAAGCGAAAGCTGTGGCAGCACTGAAACCCCTGGCAGAAGAGATGCTGGATGCTGAAGCGATGGACAAAGCCGTTGCAGCACTGGACAAGCGTCTGACCAAAGCTGGCCTGTTCAAGTAAGGAGATACGCAATGTCTAAGGTTTACATCGCTCTGCAGGATAACGACGAATCCCGCTACATCGTTGAAGCAATCGAAGAAGACAACCCGGATGTGACCGTTATCCACATGCCGGCAATGATCCGCATTGAAAACGAAGGTCGTCTGACCGTTAACCGCGAAACCGTCGAAGAGAAGATGGGCCGTGATTGGGATGTGCAGGAACTGCACGTCAACCTGATCACGCTGGGTGGCAACGTTGATGAAGACGACGACTCCCTGTCTCTGCACTGGAACGAATAAAAATAAGGTAACGAATCATGGCAGCTAAGAAACTCAATATTAAAGACAAATACCGTCTTTTGACCCGCGATCTGGACTGGGAATATTCCTACGCCGATCGTAAAGAAGCGTTCCCTTACGAAGATTTCGAAGGCATCAAAATTACCGATTGGTCCAAGTGGGAAGACCCGTTCCGTCTGACCATGGATGCTTACTGGAAGTACCAGGCAGAGAAAGAGAAAAAGCTCTACGCGATCTTCGATGCCTTTGCGCAGAACAACGCGCACCTGAACGTCTCTGATCCGCGTTACATCAACGCCATCAAAATCTTCCTGACTGGCGTATCTCCGCTGGAGTATCAGGCGTACCAGGGCTTTGCCCACACCGGCCGTCAGTTCGGTGGCGTGGGTGCCCGTGTGGCGTGCCAGATGCAGTCGCTGGATGAGCTGCGTCACGTGCAGACTCAGATCCATGCGATGAGCCACTTCAACAAGTTCTTCGACGGCTTCCAGGAATACAGCCACATGCACGACCGTGTGTGGTACCTGTCCGTACCGAAGTCCTTCTTCAACGACGCACGTACCGCCGGTCCGTTCGAGTTCATGATCGCGATCGGTTTCTCCTTCGAATACGTGCTCACCAACCTGCTGTTCGTTCCGTTTATGTCCGGTGCGGCACACAACGGTGACATGGCGACTGTAACCTTCGGTTTCTCTGCGCAGTCTGACGAAGCCCGTCATATGACGCTGGGTCTGGAAGTGATCAAGTTCCTGCTGGAGCAGCACGAAGACAACGTCGAGATCGTGCAGAAGTGGATCGACAAGTGGTTTTGGCGTGGTTCCCGTCTGCTGACCATCGTGGCGATGATGATGGACTACATGCTGCCAAACAAAGTGATGTCCTGGAAGGAAGCGTGGGAGGTGTACTTCGAGGAAGCGGGTGGTGCCCTGTTTAAAGACCTGGCCCGTTACGGCATCCGCATGCCGAAGTACTCCGACATCATCGAGAAAGAGAAAGAGCATATCTCTCACCAGGCATGGTGGACCTTCTACACCCACGGCCACGCGGCAGGTTTCCACACCTGGATTCCAACCGATGAAGAGCTGGACTGGCTGTCCGAGAAATACCCGGAAACCTTCGACAAGTACTACCGCCCACGTTGGGAGCTGGCGAAGGAAATGGAAGCCAAGGGGGAGCGTTTCTATACCAAAGGCCTGCCACAGCTGTGCACCACCTGTCAGATTCCGATGCTGTTCACCGAGATGGACGATCCGACCCAGACCTCATACCGCGACACCGTCTACAACGGCGATCGTTACCACTTCTGCTCCGACGGCTGTAAGGACATCTTCGAGGATGAACCTGAGAAGTTTGTTCAGTCCTGGTTGCCGGTGCACCAGATCTTCCAGGGTAACTGCGGTGGTCCGGACGTGGGCGACATCCTGAGCGACTTCTATCACATGAATGTTGGCGTGGACAACATGGATATGAAGGGCTCCCCGGACGAGCTGCGCTGGAAACAGTGGAAAGGCGTGGCATAAGCCAGAACAAGAACAACAACCGGCGGGCGCGGTGGGTTTGTCCCGCGTCCTGACCGAAGTGAGGAACGACCATGGCTGTTAAAGCAATTACGCCTGACTACAAAGGCGAAGTACTCGACAAAGTAGAGAATTTTGGTGGCAACCAGGTGGTGTACGTGGGGTGGGATCACCACCTGATGTTCTGTGCGCCGTTTGCATACCCACTGCCGCCGGAGATGACATTCGAAGCACTGCGTACGCAGGTGATGCCTGAGACCTTCAGTTTGCATCCGGAATTTGAACAGATCGATTGGGATAACGTGAGCTGGATGCTGGATGGGAATCCATTCACGCCACAGGCGGATGTGGCGCTGAAAGATCAGGGCATTGGCCACAAATCCGTATTGCGTTTCAGCACCCCCGACCTGAATGGTTATCAGGGTGCGGGCGTCTGATAGCGGGAGGTAACCAGTTATGACTTACGAAGTAACCGTAGAACCGACCGGTGAAGTGATTGAGGTCGATGAGGGCCAGACCATTCTGGACGCAGCACTGCGCCAGGGCGTATGGCTGCCATTCGCCTGTGGTCACGGCACCTGTGGTACCTGTAAATGCACCGTGACCGACGGTGATGTGGATGTGGGGGATGCCTCCCCATTCGCGCTGATGGAGTCTGAACGGGACGACGGTGTAGTACTGGCATGTTGTGCCATGCCGGAATCCGACGTGACCATCGAAGCGGATATCGATGTGGACCCTGACTTCGCCGGTCACCCGGTGCGTGATTTTGTCGGTACCGTGACCGAGATCCGTGACCTGTCGCCAACCATCAAGGGATTCTTCTTCGAGCTGGATGGCGAGATGGAGTTCCAGGCCGGTCAGTACATCAATCTGCATATCCCTGGTGTTGAGGGCACCCGTGCTTTTTCCATCGCCAACAAACCGTCCGACAGCAAAACGCTGGAACTGCATGTGCGTCTGGTGCCGGGCGGCGCCGGTACCACCTATCTGCATGAACAGCTGCAGGTGGGCGACACCCTGGATGTGTCCGGTCCCTACGGTCAGTTCTTTACTCGTAAGTCTGACGATCAGGATGCGATCTTTATTGCTGGTGGATCCGGTCTTTCCAGTCCGCAGTCGATGATTCTGGAATTGCTGGAAGAGGGCGATACGCGTCAGATCTACCTGTTCCAGGGGGCGCGCAACGTGGCCGAGCTTTATAACCGCGAAATCTTTGAACAGCTGGCGGCGGAGCATGACAACTTCCACTACATCCCGGCGCTGAACGAACCGACCGAGGATGATCACTGGGAAGGCTTTACCGGCTTTGTGCACGAAGCGGTGAAAGACCACTTCGATAACAGGTTCAGTGGCCACAAAGCCTACCTGTGTGGACCGCCTCCGATGATTGACGCAGCGATCACCACCCTGATGCAGGGGCGCCTGTTCGAGCGGGATATCCACATGGAACGTTTTGTCACCGCCGCAGATGGGGCGGAAGACCAGACCCGGTCTGCGTTGTTTAAGCGCATCTGATAGTGGGTGTGGCGGATGAACACTCAGACGACGGCAGTGGATATTCGGGTTCATCGCGTTCAGGTGGTGAACCGCAACGAGGAATACCAGTGCCGAGAAGATAAGACCTTGCTGGTGGGCATGGAGCGCAGTGGTGCTCATGCCATCGATATCGGTTGTCGTGGTGGCGGTTGCGGCATTTGCAAGATTCGTGTCCTCAAGGGGGAGTACGAGCGTAAGCGGATGAGCCGTGCACATATCTCCGAAGCTGAGGAAAACAGTGGTTACGCCCTGGCGTGCCGCATCTTCCCCCGCAGCGAGATGGTGATTGAGTCTGACCACTACGACCCGGCGACTATACAAACAAAATAATAAAACCGAGGACAATGAGATGAAAAAAGGTGTAATGCGCCCAGGTCATATCCAGCTGCGTGTGCTGGATATGAAAGAAGCTCTGGAACACTACCGTGATCTACTGGGCCTGATTGAAGTCGAAACCGACAGTCAGGGTCGTGTCTACCTGAAAGGTTGGACCGAGGTGGATAAGTTCTCTGTGGTGCTGCGTGAAGCGGATGAGCCTGGTATGGACTTTGTTGCCTACAAGGTGCTGAACAATCAGGTACTGGAACAGCTGGAACAGGAGCTGAAAGAGTATGGCTGCCAGGTGGAAGAGATTCCGGCCGGCGAGCTGAACGGTTGCGGCCGTCGCGTGCGCTTTGATTCTCCAACCGGACACATGTTCGAGATCTTCGCCGAGAAAGAGCAGACCGGCAAATGGGGTGTTAAAAACGTGAACCCGGAAGCCTGGCCGCGTGACCTGAAAGGGATGAAGGCGACCCGTTTCGACCACTGTCTGCTGTACGGGCCGAACATCGAAGGCACGGTAAAGATGTTCCAGGAGGTCCTCGGTTTTGATATCGCTGAGCAGGTGATTGACGATGAGGGTAAGCGTCCAGCGCTGTTCCTGACTGTGGGTATGAAAGCTCACGATGTCGCGTTTATCGAATGTCCTGAGCCGGGCAAGCTGCACCATGCCTCATTCTTCCTGGATACCTGGGAAGATGTGCTGCGCGCGGCTGACCTGATCTCCATGGAAGACGTATCCCTGGATATCGGCCCAACCCGCCATGGCCTGACCCACGGTAAAACCATCTACTTCTTTGATCCGTCCGGTAACCGCTCCGAAGTGTTCTGCGGTGGCGACTATCACTACCCGGATCATGAGCCCGTGACCTGGACCGCCGACGAGCTGGGTAAGGCGATCTTCTACCACGATCGTGCCCTCAACGATCGATTCCTGACAGTACTGACCTGATCAGAGCGGCTGTTCCCACGTCGACAGATGTTGGCGTGGATCTGCTGTTGCCGGGTAACGCCGAGCTTCGTACAGGCCAGATATATACCCAGATAGCCATCTGAATGAGAATTTCAAATGAAAGAGTTTAAGCACTTTATCAACGGGGAGTTTGTCAGCTCTGCCAGTGGTAAGTCTTTCGAAAACCGTAACCCTGTTGATAACAGCCTGATCGGCATGGTTCACGAAGCCGGTGAACCTGAAGTGGACGCGGCGGTCGCGGCGGCCAAGGCTGCCATGAACGGACCTTGGGGCAAGATGACCCAAGCCGCTCGTATCGAGCTGCTGAACCGTGTTGCGGATCGTATCAACGAGCGTTTTGAGGAGTTCCTGGACGCCGAGTGTAAGGACACCGGTAAACCACGCAAGATCGCCTCTCATATCGATATCCCGCGCGGCGCAGCTAACTTCAAGGCGTTTTCCGAAACGTTGGCCAACCACCCGACTGAAGCGTTCAAACTGGACACGCCGGATGGTCAGGGCGCATTGAACTACGGTCACCGCAAGCCAAAAGGTGTAGTTGCAGTAATCAGCCCGTGGAACCTGCCGCTGTTGCTGATGACTTTCAAGGTCGGGCCTGCACTGGCCTGTGGTAACGCCGTGGTGGTGAAACCGTCCGAAGAAACCCCGGCCACTGCAACCCTGCTGGGTGAAGTGATGAACGAGTGTGGCGTGCCTGCGGGTGTGTACAACGTGGTGCACGGTTTTGGCGGCGACTCTGCCGGTGCTTTCCTGACCGCCCATAAAGATGTGGATGCGATCACTTTCACCGGTGAAACCAAAACCGGGGAGGTCATCATGCGTGCAGCGTCTGTGGGTCTGCGCAACATCTCCATGGAGTGTGGTGGTAAGAACCCGGGCATCGTTTTTGCCGACTGCGATATGGACAAAGCGATCGAAGGCACCATGCGTTCTGCCTTCGTGAACTGTGGTCAGGTCTGTCTGGGTACCGAGCGCGTGTACGTGGAACGCCCGATCTTTGAAGAGTTTGTACAGCGCCTGAAAGAGGGGGCTGAGAAGCTGAAACTGGGTGTGCCCGAAGATGCCGACGTGGACTTCGGACCACTGGTTTCCCAAGAGCACAAAGAGAAAGTGCTGTCCTACTACCGCCTGGCGGTGGAAGAGGGTGCAACAGTCGTAACCGGCGGAGGTATCCCGGATATGGGTGAAGCACTGAACGCTGGGGCCTGGGTTGAACCAACTATCTGGACCGGTCTTGCCGACGATTCCCGCACCGTGACTGAAGAGATCTTTGGCCCTTGCTGCCACATCCGACCTTTCGATACCGAAGAGGAAGTGATTGAGCTGGCCAACAACACCGAGTATGGCCTGGCGGCCACCGTCTGGACCGAGAACACCTCCCGCGCTACCCGCGTAGCGGAATCCATGGATGTGGGTTTGGTATGGGTGAATAGCTGGTTCCTGCGCGACCTGCGCACTGCCTTTGGTGGTGCCAAGCAGTCCGGAATCGGCCGTGAGGGTGGTATCCACGGCCTGGAGTTTTATACCGAGTTGAAAAACGTCTGCATAAAGCTGTAGGGCGTGCTTTAGGAAACCTTACACAAAAGCTCGAGCTTAAGAGCATCCGCTTCATATTGTAGGGCACCCTTCAGGGTGCCGGCAGGCTGAAGCCTGCCCTACAAAGGCTCGCGATTGAATCTGACCCCAGCTTTCCCGAACAAAACGGGCAACTGAGAAGAGACCAGATATGAACAAAGAACAAATTATCCAGTGTGGTGACGAACTGTTCGACGCGATGCAGCAGCTGAAAACCCTGCGCCCGTTCACCGAACGCTACGACGACATCACCATCGAAGATGCCTACAACATCTCCCTGCGCATGATCGAGCGTCGTGTGGAAGCGGGTGAGGCGATCATCGGTAAAAAGATCGGTGTGACCTCCAAAGCGGTTCAGAACATGCTGAACGTGCACCAGCCTGATTTCGGTTACCTGACTGACAAAATGGCGTACAGCCAGGGTCAGGAGATGCCGATCAGCGAGCAACTGATCCAGCCAAAAGCGGAAGGTGAGATCGCCTTCATCCTGAAAAAAGACCTGATGGGACCGGGTGTCACCAACGCCGATGTACTGGCAGCGACCGACTGTGTGATCCCGTGTTTTGAAGTGGTCGATTCCCGCATTGAAAACTGGCAGATCAAGATCCAAGACACCGTAGCAGACAACGCTTCTTGCGGTCTGTTCATCCTCGGCGACAAGGCGGTAGATCCACGCAAAGTGGACCTGGCGACCTGCGGCATGGTGGTGGAAAAGAACGGTTCCGTAATCTCCACCGGTGCGGGTGCAGCCGCACTGGGTAGTCCGGTGAACTGCGTAGCATGGCTGGCCAATACCCTGGGTGAGTTCGGTATCCCACTGAAGGCGGGCGAAGTGATCCTGTCCGGTTCTCTGGTACCGCTGGAACCGGTTCAGGCCGGTGACCACATGAGTGTCAGCATCGGTGGCATCGGTTCTGCCTCCGTACGCTTCGTATAACAGATAGACGCCAACGAGCGCCTATCGCCCCGCATGACTGTTAAAGGGTGAGAGAAGAATGAGTAAAAAATTAAAAGCGGCCATTATCGGCCCGGGTAACATCGGCACCGATCTGCTGATTAAGATGTTCCGCTCCGAGTGGATCGAACCTGTCTGGATGGTGGGCATCGACCCGGAATCCGACGGTCTGAAACGTGCCAAGGAGATGGGTATCAAGACCACCGCTGAAGGGGTAGACGGCCTGCTGCCCCACGTGATCGAAGACGATATCCGTGTGGCCTTCGATGCAACCTCTGCATACGTACACGCAGAGAACAGCCGCAAGCTGAACGAGCTGGGAGTGATTATGGTCGACCTGACCCCAGCAGCGATCGGTCCATACTGCGTGCCGCCGGTAAATCTGAAGCAGCACGCCAAAGAGTTGGAGATGAACGTCAACATGGTGACCTGTGGTGGTCAGGCGACTATCCCGATGGTTGCTGCTGTATCCCAGGTACAGCCAGTTGAGTACGGCGAGATCATCGCCACCGTATCTTCCCGTTCCGCAGGTCCTGGTACCCGTAAGAACATCGACGAATTTACCCGTACTACTGCCGGTGCGGTCGAGAAGGTGGGCGGTGCCGATAAGGGTAAAGCGATCATCATTATCAACCCGGCCGAGCCGCCACTGATCATGCGTGACACCGTGCACTGTCTGACCAAAGACACACCGGACGAAGCTGCTATCACCGAATCTGTGCACAACATGATCAAGGAAGTTCAGAAGTATGTACCGGGCTACCGCTTGGTGAACGGCCCTGTGTTTGACGGCAACCGTGTTTCCGTCTTCCTGGAAGTGGAAGGCCTGGGCGACTACCTGCCGAAATACGCGGGCAACCTGGACATTATGACTGCAGCGGGTCTGCGCACCGCAGAGATGTTTGCTGAAGAAGCGGCAAACGGAACCATCACGCTGCCAGCGCGCGGATAAGAATGCATTTCCCGAGACGTCGCCACTCAGCCCCCTAAAGGGCATAAAAGCAGGCTGCTACAGAGCGAGAAACCAGTGTAGCAGCGGGCTCCAACCGCGGCATTTACGGGAACATCGAGGGTTTAACGATGAATTTGAAAGACAAAAAAGTAGTACTCCACGACATGAGCCTGCGTGACGGCATGCACGCCAAGCGTCACCAGATCACAGTGGACCAGATGGTGGATATCGCCACCGGTCTGGATGAAGCAGGCATGCCTCTGATCGAAGTCACCCACGGTGACGGTCTGGGCGGTACTTCCGTCAACTACGGCTTCCCAGCCCACTCCGATGAGGAGTACCTCGGCGCAGTTGTGCCCAAGATGAAAAACGCCAAGGTGTCTGCGCTGCTGCTGCCGGGTATCGGTACCGTCGATCACTTGCGTATGGCTAAAGATCTGGGCGTTAGCACCATCCGTGTGGCGACCCACTGTACCGAAGCGGACGTCTCCGAACAGCATATCGGCCTGGCGGCGAAGCTGGAGATGGACACCGTGGGCTTCCTGATGATGGCCCACATGGCCTCCCCGGAGAAGATCCTGGAGCAGGCGAAGCTGATGGAGTCCTACGGTGCCAACTGTATCTATTGCACCGACTCCGCCGGTTACATGCTGCCGGATGAAGTGAGCGAGAAGATCGGTCTGCTGCGTGCCGAGCTGAACCCAACCACCGAGATCGGCTTCCACGGACACCACAACATGGGCATGGCGATCGCCAACTCCCTGGCAGCGGTTGACGCCGGTGCAGTACGTATTGACGGTTCTGTAGCAGGCTTGGGTGCTGGTGCGGGTAACACCCCTCTGGAAGTATTCGTGGCCGTACTGGAGCGCATGGGCGCAGACCACGGTATCGACCTGTACAAGATCATGGATGTGGCGGAAGACCGCGTTGTTCCACTGATGGATCAACCGATCCGTGTAGACCGTGATGCCCTGACGCTGGGTTATGCGGGTGTGTACTCCTCCTTCCTGCTGTTCGCCAAGCGTGCGGAAGCTAAATACGGTATCCAGGCGCGTGACCTGCTGGTTGAGCTGGGTCGTCGCGGCACCGTGGGCGGTCAGGAAGACATGATTGAAGATCTGGCATTGACCATGGCTAAAGAGAAAGGGCTGATCTAATGACCGATTTTAAAGGCAATAGGCTGACCAAAGCACAAATCGAAGAACTGGCGATCCACTGTGAAAACGCCGAACTGGAAGCGTACGAGATCACCAAGATCACTGACGACTTTCCGGATATGACTTACGAAGATGCGTTCGATATCCAGTGGGAGATCCGCCGCCGTAAAGAAGCGCGCGGCAATAAGATCGTTGGCATGAAGATGGGCCTGACCTCCTGGGCGAAGATGTCCCAGATGGGCGTTGAGCACCCGTGCTACGGTTTCCTGGCGGATTACTTTTCCGTGCCGGAAGGTGGCGAGATCAAACACGATGAACTAATCCACCCGAAGATCGAAGCGGAACTGGCATTTGTGACCAAGGCACCGCTGAAAGGCCCGGGTGTACATATTGGCGACGTCCTGCGTGCGACCGACTTCGTAATGCCGGCGGTGGAAGTGATCGACTCCCGCTACAAGGACTTCAAATTCGACCTGAAAAGTGTGATTGCGGATAACTCTTCCTCCTCTCGCTTTGTGACCGGTGGCCGCATGGCCGACGTGGCCGACCTGGACCTGAAGAATCTGGGTGTAGTGATGGAAGTGAACGGTGAAGTAGTGGAAGTCGGCGCCGGTGCGGCTGTACTGGGCCATCCAGCGGCGTCTGTGGCGATGCTGGCGAACATGCTGGGTGAGCGTGGCGAAGAACTGCCAGCGGGCTCCTTCATCATGATCGGTGCGATCACCGCAGCGGTGCAGGTGAACAAGGGGGATTCCTTCTGCGTTCGCTACCAGGATCTGGGCACCATCAGCGGTAAGTTCGTTTAATCTGACCTGTAGCAGCGGACTCCGACCGCGACATTTTTCAAAGTTTGTGTCGCCCTCGGAGCGGGCTGCTACAAATGTGGAGAAACATTATGCCAATCGCACAGATCAATATGATGGAAGGTCGCTCGAATGAGCAGAAAGAAGCGCTGATCGAGGCAGTGACCGCTGCGATTGTCCAGGCTCTGGATGCACCGCCAGAAAGTGTCCGTATCCTGATTAACGAGATGCCTAAACAGCATTTTGGGATCGCAGGACAATCGGCACAGAAGCTGGGGCGATAGGTGGGATATTAAGGAATTAGCGCACTCTACTTTGGGGACCTGTCGGTCCCCTTTTTTATCTCTTAATTGGGCTGCTGCTCTGAATGATGAAGGGGATTGAGCTGATCTATCCCTCTGTCGGACGGATCCGTCAATTGGGATGACGTATCAGTTGATCGAATGCTTCGGTGCCGTGGCCGGATAACTCTCTCGTGCCTTCATCTGGCTAAACCACGCCCGAAGATTTTCAAAACGCTCAGGAATCTCCACGCCATACGCTTCCGCCAGCCCAAAGCGCGCTGTCAGCGCACATTCAGGTAATGAATAGCTGTCTGTAAAAAACGTTTTATCCCCAAGCTGATCGGCTAGATAACCAAGCGCAGCTTCAAACTGAGTGCTGCCGCGCTTGATACGTTCCATATTCCAGTGTGCTTGTGGATTGCCCCGTTTCTCAAAGATCACCTCCCGCAACCCTGTGCCAATCACACCGTCGCTGTATGCGTTGATCAGGCGCGCCTGCGCACGAGCGTCCGGCGCTTTGGGTAACAGCTGTCCTGTCAAATCCTGCAGATACTCGAGGATGACGTTGGATTCGTAGATCACCCGTTCATCCCGGACTAATACCGGCACGGTCTTGCGGGGTGTGAGGGCCTGCCATTGTGCGCGTGTGGCTGGATCGGCGGAGTCTATCCGCTCGATATCTACTCCCAGTTCGAAGAGAGCAAGGCGTATCTTCCAGCAGAACGGGCATTCCGGTTTATCGTACAGACGGAGGTTAGACATGGAGAGACTCCTACTGGCTTTTTATGGAGGGAATGGGATCAGGCGCGGGTCGCACGCAGTTCGCGTAGCTCATCCAGCACAAAGTCGATACGGTCCTGTCCCCAGAAGATCTGGTCTCCGATCACAAAGGTGGGCACTCCGATGACACCCAACTCAGCTGCTTCTTCAGCGTTTTTCTGTAGCTGTGCCCGGTAATCAGCGGAATCCAGCGAAGCCGCAAACTCCTGGCCATTAAGACTAATCTCTTCGGCTACTTCAAGTAACACATCGATCTCACCGATATCCCTGCCATGTGCCCATTCCTGTCGCATCACTTCGACGATGTAAGGGCGCAGCATGCCTTGTTCTTCGGCAAAAAGTGAGCCGATACCCGCGAGTGTTGGATCGGTGGTGGCTGGTGGTGGTGTCAGTGGAATGCCCATACGTTTGGCGAAGCGGGCGATATCCTGACGGGCCAGTGGCATCTTGGCTTTCGCCCGGTCCGGTGGTGAGCGCAGATCCCAGCTGCCGACAGGACGCCAGAGCAAGTTGGTGTTGAAATCGTCTACCACCGGCCAGAGTGTTTTGCTGGCCAGGTACCAGTAAGGGCTGCGGAAATTGAAAAAGAGTTTGACGTCGACAGGTTGAGTCATCGTCCGTTCTCCTGTGGTTGGGAGGAAAAAGACAGGTATCCGGCAATGGGGGCCGGATACCTGGAATGGCATCCGTGGGCAGTTGCCACAGAGTGGATAGCTCTTAGCGTAACGCTTGTGCTATTTTTCGATAAATATCAAAACTGTCATATAACCTGTGAATTGTATTCACAGGTGGGGCTGGAGTGGTTGTGGTGGATAAACTGAGTGAGATGCAGGTGTTTGTGGCAGCAGTGAAGTCGGGCAGCTTCTCAGCGGCGGGTCGTGAGCTTGAACTTTCGCCGTCGGCGGTGAGCAAACTGATCTCGCGGATGGAATCCCGCTTGGGGGTTCGGTTGCTGAACCGTACCACCCGCACCTTGAGCCTGACCGAAGGCGGGCAGGTTTATTATCAGCGCTGCCTGGATATTCTGCAGGATGTGGAAGCGGCGGAAGATGCGCTGAGTGGTTTTGGTCAGATACCCAAGGGGATCTTGCGTATCAACAGCTCCCCTGGGTTTGCCCGGCAGCAGTTGCTGCCCCTGTTGCCCGGATTCAAGAGCCGGTATCCGGAGATAGAGATCGAGTTGCAGCTCAGCGGGTTTTCCGTGGATCTCATCGGCGAGCGGATCGATGTGGCGATCCGCTTAGGGGAGTTGGAAGATACCAGTCTGGTTGCCCGTAAGTTGGGGGAGAGTCAGCGACTGGTCTGTGCCAGCCCCGACTATATAGAACGTTTTGGCAAACCCCGGACGCCAACCGAACTGGAGCAGCATCAATGCCTACGCGTGTCGACTAATGAGGCGTTTAACCGTTGGCGATTCTTTCGTGACGGGCAAAGTGAGCTGGTGGAGGTCAGCCAAGGCTTTGTGACGGATAACGTCGAGGCACTGTATGAGTATGCGTTGCTGGGCGGGGGTATCGTCCGGTTATCCAGCTTTATGGTGGGGGAGGCGATCGCATCGGGGCGCTTGATACCGTTGCTGCAGGAGTATGAAATCGATAAGCAGCAGATCCACCTATTGTATGCCCACCGTCGTCACCTGCCAGCAAAAGTCCGTGTATTTGTCGATTATCTGCTGGAGCAGTTCACCCCTAGTCCACCTTGGCGATGACGTGGTACGGCATGAGTCATATCCATCATCAAGGTTCGTCATATTTTTAATGATTTGCTCAATAGCTTTACCGGTTGATGATTTGGTTAAGGCTTAAACGATTTGCTTGATGAAATCATTAAATCTCATTGAGCGAATAATGAGGAATATCCCATTCGCGATTCCTCTAGGTTTTTTCTGATAATTCGCTGTCGCGCTGCAAAGCCCGTGAAGACTGGCCTGTAGCCGGGTACGGTAAAGGATTTCAAGAAATCTAAGAAACTGGCACGCCCGTTGCTCACACCTTCTTGAGACGGTGTTTTTACACCCAATTCAAGACTTTTGGTGAAGTAAGCGATGACGTCAATAATTAAAAAAACATGCGTCGAGGCTGTGGACAGTTCTGTTGTTACCTCCCACGCTTCCCGCGCAAAATCTGTCAAAGGATCTCTGGTCGCAGCGCTATTGCCGTTGGCGCTAACCGGTTGTGAAGCCCCTCTGAATCTGGAAGGGGTGGATAAAGAGCTGGCCAAATCCGTTCGTCGTACCGATCAATTTCAGGCTGTTGCAGCCAATGATTCCACCGTCCTGGCGGTGGGCAGTGATGGTATTGTGCTGAGCAGCCCTCTCGATACCCTCAGCTGGAATCGTCAACGGATCCCATCCCAGCCCAGCCTGGTGGATGTGGAAACCTGCCCGGATCAAAGCTTTGTTGCGTTGGGCATGGATGGCCAGGTCTGGTTTGCCGATAGCCGCGGCAGCAACTGGCGTGCATCCGCCACCGGGACCCAGGAAAGCGCACTCTCCCTGGCGTGTGGGCCAGACAACAGTGTGTGGGTAACCGCCAGCTTCTCAACCATCATCAGCTCCCGCAACAAGGGTGATAGTTGGAATGAGGTCTCACTGGAGGAAGACGCCCAACTGACCGATGTGACGTTCATCGATGAGAACACCCTGATCATCGCCGGTGAGTTTGGGCTGGTGGTGAAAAGTACCGATGGCGGCACGACCTGGTCTGCCCCCGAGTTCATGCCAAACGATTTCTACCCGCAGGGGATTTACTTTACCTCGGCCGACGAAGGTTGGGCCGCGGGTTTGAGTGGTCAGATCCTGCACACCTCCGATGGTGGTGTCAGCTGGCAGCGCCAGGAAACCCCTACCGAATCCCCTCTCTACAGCTTCCACGCCTTGGGCGAACGCCTGTTTGTCACCGGCGATCACGGCAACGTACTTGAGCTGAATGGCAAAGGCTGGAAGCAGATCGACTCCCCGAAGATTCCGGTGTATCTGCGTGATGCACAGGCGCTGAGTGAGAAGCAGCTGCTGGTCGCTGGCGGTTGGGGCTCGCTGTTCACTGTAGACGTCAAATAACAACAACAGGTTGTACCCATCATGGATAAAAAATCCGCAGACGCCCATAAGGCGACACACTTTTTACATAGCCTGGATGAGTCGGTGTTTCGTCACCCGAAACTGATCCTGAGTGTGATTCTGGCGATCACGCTGTTCTTTGCGTACCAGATTCCCAGCGTGAAGATGTACTCCGACTTTGCGGACCTGTTGCCACAGAGCCATCCCTATATCGAGCTGCACAACGAGATCAAGGAGTCCTTCGGTGGCGCCAACGTGATCATCGTGGGTGTAGAGGTGGAGGAGGGCGATATCTTCAGCAACGAGGCGTTGGCCAAGATCCACCGCATCACCATGGCGGTGGACAGCCTGCCGGGCATTAACCACAACCTGGTGGCCAGTGTTACCCACCGCAACTCGCGTAAGGTATGGATGACACCGGAAGGCAACGTGAACTCCAAGTCCTATTATGATCCACAAGGTGAAGAGATGGATGCGGAGGCCCTGGCCCAGCTGCGCAATGACGTGGTGGCCGATCCGCGCGTATACGGTCCGCTGGTTTCACCGGACATGAAAATGGCGCTGGTGAAAGCGCAGCTCAACGAAGGCCAGCTGGATTACGAGAAGACCTTCAACGAGATCCAGCAGATGCGTGCCGATGAAGCGGCCGCAGGTATCAAGATCCACGTGACCGGTCAGCCGATGCTGGTGGGCTGGGCGTACCAGTACCTGGATCAGATCATCGAGATCTTTCTGTTTACCGCGTTGATCATGATCTCGCTGCTGGTGTTCTATTTCCGTAAGGCCTACGGCGTGCTGATCCCGTTGGGCGCGGTAATCGTGTCCTCCATCTGGGGGATCGGCATCATCTCTCTGTTTGGTTACAACCTGGACCCACTAGGTCTGGTAATCCCGTTTCTGATCTCGGCGCGCGCCATGTCGCACGGTATCCAGATTGTGGAGCGTTACTATCTGGAGCTGAACGACCACTCTGACCATCATCTGGCGGCACGTCTGACCTTCGATAACCTGTTCCGCCCAGGCAGCCTGGGGGTTGTCTCCGACGCCATCGGTCTGTTGTTGATTGCCATCGGTTCCATTCCGCTCAACACCAAGCTGGCGCACTACGCGTCTCTGTGGGCACTGACCATCATTATCACTGTCTTGTTGGCCGTACCGCTGCTGCTGTCGATCCTGCCAAAACCGAAACAGCACGACATTAAACACAACATCTTCCGCAATGTGGGTTACGCCTGTGCGAGCATCATTAGTGGCGAGCGCGCGGCGAAGAATGCACTGTTCGTCGCAGCTTTCCTGCTGGCGGGGGGCTGGTACTTCAGCGCCAAGGTAGTGATCGGTGAGTCCGAGCCAGGTAGCCCGATCCTCTATCAGGATCATGACTACAACATCAGCTCCAAGGCGGTGAACGACAGTTTTCCAGGTTCGGAAGAGCTCTACATTGTGGCTGAGGCTGACGAAAAGGGCGGCATCAAGCGTCCTGAAGTACTGAAAGCGCTGGCCGACCTGGAAGCACATATGCTGCTCGATCCGGATGTGGGTGGTGCTAAGGGCATTCCAGATCTGGTGAAGCAGGTGAACCGGCTGCTGCACAACGACGATCCGCGCTGGGCACAGATCCCGAATGACGAGATGTACGTGGGTGGTCTGATGTTCACCTACATGATGTCCAGTCCGATTCCGGGGGCATTGAAGGAGTTTGTGGATACCGACGAGCGTATCGCCAACCTGGTGTTCTACTACAAGGACCATCAGGGCGAGACCATCCGTCGCGCGATCCATACGGCTAAGCAGTGGATCGAAGAGCACGGCAACGATGTGGAAGGGCTGACCATCCGTCTGGCGGGCGGCACCATCGGTGTCACGGCATCCATGAACGAAGCGGCCTACGAGACCAACCTTTGGGTACTGCCGCTGGTATTCATCCTGATCTTCGCCATGGTGATGTTCTTCTACCAGTCCCTCATGGCGGGCACCATGATGTTTATGGCGATGCTCTTCGCCACCACCTTGACCTACGCCTATATGGGCGTGACCGAGATGGGCATCAATATCAACACCGTACCGATCATCGCTGTAGGGGTGGGGGTTGGTATCGACTACTCCATCTACATGATGGACCGCATCCGTACCGAAATGGTGGCGCTGAAAGACATTAGCGCTGCGGTGAAACGTGCCATCAGCACCACTGGTCTCGCCATCAGCTTCACCGCGATCACCCTGATCGCCGGCATTGTGATGTGGGTAATCCTTTCTGACCTGCGCTTCCAGTCCGATGCGGCCCTGTTGCTGATCGTGATGGTCTTGCTTAACGGTGCGGCGGCGATGCTGCTGGTGCCGAGCTGGGTGCTGGTCTTCAAACCGAAGTTTATCTGCGAAGCCTATACGGACGAGGACGGCATCATCCATGCCTGAGCTGTGCGTAGATGTCCAAACACTGAAGTGACCAATAATCCGAAGGGGTTAAAAATAATGACAAAAAAAATAACAGCATTACGCAAACTACCGCTTGCAGTGGCCATGGGAGTGTCAGCAATGGCTGGTTCGCCTACAACGTATGCCGCGGACACTGAATGGGCGGGGTTTGTGGAAAATGCCACTTATGTCCGTGACGGAGTGGGACTGTCCAAGTTCCGTAACACGGGACAGGCGGAGTTCTCCAAATCGATTGAATCAGAAAGCTGGGACAACATCGTTGTCAACGGAACATTGCGTGCTACCTATGATGGTGTTTACGACCTGAATGACGATGAGTTCGGTAAAGATGCTACGCAGCCATATCTGGGCTCAAACTGGCACGGACAGGATCTTTCAACCGCGTTGCTCACGGCAGGAACTCCGTTTCCTTGTGAAAACAATCCTACGCTTTGTAACAATCTGGACGGTTACATGGATCAGGATGAGGACGAAGCAAAGTTTCCTGAGTTCAACGACGAACTCGATTTTATCCGTGAACTCTACATCAGCGCTGACCGCCAGTTGGACAGTGGCACGATCTTTAACGTGACCCTGGGTAAGCAGCAGGTGGTATGGGGCAAGACCGACCTGTTCCGTGTCTTGGATGTGATCAACCCTGTCGACTACTCGCGCCACAACATCTATGACGAGCTGGAAGATATCCGTATTCCGCAGTGGATGGTGACCGCAGAGTGGCGCATGGGGCCAACCAAAGTATTTGATGATAGCAACTTCTCCCTTGTCTGGAATTTTGACAAGTTCCGCCCCAGCAATCTGGGTACCTGTGGCCAGTCATACCGCATTCTGGATGCGGGTTGTTTCTTTACCTCATCGACGCTGGGTGTGCCCATTATTCATGACGTAGAAGAGCCCGACTGGGATCTGGGGAATACTCAATTCGGTGCGAAATGGGAAGGCGTATATGGTGACGTGACCTTCTCTTTGAATGCTCTGCATTATCGTCAGCAGCTGCCTTCTCTGCACTTCCGGGCAAACACCGCTTTTGACCCAACTGCGCCATTAAGCCCGACAAATGCGCCGTTCCTGTCAGATGGGGTGTTCGATATTAAATTCCCTAAGATCAACCTGGTGGGTGGTGCCATCGACTACTACTCCATGGATATGGATGCGGTATGGCGTTTGGAAACGGTGTATACCCAGGGGGAAGAGCTTCCGCGTGATACCAACGGTCATAAAGAAACAGACATGCTGCGTTATGTTGTTGGTTTCGATAAGAACATGGTGATTCCGTCGCTAGGTACAGGCAGTGCCTTCCTGTTATCTACGCAGCTGTTTGGTGAGCACATCCTTGATCATGAAGCAGATATGCCAAATGAGGAGGACAACTGGATCGGAACCCTCTTGTTCAAAGGTTGGTATATGAACAACCGTCTTAGCCCACAAATCATAATTGCACATGATGTTGCTGCTGAAGCGACAGTTGTGGCTCCAAGCATCTCCTGGACACCGGATAACCACTGGATGATTAACCTGGGTTTGAACGTTAAAACGGGAGGGGATCAGGAGTTCCCTTGGTCTGCAACGGCCCTTGCAGGTCAACCTGGAATTAACGTGACAGAACCTCTTTCTCGTTTCACCAACGGCCCTATCGGTGTAGCGAACCAAGAAGATGAAATTCAGCTGACTGTACGTTACAGCTTCTGATAGATAATAAGAAAGGTAACTATGATGTTTAAAAAATCTCTATTCAGTGTGGCGATGACCGGTGTCCTGGCTGCACCTGCTTTCGCTGCCACGCTGCAGGATGTGGAAAATTCTTTCTATCCATACAAAAACGGTACGCCCAAGGTAGAGGGTGTCAGTGCCGGGATGGTGATCAACCAGAGCAATGTAGAAACTGTTAAAGATGTGCTTGATCCGGCGATGTATCAGTTTGTCAAAAACGGTGATTATGAGATCAAAGTAGGAGAAACCACTTCATTTGATCTTCACTCGAGTTATGTTGAGGCCACAAAAGCGGGTTTGGGTAAGGTTAAGCTGGGCGATAAGCCTGGAATCATTGAAGGAGCTCACGCCGGTCGCCCATTCCCGGAAGAACCGTCCCAGGACGATCCTCGCGCCGGTGAGAAACTCGCTTGGAACTATAAGTACGGTTACAACTGGGGTGACTCCGCGGCGATCTCTCCCTTTTACTGGAAATACCGCAATATGAAGAGCGGAAAGGTAGAGCGTACCGTGAAGTTCAACTTCCACTTCCTGAACTACACTCACCGGACTCAGCAGGAACCCTATCCGGCGTTGACACCGAATCCATCCAGCCTGTTTCGTGGTATCTACGTACAGGTACTGGAGCCGTTCGATGTGAAGAATACGCAGCTGCTGATTCACCGCTTTGAGGACGACCTGAAACGTGATAACGCATACCTCTATCTGGGTTTCCAGCGTCGGGTACGTCGTCTATCCACCGGCCAGGTGACTGATGCCTTCCTGGGCTCCGACATCATGATCGAGGACTTCGAGGGTTACAACGGCCGTATCAGTGACATGAACTGGACCTATAAAGGTACCAAGCACATGCTGCTGCCGATGTACAACCACAATGAGATGGAGCTGGATGCAGACACCCACAAGGATGACGAGGGGTACCAGGTTGTGGCATTCGGTGGCAAGGGTGGTTGTTTCCCGAATATCACCTGGCAGCTTCGTAAGGTGTATGTTGTGGAATCCGATCCTGTGGATCCGAACCATCCGATCAGCAAGCGTCAGCACTTTATCGATGCCCAGACCTTCACTATTCCGCGCAACATCACCTACGACCGTAAAGGTGACATGTGGAAGAGCTGGCTGATCGGTCAGGCGCACCCGGATCACCACCTGCCGCGTAACAAAGGTACAGGTGTGGCGGTTGATGATGCATTCTCCATGGTGGATATGCAGGCTAACCACTGCACAACTGGTCAGTTCAAGGGACAGGTTGATCCGAAACTCAGTCCTGCAAGTAAGTTCACCGTACAGAACCTGCGCGCCTCCGGTCGTTAATTCGACTACTTGATGTACTAGTAACTCCCGTTCAGCCCGGACGATGTCCGGGCTTTTTTATGGTTCATTGTCAGATAGCGTGGATCAGAGAAATCAACTCGGTTGTAGGTTGGTCATCGCGGAGCGATGCCCAACGGTCTACCCCAAATTGCTCCGTATCTGTTGGGCTTCGCGTTGCGAAGGCCAACCTACGCTTTTTATGACCTATTCGCTGTTATTCCCGTTACGGTGGTAAACAGTGAGTTTCGTTATTACTGCTTGCGTAGGGCGAAATACCGGTTAGGATTAGCCCCACTTTCTCTTCCGGAACCGCTATGCCTGCCAAACCCGATTTGCTGCACGATGAGATTCAGCCTTTATTGGTGCGAATGACCGTACCGATGATGATGGGTATCGTCAGCTTGATGCTGTTCAATCTGGCAGATATCTATTTTGTGGGTAAATTGGGCACCGAGCCGCTGGCGGCACTGGGTTTCACTTTTCCGGTTAGCTTTTCCATTACCAGTCTGGCAATCGGGCTGGGGATTGGCACGTCGGCCACACTGGCGCGTCTGATCGGTTCGGGTGACCATCAGAAAGCCAGTTCACTCTCGACCGATAACCTGCTCAGCACCGCTTGCCTGACGTTGCTGATCGCGCTGGGCTGTCAGCTGATTATCGAACCGCTGTTTCGCCTGATGGGGGCGTCGGAAACACTGTTGCCCCACATCAACACCTACATGTCAGTCTGGTTCTGGGGCTCCGTATTTCTGGTGGTGAATATGGTGAGCAACAGCTGTATGCGTGCCAGCGGTGATACCAAGACACCGGCCAAGATTATGGCGTTCTCGTCGGCGATGAATATGGTGCTGGACCCGCTGCTGATCTTTGGTTGGGGGCCGGTACCCGCCATGGGTGTACAGGGTGCTGCGATCGCCAGCGTGATCGCCTGGGGTGTGACCTGTGCAATTGTGCTGCATATCCTCTACCACCGTCGTGGCCTGCTGATCCTGCAATCGATCGATCTGGTGCGCATCTGGCAGCACTGGAGCGCGGTGATGAAAATCGGTTTGCCAGCTGCGCTCTCAAATATGATGACGCCGGTGGCGAACGGTGTGCTCACGGCGATGGTGGCCACCTATGGGGCGGAAGCCGTTGCCGCGTTTGGTGTCGGTAACCGCCTGGAATCCCTCTCGCTGCTGGCGTGCCTGGCGTTGTCGATGACGCTGCCACCGTTTATCAGTCAGAACTTCGGTGCCGGTCACACCGAGCGGGTTGTGCGTGCGTATCGTATTGCGATCCGTTTTGCACTGATCTGGCAGGCGCTGATTTATATCGGACTGTGCCTGACGTCCGAGTATGTGGCTGCGGTGTTCAGCGATAACACCGATGTTCAGTCCTGGATCGGTATCTGGATTCTCATTGTACCGGTGGGCTTTGGCTTCCAGGCAGCGACTTTCCTCACGGCATCCAGCTTTAATGCGTTGCACCAGCCGCTACGTGCCATGCGTATCAGTATTACCCGCCTGTTTGTCTTTTATGTACCGCTGGGGTGGTTGGGGAGCGAGCTGTATGGTTTGCAGGGTATGTTTGGGGGGCTGGTTATCGCCAATGCACTGACTGCACTGACCGCCTGGTTCTGGATGCGTCGACACCTGGCGCGTCTGCAAGAAAAAGATGAAGTTAAACTGGGTTCTTAAAGCTTTTACTTCTGTCATTTCCGCTTCATATAGCCCCTATAAGCTGTAGGCAAATTAATTCAACCAAAGTCATATTATTTCCTGTTCAAGCTGATATTATGATCAGAAGCAAGTCAGGGATATTGACACAGAATAAGAATTACAAAGCCCAGTAAACTCACGAAAATTACTAAAAAGGGGATGTGAGTATGAGTCAGAAGATTGCTCTTGTAACAGGCGGTACCGGTGGTTTGGGTACTTTTATCTGCCGTTCATTGGTTGATTCCGGTTTTAAAGTAGTAGCGGGATACAACAGTGGCGGTAATCACGATAAAGCTAAAGCCTGGCAGGCAGAGCAGAAGGAAGCAGGGTACGATATCTTGGTCGCTTATGGTGATGTAACTGATGCAGAATCCTGCGCTCAGTGTATCGCGACCGTTGAAGAGATCGCTGGTGGCACAGTCGATGTGCTGATTAATAATGCGGGTATTACCCGTGATGGACAGTTCAAAAAAATGAGCTGGGATCAGTGGGATGAAGTTCTGAGTGCAAACCTGGACTCCATGTTCCACATGACACGTCTGGTCATCAACCCTATGATCGAAAAGGGTTGGGGTCGTGTTATCAATATCTCCTCCGTCAACGCGCAGAAAGGCCAGTTCGGCCAGTGTAACTACTCCGCCGCTAAAGCAGGTATCCACGGCTTCACCAAGGCCCTGGCGCAGGAAGTTGCAGCAAAAGGCGTGACTGTTAACACCGTATCTCCAGGTTATGTGATGACTCCGATGGTTGCTAAGATCGACGAAGCAATCCAGGAGAAAATCTGCAAAACCATTCCAGTGGGCCGTTTCGGTAAACCGGAAGAGATTGGCCGCATTGTGAGCTTCCTGGCTGAAGCTGAATCCGGCTACATTACCGGTGCTGACATGTCCATCAACGGTGGTCTGCACATGCACTAATCATTTGATTAGCTGCACAATAAAAAACCCGCTTCGGCGGGTTTTTTATTGTTTATTGTCGGAGGGATTGGGTCCGATAAAGCGACTGCGCTTGTAGGTTGGTCTTCGCAACGCGAAGCCCAACAGTAAAGGGGCCTGCTTGAGTCGATTTGTTGGGCATCGCTCCGCGATGGCCAACCTACGCTTTTTACTGGCGGTAGTTTGGGAAGGATTAAAGCAAGCTGTTAAGCAGCTTTTCGAAGCGTTGTACCAGGGCAGGGTAGTGGTTGCTGAAGGGTACACAGAGCCATTCGCAACGCAGGGCTTTCACCGCTTTCAGGTTCAGGGCCTCTTCCTGCTGCGCCAGCGCTTGCTGCAGGCGTTGCATCTGGTACTCCATACGCAGGGCCTGGTCTTCATCCGGGGATGGCTGTCCCAGCGCAATCTCAAGACGGATACAGAGTTGGCGCAGGTGAGGTTCCTGTTCGGTCAGGCAGCTGTGCAAGGCATCGCCATCCTGCTCCGTCAGTGATACCAGCGTTTGCAGACGGTTTTCCATCTGATCGTGGAATGTCGCCGGTAACTGGATGTTATCCATCCAAGCGTCGTGCACCGCCGCCAGCGTATCCTCGTTACCGCCTTCCAGCAGAGCCATCTCTAGCTGATCACACAGAATGGATTTGCGCTGCAGAGCTTTTACCTGATCGTCAACCATGGAGAGTAGAGCGCTGCGCTGGTCTTCCAGTGCATCCTGAAGTTCCTCGAACTCCTGAGCAAGTTCGTCAGAAATCTGCTCTTCCATCTCGGTGTAAACCGCGTCGGCCTCATCCAGCAGCGATTCCAAGGCGCGCAGGCCAATGAACTGTGACAGAGCATCTTCCATCTCGTCGCAGATCTTGTTTACCTGCAGGGAAACGCTGGATTTCAGCTCTGATTGTTCACGGCGAGTTTGGTGGAAACGATCAAACACATCGTTGCAAAGGTCACGGAACTGTTGCCAGAGCTGCTGTTCTTTGTTGCGGAAGGTTGGACCGATCTCCTTCCAGCGTACCTGGATCTCCTTCACCTCCTCGGTGGCGGTACTCAGGTCATCCTGCTCCAGCAACGTTTGGACTTCCGCAACCAGACGACGCTTCAGCTCAGCGTTCTCCTGGCGGTAGGCCTTGAGCGGGTTCTCCAGCTGCTCCAGCAGTTCGTTGAATCGGGTTTGTGCTTTCTTGCCCGGGCTGCGGTCAACAGGGCTGTGTTCTCGCCATTCTCGCTTTGCTTGCTTCAGCAAACCGTCCAGCTCTTTCCAGTTGACGTCATCCCAGTTGATGGCATCCAGGTAGGTTTGCAACTGATCACACAGCGTATGGCGGCTCTGCAAGTTTTTTGCGCGCAGTTCCTTCTGGTTATTGAAGTACTTTTCACACGGTTTGTAGGCTTCGTCGGCAGCCAGCTTGAAACGTTTCCAGGTGCGGTGGGAGTGCACCGGGTCGGTTGAATCCAGCAGTTTCCACTGCTGCTGCAGTTCGCGAATCTTGTTCGCCAACTGCTGTGGCTCCATGGCGCTGTTGACCAAAGCTTCCATCTGCTCACACAGGGATTCTTTCTTTGGACTGACAGCAAACCCACGCCACTCCTGCATCTCCTGAACCTGAGCGGTCAATTGGCGGAACTGGCGTTCCAAGGCATTCGGGCAGCTGTTGCCCAGGCGGTGATGGGTCTGCTCCGCCTGTTTCTGCAGACGGTCAGCCTCTTTACTCTGGCCTTGTGCAATGGCCTCTTCGAGTTCACTGAGCAGTACTTCAAAGGCCTTAAATTCGGACTGACTTTGCTGTTTAAGCTGTTTCAGGTTCTGCTCTAGTGCACGGCGACTTGTCTCCAGGACACGCACTGCGGCCGCTTTGTTCTCCGCTGACGGCCAACTGATGTCGCTGATTTTGCTGCGACACTGCTTAATCAGTTTCTCCAGCTGAGCCGTACCTAGCGCGTGGGCATCGGAGGCTTTCTGGGCCAGCAGCTGGATATTGCTTGCTTCACCGATCAGCGTTTCGGTTGCTGCCAGCAGTTTTGCGCAACGCTCATATTCGCGCTGGTAACGCTTCTGCAATTCTGGCGTGGTTTCTTCCTGGTCTTCCCAGCGACGTTTCAGCAGGCCCAGCACCTGTGCGTTCACCGCATCGGGCTGTTCGCTCTGGGCTGCGTTCTGTACCAGTTGGGAAGCAAAACAGCGCAGCTCTTCGATAACGGCTTTCTGTTCTGCTTTCGAGCGCGCAGCCTGTTCTGCTGTCAGACGCTGTGCTTCCTGTTCGGCCAGAACCTGGCGCTGGCGTTCTTCCGCGGCACTGAATGATGCGCTGGCGCGGCTGACCTGCTCCTTGCTAGCGCTATCAGCGCTCTGTTCCCACTGCTGCTTCAGGGCATTCAGTTTGGCTCCGTACTGCGGGAAGTATTCGCCGTTAGCCAGCTGTTCAATGGATGCACACAGCTCCTCGCAACGCTGTTGCTGGGCTTGCATCGCCTGCTCGGCCTCTTGCAACTCGGTTTGGGTGTTTCGCAGGATGCGGCTGACGGTTTTATCACGACCAAGCGTTTCCTTGATCAGTGCGTCGATCAGCTCGGCATCGTACATTTTTTCTGCTGCCTGGCGGCGGAGTTGCGCCAGGGATGCCGAACGGATAATGGTCGCCAGGGCGTGCTGATCGGTGATTTTGTCCAGAGCGTAGCTTTGTAGGGCCTGATCTGAAGACTTCAGCACCACATGGGTCAGCAGATTGGGTGAGTCCAGCAGATCCAGTGCGGCACGACGTTGCTCTATCGGCGCAACGTGTTGATCCACGGTCAGGCAACAAATGCGATCCAGTGCCGAGCGGCGGATCATCTCGTTCTGCTCTTTGCGGGCAATCTCGGTCAGCAACGGCAGGTTGCTGAGTCGGGAGGTGGCGGCCTGACGTACATTCTGGTCAGGATCCGTCTGGGCTAATTGCTCCAGAATCTGGTTCGAATCGGGGGCGTCATGGCTGATCTCTTCGACAGCACGCAGGCGTACTTCCGCTTTTTGATTTTGCCATTTGGGTTTAAAAAATCTGAACAACATTCAATCCCGGTCCCGAAATCACAAAGTAACCCGACGTTCGTATAAACACTTGGGGGAGGCTATTCTAGCGCAGAAAAGTCACAGGAACAGGCTTGACATTCAATTATTATGAATTGATGAAACTGTTGGTAAAACCACAGTTTTTGCCTTGATTAATGTCAGCCGGTGAGCGCGGATCTGTCCGTCGTTGAACAGATCCTGTGCTGCAGAAAGAGCTTCTTTGAAAGGGCTTACTTAATTGTTACTTCGACGTCGCCATCGACGTAGTACCACTGTCCGTTTTCGCAGCGGAAGTTGGAGTGTTCATACAATACGCCGCTTTGGTCATCGGCTTCGAAGGATGCCTTAAACTCGACCGTGCCAGAGCTGTCACCTATACCACCCTGTTCGGTGGAGAGGATCTCAAGACCAACCCAGTTAGTACATTTCACCTGTTCGGTTAGAATCTCCGCATCTTCCGGGTGGCGTTTTTCCGGTGCGGTGGTGGCGACCAGATAATCCACTGCACCCAAAGAAAACGCCGTATAGCGGGAACGCATCAACGCCTCAGCGGTTGGCGCGGGCTTATGACCTTCAATGGCGGGCTCGCAGCAGAAGCTGAAGGGTTTGCCTGAGCGACAAGGGCAGGCTTGAGTGAGGTCTTGGTCATGCAACATACGGATGATCCCTCCATGAACTGTGGGGTATTATATCGCCTGTGTAATCCAGTTCCATACACCAAAAGGATATTTACTTGTGAGTGCGAAGCTGACTTTTTTCTGGCACGACTATGAAACCTCCGGCGCTGATCCGCGGCGCGACCGGCCGATGCAGTTTGCCGGCATTCGCACTGACGAGGACCTGAATATTATCGATGAGCCGGTGATGTTCTACTGTCGCCCATCCGACGACCTGTTACCGCACCCGGATGCCTGCCTGATTACCGGCATTACCCCGCAGAAAGCACTGGATGAAGGCTTATGTGAAGCGGAGTTTATTCGTGAAATTCATGCACAGCTGTCGAAGCCGGGGACCTGTGGGGTGGGCTATAACAGTCTGCGTTTTGACGATGAAGTGACGCGCAACACCCTCTACCGCAACTTCTATGATCCCTACGCGCGCGAGTGGCAGAACGGGTGTTCGCGCTGGGACATCATCGACATGCTGCGCCTGACCCGCGCACTGCGCCCGGATGGCATCAACTGGCCTACCTACGAGGATGGCAGCCCAAGCCTGCGCCTGGAAGACCTGACCAAAGCCAATCATATCGACCACGGTGCGGCGCACGATGCGTTGTCGGATGTTTACGCCACGATCGAAATGGCCAAGCTGGTGCGTGAGAAACAGCCGAAGCTGTATCAGTTTGTGCTGGAGAATCGCAGCAAACAGGCGATCCAGGCCAAGCTGGATGTGGTCAGCATGAAACCAGTTCTGCACGTTTCCTCCCGCTATCCAGTGGAGTACGGCAACCTGGCAGTTATTGCCCCCATCGGTACCCATCCGGTCAACAAAAATGCGGTGCTGGCCTGGGACTTGCGATTTGATCCGACTCCGCTGATGCAGCTGACGGCGGCAGACCTGCAGCGTTTGATGTACACCAAGCGTGAGGATCTGGCAGAGTCTGATCCAATCATCGCCCTGAAGCAGATTCATACCAACAAATGCCCAATCATCGCTCCGGCGGGCATGCTGAACACCGAAGAGGCGCAGCGCCTGTCGATTGATGGTGATACCTGCCGTACGCATCTTCAGATCCTGCGCAACATGCAAGGTCTGCAGCACAAGCTGATGGAGTTGTTTGGTGATAATCCGTTTGAGCCGGAAAGTGACCCGGATTTGATGATTTATAGTGGCGGATTCTTCAGCGATGCCGATAAGAAGTCTATGGAGCAGGTGAGAATCGCCGATCCGGAAACACTGTCGAACCTGGATCTGCCGTTCCAGGATGGACGGTTGGAGGAGATGTTCCTGCGCTATAAGGCGCGCAACTGCCCGTTTATACTGACCAGTGAAGAGCAACAGATCTGGGAGGAGTACCGTTCCCGCAAGCTGCTGGGGCCGGACAACAGCGGGCATCTCACCATGAACGCGTTTTACGCCCGGTTGAATGAGCTGTATGCCCGACCGGACTGCAGCGACCGCGATCGCCTGATTCTGGAGGAGCTGGCGGTGTATGCGGAATCTATCTATCCGATGGAGGATTTTGTGTAGTGATACGACGAGGGGATTGTTTGGCATTGCTGGTTGCCAGCATGACTCTGCCTGCGTGGGCAGAGGTGCAACCCGTGCCCGATCCGATCCCCTATGATGTCACTCCTGCCACAGGCAGTATTGTGTTCGCCATCGAACCCGCAGTGGCCTACAAAGGCTTACCGCGGGGCACTTTCGATGTAGAACCGATGGAAGAGGTGCGAGCGTATGCGCTGCCGTCTACTCTGCCCCCGCCAACCGTAGTGCCCGCTGCGGATTCCGAGTTCTACGTGCAGCTCAACAAGCTGGAGAAAGAGGGGCCAACGCTCAGTGGCGAAGATTTGGTGTTCCAGACCATTGCCGATGACCGGAAGAAAGAACGTTGCCTGGTTTTCGGTGAGGAGTGCTCCGCGCTGGAGATTATCGAAGAGGGGGAGCCGTAGTAACGGCTCTTTCATATCCAACGCGAGCAAAGAAAAAGGCGCCATCAGCGCCTTTTTTGTTTGTAGGTGTTGCTAAAGCCTTTAGGCTTCCGGCATAAATTCACCGGCCAGCTTCAGGGAGTCTATCTCGGTATCACAGGTGCGACCGATCTCCTCACTGCTTGCGGTTTGCATATGCTTCAGACCAAAGCTGCGTACCACCAGTTGACGCTCACGAAGCTGTTCAAAACCGCTCTGTAATTCTTCAAGGGAGAGCTTGTCGATCGACTCTGCCAGGGTTTCACGGCTATAAAAGTCGGCGTTGTTACGGTCGATCTGCTTCCAGTAACGCGCAGTGCGCTCGCTCAGGCTATTCTCCTGCTTTAGGATGCGGGAGATCACGCTACGCTTGTATTGATCCAGCTGTGTGTCTGTCATGCTCTGCATCTGCTCGTCCATCTCATCCATGAACGAAGAGATGTGGGTCTCCAGTGTCATTGGATCAGCCACCGGGGACTGCACCACAAAAGCCAGACCTGGTGCCTTACGCAGTGGCAGCGGGGTTTCAAATACAACGTAACCCAACTGTTTCTCGGTACGCAGACGGCTGTAGAACGGCGAGGACATCAGCTCGCTCAATACGGCAAATTCCGCGCGTGTTTTCAGGCTGGCATCGTTACCCTGGTAGTAGATGCTGATCGCCGAGTCGTTGTGTTGCAGGTCGAGTGTTTGCACGAAGGGGCGACCACGCTTCAGGTGCACAACCGGGGTTTCTGACAGGTGCTTGGCCTGCGGTTTGTTCAGCAGTTGGGCAACGATCTGGTCGGCCATGGTGGTGGCTTCTGCTTCAACCAGATTACCATGGGCCAGGATGCGCAGGTCGGTTTCTGCCAACAGCTGTGGCGTAAACACTTTCAGGTCTTCAAAGGTAATCATTTCCAGCGCGCGTTGTTTCTCTTCTGTGCTCCATTGTGGCAGTAGCAGCTGGAAGATCTCATTGATCGTCTGGTTGAACGGTTTCTCTTTACGGGCGTTCTTTAGTTGATCAGCATACTGCCGCTTGATCACCGCATAACGCTCGGCATCCAAATTAGGCTTCTTTAACGCGTGAGTGACCTTCTCCAACAGCACTGGGAGTTTCTCGTTGTAACCGGACAGGCGCACGCTGAAACCCTTCATGTGTGGATAGATGTCGGTCTCCAGTCCTGCCACATAGGCATCGTAGAGGATCTCGTTCATCTGGTCCTTCACCATGCGAGTGTAGAGACTGGTGAGTACCGCTTCGCGGGCGGTACGGTTGGCGCGGTCGGACATCACACTGAAGAACACGTTGGCCTTTGGTGTCTTGAAGCTACTGTCCTGATGGTGCCAGAGGGTCAGGCCCGGTTTGTCGACCAACACCTGTGGACTGTCGGATGCAGAGCTTGGGTCTTTCAGATCCAGATTACTGGCCACAAACGGGTTGTTGCCACGGATAAACAGGTCTGCAACCTGGGGGAGTGGTTGAAAGGCCTGCAGCGCCTCTGCATTGATGGGCTCAGCCTTGTACGCTGCCTGATACCAAGGATCGTGTTTGTCGGTTTCCAGGTCACGTGCTTTCACGGTCAGCAGCATATTATCCGGACGAATCGCGGCCAGGTATTGCTGGATAAGTTCGGCGTCAAACGCTTCCAGCATATACGGCGCACGTACCACCTCTTCAGCCGGGAAGCGGCGCAGTTGGCCGGACAGCTGGCTGACGTAGTGAATCGGTTCGCTCTGTTCCTGGAAGCGGAACTGAATACGGTTCAGGTTGCTCTCTTCCTGGTAAAGCATCTCACTGACACCACCCTGGCGAATGAGGTCAACATAGCTGAAGAACAACTGTGCGATTGCCTCCTGCTGCTGCATACCTTCCGGCGTCAGTGCGATATTTACGTGAAATGTGGACTCACCCGGCAGATCGGATCCGGTGGATGCGGACAGACCGGTCGCCCAGCCTTTCTCTTTCAGCAGGGACAGCAGGCTACCTGCACCTTCGTAACCGACCAGGCTGCTGATGTAGTAGAGCGGTTTGCTGCGCCAGTGGCTGCGGATCTCCGGCATCGGGAAGGTCAGCGACAGGTAACGCAGGTCTTTAACGGTTTTAACGCTCAGCTTCAGAGGCAGGCTGCTCGGTGTGAACAGGCTGGTGTTGTTGCGAAACGGCGTGGCGTTGCGATTAGGGACGGCCGAGAAGCGCGCTTCCACCATGGCCTTGAGTGCTTCGGGGGATTGTTTGCCCAGTACAACCAGGGACATCAGATTGGCAGAGTAGTACTGTTCGTAGAATTTGATCAGGTCATCGCGGATCTTGCTGTTTTCCGTGTTCGCCAGGGTGTCCAGGCTGCCCACCGCGAAGTCGCTATAACTGTGGTCCGGGTTCAGGATCTGCTTGGTAACGGCAAAAATTCGACGGCCGTCGTCGCGAATCTTGGACTGATATTCGGAATGCACCGCGTGGCGTTCACGGTCTACATACTCTTCGGTAAACAGCGGTGAGATGAAAAACTGGGAGAAGCGATCCAATGCCGGTTCCAGGTCATCCGCCTTCACGTCAAAAAAGTAGTTGGTGTTTTCGTAGGCAGTGTAGGCATTGTGGTTGCCGCCATGGGAACTGATAAACGCCTGATAGTCACCCGCTTCCGGGTACTTTTCCGTGCCCAGAAACAGCATGTGCTCAAGGAAGTGGGCCAGGCCTTCGCGACCTTCAGGATTGGCGTTGGAGCCGACGGCAACATCCAGGGAGGCGGCCGCCTTCGAGGTGTTCGGGTCAGAGATGACCAGCACCTTCATCTGGTTAGGCAGGCTGAATGTCAGATATTCCCGAGGGTCACTGGAACTTTTGTGAACTCCCGCTTGGGCAAGTTTCCCAAAAACAAACAGGAGTAAAAACACTACATACGCGGTGATTGGCAGGCGCTTCAGTGGGGTCATGGGCATCAATCTTCTGAAGTTAGGGAGCCTGTCTACAACGACATATACTGATTCGCATCAGTGCGCCCGGCAGGTTCCTTAGTCTGTCTTTATTGTTTTTGAATAAGCACTCGATCCTATATTGATATGCTTAATCTGTCTAATTTTTGGTCAATTGTTTCGTTCTAACGCTCAGTTTTTTAATTATTAACAGATTTTTGGCAAAGAACCTATTTCGATTGATGGCAAACAATATAGTTCCGTTCCAGCAGTACGAAGGCGCGGTTCAAATGCTACAATCCGGCGGATAGGTGCTCGATGATCCCTGGCTTCGGGAAGGAAAACAGGTAGGACTAGATGAACAAAGAGAAAGTGATATTCGCGTTCTTTATCGTATTGGCGCTCACCCTGAACTTCGGTTTCTTTCTGGGGGAGATCGATAATCCCGAGCACCACAATGTGTTTGAATTCTTTGCCGCTATTGTGGTTAGCCTGATCTGTACCGCGCTCAAGTTTGGCGACCGTACTCACCTGGGGGCGTTGATGATGGCAACGTCGCTGGTGGCCGATCTGCAGTTGGTGATCGCAGCCCTAATCTGGGGGTACGCCGAGCAGGTAAGTGGCGTGGGCATGACGCCATCCCATATGAGCAGCGTGGTATCGCTCAGTGGCGGAGCGCTGCTGGCCAACATTATCTCTGTGGTACTGTTGATGGTAGAAACCATCATGGTACGGCGCTAACCCGTTACTGCTGGTTAGCGAACGCCTGTCATGAATAACGTACTCTATGCCTTGTTGCGGCGACTGCGGTTGCCGCTGATCACCATGATCATGGTGTATTCGGTATCGATCCTTGGTTTCGTGCTGATTCCGGGAATGGACGATCAGGGCAATGTCTATCGTATGGATTTCTTCCATGCGTTCTATTTCGTCTCCTTTATGGGCTCCACCATTGGATTTGGTGAGATCCCGTATGCATTCACCGATGCCCAAAGGATGTGGACGCTATTCACCATCTACGCCACGGTAATCGCCTGGTTGTACGGGATCGGTACGATTCTGGCGTTGATTCAGGAACCGGTGTTTGGGCGGATGTTGCGCCGCCGTTCCTTTGTCCGAAAAGTACAGGGCATCACCGAACCCTTCTATCTGGTGTGTGGTTACGGTGTTACCGGCGAAATTATTGTCAATAAACTTGCGCAACGTGGTATTCGCTCGGTGGTCATCGATATCGATGAGGGCAAAATTGACTCGCTGGAGATCAGTGGGCGTCTGCCATTCGAGGCACCTGGATTGTGCGCCGATGCTTCCTTGCCGGATGTACTGGATGACGCCGGTCTGCTGCATGACAAGTGTGTGGGTGTGCTGGCGCTGACCAATGTGGATCAGGTGAACCTGTCGGTGGCGATCGCCAGTAAATTGTTGCGCCCGGAACGTATTGTAATCAGCCGCACCGAATCGGATACCACGACCGCCAACCTGCTGTCCTTTGGTACGGACCTGGTGGTGGACCCGTTCCGGGTGTACGCGGAATATCTCTCTTTGGCGGCACATGCGCCATATACCCATCTGGTATACGACTGGTTGGTGAATCCTTACCACCGTCCGCTCTCGAGCGTTTACAAGAAAACCAAGGGGCGTTGGATAATCTGTGGTTACGGCCGCTTCGGTAGCGCGTTGTACCGGGAATTCAATGAAGAGCACGTGGAGCTGACGGTCGTAGACAGCAACCCTGAGATGGATGCGGGGCTGCCGTTTTTGGTGCGTGGTAAAGGCACTGAGGCGCTGACGTTGAGTGAAGCCCGGGTCGAGGATGCGGTAGGTATTATTGCCGGTACCAACAACGATGCGGATAACCTGTCGATCATCATGACCGCCCGGGAGATGAACAAGAATCTGGTCACCGTGGTGCGCCAGAACGTGCACGCCAATAAACTGGTGTTTAAGAACTCGAAGGCGGATTTCATTATGGAGCCCGGCCAGATCATCGCCAACCGGGTATTGGCACACCTGAAATCACCGTTGTTGCCGGTGTTTATAGAGCAGATGCAGGCCTACGACGATGTGTGGGCACACACTCTGCTCAACCGGATGAACAGTGTAGCTCAGGAAGAAGAGGTTGATAGCTGGTCTGTGCGGGTGGATGAGGACAACTCGCCGGCGCTGGTTGAGATGATAAACAGCGGGGTGGACGTGAATCTGGGTATCTTGCTGAAAGACCCCCGCGATCGCACCCAAAGTCTGTCGGCGTTTCCGCTGATGCTACATACCGACGATATCTATGACATCCTGCCAGGTGAACTGGATCTACTTAAACCGGGAGATGAGATTTTGTTCTGTGGCAAGAGCAAATCACTGCGCCGTATGGAGTGGACCATGAATAATTTCAATACGCTCCATTACCTATTGACCGGTAATGAACCGACCGGCAATCTTCTCTCCCGAATTCTCAACCGGCAATAAGGATCCTGCCTTGGCTTATCTGTTACTCGTTCTGACCACGTTGTTCTGGTCGGGCAACTTTGTATTGGCACGCGCCATGCACACGGATATACCGCCTATCACCATGGCGTTCTCCCGCTGGACGCTGGCGCTGTTGTTGATTTTGCCCTGGCTGCTTCCGCGGCTGTATAAAAAGCGCGCAGTGATTCGTGCCAATATCGGCAAACTGATTTTCTACGGCGTTGTGGGTGTGGCAGGCTTTAATACTCAGATCTATATCGGTGTGCAGGATACAACGGCAACCAACGCTGTGCTGATGCAGTCCATCATCCCGATTCTGATTTTGGTGATTGGTGCGTTGTTTCTCGGTGAGCGTGGTTCACGCAAGCAGTGGCTGGGGATTTTGTTGTCGTTCAGTGGGGTGGCAGTGCTAATCTCCAAGGCGGATCTGGCCGTGCTAACAGGGCTGCAGTTCAACCAGGGGGATTTGTGGATTGCCGGTGCCGTAATGGTCTGGGCGGTGTACTCCGTTGCCCTGCGTTGGAAACCGAAGGAGCTGGATGTGTTCACGTTCTTTGGAACGACCGTGATTGTGGCGGTTATTTTCCTGGCGCCGCTCTGTTTCTGGGAGATGCGCACAGCCCAGCCGATTGAACTGAACGCAACAGTGGGGGCGACCGTACTCTATCTGGCAATCTTTCCTTCTATACTGGCATATATCTTCTGGAATAAGGGTGTCGAGGAACTTGGGGCTGCGGTTGCGGGGTTGGCGATTCACCTGATGCCGGTGTTCGGGCTGCTGTTATCCACAATTTTCCTGGGGGAACAGCTCTATTCCTTCCACCTATGGGGTGTGGTATTAATATTCGCCGGTATCTACTTTGCGGTTATTGCTGATACCCTGAAACGAATAAAATTACAAACTTAGGAAGTTTTATGCGTACTTTTCTTGTGAGCCTGATGGTCGTTCTGGCCACTTTCACGTTCACCGTGGATTACGCCGAAGCCAAGCGCCTCGGTGGTGGTTCCTCCTTCGGTAAGAGCTTCTCAACCCCTACAAAGAAACAGGTGGCTCCTGCACCAACCCAGCAAAAACAAAGTACGGCGACTACAGCGTCCAAAACCCAGCAGCCGGTTAAGAAACGTAGTGGCTTTGGTGGCCTGATGGCTGGTCTGTTGGCCGGTGGCCTGTTGGGTGCCCTGTTCTTTGGTGGTGCGTTTGAAGGTATCCAGTTTATGGATATCCTGCTGCTTCTGGCGTTTGTGTTTATCGCCTTCAAGATTTTCTCGATGTTCAGGAAGTCGCAACGACCACCGCAATACGCCACCGATGGTGCGCAGTATGAGATGCGTCCTGAGCGTGCGCAAAAGCGCACTGCGTTCGAAGAGCCAAAGGTTGAAGAAGTGAAACCTTCGACACCTGTGTTCAGCTCCGGATTGGGGGGCGGCGAGCCGCAGACACCCGAGTGGTTTAACAAAGAAGCCTTCCTGGCGGGAGCACGGGATCACTTCAGTATCTTGCAGCGTGCCTGGGATAACAGCGATTGGAGTGAGATCGCAAGCTATACATCTGAAGAGTTGCTGACGGCGCTGAAGGAAGAGCGTGCCAAGCTGCCGGAAAACCAGACCACCGAGGTGGTGTCTGTGATGGCTGAATTGGCCAACTTCATCACCGAAGACGACTATGTAGTGGTAAGCATCAACTTCTACGGCTGGCTGAAGGAAGATTCCGATCAGACCACCGAATTCAACGAGATCTGGCACCTGACCCGTGACATGACCGTTGAAAATGCCGATTGGATCATCGTGGGTATCGAGCAGCCACGTTAATTTGCTAGTCAGCGGTTGGCGCCAACTGCCGGGCAATAAAAAAGCGACCTCGGGGTCGCTTTTTTTTTCGGCATCCGAGTTTTACGCTTCGTGATCGCGGATAAAGGTCCAGGTATCGCCCTCGGACATGCTTTCAGCGAAGCGGTAGCCTTCCAGATCAAAGCCTTTCAGCTGCTCCGGGTCTTCCAGTTTGTTCTGGATGATGTAGCGACTCATCAGGCCGCGTGCTTTTTTGGCGTAGAAACTGATCATCTTGTACTGGCCGTTCTTCCAGTCCTTGAACACCGGCGTAATGATGCGTGAGGAGATGCCCTTCGCCTTGGCGGCCTTGAAGTACTCGTTGGAGGCCAGGTTGATCAGGACCTGCTCCTGCTTGAGCTCTTCATTCAGCGCATCGCAGATGATGTTACCCCAGAACTGGTACAGGTCCTTGCCGCGTCCATTCGCCAGCTTAGTGCCCATCTCCAGGCGGTAGGGCTGCATCAGATCCAGCGGTTTCAGCAGCCCGTAGAGGCCTGACAGAATACGCAGATGATCCTGAGCAAAAGCAAAGTCATCATCGCTGAAGCTCTGTGCGTCCATACCCGCGTAAACATCACCTTTAAAGGCGAGCAGCGCTTGCTTGGCGTTGTCGGTGTTGAATTCCGGCGTCCATTCTTCGAAACGCGCAACGTTCAGGCTAGCCAGTTTGTCACTCAACTTCATCAACTCCGCAACATCCTGTACCGACAGGGTGCGCAGCTGCTCGATCAAGTCGGCAGAGTGATTCAGGTAACCCGGCTGACTGTAGGTGTCAGTCACCGGTGCGGTATCGTAATCCAGTGTTTTGGCAGGTGAGATAACAATCAGCATAGGTATCTATTGGTCCTTAACCTCGTTTGGGATCCATGATACGCCGCAGGCGGCAAAAAAAAAGACCGCGTTTTGTGCGGTCTTCTGTCGGGACGGTGATTGCCCCGTTGGGTCGTCCGCTTAGTGGCGGAGCATACTGTCCAGCTCATCGACCAGTTCACACCAGTCGGAATCTGAATCCAGTGATTCCTTCAGGAACGCAGATTGAGCCGGCGTCCAGAAGGTGGCCTCGGTTAGCCGGATATCACCGCTATAAAGACGGTGCGTGGTTACAAACTGTTTGATGTCCTTATCGCTGCTTGGCAGACCGAGCTGGTCAAAAAGGGTATTCATGGTGTGTGCGGACATGTCCATCACAATCTCCCAACAACTTTTAAAGGATCTATATCGCTTTGAGTGTTGGTCAGGATTGGCTGGGTGTCAAATCCGACTTATTTAGTCAGTCTTTTTTGTGCGCCGAATTTTTCTTTCCCGGCGACGCACAGCAGCGCGCCGATCACAACCAGTATGGAACTGATGATTGGGTTGTCGATACCGCCCAGGACTTTCATGGTGACGGCAGCGATTAACAAACCACCGAACATACACAACACGGCTGTTACCAGATTCATCAGA
Source organism: Pontibacterium granulatum (assembly GCF_029961155.1). Lineage (GTDB taxonomy): Bacteria > Pseudomonadota > Gammaproteobacteria > Pseudomonadales > Balneatricaceae > Pontibacterium > Pontibacterium granulatum. Next base: position 201,191 of record NZ_JASBRH010000003.1, on the reverse strand, counting down.
ATGGCCTGTGCCGAGCGGTCAGGATTACGAACCAGCAGGACAACGGCTGACAAAAGCAGGGCGGAAAGGGTGATCCAGGACGCGAGGGATTCAGACATAGCGGCAATACAGTTATCGTTATAGTTAAGATATTGTTTTTACCACCGCTTTTGGTCGAAGGGAAGGTGATACGCACCTGAACACACGCGCCTTTAGTAGTGAATTACGCTATCATAGCGATCAAATTTTATTCCAGATTCCAGAGATTCGAGTTTCATGAGCAAGAAGACGGTTCTGACCGGTATCACCACCACAGGTACCCCACACGTGGGTAACTACCTGGGTGCGATCAAACCAGCTATTGACGCAAGCACTAACCCTGATTTCAGCAGCTTCTACTTTCTGGCGGACTACCATGCACTGATCAAGTGCCATGACCCGGAGCGTGTGGCGCGTTCGTCCCGTGAGATTGCTGCAACCTGGCTGGCGCTTGGACTGGATACCGACAAAACCACCTTCTATCGCCAGAGCGATATCCACGAGATCCCGGAACTGACCTGGATTCTGACCTGTATGTGCTCCAAGGGCCTGATGAACCGTGCCCACGCCTACAAAGCGTCTGTTGATGCCAACCGTGATGCGGGCAAGCAGGACCTGGACGATGGCGTCACTATGGGCTTGTTCAGTTACCCAATCCTGATGGCCGCAGACATTTTGATGTTCAACGCCGATATCATCCCGGTGGGTAAGGACCAGATCCAGCACATCGAGATGGCACGTGACGTAGCCGGTCGTTTCAACCACACCTACGAGCAGCTGTTCACTCTGCCGGAAGCCCTGGTGGACGAGCAGACCCAACTGATCCCGGGCCTGGACGGTCGAAAGATGTCCAAGAGCTACGACAACACCATTCCACTGTTCTGCTCCGCGGATGAGTTGCGTAAGCTGATCAACCAGATCGTGACCGACACCAAGGCACCGGGCGAACCGAAAGATCCGGATAACAGCACCCTGTTCCAGCTGTACAGCTGCTTTGCAGAGGAAGCAGAGCAACAGCAGATGCGCGACAAGTTCCTGAACGGTATCGGCTGGGGTGATGCGAAGAAAGAGCTGTTCGAATTTATGGATGCCAAGCTGAGCGAGCCTCGTGCACTTTACAATGAGCTGATGGCAAGCCCGGCCGACGTAGAAGCGGTGCTTGAGAAAGGGGCGGCAAAAGCCCGTGAAACAGCTGCACCGCTGCTGGAAAAAGTACGCATTGCAGCGGGTATCCGCCCACTGACCCACGTGGCAACTGCCGCTAAAGAAGAGAAGAAAAAGAAAGAGGTATCGGAAGAAGCGCTGGCGCGTGCCGAAGCGGGCCGCCGCCGTGCGATTCTGATGCAGCTTAAACCGCAGCTTGAAGAAGTACAGTCCGCAGATGATAAACCTGCAGCCGCTCAGGCGCTGATCTCCAGCAAGGAAGAAGAAGTCGCAGGGTTGAAGAAGAAAGCGAAGCAGAAAGCTCAGAACGAGCTGGACCTGCTGCGTGAAGAACTGGCGGATCTGTTGGCTTAATCGATAACGAATAAGGACGTTAAACAATGTATACAACGCTGATCACTGCCCCCGAACTCCATGCCCTGATCGAACAGGACGATACACTGGTGCTTGACTGTCGCTTCAGTCTGGCAGACGCCGGGTATGGTCAGCGTGTATACCGCGAAGCCCACCTACCGGGTGCCTGTTTTATGCATCTGGATGACGATCTGTCCTCGCCGATTACACCGCAAACCGGGCGGCATCCGCTGCCGGATGTGGATAAGTTGGCAGACAAGCTGCGCTCATACGGTCTGAATAATAACCAGCAAGTGGTGGTGTATGACGACTGTGGTGGTGCGATGGCTGCACGCAGCTGGTGGCTGCTGCGTTGGTTGGGACACGATGCTGTTGCAGTACTGAACGGTGGTTATCCACATTGGGTGCAAGCTGGCTTTGAGGTAACTCAGACGGTGCCAAAAACTGAGTGTGGAGACTTTGCTGTATGCCTGCGTGATGACATGAACCTGTCCGTGGATGAGGTGCTGAAATCACTCGATGACCAAAGCATCACGCTGGTGGACGCACGCGGTGCCGAACGCTATCGCGGCGAGCAGGAGCCGATCGATCCGGTGGCAGGGCACATTCCGGGGGCGCTCAACCGTCCGCTGACGGATAATCTGGAGAATGGCCTGTTCAAGTCCGCCGGGCAGCTGCAGGTCGAGTGGCAGCAATTGCTCGGAACGACCGAGGCGCAAAACGTTGTGCATTACTGTGGTTCCGGTGTAACGGCTTGCCACAACCAGTTGGCGATGGCGGTGGCAGGGATTACGGGTACGCGCATCTATGCCGGTTCCTGGAGTGAATGGATTCGTGAACCGGCCCGTCCGGTCGCAACCATCTCCTAACCTTATCTTCTGAATTTGGAGCCCGAGGCACATTATTGCGTGTTTCCTGATTAAACTGGTCTGATGTATATTGGGCCGGTTTTTCTGTGCTTGGCTATCATGTTTTTGATATTGATAGCTGGTATCTATCGTTTTATTTGCCCAAATCAAATATCCCTGCCATCCACGTCTGGCTATACTGATGCAGTTATATCGTTCAGCACAGGGAGTCTTTTATGTCCGCACGTCCACAGTTGGGTATCACAGCAGAAGCCAACAGCGCCGCTTTATTTCTTACGTTCAACCAGTCCAATGCCGATGGTGCAGTTGCTCAGGTGTTGAATGTGTTACGTCGGATACCTCAGCTCGAAGCGGAATACCGCAGTAACTATCCGGACGCCGAATTTCATGTTGTGGCTGCGATTGGCAGCGGCTACTGGGAGAGGATTCATCCGCGCACGCGTCCGGCAGAACTAGCGCCGTTTCCGGCACTGGAAAACGGTGACAACGTGGCGCCCTTTACCCCGGTAGACCTGCTTTTCCATATCCGCTCAGAACGCAAGGATCTGAACTTCCAATTCGCCACTGAACTGACTGTAAACTTAGGCGATGCTGTTGAGTTGGTCGAGGAAGTCGAGGGGTTCCGTTATCTCGATAGCCGAGACCTGACGGGATTCGTAGATGGTACTGAAAACCCGGAAGGTGATCACCGTCTGGATGTGGCCGTGGTGGGGGATGAAGATGCTGAGTTTTATGGTGGCAGTTATATTCACATCCAGCGCTACGTGCATAACATGACACACTGGAACCGCCTGCAGGTGAAAGCGCAGGAGGACATTATCGGTCGTACCAAGGCAGACAACGTTGAGTATGCCGGGGCCGATAAGGCTCTGACCGCCCATACCAAGCGCACCTCGCTGAAAGATGATAATGGCAACTCAATCGAGATCCTGCGCCATAGTATGCCGTACGGCGATATGAAGGAGTGTGGACTGCTGTTTGCGAGTTACTGCCGTAATAACAGCAACTTCCGCCTGATGCTGGAGAGTATGATCCATGGTGAAGGGGGACATACCGATCACTTGTTAAAGTATACCCGCGCCGTAACCGGAGCTGCGTTTTTTGCCCCATCGGTTGAAGGATTGGCTAAGCTGGGTAGTTAAGCTGCGTGCGTCACTTACTCAAAGCGCTTTGCTCGTTGAGCGGGCGCTTCAGGTATGGGACCAGCAGTGCATCTCCAAACAGCACAAGGAAGTGGAACAACACGCACACCAGCAATGCCTCACCCATCGGCAGGTTCAGGGCGGTGAGCACGCTCACCGCAACCGGCAGCGTTTTCTGGGCACCGGTCAGAATCACTGCAATTGCCCCTTTCCATTCAAGACGCAGAATCTGGCTGGCGCCCCAGCATAGGCAGAGTAACGCTGCGTGCACCAGCAAGACGGCCACGATAATTTTGAGCAGATCGGTAAGATCAAGGGCCTGAAATACCTCTGACGAATCTGACAGGGCCATCCAAACAGTTGCGATTACACAGCTTGAGGGCAGGTACTGCAGTACAATGTGCTTGGGATCGATCGACGCAAAACGGCGTAGCACCAGTCCTGCCAGAAACGGCAGTAAAACCAGCAGCACCAGTTTCTGTAACAGGGGCAGGGGATCGATTACGATTTCACTCACCCCTTCCAAAGTAAGGTCCAGCATAAACGGGATAGTGAATATACCGATGATGTTGAGCGCAATCGTCATGATCAGCGCCCAGGTGCCGTAACCGCCTGCTAGCTGCGTCATCACAATGCAGGTCGAGAGGGTCGGCGGTACGGTGGCTTTCACTACCAGTCCCAATGTGAATCCGGCACTGAGTCCCAAAGCCGTCGCGACGCCCATACCGATAAACGGGCTGATAAGCAGGGCAATGATGGCGGTAAGCAAAGTGGCGCTAACAAAGCTACGCGAGCGGGGCAGTTCACTGAGGTTGGTCTGGTATCCGTTGATGGTAAAGATAGTGACCACCATCCAGGGGATCAGGCCCCAATCCTTAAACTGTACGCCGATATGAGGTACCAGCCATGCGATCACAAACGCCAGAATCAGTCCGCCTGGAAGAAAGCTGCTTTTCACTTGTTTACCTGTGGATGTCCGTTTTGCACCTGTGCGGGGCAGTATGTCATAAAACCGTCGTTACAGGTTCATCTGCTTGTTAAATTTCTCCACTAAGCTAAGATTGTATGTAGCAAAACTACAAAAATGAAAAAACCTAAAAAAACAACGGGAGCGAGTGGATGTCAACTGAGTTCAAAAGTCGCACAATTGCAGTGCTGGCAGTAGATGGTGAAAACTTTTCTGTAAACGGTCACTATGCAGATCAAGACCGTGATCCACACTGGTACACCATCACTCGTAGTCGCGATGGAAGCGTAATTGTCGACAAATGCACCCAATTTCCAACTCACGATTCCATTCGTGAGCTGATTCACTAAGATGTCGCTGACAATCTGAGTGAAATTCAGATACAAAAAAACCGGGCATAGCCCGGTTTTTTTATGCCGTTCGAAAGCCGTAGCGCTTACTGCTGGGTTTCGTTTTCAGTGAACATACCGTCAAATAGAACAGAGGAAAGGTAACGCTCACCTGAGTCTGGTAGTATTACTACAATATTTTTTCCTTTGTTTTCAGGTAGTTGTGCCAAGCGTTTGGCGGCAACTACCGCAGCGCCGCCAGAAATCCCGGCCAGGATGCCTTCTTTCTGCATCAGAACGCGGGCCATTTCGATTGCTTCATCGTTACTGACCTGCTCGACGCGGTCGATGATATCCATGTCCAGGTTCTTTGGAATGAAGCCAGCACCGATACCCTGAATCTTGTGAGGCGCTGGTTTCAGCTCTTCACCGTTACGTGCCTGAGTGATGACCGGAGAGTCCACAGGTTCAACAGCAACCGAGGTGATTGCCTTACCCTGGGTGTGCTTGATGTAGCGGGACGTACCGGAGATGGTGCCGCCGGTACCGACACCTGCCACAAAGATATCGATCTCACCGTTGGTGTCGTTCCAGATCTCTGGACCGGTGGTTTTTTCGTGGATGGCTGGGTTTGCCGGGTTCTCGAACTGCTGCAGCATCAGGTAGTTTTCCGGATCGCTATCAACGATCTCCTGCGCTTTTTCAATCGCACCTTTCATACCCTTGGCCGGTTCGGTCAGTACGATCTCTGCGCCCAGTGCTTTCATCAGTTTGCGACGCTCCAGGCTCATGGAGGATGGCATGGTGAACATAATCTTGTAGCCACGGGATGCTGCCACGAATGCCAGCGCGATACCGGTGTTACCGCTGGTTGGTTCAATCATGGTCATACCCGGCTTCAGGCTGCCGTCCTCTTCCGCCGCCCAGATCATACTGGCACCGATACGGCATTTCACGGAGCCTGCTGGGTTACGGGATTCTACTTTCGCCAGCAGGTTGGCTTCAGGGGCAATGTGCTTCAGCTTTACGAGTGGTGTGCGGCCGATCGTCTGTGAATTGTCTTCGTAAATAGTCATGGTCGGTTCCTGAAAGTCCCAATTGCTGCGCTATAGTGATCACGACCTTAGATATAACCGGTAGATATATAACGCGGGTTGTTTATTTCTTTTTGCGGTCACTAGTTTTTATCCTATATCCGCTTCGGTCACAAGCGCTTTCTATTGAGTCCTTACAAGCTGTGCGTGTTTAAATTAGAGACTGCTGATATACTGGCGAAATCAACCGTCGTTATCTTGTCTTTTTCATCTTACTTGCGTTCTGGGGGTTCTATGCGCTGGTTAATGCGCCTGATTGCACCGCTCATTTTCTATGTTGCCTATGGGTTGTTCCGCACCTCTGTGTTTAAAAAATCCCAGGCCAAACACCGTTTAGTGATGAAAATCTTCCGCTACGCTGCGGACAATGGCAGCACTCGCGCTTTGTCCGTATACGGACATCTGCTTCACTTCCGGGGAGATGGCGTGCAAAACCGCATCCAGGGCGGCATCTATCTGCAACGAGCGGCGGATCAGGGGGATATGAAAGCGCAGTATCAGATGGGACGGATCTATGAAGAGGGGTTTGAGCACTACTTTCAGCCCAATGCGGAGAAAGCGCGTTACTACTACGAACTGGCCGCCAAACAGGGGCATCAACTTGCCGTGGCGCGTATGGTGGATATCTATGCAAACGGCGAGTTGTCGGTGCCGGTCGACGAAGGCCAAGCGAACCACTGGCGCACCTTGATGCCCGAACTTCCGCAGCGTTAAACCAAACTGCTGGGTATCGGGTGGTTGCACTTCCACGCGTGATAGTGGGTCAGGAAGCGATCAAGCAGTTGATCCAGAGCGATGGCCGCTTTGTCGGCATCGGCTAAACGAAGTACTTCCGCGACGGTTTCTGCCGTACACAGGTGATCATCGTCCGGATTGCGTCTGAGGGTGTAACGGGTGCGACGATCGGGATCAAACGCCAGTAGCGGCAGTTCATTCAGCCACGGGCTCTTGCGCACAATCTTGCGTACTTCTTTCCAAGTGCCGTCCGGCACAATGATCAGTGGTATTTTCCCTTCAACCGGGTGGTAGCCTCTGGCGCGGGGTTTCAGTTCGGGACGGTCCGCCGGGAACAGCAGCCAGGGTTGATAGTGAGGGTCGTTCAGCATATCAACCAATACCTCGGGCGGGTGGGTGCGCTGCCAGATGAAGGTGTGGGTAACATCCGGCAGCAACTGAGCGATCAGCCGACTGGTGTTGCTGGGGCGTGCCGGTTCGTTCTCATGCAGCAGCAGTGCGATCTGCAGTGGTGGCACGTCGCTAAACGTGCCGCCACAGGCGCAGTAGTCTTCAGGCAGGCCGCAGCCAGGACATCCACTCATTTACGATCAGGCTTCTTCATCTGTACGCTGAAATTCAGTAGTTGATCGCTCTTGCCCGCAACTTCGATTGTCCATTGCGCGGCACCAGCGCTAATCTTTTCCATTGGCACGCTACTGTTTTCCAGATTCCACTCGTATGGGAAGTTGGCACGCAACACAACGGTCGCCGGTTTGCTGCGACTGTTGGTGATACGGATCGCCTGTCCCACCAGGAAGCCATTATAGGTTTTCTGGAACTGGCTTTGGTGACGTTCAACGGTCACATCGAATGCCTGGCCCAGGGTGATTTTTACCGGATCCTTTTCTGCCGTATGGTTGATGCGAGCGCCGCCTACAAACTGCAGTTGTTCCTGGCTGTCGGGACGGAAGACGCGGATGTTGCCCGCAGGCATCGGTTGCCCCAGGCCTTCTTCACTGGTGTTATTAAAGCTCAGGCGCAAGTTAGGTTTGATGCGGTAACGCTGGGCATCCTGGTTGGCCCCTACGTAAAACTCATGTTGGTAGGTACGCTTCAGGCTGACATCATCGCTGTTAAGCAGGGTGATCTGTTTCTGCTGGCCATCTTCCAGGTTGATTTTGCCGGGCAGTTGATACAGGTGGAACGCTTCCAGCTGCGCCGGTGGTTCGATACTGTCTGCTGCGGCACCCAATGCTACGACTGCCATCTCGCGCTGTGCTTTGTAGCGAGGTTGAGGTGGGACGGTATTCACATTGCCGGCCATCAACTGGATGCTGGCATTGGGGTAGTGTGTGCCACTGTTGTTGGTGAGTGATGCCATACCCGATACGTTTGCGCTGTCACCGTCCTGTGACAGAGTCAGTACGTAATTCATGGTCCAGCTAAGGCCGCCGGTCAGGTAGCTGATACGAGCGTCACGGGCGCTGCCTGTTCCCTGGCTGCGAAAGCTCAGGTTGGGTTTGGTGAGCAGGGCGGGTGGCCGACTTGGGAAGATAAAACGCCAGTGGCCGTTCAGGGGAATGCTCTCGACCCGGTTGTTACGGGAAACCAGAGCATGGTTTCCGTTAACACTGAGTAGGGTTGCCTTGCTGATCGTTTCGGTACCGGTCGCCGGATTGATGCGCGCCAGTTCCAGTTTCTTATTGATATAGTGTTCAAGCAGCGCGTGCTGGCTGAGCAGGCGGGAATTGAAATTCTGCTCCAGGATGGCGCCGGCGTTATTGATACGCAGAGTTTCCGGTTGCAACTGTTTGCTGACGTCTTCGATGATCACTTTTTGGCCAGACTGCATAGCTGGCAGTTCGCGTGTTTCACGCACCAGCGCCAGGTCCTGGTTATAGAGCGTAATACCCAGCGATTGACGCTGATCTACCCCAATGGTGAGGTTGTCTGCCGCCAGGGCCGGGGTGCTGAGCATCAGCATGGATAGAAACAGGGGGCGGAACTTCATTCGCTAGTCTCCTTGATAAATTCTTCCGGCAAATCCAAAGCAACGCGGAAGCCCCAGTCATTCTGGGAGGCGTTGGCCGGATGGCGATAACGGGCGGCTGGGCGCATCAGACGCATGATATCGAACCATGAGCCGCCACGCATAACTCGATCACTACATCCGTCACCTTGGTATGCGCTTCCGTTAACGGGGGCACCACTGTAGTCTGCTGCGTAGCAGTCTTCGACCCATTCGCTGACGTTGCCTGCCATATCGTAGAGGCCCCACGGATTAGGCTGCAGGGCGCCCACCGGTGCGGTCTGGCTGCCGTCCCAGTCGCTGCCACATTCGTCACAAACCGCGAAGCCCACAGCCGGTTTATTACCCCAGCTAAATGCGCTTTGTGTCCCAGCACGGGCGGCGTACTCCCATTCCGCTTCAGTTGGTAGGCGATATGGTTGGTCCGTCTCGCGAGACAGCCACTGCACGTAGGCTTGCGCGTCGCGCCAACTGACGTTGATGACTGGTCGGTTGCCACGCCCCCAACCTTCATCGGAGGGCAGGTCCCGACGCGTTGCGCGGGCAAACGCATCGTACTGGGCGAAGGTGACTTCATAACGGGACAGGGCATAAGGTTGCTTGATCGTCACGCGGTGTACCGGATATTCGTTATCGTCGCCAAGTTTGTGGTTATCCCCCATCAGAAAATCTCCGGCAGGCAGGGCTACCATGTCCGGGCCGTACAGATCACCTCGGATCTGGTCGCGGAACAGCAGAGTCCTGGGGGCTTGTTCTCCGGTCAGTTGGGCGGCCGTCATAAATGCAGTCGCGCCGTCTGACAGGTTAGTTGTGTCAGACTCTAGCGTGGGTTCGATGACTGCAGGCTGAACGCTGCCCTGGCTTGAATCGCTTTCTGCAACTAAAGCGTTCTCTGCTGATTGCGGGTCAGGGGCTGCAACTGCCGTATCCGGTGCCGTTGCGATTTCTGTGTTTTGTGGCTCATCCGGAATGCTCAGCGCCAGTGATAAACCGTAGCCCAATATCAACCCCAGGATAAAGGTGAACAATGGAATCAGCTTGCGCTTGGATTGCACCAGAGGTGCTTTTGGCGCCTTCTGTTCTTGCTCTGAAACCGTGGATTGATCTTCTGGCTGCTCGGGTGCCAGATCTTCAGCGCTCAGTCGTGTGGAGCGCTGTGTCTCTACTTCGGCGTCGGGAGCAGGGTGTTCCTCTGTTGCAGACGCTTGCCCGGTTTGTTCTGCCGTATCGGATTGTTCTTCGTCCGCTTTGAACAGGTCTCGTATCAAGCTCAGAGCATTGCTTGGACGTGCTGCAGGCACTCCAGAGAGGGCTGCTTGCAGACTGAGCCACTGCTGGTCGGTCAGTTGCTTGGGCTGGCTCAAACGGGCGGGGTCGCACTGAGACGGTTCCCGGGTGTTGGCGAAAGGTGGATGACCGGTAAGCACTTCATACGCAATACAGGCGAGTGAGAATATATCACAAGCCCGATTGGATGGCTGGGCGCTATGGGTTTCCGGCGCCTGGTAGACCTCGGCTCGATGGGTGTGGTGCCGGTTCTTTGGGAGTTTACCGTGCAGGGGCTGAGTGGCATAACCGGACAGTTTCACGCCGCTGCCGCGGTTGATATGCACGTTCGCCGGGCAAAGGCCGCCATGGGTGACATGCAGGGCACCGTAGGCGACATCCAGCGCCGTGGCGATCTGCAGTAGTAGGCCTTTGAGTTGATTGTCATTCAGCGCCTTGGTTTTTTTCTCTCTCAGCAGGTCGGCGAGGGTGGTGTTGTCCAGTCGCTCGGATGCGACAAAGCCGGGTTGGTTCTCGCTTTGAAAGTAGCCGTAGTGGATGGCCAGATGCTTGTGCCGCAGTTTTTTGCCAACTGCAACCGCGCGCTTTAGCGTCTCCAGGGCTTTACTGTCGCTGATCAGATAGGGAGAGATAAACTCCAGCGATACGATCGGTTTGCCCTGTACGCTCAAGTCCTGGGCTTGCCAGCGTTGTCCAAGCAGCGAATTGCCGGAGTGCTCTTTCAGCAAAAAGCGGTGTTGCGTTGTACCGACCACCTGGCCGGAAGAAAGGGAGGTGTATTCGATAGCCTGTGTTACTGCCATGGGCTAGCCTGCATCAAAAATTTCCATCAATGATAGTCAAGGCTAGCCCAACCTGCACAACAAGATGTGCGGGTATTTGGCTTAAGCGGAGGTATCCAACTCAGGGAAGGATTTCACCAGCTCATCGACCGCTTTCATCTGTGCCAGGTAGGGTTCCAGTTTGTCCAGTGGCAGGGCGCAAGGACCATCACACTTGGCAACGTTTGGATCCGGGTGCGCTTCCAGGAACAGGCCTGCGATACCTTGAGAAAGACCTGCACGGGACAGCTGTGCAACGAGGGCACGGCGACCGTCAGCAGAATCAGAGCGACCGCCTGGCATCTGCAGCGCGTGGGTTGCATCAAACATCACCGGGTAGCCAAACTCTTTCATGATGGAGAAGCCCAGCATATCCACGATCAGGTTGTTGTAACCGTAGCAGGAGCCACGTTCACACAGGATCAGGTTGCTGTTACCCGCTTCTTCACACTTGTTGAGGATGTGCTTCATCTCGTGTGGTGCAAGGAACTGCGCCTTCTTGATGTTGATGACTGCACCGGTCTCGGCCATCGCCTGAACCAGGTCGGTCTGACGGGACAGGAAGGCGGGCAGCTGGATGATGTCGCAGACTTCAGCGGCTGGCACACACTGGTAAGGCTCGTGTACATCGGTGATCACTGGTACGTTAAAGGTTTTTTTCACCTCTTCCAGGATCTTCATGCCCTCATCCAGGCCAGGGCCACGGAACGAGGTCAGCGACGAGCGGTTGGCTTTGTCGAACGATGCCTTGAATACATATGGGATGTTCAGTTTGCTGGTGACTTCTACATAGTGCTCAGCGATAGACATCGCCAGGTCGCGGGACTCCAGCACATTCATGCCACCGAAAAGCACCATCGGTTTATCGTTGGCAATTTCTACGCCACCGGCAACAACGGTTTTCTGCTCCATACAGTCGCTTTCCTTTAAATAAGGTAAATACTTAGGGCCCGTCGATATTAACGGGCCGCGAAGCGACCATTATACGCCATTGCCGGGAAAAAGTGCGGCGTAGCGCTCGATCCATTCCATTGCAGCGGCTTCAGGGCTGAGCACACGCCCTTGTTCTTCTTTGACCTCAAGACGGTACTGATGGATCTGACACAGCTGCTCCAGCATCCGCATGCGCATTTTGGCGTCCGGATTATCAAAATCAATACCCAGTTCAAAGCCCGTACCGTCGTTGTGACACCAGGTCACCACACCGGATACAGCCAGCGAAGGCTCAACGAATGGAATGCGCAGTTTGACTGCGGAACCTTTGGATATTTTGTTGTTGGAGTGGCAGATGAGGCCGAGACTTGGAGTGGAGTGGGAGACCGGGAGGGATTGAGTGAGTTGCTCTAGCTCAATCGGAATCTCTTCCGGATGCCGGATATATACCTGTAGGTTGCTCATGACAACCTCCCCTTTCTCTTTTACCCTTCTCTTATCTACATCGCCGGGGATGCAGATTCCTTTAGCGATTTTTTGATCAGTTAAAGGTGTTCCTATGTTTAGGTATAAACGCTATCCAAGGAAAAGCAATGGCAGAAATGAAACAAGATGAATTAAATGCTTACAGCGCTGCGTGCCGTGCGTTACAAGATGGTAAGCAATCCGTACTGTTGTCCACGCTCAATCAGGCGGGTAATCCTGAGATCAGCTACGCCCCGGCTGTGCGAGACGGTCAAGGCTGCTTCTACATATTTGTGAGTGAGCTGGCTGCACATACGGCAAACCTGTTAAGTCACCCCAACTGCAGTGTGTTGCTTATTCAAGATGAGCAGGAGAGTCGCAATATATTTGCGCGCGAACGGCTGACTTATCAGTGTGATGTGGAAAAGGTCGAGCGCGACTCTGCAAAGGGCGTCGAGATCCTGGAGCAGATGGAGAGTAAGTTAGGGCAGACTGTAAAACTGTTGCGCGGCTTGCCTGACTTTCATCTATTTAGACTGAAGCCAACCCATGGCTGTTATGTGGTGGGATTTGGTAAAGCGTTTGAGGTAGATCCTGCAAGCGGCGAGCTGATCCACCTCAGCGAGGATAAGGTGAAGCGCTAGATCCCGCCGCCGATAAATTCAACCACAACGGATTTGATGATGAAGGCTGCGAGGCCCAGGCCCAAGGCGAAAAACAGTACTGCTGTACCAAATTTGCCTGCATTCGACTTCTTTGCCAGATCGTAGATGATGAAGAAGATAAAACCGGCAAAGAGGGCCAGTCCAACGTTCAGCATAATGGCTTCGATTTCAGCAAGGCGCATAGCAAGGATTTCCGCTGTTGAATTGGATGAACGATTAAATCTAGATCGGGCGTGAATTGTACAGATATTGGCTCAGCGATAACAGGGCCAGTATATGTAACGTTTTGGAATATAAAGTGTTTGGATCGAGGTTTTGAACATTGGGGAAGAATGGTGGTGAGGGGTGGATTCGAACCACCGAAGCTTGCGCGTCAGATTTACAGTCTGATCCCTTTGGCCACTCGGGAACCTCACCACGAAGGGAGCGCGTATGATAGGGATCTCACTTTGCCCTGTAAAGGAAAAGTTGCATAGAAATTACAAAAAAAAACTCATGAATGGTTTGAGTGATCTTTGGTTTTTGTTTGAAAAAAATTCATCGTTAATTCCGTTCACGTCGAGCCCTTGTGGTTTCCTGCCTCCTGCGAAAAAGGTACTACTGAAACGCATAGTTGTATCTGAAAATCAATATTGAATTCCTTGAGATGAAGTCTATATTTAGTGCGAATCGATTCAGGGTATACAACATCTTGTGTGGTCTAAAGTTTGTTGCCCACTGGTCGTAGTATGTGCAGTAACTTCGCACGCGCTGGTCCGGAAGGGGGCTGCTAAGCGTTCGGAGATCACATTTTCCGGTTTCATTTTTATTACAATAATCTTTGCATTCGAGTGGAAGGTCTGATGCAGCAAGATCTGATGGTTACCAAAAGAGACGGTCGAAAAGAAAAAATCGACCTGGAGAAAATTCACCGGGTTGTTATCTGGGCAGCGGATGGACTGGACGCTGTATCGCCGTCCGAAGTAGAGCTGAAAGCTCACTTGCAGTTCTATGAAGGCATCAAGACCTCTGATATTCACGAAACCCTTATTAAATCCGCGGCGGACCTGATCTCCGAGTCTGCGCCGGATTACCAGTATCTGGCTGCTCGCTTGGCTATTTTCCACCTGCGTAAGCGTGCGTTTGGCAGCTTTGAGCCGCCACGTTTGTTTACCCACGTTGCCAAAATGGTGGACGAAGGGCGTTATGACCGTCACCTGCTGGAAGACTACTCTGAAGCTGAGTGGGACGAGCTGAACGACTACCTGGAACACAGCCGTGATATGAACTTCTCCTACGTTGCCGTGAAGCAACTGGAAGGTAAATATCTGGTGCAGAACCGTGTGACCGGTGAAATCTTTGAAAGCCCGCAGATCCTGTACATGCTGGTGGCTGCGTGCCTGTTTGCGGATTACCCGAAAGAGACTCGTCTGGGTTATGTGAAGCGTTTCTACGACGCGACGTCCCTGTTTAAGCTGTCTCTGCCAACGCCGATTATGTCTGGCGTACGTACCCCGACCCGTCAGTTCAGCTCCTGTGTACTGATTGAGTGTGGCGACAGCCTGGATTCTATCAACGCCACCTCATCTTCCATTGTGAAGTATGTGTCTCAGCGTGCGGGTATCGGTATTAATGCGGGGCGCATTCGTGCTTTGGGTAGCCCGATTCGTAACGGTGAAGCCTTCCACACCGGATGTATCCCGTTCTACAAGCACTTCCAGACCGCCGTGAAGTCCTGTTCTCAGGGTGGTGTGCGTGGCGGTGCAGCGACCCTGTTCTACCCGATCTGGCACCTGGAAGTGGAATCCCTGCTGGTTCTGAAGAACAACCGCGGTGTTGAAGAGAACCGTGTGCGTCACCTGGACTACGGCGTTCAGATCAACAAGTTGATGTACACCCGTCTGATCAAAGGCGGCAACATCACTCTGTTCAGCCCGGACGAAGTACCGGGGTTGTACGATGCGTTCTTTGCGGATCAAGACGAGTTCGAGCGTCTGTACGTAAAATATGAGCAGGATGACAGTATTCGCAAACAGACCATCAAGGCGGTGGAACTGTTTGGTATCCTGGCGTCCGAGCGTGCGTCCACCGGCCGTATCTACATCCAGAACGTTGATCACTGCAACACCCACAGCCCGTTCGATCCGATGGTGGCTCCGGTTAAGCAGTCCAACCTGTGTCTGGAAATTGCACTGCCGACCGCACCGCTGAACGATATTAACGACGAAAACGGCGAGATTGCACTCTGCACACTGTCTGCGTTCAACCTGGGCGCACTGGAAGACCTGAGCGAGCTGGAAAACCTGGCAGATCTGATTGTACGTGCCCTGGACAGCCTGCTGGACTACCAGGATTACCCGATCAAGGCGGCAGAGATCTCCACCATGAACCGTCGCCCGCTGGGTGTAGGTGTGACCAACTTTGCTTATTACCTGGCGAAGAACGGCGTACGTTACTCCGACGGTTCCGCGAATGGCCTGGTTCACCGTACCTTCGAATCCATTCAGTACTTCCTGCTGAAAGCGTCCAACGAGCTGGCGAAAGAGCGTGGTGCATGTCCTAAGTTTAACGAAACCGTTTACTCCAAGGGCCTGATGCCGATCGACACCTACAAGCGTGAAGTGGATGAATTCTGCGAAGAGCCGCTGCACCAGTTCTGGGAAACCCTGCGCGAAGATATCCGCGAGTTCGGTCTGCGCAACAGTACACTGACTGCGCTGATGCCGTGTGAGACCTCTTCTCAGATCACCAATTCCACCAATGGTATTGAGCCGCCGCGTGGTTTTGTATCCGTGAAGGCTAGCAAGGACGGCATCATGAAACAGGTGGTGCCGGACTACACCGAGCTCAAGAACCAGTACGAACTGCTGTGGGACATCCCGAACAACAACGGTTACCTGCAGCTGGTGGGTATCATGCAGAAATTCGTGGACCAGTCCATCTCGGCGAACACCAACTACGACCCGTCTAAGTTCCCGGGTGAGAAGGTGCCGATGAAACAGCTGCTGCAGGATCTGCTGACCGCATACAAAAACGGTGTGAAGACCCTGTACTACCACAACACCCGTGACGGCGCGACCGATCAGCACGATGACGGCGGCTGCGAAGGCGGTGCTTGTAAGCTTTAATACTGCTTTGATGTAAGCAGTTACATACCCCGCATGGCTTACGGTCTGTAAGCCATGCATTACCGTACCAGACTTATAGTATCTTTCAGGTAATTCAGGACAACGATGTCGTACTCTACGTTTAGCCATAGCGCCCACGATGCAACCCGAGAGCCAATGTTCTTTGGCCGCAGTGTCAATGTTGCCCGTTATGACAGACAGAAATACCCGTTTTTCGAGAAGCTGATCGAAAAGCAGCTTTCCTTCTTCTGGCGTCCGGAGGAGGTGGATCTCAGCACTGACCGTAAAGACTTCATGCAGATGCCAGAGCATGAAAAGCATATCTTCCTGAGTAACCTGAAATACCAGACACTGCTGGATTCTGTGCAGGGCCGTTCCCCGAACATTGCGTTCCTGCCGATCGTATCCCTGCCGGAGTTGGAAACCTGGTTTGAGACCTGGGCGTTCAGTGAGACGATCCACAGTCGTTCCTACACCCACATTATCCGTAACATCATCACGGAACCTTCCGAAGTATTCGATACCATCGTTACCAACGAAGAGATCATCAAACGTGCGGACTCAGTAACCCGTCTGTATGACGAGCTGATCGAGTTGGTGAACGTCTACAACACTGTTGGTGAAGGCATACACACCATCGACGGCAAGATCTACGATGCCAGCATGCGTAACCTGAAGCGCAAGCTGTACCTGACGCTGGTGACCGTGAACGTGCTGGAGGCGATCCGTTTCTACGTGAGCTTTGCCTGCTCCTTTGCCTTTGCAGAGCGTGCGATCATGGAAGGTAACGCCAAGATCATTAAACTGATCGCCCGTGACGAAGCGCTGCACTTGGCGGGCACTCAGCAGATGATCAACATCATGGCGTCCGGTTCTGACGATCCGGAGATGAAAGAGATCGCGGCAGAGTGTGAGGATCAGGTGTACGAGATCTTCCGTGAAGCGGCTGACCAGGAACGTGAGTGGGCGAAATACCTGTTTAAAGACGGTTCCATGATCGGTCTGAACGCGCAGATTCTGGGTGACTACGTTGAGTACATTACCAATGTACGCATGAAGGCACTGAACCTGACGCCGATCTTCTCTGATCGCCAGAACCCGCTGCCATGGATGAACGCGTGGCTGGTGAGCGACAACGTGCAGGTGGCTCCGCAGGAGTCCGAGATCAGCTCCTACCTGGTAGGGCAGATCGACAACGAAGTGGATGACAGCGATTTTGACGGATTCGATCTCTGAGGAAAAGGAGGATTCCGCCATGTCCGGCATCCCTCGAATTAAGGTAAACAATCACCACACCTTCTACTACCAGTATGAGTTTTCGCTACTGGACTCACTGGAAGCGCAAGAGATTGATGCACCTTACAGTTGTCGTGGTGGATACTGTGGTTGCTGCAAGGTGCGTTTGTTGGATGGTGAAGTGACACAGGTGCAGGATGCCCTGTTTGATCTGCAGGGGGATGAGATTCTGACCTGCTGCTGTGTGCCGAAAACCCATATCGAGATTGAGATTCCGGAAGAGTGAGCCCTGGCCTCCATGGCTGGTGTGCTTTCGATAAGAACCCTGTTCAGTAACCTGGACAGGGTTTTTTTATGCTTCATCAATAGACTGTATGGGGCCGAAAAAGCGGACTGGGATGTAGGTTGGCCATCGCGAAGCGATGCCCAACAAGTCGAAGCCAATTTGGCCATAAACTGTTGGGCTCCGCAGGGCGAAGGCCAGGCTACAATTTTTATTACCTGTTGATACCTAGAAAAACTATCCCTCCCAAGAGAGCGAACGTTTCAAATTGAGCAAGCCCTCAGAATCTTTTTCACAGAAAATTTATATAGCGCTATCTGTTGACAGCGGCTGTTGGTATTGATCTTTGCACCGGGAGTTTCTTCGGTAAGTTATTGAAAATTCGTGCATTATTCCGTGTTGGATGCATTTTGCGCAAATCGCTGAAGCGCCCGAGAACAGGCCGCTTGCGCCAACTACCCAGAAACAATCCACCAAGTTACCCACAGTATATGGGGGTAAGTGGATAGATCGCTCGGTGCACTTTAGGGGGCTTCTCCTTAGTTATTCTTGGCGTCTCTGACCGGTTGTTGATGGGCGGCGTAGGAGAAGGGAGCGTGCCATACTTTCCCTAACAACACGAACGGGAGAGTGGGTTATGTCTGCTGCATCCGGACTGCTTGAGCTGATCGGTAATACACCACTGGTACGCCTCAACAAGGTGTCCAGCGAAACCGGTTGTGACATCCTCGGCAAGTGTGAATTTATGAATCCCGGGGGATCGGTAAAAGACCGGACCGCGCTCGGAATTGTGCGCCAGGCGATGCGCGCGGGCCTGCTTCACAAAGGGGGGCATGTGATCGAAGGGACAGCAGGGAATACCGGCATCGGTTTGGCGATGGTGGGCAGTGCGCTCGGGCTGCATACCACCATCGTGATGCCGGAAACCCAAAGCCAGGAAAAACGTGATGCCCTACGGTTGCTGAATGCGGATCTACGCCTGGTACCAGCCGTGCCTTATGCCGATGAGAACCACTATACCAAGGTGGCAAAGCGTCTGGCGATAGAGTCCCAGCAACACGGTAATGCGATTTGGGCCAATCAGTTTGATAATACCGCCAACCGGGATGTGCACTACCAGACGACCGGACAGGAGATCTGGCAGCAAACCCGAGGCAAAGTGGATGCGTTTTGCTGTGCAGTTGGAACCGGCGGTACACTGGCCGGAGTGGGAATGGCGTTGCGTAACCAAAATCCGGATGTGAAAGTTTACCTGACAGATCCAATGGGGGCCTCCCTGTACCATTTCTTTACAGACGGCGAGTTGCGCGCTGAAGGCAGTTCGGTCATGGAAGGGATCGGGCAAAGCCGGATCACCGCCAACCTGAAGGACTTTACGCCGGATGGTGCCTTTCAGATATCAGACAATGAAGCGATGGAGATCGTGTTTGAATTGTTACACGACGAAGGATTGGCATTGGGTGGATCGAGCGGCATCAATGTTGCCGGAGCGGTGAAAGTGGCTGAGCAGTTAGGACCAGGCCATACGATTGTGACCGTACTCTGTGATGGTGCTTCACGTTACCAGAGTAAACTGTTTAATCCTGCTTACCTGAACGATAAAGACCTGCCAGTGCCGGAATGGCTATTGTGAGTGGGCATCAGTCAGTGCGTCAGTATGCGTTCCTTTGTGAGTAACTCATATGTAGAAGTACAGAATGTACGGATGTTTTTGGGGTAAAAAAGTTTCAGGTTTTAAGCTGTCAATACTTGTAATTTATTGTTTTTTTATAGATCTAACTGACTGAAAAATATCCGTTTTGTCTCCTGGTTGTAATTTGCGCAATCCGCTGAAAGAGCACAAAATACGGGCGCTGTAGCAAGCTGTCAGAAAGTCATCCACGAACTTATCCACAGAAAGTGTGAATAAACTTTTGTCTAGTCTTTGGCGGAAGTGGAAAGGAAAAAGTGTGGCGTTTAGCGGCAGGAAAAGTATTGGATGTTGGCGTCTGAGGGCTTTTGTTACCGGCCCTCAGAAACCAAATAGCGCAGGCGATTAACTCCGTGGCAGTAGGTCTGCCTGATGTTCCTGCAGTACCTCTTCACCAAACCAGGCCAGGTCATCGTGCAGTTCTACCACTTCACCCACGATGATCAGCGCAGGGGCTTCCAGCTGGGCTTGTTCCTGTTTTTCGGCGATATCTGTCAGGGTTCCAATCAATACTTTCTGTTCCGGCCGTGTACCGCGAGACACGATTGCAGCAGGTGTGTCTGCCGATTTGCCGTGGCGGATCAGTTCCCTGCTCAGGTGCGGCAGGCTGTGCAGGCCCATGTAAAAGACAATGGTCTGATTCGGGTGGACCAGCTCTTCGAAGTTAAGGTCTGAGGTACGGTTCTTCAGCTGCCCGGTGACAAAGCGCACGGACTGGGCGTAGTTGCGATGAGTCAGCGGAATACCTGCGTAAGTAGAGCAGGCGCTGGCTGCGGTGATGCCTGGCACAACCTGGAATGGGATATTGTGTTCTTTCAGTTTCTGCAGCTCTTCGCCACCGCGACCAAAGATAAACGGATCACCGCCTTTCAGGCGCAGCACACGTTTACCTGCCTGAGCATGCTTCACCAGCAGCTCGTTGATCCCTTCTTGCGGCACTGCGTGGTTGTCACGCTTCTTGCCTACAAACACCATATCAGCATCGCGACGGCACAGATCAATAACCTTAGGTGAAACCAGGGCGTCGTAGAGCACAATATCTGCCTGCTGCATCAGGCGCAGGGCTTTAAAGGTCAGCAGCTCAGGATCACCCGGTCCGGCACCCACCAGATAGACCTCGCCGGTATGGCGATCAGTGTTATCGTCCAGTTTCGCCCGCAGCATCTGTTCCGCTTCGTCATGCCGACCGGCGAATACTTTCTCTGCGATCTGGCCCTGCAGGACCTCCTCCCAGAAGATGCGGCGCTGGTTGGTGGTGGAAAAGCGTGCTTTTACGGCGTGGCGGAAACGGCCGACCAGGCTGCTTAGGTGGCTGTAGCTGCTTGGAATCCAGGTTTCCAGCTTGGCTCGCAGCAGACGCGCCAGTACCGGCGCTTTACCGCCGGAGGAGATCGCCACCACAATCGGTGAGCGGTCCACAATCGCCGGGAAGATAAAGGTACACAGATCCGGTGAATCAACAACGTTAACCGGCAGGTTACGCTCGGTGGCATCGAAGTGGACGCGGCTGTTCAGATCGTTATCGTCTGTCGCTGCGATCACCAGTCCTTTTCCATCCAGAAGTGCGGTATGGTATTCGCCGATGATGGCTTCGCCTTGGTATTGCGCGAGTAACTCGTCAAGCTCCGGGCATATCTCGTGGGATACCACGGATACCTTGGCACCGGCACGGGTAAGCAGGGTGGCTTTACGCAGTGCGACACTGCCTCCGCCAACCAGTAGTACGGGTTGACCCTCAAGTCTGAAAAAAAGTGGCAGGTAATCCAAAGCAAACTCTCCTGTTGGATCGGATATCTGACGTCGTTGCCGGATAGTGTATAGGTAGTTTATCAGAGCGCGCCGCGGATGCGGGAGAAGGGGAGCCGGGCAGGAAAAAAGGGGCGTCGTTGCCCCTTTTTCACTCTATTGATTAGAGCTGAGTATGCAGTCCGCATTCGCGGGTTTCAACCGCTTTGGTCGGATCAAAGTAGTCGTTTTCGTTTGGCAGGTTGTGCTCTGCCAGGTACGCATCCAGATCTGCTTCGGTCAGGTTGTACAGCGGTGCCACCTTGATGATGCCGTCTTTGCTGGCGCTGACGATGTTCATGGACTGACGGAATTCGGTCTGGTCCTTACGGATCGCGTTCAGCCACAGGTCTGGCTTCAGCTCGGACAGGGCGCGCTGGAACGGCTCCAGTTTAACCTGACGGGTAAACTCGTCGTGCAGCGGATCATCGATATCCGGGATGCCTTTCATCAGCACGTTACGGCGTGCGCTGGTCATCTGTGGAATGTAGGTTTCGATGTTCAGGTTCAGGTCCTGAATCACTTTCTCGGCAAAACGGTAGGTTGCAGAGGTGTTGTAGCCGGAATCGACCCACAGCACTTTGATGTCTGGTTTTACCTGGGTCGCCATGTGCAGAATCACTGCTTCGTATGGACGGAAGTTGGTGGTAACCAGAGGGTTTTCGGAATTTTCGATTGCCCAGCGGATGATCTCCAGCGGGCCTTTTCCTTCAAGCTGCTCGTTCGCAGCAACGAGATCAATACTCATAACGCAACTCTTTAATTTATCTAGTTTTTATAAGGCATATCCATACGCCTTTAATAGCTTAATAAAGCAAACGCCCGACATGGGCCGGGCGTTTGTAGTCATCTTACTGACGGTAAACCGGGCGGCTGTCGTCTTCGGCGCCCTGGTAACGTACGCTGAATTCACTGAAGGCGTTAAACACCTCGTCGCTGAAACGGTCGGCTGGAATGTCCAGCGCGTCAAAACCGCAGCGGGTCAGGAAGTCAAGGCGGTCGTGGGATACATCACCCACGGCGCGGATCTGACCTTTGAAACCAGCGCGTTTCAGCAGGCGGGCGATGGAGAAGCAGCGGCCGTCACGCAGAGCGGGGATGAAGATCGCGATCAGCGGGAACTGGTTTGGGTTTTCCAGTACACCATCGATCTCGTCGTCACCACTTACCTGAATTGCTACCTGACCTTCACGAGCGTTCAGGGCCGCTTCGTGCGCCTGATAGTAGGCCAGCGGTACAATGATATCACCGGCAGGCAACGTGTTGCTTTCCAGGGCTTCAGCGTCGACCAACTGCCAGCTATCGTTGTCGACCAGTTCGCGATTAATGAGCAGGGGCATAAACTTTCTCCTTAAACGGGGTCAGGCCGATGCGACGTACGCAGTCGATAAAGCGCTCGTCTTCAATACGTTGTTCTACAAATACGGACAGGACTTTCTCCAGGGTGTCGGCAACTTCGTCGGCAGCAACCGCTTTACCGATGACTTTACCCAGGGATGCGTCTTCACCGTCGGAGCCGCCCAGCGTGATCTGGTACCAGTCTTCACCTTTCTTATCCACACCCAGGATACCGATGTGGCCCACGTGGTGGTGGCTGCAGGCGTTGATACAACCGGACATGTTTAGCTTGATCTCGCCCAGGTCGTACAGGTAGTCCAGATCTTCGAATTTAGCATCGATCTGATCGGCAACACCCAGGGTCTTCGCGTTCGCCAGGGCACAAAAATCACCACCCGGGCACACGGTCATGTCGGTCAGGGTGTTGATGTTGGCGCGTGCCAGGTTCGCTTCTGACAGGGTTTGCCACAGTGCGTACAGGTCCTGCTTGCGTACATCGGCCAGCACCAGGTTCTGGTTGTGGGTGGAGCGGATCTCGCCGAAGCTGTACTTGTCTGCCAGATCGGCCACCAGGTCCATCTGCTGGTGCGTAATGTCACCTTTTGCTACCAGGTGTGCTTTCAGAGATACGATTACCGCACGGTAACCCGGTACTTTGTGCTCAACCGTGTTCTGGCGGAACCAGTGTGCAAAGGTCTCATCTTCAGCCAGCTTAGCTTCCAGGGAGGTGTCGTTTGCTGCATCTGCTTCGTAGTCGAACGGGGTGAAGAAACCCTGTACGCGTGCGATTTCCGCGTCTGTCAGCTGCAGGTCAGAATCTTTAATCTGTTCCCACTCGGCTTCAACCAGCTCACGGAAGGTGTCGATACCCAGTGCGTTTACCAAAATCTTGATACGCGCTTTGTATTTGTTGTCGCGACGACCTTTCAGGTTGTATACGCGAATGATCGCTTCCAGGTAGGACAGCAGATCTTTTTTCTGCAGGAACGGACGGATCTGCTTGCCGATAACCGGGGTACGCCCCAGGCCTCCGCCAACCAGAACTTCAAAGCCTACTTCGCCTGCGTCGTTCTTAACGATGTGCAGACCGATGTCGTGTACCTGGGATGCTGCACGGTCAGTTGGACCGCCAGAGATGGCGATCTTGAACTTACGTGGCAGGTACGCAAATTCCGGGTGCAGGCTGGACCACTGGCGGATGATTTCACAGTACGGACGTGGATCTTCGATCTCGTCGGCAATGATACCGGCAAACTGGTCGGTGGTGGTGTTACGGATACAGTTACCGGAGGTCTGGATAGCGTGCATCTGCACCTTCGCCAGCTCTTCCAGGATATCCGGTACGTCTTCCAGTTTCGGCCAGTTGAACTGGATGTTGGTACGGGTAGTAAAGTGACCGTAGCCTTTGTCCCATTTGCGGGCAACGTGCGCCAGCGTGCGCATCTGTTGGGACGACATCATGCCGTACGGTACCGCTACGCGCAGCATTGGGGCATGGCGCTGTACGTAAAGCCCGTTCATCAAACGCAAAGCCAGGAATTCATCTTCCGGCAGATCACCAGCAAGGAAACGGCGGGTTTGATCGCGGAACGACGCGACACGCTCGTTTACCAGTTGTTGGTCGACTTGGTTGTATTGATACATGATTCGACACCTTGCTCGGCCTCTTCGGGCCGATCACCTCACATTAGTGTTAAAAGTTGTTGGGTTCTTATCCGGCCAGCACGAAACGCAGGCCTATGGCTAACAGCAACGAGCCCATAATCGGCTGCATCACCTTTGGAGACAGTCGGGTTCCCAGATGGCTGCCAACAAATACGCCCGGCAGCGATCCGATTACCAGATAGAGCAGCAGTGTCAGATCGACATTGCCCATCTCGTAGTGACCTGCACCGGCGACGGCGGTCAATAATACCGCGTGCAGCAGGTCGGTACCCACGATAGCCGGCATCGACATACGTGGATACAGTAAAATCAACAGAGCGGTACCCAGTGCACCCGCACCGACGGATGACAGGGTCACCAGTCCACCTAATACAACGCCCATGGCGACCGTAATCACCGGACGCCAGCGGCGACCGTGATGGGCAAACGCCGTATCCTGCCACTCCAGCGCT
Source organism: Pontibacterium granulatum (assembly GCF_029961155.1). Lineage (GTDB taxonomy): Bacteria > Pseudomonadota > Gammaproteobacteria > Pseudomonadales > Balneatricaceae > Pontibacterium > Pontibacterium granulatum. The sequence goes on along the minus strand of NZ_JASBRH010000003.1, from coordinate 176,781 downwards.
TTCGCACGGATCCTATTGCGCAGGAATACGGCGATGGAGGTCAGGACCAGCGAGAACCCCAGCGTCAGGTTCATCAGATGTTCAATCTGTTCCAGGCCATCCAAGCCTTTCAGGTAGTGCAGGGTCAGTAGACTGCCTGGCAAGCTGCCGCTCAGCAACAGCAAAACGATGCGGTATTCTATCAGCTTCTTCTTAGCATAGGAGAAGGTGCCGCCGCATTTAGTGACTGCTGCGTATAAAAGGTCGGTACTGACCGCGGCCACTGGCGGAATACCAAATACAACGATCAGAATCGGTGTCATAAGAGCACCACCGCCGATGCCTGTAAGGCCGACGATGAAACCGACTACCAATCCTGCAAAGCTGTATGCAAATTCCATAGGTACACCTACCACAAATAATCTTGCGGCATAGTAGCCTGTGATTTATATAACTTAAAATAATAATTTGAACTTTTCTTATTGCTTTTTTGTTCGTATAAGGGAGTTCTTATATACTAGGGCCTGGTAGGCTTGCATATAACAATAAGTTTTTAGTGCATTTCTATTTATTCTTTTTGGTTTTAAAAATGTGCTGCGATAATGGCATGCTAATCGAGGCCTCTACGCTTGTACCTATATAAAGGTGGGTGTAAGTAGGGCCACCTAGATAACCAGATATTAATTATAGGGCGTGTATTAATGTCATCCTTGCCGGAACATCGTTTGACCCATCTTCGGCAGCTCGAAGCCGAGAGTATTCATATCATTCGTGAAGTAGCATCTGAGTTCGAAAACCCAGTGATGCTTTACTCCATTGGTAAGGACTCCTCCGTCATGTTGCATCTGGCGCGTAAAGCGTTCTTCCCGGGCAACCCTCCGTTCCCGCTGATGCACGTGGACACCACCTGGAAGTTCCGTGAAATGATCGAGTTCCGTGACAAAATGGCAGAAGAAGCCGGCATGGATCTGATTGTGCACATCAACCAGGAAGGTGTGGATATGGGTATCGGCCCGTTTAGCCACGGTTCCAAGAAGCACACCGACATCATGAAGACTCAGGGCCTGAAGCAGGCTCTGAACAAGTACAAGTTTGATGCGGCGTTTGGTGGTGCCCGTCGTGACGAAGAGAAATCCCGTGCCAAGGAGCGCGTGTTCTCTTTCCGTGACCAGAATCACCGTTGGGATCCGAAAAGCCAGCGTCCAGAGCTGTGGAATACATTCAACACCCGTATCGACAAGGGTGAGAGCATCCGTGTATTCCCGCTGTCCAACTGGACCGAACTGGATATCTGGCAGTACATCTACCTGGAAGAGATTCCGATTGTACCTCTGTACCTCTCTGAGAAACGTCCGGTTGTGGAACGCGATGGCATGCTGATCATGGTTGATGACGACCGTATGCCGCTGGAAGAGGGCGAAGTGCCTGAAATGAAGAACGTCCGTTTCCGTACGCTGGGCTGCTACCCGCTGACCGGTGCGGTTGAATCTGACGCAGCAACCCTGCCTGACATTATTCAGGAGATGCTGCTGACCACGACCTCTGAGCGCCAGGGCCGTGCCATCGACCATGATAGCGCCGGTTCCATGGAACAGAAGAAGATGGAAGGTTACTTCTAACCGCGTGTTAGAGACCTTTCCGGGCAGAATTCAACGGATTTCAGAAGAGATACAGTTATGAGTCACCAGAGCGATCTTATCGCATCCGATATTCAGGCGTACCTGAATCAGCATGAAAATAAAGAGCTGCTGCGCTTCCTGACCTGCGGCAGCGTCGATGACGGCAAGTCCACCCTGATCGGGCGACTGCTGCACGATTCCAAAATGATTTATGAAGACCAGTTGGCCGCTATCCAGAGTGAAAGCGCGCGCATCGGTAATGCCGGTGAAGAGCTGGATCTGGCGCTGCTGGTGGATGGCCTGCAGGCAGAGCGTGAGCAGGGTATCACCATCGATGTGGCGTACCGCTACTTCTCCACCGACAAGCGTAAGTTCATCATCGCCGACACCCCGGGGCACGAGCAGTACACCCGTAACATGGCGACCGGTGCATCCACCTGTGACCTGGCGATCATCCTGATTGACGCGCGTTACGGTGTACAGGTACAGACCAAGCGTCACAGCTTCATCGTGTCCCAGCTGGGTATCAAGCACACCATCGTCGCCATCAACAAGATGGACCTGGTGGAGTTTAGCGAAGAACGTTTTGAAGAGATCAAACGTGACTACCAGGAGTTCGCTAAGGATCTGGATCTGCCGGACGTACAGTTCGTGCCGATCTCTGCCCTGAAAGGCGACAACGTGGTAAGCCTGTCTGAACAGACCCCATGGTACACCGGCACTCCACTGATGGAGCAGCTGGAAACCGTAGAGATTGCCAGCGACCAGAACTTCGACGAACTGCGTTTCCCGGTTCAATACGTAAACCGTCCGAACCTGGACTTCCGTGGTTACTGCGGTACCCTGGCGTCCGGTATCGTACGTCCGGGCGATGAAGTGACTGTACTTCCATCCGGCAAGTCCAGCCGCGTAAAATCCATCGTGACTTTCGACGGTGAGCTGGATGAAGCATTCCCGCCGATGTCAGTGACCCTGACCCTGGAAGATGAGATCGACATCTCCCGCGGTGACGTACTGGTTCACTCCAGCAATGTGCCGGAAGTGACCAACCGTTTCGACGCAATGGTTGTGTGGATGTCCGAAGCCGAACTGATCCCGGGCCGTCAGTACGACGTGAAACTGGCAACCTCCACTGTAGCGGGTGGTATCACCAATATTCGTCACCGAGTGGATGTGAACACCCTGGAGAAGTCTGAAGTCAGCACTCTGGTGCTGAACGACATCGCCCGTTGTGAGATCACCCTGGAACGTCCGATCATCGCCGACGACTACAAGTCCCACCACGGTACCGGTTCCTTCATCATCGTTGATCGTCTGTCCAACGCGACTGTCGCGGCGGGCATGATCGTTGAAGGTGCGGCTCAGGCGAAGCTGGGTGAAGATCTGGACGTTGCAGAAAGCGCACAGGTAAGCGCGGCAGACAAAGCACGTCGCTTTGGTCAGCAAGCGGCAACTGTGGTCGTATCCGGTGGTACGGCGCAGCAGCGCGATATGGTGCTATACAGTGTGGAGAAAGCACTGTTTAATGCCGGTCGAGCAGTGGCGGTCCTGAATGATGCGACCCTGCCGGCGGAGCTGCAGTCCAACCTGCTGGCGACAGCCACCGTGCTGAACAACAACGGTCTGTTGGTCATTGCAGCAAGCGAAACGGCTCTGGCAGGTGAAGGCCTGCTGAATGTTTCATTGGATGGCAGCGAGGCTGACCTGCGCCTGAGTGCAGATCAGGCGGCAAACCGTCAAATTACTGCCGTGTTGGAGCTGCTTCAGCAGCACGCACTGGTATAATGTGCGCCCGCAACCGGTTATATGACCGGCCGCGGGTGAACAATTGATGGTGTAGCCATCATTTTCAAAGCGGCGTTAAGCCGCTTTGTTGTTCCCGTTGAGGTGCGTCAAGGGTCAAACCCTATCGATGGTGCAGGAATATCGATAAAATTAGCAACTTCTAATTTTGTCTCCGGCCCCGTGATATTTCCGTTACGGTGGCGAAGTGGATAGTGATTAAGCGATAGCAGATACGATATGACAGAGTACCTATTAATTCTGATCAGCACAGTACTGGTAAATAACTTCGTACTGGTGCAATTCCTCGGCCTCTGCCCATTCATGGGGGTTTCCAATAAGCTGGAAACCGCAATGGGTATGTCGTTGGCGACTACGTTCGTGCTGACGTTATCCTCTGTCTGCAGTTATCTGGTGTATGCCTACATACTGCAACCAATGGATCTGGCCTATCTGCAAACCATCTCCTTTATTCTGGTGATTGCGGTTGTGGTGCAGTTCACCGAAATGGTGGTGCATAAGACCAGCCCGTTGCTCTACAAGGTGCTGGGTATCTTCTTGCCGCTGATCACGACCAACTGTGCCGTGTTGGGTGTGGCACTGTTGAACATCAAAAAACAGAACGATTTTGTGGATTCCATCGTCTACGGCTTTGGTGGCGCGGTGGGCTTCTCCCTCGCGTTGATCCTGTTCTCTGCGATGCGTGAACGTATCGCCGTGGCGGATGTGCCTGCTGCCTTCAAGGGCTCGGCCATCGGTATGGTAACGGCGGGGCTGATGTCACTGGCCTTTATGGGTTTTACCGGCCTGGTCCAGTTCTGAGTGAGCGGAGAGTAAAATGAGCGCAGTACTGATAGCCATTATTGTTCTAGCTCTGCTGGCGGTCGCCTTCGGCCTGCTGCTGGGCTATGCCTCCGTTCGCTTTAAAGTAGAAGGCAACCCGATCGTCGACCAGATCGATGAACTGCTGCCACAGACCCAGTGTGGCCAGTGCGGTCATCCCGGCTGTCGCCCGTATGCGGAAGCGATCGCCAACGGCGAAGCGATCAACAAGTGTCCTCCGGGTGGCCAGTCCACAGTCGATGCCCTGGCCGACCTGCTGGATATTGAGGCGCCAACGCTGGATGCGGAAGATGCGGGGGATCCGGTAAAAGCGGTTGCTTACATTCGCGAAGACGAGTGTATTGGTTGCACCAAATGTATTCAGGCCTGCCCGGTGGATGCGATCCTCGGCGCGGCCAAGCAGATGCACACCGTGATTACCTCCGAGTGCACCGGCTGTGACCTTTGTGTAGAACCTTGTCCGGTTGATTGTATTGATATGGTTCCGATCGAAACAACGCTGAACACCTGGAAGTGGGATCTGCCCAAACCGGGTGTTGAACTGATTGCGACAGACCGCGGTCGTGGTGAAGCCTTCGAAAAAGGGGAGGCAGCCTGATGACCCGCGTACACGCTTTCCATGGTGGTGTTCACCCACCGGAAAACAAACGTCAGTCCAATGGTGCGCCGATCCGTCCGGCGCCGATCCCACCGCGCCTCGTATTGCCGCTGTCTCAACATATCGGAGCACCGGCCGAGCCGCTGGTGAAAGTCGGTGATCGGGTGCTGAAAGGTCAGGTGATCGCCGAGCCGATCGGCCGTGTCAGTGTGAGTTTGCATGCACCGACGTCCGGCACCGTGACGCTGATCGGGCCACAGCCTGTACCACACGCATCCGGTATGGAAGCCAACTGTATCGTGATCGAAACCGACGGTCAGGACGAATGGATTGAGCATGCGGGCCTGGAGGACTACAAGTCCTACACCAAGTCTGAACTGATCAACTACATCCGTAACTACGGTATCGCCGGTATGGGCGGTGCAGGTTTCCCGACCGACGTGAAGCTGCATCTGGGTGACGACCATATCGTGAACACCCTGATCATCAATGCGGCGGAGTGTGAGCCGTATATCACCGCGGATGACCTGCTGATCCGTGAGCGCTCCGACGAAATCCTGGGTGGTATCGAGGTGATTGCTCACCTGTTGAATCCGAGCCATATCCTGATTGGTATCGAGGACAACAAGCCACAGGCCATTCGTGCTCTGGAAGACGCGGTACGGGGCTGCCATCTGAACATTGATGTGGTGGTTGTGCCAACCAAATACCCGTCCGGTGGCGAGAAACAGTTGGTTAAACTGCTGACCGGCGTCGAAGTGCCAAGCGGCAAGATCCCGGCTGATGTAGGTATCGTTTGTCAGAACGTAGGTACCGCCAGCGCCATTTACCGTGCCGTACACCGTGGCGAGCCGCTGATCTCCCGTATCGTGACGATCACCGGTGACGCGGTTGATCAGCGCCACAACCTGGACGTGCTGATCGGCACCCAGTATTCCGAACTTCTGGAAGCCTCCGGTGTGCGCCGTGACGACCTGTATCGTCTGGTGATGGGGGGGCCGATGATGGGCTTCACCATGAAGAGCGACGCAGTACCGGTGGTGAAAACCACCAACTGCATCATCGCCGCAACCGAGGAAGAGATGCCTCCGGCGCCGCCAGCGCTGAACTGTATCCGTTGTGGTATGTGTGAGCAGGTGTGCCCGGCTGAACTGTTGCCACAGCAGCTGCACTGGTTCGCCAAAGGTAAAGAGTACGACAAGGCGAAACACCACAACCTGTTCGACTGCATCGAATGTGGTGCCTGCTCCTACGTCTGCCCAAGCAACATCCCGCTGGTGCAGTACTACCGCAACGCAAAGGCCGAAATCCGTCAGGAAGAGGCGGAGAAGCAGAAAGCGGAATACGCCCGTATGCGTTTCGAGGCGCGCCAGGCGCGTCTGGAACAGGAAAAGATCGAGAAAGAGCTGCGTCGCAAGGCCCGTGCCGAAGAGGCTGCCAAAGCGCAAGCGTCCAAGAAAGACAGCGCAGGCGCGGCGAAACCGGCTGCTGCCGGTGGCGATGTGAAAACGCTCAAAACTGCGGCTGCTGTGGCCCGCACCAAACTGAAGAAGGCCGAAAAGGCGTTCGAGCAGGCCAAAGAGAGCGGAGCGGACAATCTGGCGGAGCTGGAAGCTGCATTTAACACGGCCAAACAGAAAGCCGATGCTGCCCAGCAGAAACTGGAGCAGGCGGAAAAAGGCGGCACTGTGGCAGCCGCAGGTGCACCGGATATCAAGGCTCTGAAGACCGCTGCTGCCGTAGCTCGTACGAAGCTGAAGAAGGCTCAGAGTGCACTGAAGGCGGCGGAAGAGAAAGGCCAGGACGGTATCGAGCAATTGCGCGACACCGTTAAAGAGCTGGAAGCCAAAGCGGACGCTGCCCAGAAGGCGTTTGATGACGCTCAGGCCGCGCCAGCGCCAACAGCGCCGGTTGTGGATATCAAGCAGTTGAAGACCGCCGCAGCTGTGGCGCGTACCAAGCTGAAGCAGGCCGAGAAAGCCCTGGAAAAAGCGCAGGACAGCGGTGAAGGTGATATCGCAGAACTCGAAGCCAAGGTAAAAGAGTTGGAAGCCAAAGTCGACACAACCCGCAAGGCCTTTGAAGAGGCAGAGCAGGGTGGCAGCACCCCAGCGAAACCGGCGATCGATCTGGCTCCACTGAAAGAGGATATGGATAAGGCTCTGGCGAAGGTTGAGAAAGCCGATGCCGCAGCGAAAGCTGCAGAAGAGAAGGGCCTGCCAACTGCCGAGAAAATGCGTGCCGGTGTGGATAAGCTGCGCGGCAAGTACGAAGAAGCGAAAAAAGCCTACGAAGATGCCGAAGTACAGAATGCCGCTGCCGGTGGTAAGCCAGCGATTGACCTGGCACCGCTGAAAGAGGACATGGACAAAGCGCTGGCGAAGGTCGAAAAAGCCGATGCCGCAGCAAAAGCCGCAGAAGAGAAGGGCCTGCCAACGGCTGAGAAAATGCGTGCTGGTGTGGATAAGCTGCGCGGCAAGTACGAAGAAGCGAAAAAAGCCTACGAAGATGCCCAGGCTCAAAACAACGCAGCAACGCCAGCGGTATCTGCCGTCAATCTGGATGAATTGAAGGCGGATATGGATGCGGCTTTGGCTAAGGTCGAGAAGGCTGATGCCGCAGCGAAAAACGCCGAGGAGAAAGGTCTGCCGACGGCTGACAAGATGCGTGCCGGTGTGGATAAGCTGCGCGGCAAGTATGAAGAGGCGAAGAAGACCTACGAAGATGCCAAAGCGCAAGGTGGTGCTGCCGTAGCCGCAGTTGCGGCTAACCTCGATGAGCTGAAAGCGGATATGGAAGCTGCGCTGGGTAAGGTGCAGAAAGCCGATGTCGCCGCTAAAAATGCGGAAGAGAAAGGTTTGCCAACCGCTGAAAAGATGCGCGCAGGTGTCGAAAAACTGCGTGGTAAATATGAAGAGGCCAAGCAGGCCTATGTAGCGGCGGGCGGTACCGTAGATGCGGACGCCAAACCCGATACCGTAATCGTTGATTGAGTAAGGACTGAGTAACCGATGGCTTTAATTCGATCCAGTTCACCCCATCTGCACAAGATGAACCAGACCGGCCGTGTAATGCGTCTGGTGCTGCTTGCAACACTGCCTGGGTTGGCTGCGATGACCTTCTTCTTTGGCTGGGGCACGCTGATCAATATCATCTGGGCGTCCCTGCTGGCTGTGGGTTTCGAAGCGGCGATTATGAAGCTGCGCAACCGCCCGATCCGCTTCTATCTGAGCGACTACAGCGCGGTGGTGACTGCGGTGCTGCTGGCACTGGCATTGCCGCCATTTGCTGCCTGGTGGGTAACGTTGGTAGGTGTGTTTGTCGCCATCGTGATCGCCAAGCATCTGTACGGTGGTTTGGGGCAGAACCCGTTCAATCCTGCGATGGTGGCCTATGCGTTGCTGCTGGTCTCCTTCCCGGTGGAGATGACCCGCTGGACCGAACCGTTTGTATTGGTGAGCGCCGACAGCGGTTGGTCGGTGCTGAGCTTCGTTGACACCCTGAAGGTGATCTTCGGCGGCATCGATACCAGTGTGATTGATAGCTATACCGGTGCAACCCCGCTGGACGCGCTGCGTCATCGAGGTGGTCTGACCACCGAGGAGGCTTGGCGCCAGGTGCCGGTGCTTGCTGATGGTATCGGTGCATGGCACGCGGTAAGTGCGGCGTATGTGATGGGTGGCGTTTTCCTGCTGTATAAAAAGATCTTCACCTGGCACGCACCGGTCTCCGTACTGGGATCACTGGCCGTCCTGTCGACGTTGTTCTTTATTGTTGAGCCGGACTACTTTGCCGATCCGTTTTTCCACCTGACGGTGGGTGGCACCATGCTGGGCGCGTTCTTTATCGCGACCGACCCGGTCAGCTCGGCGACCAGTAACAAAGGCAAGATCTGGTTTGGTCTCGGTATCGGTACGTTGATCTTTGTGATCCGTACCTGGGGTGGTTACCCAGATGCGGTGGCGTTTGCTGTGCTGCTGATGAACCTGAGTGCACCGTTTATTGACCAGTACACCCAGCCACGGACTTATGGGCACGCCAAGGCGAAACGCGGCTTAAAAGGAGATGCATGATGGAAATGTTTAGTGCAATCCGCAGCAGTACGCTGGGCATTACCCTCTTTGCGGTGGTGACCGCCGCCTTGATCGCGGTGACACAGGTGTCGACCAAAGAACGTATCGCCAAGAACGAACGCGATGCGCAGGCCAGGGCTCTGTACGAGATCGTGCCGAAAAGCACCATTGACAATGATATGTTGGAAGACACGGTCTCCTTCGTAGCGCCTGAATTGCTCGGACATGATCAGCCTGCTGATGCCTATCTTGCCCGTAAAGATGGCAAGGTGGTTGCGGTGATCCTGCCGGTGGTGGCTCCGGACGGTTACAGCGGTAACATCAACATGATCGTGGGTGTAAAACGCGATGGTAGCGTGGCCGGTGTTCGTGTGCTTGCTCACAAAGAGACCCCGGGGCTGGGTGACAAGGTCGACCTGAAAAAGTCGGGCTGGATTCTGGGCCTGAATAACCAGCGGAACGACAACGATCAGCGTGATTCCTTTGCCGTGCTGAAGGACGGTGGTCGTTTTGACCAGTTTACCGGCGCAACCATCACACCACGCGCAGTGGTGGGGGCGACCAGTCGTGCGCTGGATTACTTCCGAACGAATAAAGCGGCTCTGCTGGAGCCAGCGATTACGGGAGCAGAGTGATGTCCGTAGATGTAAAAAAAATTACCCTCGACGGTCTCTGGACCAACAACCCGGCACTGGTTCAGCTACTTGGTTTGTGTCCTCTGCTGGCGGTAACCGGCTCTGTCGTAAACGCGATCGGCCTCGGCCTGGCAAGTACCATCGTACTATTGGGTTCGAACCTGACGATCTCTGCGTTTCGTAAGTTTGTGCCGGGCTCTGTGCGTTTGCCGATCTTCGTGATGATTATTGCCTCCTTTGTAACTGCAATTGAGTTGCTGATGCAGGCGTTTACCTACGAGCTGTACCAGATTCTGGGCATCTTTATCCCGCTGATCGTAACCAACTGCGCGATCATGGGCCGCGCCGATGCGTTTGCCAGCAAGAACCCTGTATCGGCGTCACTGCTGGATGGCCTGATGATGGGCTTGGGTTTCAGTGCGGTCTTGATCGTGCTGGGTGCCATGCGTGAAGCGCTGGGCAGTGGAACCCTGTTTGCAGATATGCAGCTGTTGTTTGGTGCTGGTGCGCAAAGCTGGAAGATCGTACTGGTAGATGATTACAGCGGGTTCCTGTTTGCGGTGTTGCCGCCCGGAGCCTTTGTTGGAATGGGACTGCTGATTGCGCTCAAGAATATCATCGACGGCAAGCTGGAGGAGCGGCGTAAACGCCTCACTCCTGCAGAGCCAAAAGACATCCAGCGCGCACGCGTAACTGGTTGATTCCTATCGTGGAGGTGTTCCCGCACCTCCACACTTTTCTGCTCATTGTGTTCTCCCTGAAGATTCGATAGGCTGAGTGCTTTCTCAACTCGCGGCATCAACGGAGCTGTTGTGTGAGTAGTACGATTCCAGTTGTTATTTGCGATGACTCCAACCTTGCGCGCAAGCAGATGGCTCGAGCGCTGAGCAATTGGAACGTCGACATCACCTATGCAGAACATGGATTGACTGCATTGGAAGCGGTACGCACTGGCCTTGGGGACGTGCTGTTCCTCGACCTCAATATGCCGATCATGGACGGCTATCAGGTGCTGGAGCGTATCCGCTCCGAAGATCTGCCTACCATGGTGATCGTTGTCTCCGGTGATATTCAGCCCGAAGCCCACGACCAGGTGATGGCGCTGGGTGCCCTCGATTTCATCAAGAAGCCTTTTACTGCTGATCAGGTAGCAGATGTGCTGCGCCGCTACGGCTTGCTCAGTGAGCTGCAGGATGAAAGTGAGGCGATGTCCACCGAAGAGATGGTTGTAAAGCTACCGGACTACTACCAGGAGATCGCCAACGTGGCGATGGGGCGTGCCGGTGATCGACTGGCACGTTTCCTCGGTGCGTTTGTGCACCATCCTGTACCGGTGGTAAAAACCATCACCCGGGAGGAATTTGAAGAGACGCTTAACATCTCGGCCGACTGGGAAAAGCGGATTATCTCCCAGGGGTTTGTTGGCGCAGGCATTGCGGGGGAGGCGATGATTGCGCTGCCACCGGAAAGCTTCGAATCGGTCGCCCGCATTCTGCAACTTGAGTATGAGCAAAGCACTGCCTTCGAGAACGAGTTGCTGATGGATCTGGGCAATATTCTGATCGGCGCGTTTCTGCAGACCTTCGCCCGCCAGCTGGATATCGAGTTTAGTTGCGGTATACCGGTCATGTTGCCGGCGATGAAACAATTACCTTCTACAGCGGAAAGCTGGCAGGAAACTCTCTCTATCAGCATTGATTATGGCCTGAATGAAGACCGTGACAGTTGTGAGCTGATGCTGATTTTCAGCGAGGAGTCTCTTGAGCCGCTGCGCAAACTGAGTACGTTCTTCTGATGAATGATCGCACGGAAAGCCTGAATATCGACGAGCTGCACTGGCATCTGGGCTTGCTACACAATTTGGATGTGGGGCTGGTGGTGCTGGATAAGAGTTATCAGATTCACCTCTGGAACAGCTTTATGGTCAACCACTCTGAGATTGGCCCGGCGCGTATCCGTGAGAAAAACCTGTTCGATGAGTTTCCCGAACTGCCGGTTGAGTGGCTGCGTCGTAAGATCGACAGTGTTTTCCAGCTCAAATGTCCCGCCTACATTACCTGGGAACAACGCCCTTACCTGTTCGATTTCAAAAGCCAGCGCCCGATCACCGGCGTGGCTTCACGTATGTACCAGAACGTTACCCTGATTCCGCTAACCTCACCGTCCGGTGAAGTGGAACTGGTCAGCCTGATGATCTATGACGTGACCGACGAGGCGGTCAGCCGCATCGCGCTGGAAGAGGCCAACAAGCAATTGCAAACCCTCAGCCGGGAGGATCGACTCACCGGGCTGTTCAACCGTGGTTACTGGCAAGAGTGTCTGGAGCAGGAGTTCAACCGCTTCCAACGGGGACGTGAACCGAGCACCCTGATCATGCTGGATATCGACCACTTTAAGTCGGTTAACGATACCTACGGCCATCCGGCTGGCGATGAGGTGATCCGCCAGGTTGCTTCGTTGCTGACCCAACACGCCCGCAAAACCGACGTGGTGGGCCGTTACGGCGGTGAGGAGTTTGGAATCATCCTGCCCCACACCAACGCCAGCCAGGCTGAAGTATTCGCTGAACGTGTGCGTATGGCGGCCGAGATGTTGGAAGTGGTGTTTGAAGGGCAGCGTATTCAGGCCACCATCAGTCTCGGAATTTGTGAGATGCAGGGTGATGTCCAGGATGAGGAGCAGTGGATTGGTCAGGCGGACGAAGCGCTCTACCATTCCAAGCAAAACGGACGTAACCAGTTTACCGTGTATGAGGCCAAGTGACGGAAGCCAGTCACTGCTTTATGATGCCAGCTGGCGCGTGAGCGCTACCACAAGAATACAGACCACCAATCGCCGTTTACCCGACACCAATGAACAAACAGAAGCGTCATGAGATCTTTGCGCGCCTGCGCGACGATAATCCCAATCCAACCACCGAACTTGAATACAGCAATCCGTTTGAACTGCTGATTGCGGTGATCCTCTCAGCCCAGGCCACCGATGTGGGGGTTAACAAGGCGACCCGTAAGCTCTATCCGGTCGCCAATACGCCGGAGGCGATCTACGCCTTGGGTGTGGAGGGTCTGAAGGAGTATATCAAGACGATCGGGCTGTTTAACGCCAAGGCGGAAAACGTCATCAAGACCTGCCGTATCCTGATCGATCAGCATAACTCTCAGGTGCCGGAAAGCCGCAAGGATCTGGAAGCGTTGCCGGGGGTGGGGCGCAAGACCGCCAACGTGGTGCTGAATACGGCGTTTGGTCATCCAACCATGGCGGTCGATACCCATATCTTCCGTGTTTCTAACCGTACCAAGATCGCGCCGGGCAAAAATGTGAATGAGGTGGAGCAGAAACTGCTGCGCTTTGTGCCGAAGGAGTTTCTGCAGGATGCGCATCACTGGCTGATTCTGCTGGGTCGCTATGTGTGTACTGCGCGTAAGCCAAAGTGCGGCTCCTGCCTGATCGAAGATCTGTGCGAGTACAAAGATAAGACGGAGATCGGTGAATAGGGCGGGTTAACGCCCCATGAAGAGTGGCGTGTAAGCGTCTAGATGCCGCTCTTCAAAGTAGGCGTGGTTTAATTTGTTGGCCAGAAACTGTGCTTCAAGCCGGCTCACATCAATCTGGACAAGCGCCATCACCTTGTCAGGGTTCCCCTCTTTATTAAAGGTGATGCGCTGGATACGCGAATCCCCCTGTAGCAAATCGCTGATATGCTCTTCGGTAACATGCGGGGGCAGGTTGCTAATTGTGATAACCATGCGCTGTCGTACCAATGATGCCTTAGGTCTACATTAAAACTGTGGCTCACCCCTGTGTTTTGTCAACTGTTGCTGGCCGTGTCAGACAAAAAACAGCGGCGCGTAGGCTTCCAAGCGACGCGTCTTGTGGAAGTGGTGGTTCAGCCGGAAAACGTTGCGGTTTAATTCAACCCGGCTCATTTGATTGAAGCGAACCCACGCGATGATCCGGTCGGGATTGCCTTCGGAGCTGAAGCTGATGTTCTCGATTCGGTTATCGCCCGCAAACAGCTCGCACACCTCATGCAGAGAGGTGTCGTTCGGCAGGTTGTTGATGGCAATGATCATCGGTATTTCGTCCTTAAAATATCAGGCCTATTAAAGCCTGATTTGATGACACTTTGCGTGCGGAATGCGGGTGATTGGCAACCTTTTAGCTACGGTAGATGGTTTCGATCAGATGCCAGCCAAAGCGGGTCTTCACGGGTCCGTGTACGGTCAGCAGCGGTTTCTTAAATACCACGTCATCAAAGGCTTTCACCATCTCACCCCGACGAAACTCACCCAGATCCCCGAAGCGGCGTTTGGATGGGCAGGTGGAGTGCTGTTTTGCCAGTTTGCCAAAGTCGGCACCACCGGCGATCTTCTTTTTCAGCGCTTCCGCCTCTTCACGGGTTTTAACCAGAATGTGACGTGCGCAGGCTTTTGTGGCCATATTCGGGATTCTCCGGTTCAGGTGATCAGATGCGACGGACTTTGAATTTACGTCCCTTGATCTTGCCTTTGGTCAGTTGTTCCAGTGCTTTGCGGGCGACAGGTCGCTCGACGGCAACGTAGGCTGAGAAATCAAAAACGTCGATCTTGCCTACCTGCTGTCCGGAAATGCCTCCATCGCCGGTGAGGGCGCCAAGAATATCACCCGGACGCACCTTCTGTTTGCGACCGCCAGCAATGCAGAGCGTTACCATCAACGGCTTCGCCGGCAGCAGTGGCGGTGAATTCGGAACGGTTGGCGGATTTTTGTAGATGACGCTCTGATCGGTGTATTCCTCAATCGCATTCACCTTGTACTGCTCCCGCTCTGAACAGAGACTGAGAGCGAGACCGGATTTACCCGCTCGCCCGGTACGACCGATGCGGTGCACGTACACTTCCGGATCGCGCGGCAGGTCAAAGTTAACCACCAGATCCAGGTCTTCAACGTCGATGCCACGGGCAGCAACATCGGTTGCCACCAGAATCGAGCAACTGCGGTTGGCAAAGGTGACCAACACCTGGTCACGGTCGCGCTGTTCCATATCGCCTTGTAGGGCAGAGGCGGAGAAGCCCGCATTTCGGAGCGCTTGGCGCAGATCGCTGCACTGCTGCTTGGTATTGCAGAAGATCACGCAGGAGATCGGATCATGCTTGTGCAGCAGTTGAATCAGTGTGGGGATACGCGCGTCTTTTTCCAGGCGGAAAAATTGCTGCTGGATACGGTTCTCCTGCGGTTGCGCCTCAACCGTCACTTCAACCGGCTTGTATTGGAAGTCTTCACTCAGTTCGCGGATGGAGTCCGGGTAAGTGGCGGAGAATAGCAGCGTCTGCCGATCATCAGGTGTTTGTGCCGCGATGTCGCGAATATCCTGATTAAAGCCCATCTCCAGCATACGATCGGCTTCGTCCAGCACCAGCGTATGCAGCATTTCCAGGTTAAGGGTGTGTTTGCGCAGGTGATCCTTGATACGTCCCGGTGTGCCCACGACAACGTGCGCGCCGTGTTGCAGCGAGCCGATCTGTGGGCCTATGGGCTGTCCGCCACACAGCGTCAATACTTTTACGTTAGGTTGGTAGCGCGCCAGGCGGCGCAACTCTTTCGCCACCTGGGTGGCCAGTTCGCGGGTCGGACAGAGCACCAGCACCTGAACACGGTAGTTGCGTGGCTCTAGCTTGGTCAGTGCGCCAATGCCAAATGCAGCAGTTTTACCGCTGCCGGTTTTTGCCTTGGCGATGACATCTTCGCCGGCAAGGATCTGCGGCAAGCTGGCTGCTTGAATGGGTGTCATGCCGGTGTAACCGATCTGCTGAAGGTTATCGAGCAGGGTTTCTGGCAGGTTCAGGCTGGAAAATGGGGTCTTGGTCACAGTCGACTCGCGGGTTAAATCAAACTGGGTATTTTACGCGCTTGCAGCAGACGCATAAAGCGCTTTACACACCTTCCTCAAACGTGGACGACGCAGTTTGGTGCCGTTGTTGAGGGTTCATTTGGGGCTTATGGTTTGATCAGGTTAGGGATCCGCGTGGTGGATTGTCTCAACTATAGTGTCTGATGTTGTCCAGTTTTGGGATTATCTGGGGGCGCCAGGCTTTCAGGCGTTTGTTATGTTTAACGTGCGTTCATGGAAAAAGCCCATATAATTCAAAACCATGAATGACTGGTATGTATATATGCTGCGGTGTGCTGATAATACGTTGTACACCGGCGTAACCACCGACCCCGAGCGACGTTTGCGTGAGCACAATGGTGAGGTGAAAGGGGGGGCGAGGTATACCCGTACGCGCCAACCCGTGACGATGGTATGGCAGGAAGTCCACGCTAACCGTTCAGACGCTTGCAAGCGCGAAGCGCAAATTAAGCGCATCTCCAAATCAGCAAAAGAAAAGCTGATCATAGAAAATAGTTGATATTTCAACGAGACAAACTCGGAAATTATCCTTATATTTTGTGTGTCTTATTCGCGATATATTTTTGTTGCGTTTATGTTTCAGTTATAAGTAGAACTGCCGATAGAACGTTTTTGTTATGAGCTAAGCGTAGCTTGTGAATAGGTATTTGAGTCAATCAGTCGAGTTGTCGCATTAGGCGGAAATCAGTGTGTCTAGCATTAAAAGTGATGGTGAAGTCCGGCTGAAGGAAAGCCCTGTCATTGATGCCGTGAGCGAGGGGGAAAGCAACCCTTTGCCAAACGATCAAGTAGTGATGAAGGAGCTGGCGTTTAACCGGTCATTGCTTGAACAGTACAAGCATGCGGTGGATATCAGCTCTATCGTTTCAAAAACCGATCCATGCGGTGTGATTACCTATGTGAACGATCAGTTCTGCAGGGTGTCAGGTCACAGCCGCGAAGAGCTGGTGGGGGCCACCCATCGCCTGATTCGTCACCCCGACAACGATCCACTGCTTTTCCGCGATATGTGGCAAACAATCCGCAGCCGCAAAACCTGGCAGGGGATTATCAAGAATCGGCGTAAAGACGGCAGTGCTTATTATGTTGACTCGCTGATTTTGCCGGTGCTTGACCCTGACGGAAAAATTGCTGAGTTCATGTCGATAAGAACCGATGTGACCGACTTGATTGAACAACAATCAGTTATCCAGCGCCAGTTTACTGATCCTCTAACTGGTTTGCCCAATCGCCAGAAGTTAATTTCCGATCACGCTGAGATGGACGAAGTCACTTGTCTGTTGGTCGATGTTTGCGATTTCAGTGAAATCAATGAATATCACGGCTATCAGGTGGGGGACCGTCTGCTTAAGGCGCTTGCCCTGATTATGAATCGCCTGATCCATTCAGACAGCGTACTGTACCATCTGGGAGGGGATCAGTTTGCCATACTGACCCGTCAGAGTCTGAACACTGAACAGCTAGCTCATATGTGCAAAGACCTGGCCCGTCGCATCGCGCAGTATCCGGTGGGTGTGGAAGAATTCCAGTTTCCCGTTAGTGTGGTGATTGGTGCGGCAAGTGGCGTTAATGCCTTTATCGAAGCGGATATTGCGCTGCACAGTGCGCAGGAGAAAGAGCGCACTTACGAGATATTCAGCCCGGATTCTCGCCTGACCAAACGTATTGAGGATAACATCAGTTGGGTGGGGCGTATTCGCGATGCGATACGGCACGATCGTATCGAAGTTTACGTCCAACCGATCATTGATGCACTGACGGGTCACGTAGCAAAGTATGAGTGCCTGATGCGCCTGCGTGACGATGAAGGCAATCTGCATTCGCCTTATGTCTTTCTTGAGGCGGCAAAGCGGGCACGTCTATACGATAACCTGATGCAGATAGTGATCTATAAAGCGTTTCGCCATTTCAGTGACCGAGACGATAATTTCAGCATTAACCTGAGTGCCCGCGATATCTACAACAGCGAAACTGTAGCTATGCTGCTGGATAAGGCCCTGGAGTATGGTGTTGCTGAGCGTCTGATCATTGAAATTGTAGAATCTGAAGGAATTGAGAACTATGAAAAGGTTCTCGGTTTCATCAGTTGGGCAAAAAAAATAGGCTGTCGTATTGCGGTGGATGACTTCGGATCCGGTTACTCCAACTTTGAGTATCTGCTGAAGCTGGATATCGATTACATCAAGGTTGATGGTTCTCTGATCAAGCACCTGGATAGCGATACCAATACCCAGATGTTGTCGGACATGATTGTCTCGTTCGGACGTAAGATGGGGGCGGAAACGGTCGCCGAGTTTGTCCACAGCGAAGAGGTAAAACAAGCCGCGATTGTATTGGGCTTTGACTACCTACAGGGCTACCACACCGGTAAACCAGTGTCGCTGGACGAGATCTGATCCCGCCCAGCGATACCTGTTTTAGGTTCTTTCCTTTCGCTCAATTAACGCAGTACGCGGGACATAAAGACGGTGTCTTTCACGGCACTGCCGTTGCTGTTATTGAGCGCGAACTGCATCGGCTGATTGCCGTTCAAGTCAGATGTGTTGGCACAGATCCGGTAGGGCAGCCACTGATTCAGTTCAGACAGATTCAGTTCCTTCAGTCCGTTTACTGCAACCTCGAAGTCTGCATGTACATCCACCTTGATCGCGTCACTGGTGCCGGTAAATGATTCTACTTTAACGCGATAGAGGTTGCAGACCGTGTCGTCATCCAATTCCTGTACCAGTTGCAAGCGGTCGCGACGGATCTCCACCAGAATTTCCGTGCGTTGGGTGAAGCCCCACAGTACGGAACTTGCCGCGACCAGCATCACCAGCATGTAGGTCAGCAAGCGAGGACGCCAGAGTGGTGAATCCTGCTTCAGTACCTGGTTCTCCGAGCGGAAGGCGATCAGGCCTTTCTCCCGGCCGGTCTTTTCCATCACCGCATCACACGCATCGATGCAGGCACCACAATCGATACACTCATATTGCAGACCGTCACGGATATCGATACCGGTTGGGCATACCTGCACGCAAAGGCCGCAATCCACACAGTCACCGGCTTGACTACCGTCTTCCCTGTGAGAACGGTGGTTGCGCGGCTCACCGCGTAGCGCATCGTAGGTCACGGTGCGGGTATCACGGTCGAACATCACCCCCTGGAAGCGGGAGTAAGGGCACATATGGAAGCAGACCTTCTCACGCACCAGTCCACCGTTCACGTAGGTCAGGCTGGCCATCATGATGATCCAGAACAGGCTGTACAGAGACAGTTCCAGGGTGGCCATGTCGGCGACCAGTTCTCGGATTGGTACAAAGTACCCGGTGAAGGACAGTGCGGTAACAAACGCCAATACCGCCCACAGCAGGTGCTTGAGGATTCGTCGGCCCAGGCGTGAACCCTGCAGCGGTTTCAGCTCGTTCTTGCGGCGTACGCTGGCGCGGCCTTCAGTGAGCTGCTCGATGCGGATAAACAACCAGGTCCAAATACTCTGAGGACAGGCGAAACCACACCACAGCCGTCCCCAGCCCACGGCCATAAAGAACAGCAACGCGGTACCGGCAATCATCAGGCCCGCCATCAACGGTAGGTCTGACCAGGAGAACTCGGTACCAAACAGGAAAATACGGTGTTGGCCAAAGTCGAACAGCAGCCAGGGCTGGCCGTCTACCTGTATCCATACCAGGGCAAAATAGAGGAACAGCAGACTGCCGCTCACGAGGCGGCGCAGGTTCTGGTAGAAACCCTGAGTGAGGCGTACATGGATTTTACCGCCGACGGCAGTAGTGGTGGATGGCTGGTTTATGACGGGGATGGGCTCCATCGAGGTTCTCCGTTGAGGAAGCCGTTTGCTCACGAGAGTCAGGGATCAGTCACAAGGTCCTGAGTGCGTCTCGACGGCCTCTGGTTTTACTTGTGCGTTACTCTATACCGATGCCAAAATAGGAACAGGTATAAAAAAATAAACTTTTTAGGGTACAGATTGTTCAATGGGCCGTTTTTTGTACCGCTCACTGGAGCAGGGCATCGCTGAAGAGATCGAACAGGGGCGCTGGCAAGCGGGTGATCGGCTCCCCTCGATACGCACGCTTGTGCAGAGCCATGGTTTATCGAAAACCACGGTGATGCATGCGCTGAATCGTCTGGAAGCCCGAGGTTTGATTGAGTCCCGGCCGAAAGCCGGTTTCTTTGTACGTGCCCAATACAAACCGATGAAAGTTGCGGCTGCACCGGCGGCTGAAGCGCCAGCGCCAGTGCCGGTTTCCGTTAATGCGGTAACCCAGGAGCTGATGTGTCGCAGTGCCGCCTTTGATATTTCACCGAGTGCCGGCAACCGGGATCCGCTGACACCGGGCTTGTTGCAGTTGAACCGCACCGTAGCGCGGGAGTTGCGCCGCCAGAAAGGCTTGCATCAGTATTATGATGAGCCGGCGGGAAACCAGCAGCTGCGTGAAGTGCTGGCGCGTCGCTACAAGCGCCAGGGCTGCCAGGTGGAAGCGGAGGACTTTACGATCACGGCAGGCTGTCAGCAGGCGTTGTGTTTTGTCCTGATGACGCTGTGCCAGCGCGGGGATCTGGTGGCGGTGGAATCGCCCGGGTTCTATGGTGTGCTGCAGTTGCTGGAGGCACTGGGTTTGAAAGCGCTGGAGATTCCCAGTGATCCGCAAACCGGGATGGATCTGGATGTATTGGCACAGGTGGCGGGAAAGTGGCCGCTAAAAGCCTGTGTTGTGACGCCTTCCTATGCGACGCCAACCGGGGCGTTGATGCCGCTGGAAAATCGTAAACGGTTGTTGGCACTGGCGGAGCAGCATGATTTTCATATCGTCGAAGATGATATCTATCGCGAACTTGCCTTTGACCATCCGGTCTCTCCTCTGCAGGGACTGGATCGGACCGGTCGGGTGTTATTGTGCGGTTCTATCTCTAAGACGCTGTCCCGCGATGTTCGTGTTGGTTGGGTGATCTCCCGGCAATGGCAGCCGGAGATTCAGCGGCTGAAACTGGTCACATCTCTGGCAACCAGCCGTTATGTGCAGCAAGGCCTGGCCGGGTTTATGGAAGAGGGGGGCTATGATCGCCATTTGCGCCGTTACGTACCCAACCTTCAGGCGCAGCGGGATGAAGTGATCAGCTTTGTTCAGAATGAGTGGCGGGTGCCTTGTGTGACTCCGGTGCCTCAAGGCGGGCTAACGTTATGGTTGCAGTTACCGGAACAGATCGACTCGATGAAGGTCTATGCCCGGGCGCGCGAGCGAGATGTGCTGATTACCCCCGGAGCTTTGTTTACCGCCTCCAATCAGTTCAGAAACTGCCTGCGCGTAAGTTATGCGCACCCCTGGAGTGAGGAGCGTATTCTGGCACTGCAGGTGCTGGGTGGGATCTTGCAGGATGCTTATACGGGGTAATTGAAATGTTATATTATATCATCTAGGCTTCGCTTATCCTTTTATTAACAGAGTTGTGGAGGGGGGTATGGCTCAGATCAGACAGAAACAGAAGGCATTTGTATCCGGGGTGATGTTGTCTTTGGTGGCGGCTACGGTACAGGCGCAGGGACTGGACGATCTTGACGATCACCACGGTGGCTCATTGGGTACACACGTGCACGGTATAGCGTCGTTGAATATGGCACTGGATGGTAAATTCCTGGAACTGGAATTTCACACACCGGCGGCTAACGTATATGGCTTTGAGCATGCCCCACGTAATGAAGGGCAATTGAGCCAGGCGCGTGAGGCTCAGCGTACCCTGCAGAAAGCAGATCAGTTGTTTGTGCTGACCCCCGCAGCAGATTGCCGCCTGGGCCGTGTAGAACTGGAGCTGGGGTCGGAAGACGGGTATCACCACGAGGAACACGTTGGGCACGAGCATCATGAAGAGAAGTACGCCAAGCATGGTAATCATCACGCCCATGAAGATCGCGGCAAAGATGAACATGAGCAGGCTCATCACGATAAGCATGCCGATTACGATGATCACCATACGCATCAGGAGCACGCACATCACGCAGGTGAAGAAGATACTCACAGTGATCTGAGTGTGCACTACTATTACCAGTGTAGTGCGCCAGAAAAGCTAAACAGTCTGGAAGTGGGTCTGTTTAAAGTCTTTCCGGCCCTCGAAAAGCTGAATCTGCAGCTGATTACACCACGTGTGCAGCAGGGTGAAACGCTGACCGCACGCAGTTACCGCGTAGATTTCTAAGGAGGTTGGAGTGCAGGCAGCCATAGAGCTGGAACACCTGAAGTTTGGCTGGAAACCGGGCAAAACCCTGTTGGATATCGATAAGCTAAGGGTGGACCGCGGCGAACGTGTATTCCTGCAGGGAGCGTCAGGGAGTGGCAAAAGCACCCTGCTGAACCTGATCGGAGGAGTACTTGAGCCCGATGCCGGTGGTGTTCACTTGCTGGATATTACCCTGCGTGCGCTGAGTAAAACCCAGCGTGATGCGTTTCGGGCCAACCACATCGGGTTTGTCTTTCAGATGTTCAACCTGCTGCCTTACCTCAGTGTGTTGGAGAACGTCACGCTGCCGTGCCGTTTCTCCCACGGCCGCAAAGACAAGGCGATCTTACGGGACGGTACGGTGGATGAATCCGCCTGCCGTTTGTTGGATCACCTCGAGTTGGGTCACGATGAACTGCTGCGCCGTCCGGTCACGGACCTCTCCATGGGGCAGCAGCAGCGCGTGGCGGTGGCGCGTGCCTTGATCGGCTCGCCGGAGATCGTGATCGCCGATGAGCCAACCTCCGCGCTGGATGTGAACAATCGAGATCGCTTCATCGAACTGCTGCTGCACGAATGTGAACTGCAGGAAAGCACGTTGATGTTTGTCAGCCATGATCCAGGCCTGCACGATCACTTCGACCGGGTGATCGATCTGCACCACCTCAATCAGAACGGGAGCAAGCAATGATTTTGCTCCGACTCACTGCCCGCTCGCTGTGGCACCGTCGCACCACGGCCTTGCTGACGCTTATTACGATCGGTTTCAGTGTGATGCTGTTTCTGGGTGTGGAAAAGGTTCGCACCGAAACACGCAACAGTTTTGCCAACACCCTGTCAGGGACGGACCTGATCGTGGGCGCGCGTAGTGGCCAGATTCAGTTACTGCTCTACTCGATCTTTCGTATCGGCGATGCGACCAGCAATGTCTCGTGGCAAAGTTATGAGCTGGTGAAAAACCATAAACAGGTCGCCTGGACCGTGCCTATCTCGCTGGGGGATTCCCACAGGGGGTATCGGGTGTTGGGTACCACCGAGCATTATTTTGACCACTATCGTTACGGTAACCGTCACCTGCTACGCTTCGAAGAGGGACGCCGTTTTGAAGACTTGTATGACGTGGTGCTAGGGGCCGAGGTCGCCGACAAGCTGGGTTATAAGATCGGTAGTGAAATCGTCGTTGCCCATGGCATAGGGAATGCCAGCTTCAGCAAACACGAAGATAAACCTTTCCGTGTAGTCGGCATTCTGGAACGTACCGGTACGCCAGTGGATCGCACCTTACATTTGAGCTTAGAGGCGCTGGAAGCGATCCATATCGACTGGAAAGCGGGAGTGCGTATTCCGGGTACGAACGTTTCCGCTGAAGAAGCCGCTCGGGTGGAGTTGCAACCCAAACAGATCACCGCTTTCCTGGTGGGCATGAAGTCCAAGGTGGCCACGTTTCATCTGCAACGCTCCATCAACAACTACCGTAAAGAGCCGATGCTGGCGATTCTGCCCGGCGTAGCTCTGCAACAGCTGTGGGATATGGTGGGCATCGCCGAAAAAGCGTTGATGCTGGTGTCCGCCATTGTGGTAGTCGCCGGACTGGTGGGAATGCTGACTGTGATCCTGACCAGCCTTAACGAGCGACGCCGTGAGATGGCGATTCTGCGCTCGGTGGGCGCGCGAGCCTGGCAGATCCTGTTGCTGCTTACGCTGGAGTCTGCGTTACTGACTTTAATGGGGGTAGGATTCGGGATATCTCTGCTGTACGGTGGCATCGTCCTGGCGCAGCCAATTCTCGAAAGTCATATCGGCGTATTCATACCTTTAACACCACCGAGCATCTATCAATGGAAACTCCTTGGGCTGGTTGTTGTCTGTGGTACGTTGGTAGGATTAATTCCGGGCTACCGGGCCTACCGCTATTCCGTTGCTGATGGTATGACAATTCGTATCTGAGCATCGTCTGATTACGTCATCTGGTACCGCTCTATGCAGATCAAGTTTCAATCCACTTTTCGAATCCTCCTGCTTACCATCAGCTTGGCTGGGGTGTCGCTGGCTCAAGCTGAAGAGCCTGCGGAAAAGCCGTTAACCTTCAACGGTGAACCGGTGCAGGTCCTTGACTGGGAAGAGCTGATGCCAGCAGATTTTTCGCTAGATTCGTTGTTGGGTAATCCCGACGAGATAAGCTCCCTGGACGATCTTGATCCGGCCGCGACCCAGTATATGGACCAGATGATGGCCGCACTGGCGTCAGCACCGGTGGTGCCGGAGATGGATGGCAAGATGGTGAAGGTGCCGGGTTTTGTGGTGCCGGTGCAGGGGGACGGCCTCAATGTGACCGAGTTTTTCCTGGTGCCGTACTTCGGCGCTTGTATTCACGTGCCACCGCCTCCGTCCAACCAGATTATCTATGTGCGTTTTGAGCCGGGTACCAAGGTCGAAAATCTGTACGATGCGATCTGGGTAACCGGTAAGCTGGAAACGGAAGTCACCACCCACGAACTGGCATCCTCCGGCTACAGTTTGGAGGCGTTCTTAATCGAACCGTACGAAGAACTCTACGCAGAACCGGTGGAGGGTGAGGAGCAGAACTGATTGGAGAGAGATCGTTGTGGTCAGAGCACCAACAAACGATCCGCCAACTGCGTTACATCCTCCTGCTGGTGGGTCACCAGCAGGACCGTTTTACCCGCCTGTTTTGCCGTCCGTTTTACCCAATCTGCCGCCTGATGCCGCGTATGTTGGTCGAGTTCTGCAAAAGGTTCGTCGAGCAGCACGATCGGTTCCGGGCGAAGCAGCGTACGGATGATCGCGATACGCTGGCGCTGCCCGCCGGATAACTCCGTTGGTTTCTTCTGCAGGAGTTCGTCTACGTCCAGTGCTTTAGCCGCCTCAAGCAATTCCTCTTTGGGCGCCAGGCCGGGAAAGCCAAGTTGCATATTGTCCAGCGCGCTCAGGTGCTCGAACAGGTTGTGATCCTGAAACAGCATACTGACCGGACGTTGATCGGCGGCCAGCGGCAGCAGCGATTGGCCTTGCCAGCGCATATCGCCCGATTCGGTGTCCACAAATCCAGCCAGGGCACCCAGCAGCGTAGATTTACCTACACCGCTACGCCCCTGAATCGCCAGGATCTCACCTTCTGCCACGGCTAACTGGTAGTGCAGGGCCTGTCCATCACGCTGAATGACAAGGTTGTTTATTTCAAGCATGGTGGCGTACCCGTTCAAAAGCCCAGACGATCAGGGCACAGATAGATAATAACAGCATGGAAGCCAGCGAGGCTTCGGCGATCCGGTAGCTGCCGGCATAGCTGTAGATCAGCCAGGGCAGGGTAGTCCAGTCGCGGTTGCCAAAGATGGAGAAGATCGCCACGTCGCCGATGGCTAGCAGCAGGATCAGGGCAAAACAGCTGATGAAGGTCGCTTTGATAAACGGCCACTGGATCGTCCAGTGTCGCCAGGGGCTGAGCTTGAGGGATCGACCCAATTGATAATACTGGGCATCGTATTGCAGCAGTCGCGGGCGCAGCTGTTGTATCGCAAAGGGGATCACCAGCGCAGCATTCAACACAAACACCATCACCATGCCATAGCGGTCCAGATCAAAGTGGGGCAAAAGCAGTACGTAGAGCCCCACGGAGATCACCATCGCCGGTGCCACGAGAGTGTGGGTGGCTAACCACTCCAGTAACACGGCACGGCGGCGCTGTTGTAAGCGACGGGTCTGGCGGATCGGTGCCAGCATCATCAGGGCAAAGAGGATTGCCACAAGCGCGGCGATCACGGCAATGGCGATACTGGTCAGGGTGGGCTGTAGCAGTGCTATCGGCTCAAAGCGACTCAGGTCGCTCTGGGTCAGTCCCGGAATCAGCGCAATCATCGGCAGCAGCAGACAGCACCAGGTGGTGAGGTAGAGGCCCCGGTGAAGATAACGCATCGGGGCGCCAGGCTTGGGTGTGTGTGCGCGGGTGAGTGTGTCTACCGCCAGCCAGTTGCTCTGCCCCAGGCGGGAGATCAGCAGAAACAGGGATCCGGCAATCAGCAGTTGCGTCCAGGCCAGGGTCAGTGCTTCGGGGATATTGAAGTCGTATTTCAGGGCCTGATAGATCGCAACTTCGAGCGTGGTTGCCCGAGGGCCACCACCCAACGCCAGTACCACGGCAAAGCTGTTAAAGCAGAGTACAAAGATAAAACCGCCCAGCTGAAGAAGCGTGCTCTGTACCATCGGCAGTTCGATCCGGCGCAGTCGCTGCCAGGGTGTCATTTTCAGCTGGGTTGCCAGCTTCCAGCTCAGATCCGGAATGTTGTTCAGTTGCTGCAATAACACCCGCACGGCAAAGGGCAGGTTTAGATAGACGTGGGCGATCAGAATGCCGTTTAGACCGTACAGGTTCCAGCCTTCACCCAGCATGGTCGTTAGCAGGCCATCCCGCCCAAGCAACGCCACCAGACCGGTGATCAACACCAACGTGGGCATTACAAAGCAGAGGATACAGAGGCTTAGGAAGCTGCTTTGAAACGGCAGCGAAGGCAGGTAATACAGTGCCCGTGCTACTGGCCAGGCGAGAAGCACGGAGATCAGGGTACTCAGCAGTGCCTGCTTGATCGAGAACAGCAGGATCGAGTGGAAATAGTTGTCGTGCAGCAGTTGCCAGTCGGCGCCCTGACCGCTGAAACCGATCAGGCCATAAAAGGCCAGACCGGTCAGCAGCATGATCAGGGTGAGGGCAACAAGGCCTGTATTATTGGCCGTACGGGTGCTCAAGGTTTGTGCTTACTTTGCCGCGGCGTTGCGCCACTCACGTAGCCAGCCTTTGCGCTGCTCGGCCATTTCTGCCGGGCTGAAACCGATACGTGCTGGCTTCACCAGCTGATTAAAGGCGTTTGGGAGTTCAACACCATCACGTACCGGCAGCATCCAGTTGGTCACCGGGATGATCTGTTGCGCTTCGTCGGAAGTCAGGAAACCGACAAACTGGCGTGCCAGCTCCGGGTTGTCGGACGTTTTGGTGATTGCCGCCAGCTCGATCTGAGCAACGTGGCCTTCGCTGAACAGGGCCGCCTTGTAGTGTCCGGTTTGTTCGGCAACCAGATGGTACGCCGGTGACGTGGTGTAACTCAGCACGTAATCCGCGCTGCCTTTCAGGAACATACTGTATGCTTCCCACCAACCTTTGGTGACGGTTACGGTATGGCCCGCCAACTGCTGCCAGGCATCTGCAGACTGCTCGCCGTACACGGCCTTCATCCACATCATCAGGCCCTGGCCCGGGGTGCTGGTGCGCGGGTCCTGGTAGATTACCTGGGCATCGGATTCCACCAAGGCTTTCAGCGAGGTGGCCGGTTGCTGGAGCTTGCGGCTGTCATAGACAAACGCGAAGTAGCCGTAGTCGAACGGTACAAATGAGCCGTCTGACCAGTTGAGCTCCGCTTTCAGGCCGTCCAGCGGCTGTTGGTGCGGTTGAATCAGCCCGGTGGCACGGGTCTCTTCCATCAGCGCATCGTCGATACCCAGAATCACATCGGCCTTGGTTTGCTCGCGCTCAATGCGCAGGCGGTTAAGGATACTTACGCCGTCTTCCGCACCCACGAATTCGATGTCACACTGACACTGCTGCTCAAACGCCTTCTCCAGCTGCGGGCCCGGTCCCCATTCTGAGATAAACGAGTCATAGGTGTATACGGTCAGGTCTGCTGCATTGGCAGCCTGAGACAAGGAAAGACCTGTAACCAGAGTGCCGATCAGACGCAGGGCTTTGTTCATGGAAACCTCGGGAGTTAAGAGACGGCGGCAGGATTGCGCGTTAAACTGCGCCGAATTTTACCTCTAACGATAGACCTTCGTCATGCCTGTGTCAGAATTCGACTCCATCAATCAATACCTTAGCGACAAATATCAGCTTCCCATTCCGAAATGGCAGCCGTTTGCAGGCGGGAGCAGCAACAGGCTGTTCAGTACGCGGATAGAGGAGCGTTCTCTGGTATTGCGGCTGAACGCGCCGGACTCAGTGGCGTTTGGGGTTGATCGCGCTCGGGAAGCGGCAATCCTGACGCTGATAGGTTCCAACCCATGGGCCCCGGATGTTGTGTGGAATGATCCTCACCTGGGCTGGTTGCTGATGGATTGGCATGGGGAGCGTCTCTCTGCACCGTTAGGTGAGTCCGAACAGAGTCAGTTGTTGGGTAGCGTTACACAGTGGCAAGTGATCACCAGCGATGACCCGGTACTGCAGATTGATTATCAGGCTCTGTTTGACGGGTTTCGTCCCCAGGTCAAGGACCTGCCGATGGAGCAGCCGCTACTGACCTTAATCGATGGCGCGTTGCGGGCGCTGGACTCTCTTCCCCAAGCGGCGCCGGTTCTGGTCCATCACGATCTGCACCCGGGCAATCTCTGTACTGACGCTGGACGTCTGGTTGTCGTGGACTGGGAGTATGGGGCGATCGGCAACCCCTGGCTCGATCTGGCTGCCCTCAATCATCACTGTGGCATCCGCGCTGAACAGTTGGCGATGCTGCCTGCAGTTGCTTCGCTGGAGCTGGAGGATGTGCAGCGAGGACTGCGCCGGGCTGTATGGCTGCTCAGGGTACTGGAGACGCTCTGGTACTGGATACGCGGTCTCAAGGGCACAAAAATCTCTATGAAGCAGCTGGTTACACAAACGATTGAACTGTTGAAGCAGTAAAACGTACCTCCCCATTTGGTCGTACCAGTTGTGAATTTGCCAATGCAAAACATTGATATTCAACCCCGTTACGGGATAGTAACGGAACACTCATACAGATCGTAATGGAGAACCTGCATGGAACAGGTTGTTGAAATCATACTGGCATCCGGTCGATCCGCGATCGATATGGCACTCTATATCCTGATGCCGATAATGGTCGTGATGCTGGCCCTGATGAAGCTGATGGATGCGAAGGGAGTCCTGGCGGTATCCGCACGAATTCTGGCACTGTTTGTGAAGGTGTTTGGCGTACCGGGGCTCGGCGTATTTGCCATGCTGAAGATGCTGCTGGTGAGCTTCTCCGCACCTGTCGCGACCCTCAGCCTGATGCACAACAATGCGATGGCAAAGCGCAAAATCGCTGCGACCTTCGCAATGTTGCTGCCGATGTCCCAGGCGAATGTGGTTTTTCCGATGATGGCGGTCGGGCTGGATATGCCAATTGCGATCGCCACCTCGCTACTCAGCGGGTTCTTCTCGGCTGCGTTGGCCTATTACGTTCTGATGCCGGCCAGCAAGGATAATGACCCGGCGGAGGAGCCAACCTATCCTGAACCACACAGCAAGAAGTCTGTGGTACAGATCCTGTCGGATGGTGGTCAGGAGGGGATGAAAATCACCCTGGCGATGCTGCCGATGCTGATGCTGGCGATCTGCTTGGTGAACGGACTGCGTGAAACCGGCGTAATCGAGTGGCTCAGTGGCGTGTTGGCGCCACTTATGGCACTGCTGGGGTTGCCGGAAGCGGCGGTACTGCCGTTGGTGACCAAATATATCGCCGGTGGCACCGCCTTTATGGGGATCACCCTGGACCTGATGGATCAGGGGCTGATTACCGCGCAGGAGCTGAACCGTATGGCTGGCCTGGTAACCAATCCGTTGGATATTGTGGGGGTGGCGGTGCTGGCGGCTGCGGGAAGCCGGGTGGCCGATGTAGCGAGGGTTGCGGTGATTGCCGGTTTTGCGGGGATTGCTTTGCGCAGTGTGATCCACCTGCTTATCTATTGATATTCAGACATGAAGCCCGCTCAAATGAGCGGGCTTTTTACCGAGTAACCCATATCGGTCTAACTACTGGTGGCACCACTGTCGCGGACAAACCAGTGATGTTTGGCACCGCTAAGCAACATCAAATAAACGCAGAAAGCGATCAGGAAGGTGATTGGCGCTGAAAAAAGTGCCAGTGACGCGTTGCCAAAGTTGAGAATGATGATGCCCAGACCGGCACCTGAGAACCAAGCGATTAATCCGCACGGATTAAATGACGTTACACGTTGGTGATCACATTCGATATGCCCGTCGAACATCTGATCATATTTTGGTGAAAAGATATGGGCGAGGGCGATAGCAACCCAAGCCACGACAAAAATACCCTGGTAAGCCAAGGCTTGCAGAATAAAGCTGAATACATTCATCAGCATCAACGCATAGACGACGCCCCCTACGATGATGGCCCAGACAAACTGGGGGACGTTCTGCAGACCAAAGCGTTCAAAAAACGCTTTCATATTGTCAGCGGCCAGATAGAAATTGGCTGTGTTGATGCGTGTTTGGCTAACCCAGACAAACAGCAATCCCCAGATACCCATCAGCTTCAGGATAGCTAGTACAACTGATACCTCGGACAAACCTCCTTCGGTGGGAATGGTGGCCGCCAGGAAGATGCCTACGACTCCATTCACCATGAACGTGAACAGATAAAACGGCATGCCGAAGTTCACTTTGGCGTGATAATCAGAATCATCTTCACGCCCGAAGCGGGCGTAGTCCCAGGTGTACATCATCAGGATCCATACACCCATGAAATAGGTGAAGCAGTTCCACCAACCATTTTCCGGATCCCCGCCCTCCGGTCCCATATGCAGCCAGGCATCGCTGTAACCGTATTGATGGATCGAGACGGCGACAGCGGCGATCAGACCAAGAATATAGAAAGGCAGCAATACGCCGTTGAACTTATCCAGCCAGGTTTGCACGCTGCCAAATACCAGCGGGACGCTGTAAAGCACCACGATTAAATAGGCTATTTCAAGGCTAAGCGAAGGAAAGTAGGCTTGGATGGCCACGGCTATGACCGAGCCTTCAAATACGCTGTAGTAGATCGCGGTTGCGAAGAAAATCAGAGTTGCCAGGCTAGCACCGACCTTGCCAAACAGCACGCGGGAAAACAGGGCAACGGAGAGTCCGGTTTTAATGGCATAACGGGTGATAACCGCATTGATCAATCCGTATGTGACGACGGATAGGGCCAAACCGATCAGGGCGTTGGTGGTGCCGAAGTTCATGGCAAGCGTTGCGGCAACAACCAACCAGAACATGGCACTGCAGATTGCCCACCATGCCATGCTCAATGAACCTCTATTCATACGTTCCGTTTCAGGAACAGACAACGGCGCGATGGAATCTGAGCCTTCATTTTTTATATTTATATTTCCGGCCATAAGAATCTCTCTCTTATTATTAATGGACGTTTGAGGTCCCACCTGTGTCCATATGGGGCGGTGGGATTCCATCAGGCTAGAAGATCGAGGCGTGTGATAATTGCCGGAGAGAGCCCTTGTTTTTGATGATTAAGGAATCAATGTGATAGGGCTTTTTCGGTGCGTAAAAGGTCGTGCCAGCTTGTTCGGAAAAGCTGAGACATAAAGGAATGGGGGGACGTTCAGGATATGTGGTCAGCGTTAGCGGTTACGCATCTCCCGTGGTGAACAGCCGAAGCGTGCTTTGAACAAGCGGCAGAAATGGGCTTGGTCGTTGAAACCCCAGCGGTAGGAGATTTCGGCTAGTGTGGTGGTACTGGATTCTGCTTTGATATCGTTGAGTGCTGATTGTAAGCGTAATTCCTTTATCCACTGGCTGACCGTTTGATCGGAGTCTTTGAACAGTTTGTGCAGGTAGCGGGTGGATATCTTGCAGGCATGAGCGATCAGATCGGGCGACAGATCGGGGCGCTGAATGTTGGTGCGCACATAGTCTTCTATGTTGCGAAGGTGCGCGCTCCGCAGTCCTGCCTCATTGCTCATCAGAACGCGATCGTCTTTTTGCAAACTGAGGGCCAGTAGCTCAATGAGCTGGTTACTCAGCAGTCTCTGGCTGGCATCATCGGTATAAGAGGACTGTTGGACAAGTGTCTTCATAAAGTCACAGAAGACCGCACCGATCCCTTTACGCTTATCGAATTCCATGTAGAGGAAGCGCTCGGGCTCCCGAAGTTTGTGCCGCAACAGGGAAATGGGGACACGAATCACCCACAGTGCATTTTCCTGGTTAAAGCTAAATTCGTAAGGAAGGTCACTGCGTTCGAGAATGAATGCGCCTGGATTGCAGATAACACTGTGATTGTCCTGGGTGAAGCTCACCTTGCCGTTTTCGGGAATGGTGATCAGGAAATAGGGTTCCGATTCGTCGATCTGTTGTTTGATTCGGTTAAAACAGGTGGCAGAACTGTGGAGTCGGGATACGCCGATCTCTCCCAGCTGCCATTGGCTCAGTTGGCCGTGAAAATGTTGGGGATCGCGAAACGTCAGTTCAAGTGGGAAATAGGTGTTCTCGATCACCTCTTTCCAATAGGTTTTCCGGTCCCTCTGCGGAAGCAGATGGGTACTGAAGCTGGAGTGCATATGAACACCTCTCTTATTTTTATTTGAGTTCATATCAGGAGCCAGTATAAGCCCATTTGGTCGTCTGAGTGACAATTGTCTCCAAAGGAATGGGGAAAAAACAGCCAGGCCTGTGTCGCAAGCCTGGCCTAAGCCCCCTAACAGTGGGGACAGAGACGAACTTGTATTAATTGATGCGTGTCAGGCGATAGCAGTTGTTGGGTTCCAGCACTAACTGCCAACCCGGGCGTACCACAATGTTGGTGGTGGGTTCTTCCACCACTGCGGGCCCATCGATTGTTACGCCAACATCCAATTCCGGTCCTGAGTACACCGGTGTGTCGGTCCAGTGGCCGTCATCATCAAACAGAGCGGGGCGGTATTCAACCAGTGCATCGGCAGCAGTGCTTCCGCGCTGTGCAACTTGCATGAATTCCGGTTTTTCCACATTGCCCACCATAGTGGACTCGATATTGACCAACTCGACCGGGTTGTGAGGTTCACTGTAGGTGTAGAGTTCTTCGTGGCGCTTATGGAAGTCATCAAGTACGGAGGCTATCTTTTCGCGGGTGATCTCACCCGGATGGATCTCCACATTGCATTCATGGATCTGGCCAACGTACCGCATCTCCACGCTGCGCGAGCAGCTGATCTGCGAGTTGCTGAAACCGTCGGAGATCAGATGCTCCCGACCTTGGGTTTCCAGCTCGTCGAACTTTTTATTCAGGGCTTCCAGATTGGCATGGTCGTCCAGGCGCATCGGTTCCGATGCCAGGTAGTTGTAGCGTACGTCGGAGATGATCTGACCAAACGCGCAGAATACCGATGAGACCTTGGGTACCAATACAGTGCGGCTGCCGATCTCTTCCGCCAGGGCCGTGATATGCATACCTGCTGCGCCGCCTGCACAGAGCAGAGCGAAGTCACGGGGGTCATAACCGCGTTCAATCGATACGCGACGTATGCCGTTCACCATATTCAGGTTTACGATGGTGCTGATGCCGTAAGCGGCTTTCTCCACGGAGATGCCCAGCGGATCTGCCACATGCTCCTTGACCGCCTGAATTGCCGCGTCACGGTCCAGGTGGATGGTCCCACCCAGAACTGCTTTGGGATTAAGGTAGCCCAGAACCAGGTTGGCATCGGTCACGGTTGGTCGGGTACCGCCTTTGCCATAACAGACCGGGCCTGGGTTGGCGCCTGCACTTTCCGGTCCGACATTGAGCATGCCGTATTCATCGACGTGACAGATAGAGCCGCCGCCTGCCCCGAGGGTTTCCACCTGAATCATAGGCACACCGATACGGTAGCGCAGGAAGTCGATGTTTTTATTTAGGTTGGTTTGGCCGTCTTTGGTCAGGGTTATATCAAAGGAGGTCCCCCCCATATCCACGGTGATCACATTGTTGATATCAAATGGTTGGCCGACAAAAAGCCCTGCCTGCGGGGCAGAGGCCGGCCCTGAGTTGATTGCGTTGACAGCACGACCTCGCATGGCTTCGCCGATTGCCAGCCCTCCATTGGACTGGAAGTAGCGCACGGGGGACTTGGCGCCCAGAGACTGGAAGTAGTCGTCGATTTTCTGGACATACCGCGCCATAACCGGGCTGAGGTATGCATTAACCACGGTAGTAGATGTACGGGTGTACTCTCGTACCTGGGGATAGACCTCGCTGCCGGTGCAGACAAATACTCCCGGCATCATCTCTTGTACGATCTCTTTGGCACGTTTCTCATGGGCGGGATTACGTACTGCCCAGACGAAGGAGATCGCGACACTCTCGACCTCCTGTTCCTTGAAATAGCTGACCGCGTCCCGGATGTCCTGCTCGTGCAACGGGATATTTACATCGCCGGTTCCGGTCACGCGTTCACGAATCGGGCGGCGCAGGTGACGCGGAGCGATCATGTGGGCTGGTGGAAAGTCTGCCTCGTAACGGTATCCCTCCTCTTTGTGGCCCAGTCGAATTTCCAGGCTGTCTTCATGCCCTTCGGTACACAGCAGGCCAACCTTCACCCCTTTCTTTTCGATCAAGGCATTCAGCGCGACGGTGGTGCCGTTGATGCAGAGGTCACACTCCTGCACGATCTCCTCAATTGGTCGTTGCACAGCTTCGCTGATTTGCGCTAAACCCGCTTTGATCGCGATGGTGCCGTCGTGTGGTGTGGATGGGCTTTTGAAAACCCGCAGAGAGCCGTTGTTTTCAGCAAGTACAAAATCGGTAAAGGTGCCACCGGCATCAATACCCAGGCGATATCTGTTACGCATCTTATTATCCTTATTCTTTAAACGCGATGAGTGGAAAGTTGCTGGCGCAAGGCCGCGGTCGCTTCGGAGTTGATGGCCATCGCGACGGGATCGATTTCAACACCGTATTCCATCCGCGCTGCATCCAGTGAGACCAGCCCGTTTCGGTAGTCTTCCAGTACATTCTCGGGGGGACGGGTGAATGGATTACCGTAGCCGCCTCCACCTGGATTAAAGTTGGCGACACGTTCGCCCGCTTTAACCGATTCGATGGTGTTCGCTTTGTAAACGGTTTCCTCGTCTTCGCGCTGAATTACCAAGCGGCCTAGTTTCGGCTCAAGAAGTTGATTGGTAGCACCTGCTGCTCCCATTGTTGGGATCTTGCGGCCCTCACCAAAGGCCACCACGGTCATCTCGTGGTCGATCGGTTCTACTTCCCACACGGTACCGGATCCGCCCCGGTACATACCGGCACCGCCACTGTCAGGAATTAGGCCGTAGCGGCGAATAATGATTGGGTAGGAGTATTCCAGCAGCTCGGTATCACCTGAGCTAAGCGCGCCAAAACAACACAATGGACCGCAGGCGTGCCAGCCATCCATCACTTGGGTTGCCCCTGCACCGGAGATGATTGATGCCAGTACCATGGTGACGTACTGCTCACCGGTGCGCGGATCGATACCGGCAATGTTGATGCCGCTGGCGTGGCCCCAAGAGGCACTGACACGCTCCGGTGCTGCTTCTTCCAGGGCTTTACGTACCGCGTCGGTCAGGGTTTCCATCGGGGTGGTGGTGCAGTTGACGTGTGGTGCAGGTTCTTCGGCATTACAGAGTGTGCCTTTAGGACCCAGGTCGACAGTGACGGCACGATAGAGGCCTTCGTTGTAGGGCGGTGGCAATTGGGCAAACATCATCAGCCCCAGATACACGCCCGACATTGAGTTGCCTTCATAGGAGTTAATAAAGTAAGGCACTTGCGGTGGACTCTGCACTTCAATATGTACGCTGTCCCCTTTGATTGTGACCTTGGAGGTGATCTCCATATCACCGAAACCATGACCGGCATCCTCCAACACCGCAGAGCCGTAATATTCGCCGTCTGGTACCTTGGCAATCAGTGAACGCATCTGGCGGTCTGCCATATTCTTCAGCTCTGCGATGCAGGCTTTTACCTCTGCAACACCGTACTTGTCGAGCAGTGCTATCAGGTTGCGTTCGCCCACACGGCAAGCGCCGTATTGGGCGTTCAGGTCGCCTTCCTGGTCGCGACGGGCACGCATGTTGGTCAGCAAAAGATTGATAACATCATCACGGCGTTTGCCTTTTTCCCAGAGTTTGACGGGCGGAATACGTAAACCCTCGGCATAGATCTCTTTGGCATCAGGATTGTAACCGGCGGGCACCGGACCGCCGATGTCGGTCAGGTGTCCCTTGCAGACTGTCCAGAACACGAGCTCGCCTTGGTAGAACACCGGCTTGTACATGCAGCAGTCGAGGATATGGCTGCCTTTATAGGCTGGATCGTTGTGGTAGATCACATCGCCTTCGTGAATGTCATCACCGAAATAGTCGGCGACTTCTTTCATTGCGGGAATCAGCGACCCCAAGTGAATCGGAATATCCTGACCCTGCAGGATCATTTCCGGATAGTGGTCAAACAGCGCGTTACTGTAGTCGTGAGCGAGATTGAATACGCTGGAACGCCCGGTTTTCTCCAGGGTCAGCGTCATCTCTCGCTGTGCGGTTTCCAGTGCTCCTCGCACGACGGCAAGGGTTATAGGATCGACACTACTGGACATATCACACCTCTTATTATTTTTGTGATTATTCGCGCCAGTACTGACATGAAAGTCCGTTACCGGCTACGAACGTGATGTCATCCAGTGTAAAAAAGTGAAAGAACAGGATATTGATCGTTGGGGAAGCAGTTTTTGACGATCAGCGTATGGAAACCAAAGAATCTGAGCCCCAGGAAAGGGGATAATCGGTTTCTCACTGGATTGAATAGGGTAGTATGGGGGCTCTGTTTGTAGATCTATCGGTGAAACGAATCATCATGCACTGCCCACCTTCAAAGCTGCCGAAAGTCGGCACCACTATTTTTACTGTGATGTCCCAGCTCGCCAATGAGGCGGGGGCGATCAACCTGTCCCAGGGTTTTCCTGATTTTGATGGCCCGGCGTTCCTGCGTAAACGGGTCGCGCACTATATCGAGCAGGGCGCCAACCAGTATGCACCAATGACCGGTATGCCGACCTTGCGTGAGGCGATTGCAGCTAAAACCGAATCGCTGTACGGCCGTAAGATCTGTGCTGATGCCGAAGTGACGGTCACCTCCGGCGCCACAGAGGCGTTGTTTGCCGCAATCGCGTCTGTCGTACGTGACGGTGATGAAGTGATCGTTTTCGATCCGGCCTACGACAGCTACGAGCCTGCGATCGAACTGAATGGCGGTCGTGCGATTCATCTGCCACTGTGCCCGCCGAGCTTCTGCATCGATTTCGATCAGTTGACGGATGCGATCAACGAAAAAACGCGCATGATCGTGATCAACTCACCGCACAACCCAACCGGTGCGGTGCTGTCTGCGGATGACCTGAACACAATCGCCGATATCGTGCGTGAGTCTGATATCCTGTTGCTGTCCGATGAGGTGTATGAACACATCGCCTTTGACGGTAAACCTCACCAGAGTTTACTGCGCCACGATGAGCTGGCGGCGCGCAGTTTTGTGGTTTCCTCATTCGGTAAAACCTTTCACACCACCGGTTGGAAAGTCGGTTACTGTGTAGCCCCTGCTGCGCTGAGCGCCGAGTTCCGCAAGGTGCATCAGTACCTGACCTTCAGCACGGTAACCCCTGTGCAGTTGGCAATGGCTGATATGCTTGAGCAGCAGCCAGAGCACTATCTGGAGCTGCCCGCGTTCTACCAGCAAAAGCGCGACCTGTTCTGCGAACTGATGCAGGATAGCCGGTTCAGCTTTGAGAAAACCTCCGGGACCTATTTCCAGCTGATGGATTACAGCGCAATCAGCGATCTGCCGGATACTGAGTTCTGTCGCTGGTTGATTAAGGAAGCGGGTGTAGCGGCGATCCCGATCTCGGTGTTCAGTGAAGCGCCGATGGATACCAAACTGGTACGTTTCTGTTTCGCAAAAGGGGATGACACCCTGCGCGCTGCGGCGGAGAAGTTATGCAAGATTTAAGAGTCACCCTGATCCAGTGCGAACTGCACTGGCATGATGCGCCGGCAAACCGGGAGCAGTTCGAGCGGCTGTTTGCCGATCTACAGGGCAAAACAGATCTGGTTGTCCTTCCGGAGATGTTTACCACCGGTTTTACCATGGAGCCAGAAGCGCTGGCAGAGCCTGCCGATGGCGAAACCGTGCAATGGATGCTGAGACAGGCGGCGCAGCTGGATGCAGCGATTGTGGGCAGTATGATGGTTAAGGTTGGTGAGGGATACCGTAACCGCATGGTGTTTGCGACGCCGGAGGGCGAGCTGCACCACTATGACAAACGACACTTGTTCCGTATGGGCGGTGAACACAACCACTATGAAGCGGGTGCTGAGCGTGTAATCGTCAATTACCGTGGTTGGCGTATCCTGCCGCAGATCTGTTACGACCTGCGCTTCCCGGTATTCTGCCGTAACCGTAATGATTACGACCTGCTGATCTATGTGGCTAACTGGCCGAAACCACGTCGCAATCCGTGGCGAACCTTGTTGCAGGCCCGCGCCCATGAAAACCAGTGTTATGTGGCCGGAGTGAACCGAATCGGTACCGATGGTAAAGGGCTGGAATACAGCGGTGACTCCCTGCTGGTGGATTTCAAAGGCGAACTTGCCATCGACGGTGGCACCGAGGAGCTGTTGGTTGTAACCCGGACCCTGGACCGATCAGCGCTGGATATCTTCCGCGATAATTTCCCCGCCTGGATGGATGCAGATCAATTTGATCTGAAACTGTAATTTACTCATTTTGGTGGAAACTACAGTTTTTCTGGTTTGACCCTCGTGTAAGCAGCGGCGATTATTTAAACCATAACCGGATGCGACAGTCAGTCGTATCCGTTCCCTCTGTAAGGATAGGTTATGCGTTTGTTAGTGATCGGTGCGAGTCGAGGGATCGGTTTGCAGGTAGTACACAAAGCGCTGGAACAAGGCCATCAGGTAACGGCCTGCGCACGAAGCATACGAGATCTGGGACTTTGCCATCCCAACCTTCAGATACAGCGCGCGGATGTGCTGGACTTCTTTGCCCTGCAACGCATTGTGCCGGGTCACGATGCGGTTGTAATCGCCCTCGGTATCTTGCCGACCTTTGAAAAAGTTCGCCTGTTTTCGGAAGGTACCCGCAACCTGATTGATTCTATGCATGCCGCCCGTATTAAGCGTCTGGTTGTTGTCACTGGTATAGGGGCGGGAGACAGCAAAGGGCATGGCGGATTCCTCTACGACAGGCTGTTTCAGCCCTTCGTTCTGCGTACCATCTATCAGGATAAGGAGCGTCAGGAGGGGTTGATCCGCAAGAGCAATCTGGACTGGACCATCGTCCGTCCAGGCTTCCTGACTAACGGGGACGCCACCGACCAATATCAGGTGATCACCGATATGGACGGGGTGGTAGCAGGGAAAATCTCACGGGCCGATGTGGCGGGTTTTATCCTCCATGAACTGGAAGAGCCCAGCTATCGTCAGCAGGCGCCATTGCTCTGTTATTAAACTGTAACAGCTGAAAAAATTTCACGCGCCAAACCCCCTCCAGACACGGTGTACAGAGCATTCTCGCCTATAATCATAAGTACAGATTTACCGCTGATGGGTGTGGATCGATGGGCGTTTAGCCTTCAGTGTCAGGCATCAACACTGAACAGGTTCAACGGCTGAGCGGCGGTCGGTTTCATGACATCAAACCAGCTACTCAACAACAGGGTAGCTAACAAACCGCAAGCCCTCTGGGCTGATTTAGCCGGAGTAAAGTCTGGCACAAAGGGGTCTCATTCACAGGGACCCCTTTGTTTTTGCGCGAATGTTCCTGTTTTTTAAACGTATATCTTTATTTTAAATGTGCGTTAAACAGGCTAAATCCATAAAGTTCTGCTATTCGTATATATCAGTACCTGAGGGAGATGGATCGCAGTTCGGTGTCGGGAAGTGCTTCCACGGAGTGGGTTAGCAAAGCAGTGGCATTGAATAACTGGGTTTCGACTGAAGGGAAGGTACAGTTATGGCTAGAGGATATGAAAGACATCACGGGCATGCCGGTTTATCAATATACGGCAAAGAGCTAGTGCGTCGTTGTGGCGCCCACTGTGAACTGTGCGATGCACAGGGCACCAAGCTGAAAATTTTCGAAGTGCCGCCATTTGACAGCGAACCAGACGTGAATCACTGCATCATGATCTGTGAAACCTGTCTGGATCAGATCGAACATCCTAAACATATGGATCAGCACCACTGGCGTTGTCTTAACAACTCCATGTGGAGTTCGGTACCGGCGGTAAAAGTGACGGCGGTGGCAATGCTGAAACGCCTGTCACGCTCGGAAAGCTGGGCGACCGAACTGCTTGAAAACCGTTATATGGAGCCCGAAGAGGCTGAGTGGCTGGAAGAAGTTGAGCTCTGATCCAGTTCGCCGCACAGATCCTGCTGCATTAACGCAGTAACATGCTCGCTGTTTGTGGAATTTGCCAACAACGTATGCAGCTTACTGTACGCAGCCTCTGGCGTCATATTCCCACCTGAAACAATTCCGATCTTATCCAGTCCCGCTGACGTGGCATAGGTGCCGTGCAGTACCTGGGCCTGGAGACAACTGCTCAGATTGACCAATACCTTACCCGCTTTACCAGCACCTTCGAGCAGCTTCATCAGTTCTTTGTCATGGTTGGGGAGGTTGCCCACACCGTAGCTCTGAATGATCACGCCGCGGATCTGTTTATCGGTCAGAGTAGCCTTGATGACCGATTGTGGCAGGCCGGGGTAGATGGGCAGCATCGCCACCGCACCGGGTTGGTAGTTGGCTGCGGCCAATTGTGGCGTACCGGCAGGACGGATCAATCCCGAGTGAAGTTCGATATGGATACCGACCTGACCCAGCCATGGGTAGTTGGGGGAATCAAAGGCATCCAGTCCGGTGGCTTTGATCTTGCGGCTACGGTTACCACGCAGCAGACGCCCGTTGAAATAGATGCAGACTTCGGGCACCGGATGAAAACCCGCGATGATCAGGGCGGTGATCAGGTTGTCGAGTGCATCGTTGCGCAGCTCATACAACGGAATTTGGGAGCCGGTCACAATGACCGGCTTGCTGAGACCTCGCAGCTGAAAGGAGAGCGCCGATGCGGAGTACGCCATGGTGTCGGTCCCGTGCAGCACAATAAAACCGTCGTACTGCGCGTAGTGCTCAATCACCTTGGAGGCGATGGTGCTCCAGGACTCTGGGCTGAGGTTGGCGCTATCCAGTAACGGATCCAGCTCGACAAGATCAAATTCGGGCAGGGTATCGTGCACGCTCTGGTCCAGCTTTTCCCGTACAAGCTCCTCAAAGCCATCAACCGACGTGTAACCGTTCTCTGACGGTTGCATACCGATCGTGCCGCCCGTGTGGATAACCAGTACCCGTGGTTTAATGGATTTGTTGGCATACATAGTGGGCGGTCTCCGGTTTGCATGGCTGTGTATTGCTTAATCAAACATAACCCTACACACCGGCAATTGCGAGGATACAGCCTCGGCTTTGGGTTGCCGTTTGTGTTTCAGGTTTGATTAATCCTTAACCATGTTGTCATATGTGGCTGTTTTTATAGAGGTGTCGGAGACATCTCCATCCTGGAGGTTGTGGTTGCTGTTTGAAGGTACCGGCTTCACGCAGTAACAGGTGCCTTTTGTTGAGCCGGTACAACGGAATTGAGAAATAACAATGAATATCTTTGTCGGAAACCTCTCCTACCGCATGCAGGAAAGTGATCTGGAGGCGGCGTTTGCACAGCACGGTGAGGTACAGTCCGCTAAAATTATTCTGGATCGTGAAACCGGTCGCTCCCGTGGTTTCGGTTTTGTTGAGATGCCAAGTGCAGCAGAAGGCAAGGTGGCCATTGAGGCATTGAACGGTCAGGATGTCGCCGGACGTAACATCGTGGTCAACGAGGCTAAGCCACGTCAGTCTGGTGGCCCGCGCCGTCGCGACTAAGTGTTGAAAGCAGTATCGGTGCCGCACTGATGCTGCTTTATCCCATCTAACCTGCGCATATCCCGCACCGTGGCTGTGTGGGGTGCCCCGCTATTTTCTGTTTTGTCCCTTCTCCGCTTCTGCTAGCCTGATTGCTTCGTTGTTATATGTGTGGTGTTTCGATAGGTGT
Organism: Pontibacterium granulatum; assembly: GCF_029961155.1. Lineage (GTDB taxonomy): Bacteria > Pseudomonadota > Gammaproteobacteria > Pseudomonadales > Balneatricaceae > Pontibacterium > Pontibacterium granulatum. Next base: position 135,214 of record NZ_JASBRH010000003.1, on the reverse strand, counting down.
ATTGAATGACAGAGGAAGTGCAGTCTCTTTCCACCAGTGCATTGGCTAAAAAGCTGGGTAAAACCTCCCGGCAGATGTTTGCGGAGCTGGAAGCGCTGGGCTGGATTGTGCGCGAAGAGGAGCAGTGGAAGCTCACTGCCAAGGGAAGGTTCGAAGGCGGCGATTACCGGGAAAGTAAACGGTTTGGCACCTATGTGGTCTGGCCGGCTTCGGTGATCCAACACCGTGCGCTGGTCAACCCCGACAGTCAGCTACTCAGTGCGACCGCACTGGGCAAACAGTTAGGATATTCGGCGGTCCAGGTTAACCGACTCTTTAATGAGCTGGGCTGGATCGAACCCCATATCAAAGGCTGGCGGTTGACCAAGACCGGCACCCATGTTGGTGGTCGCCAGGCTGAAGATGCCCGAACCGGTGTACCGTACGTGTTGTGGCCTGACACCGTTGTCGAGCATCCGGCTCTGCTTCAGGTGATTGCATCGCTTGCTGTGCCTGAGACCATGGAAAAAGAGATCAGCTGCTTGGATGGGCATCGGGTGGCGTCGGCGGGTATGCAGCAGATAGATAATTGGCTCTACTACGCAGGGGTTGTACACGCCTGTGGTCGCCGATTGCCAACAGACGAAGAAGCTTACAGTGACTTCTATATCCCTTCAGCGCACCTATATATCGAGTACTGGGATGAGCAGGGCAGTGCCGGCTATCTGGCAGAAAAGATGCGACGTAAAGAGCTCTACCAGCGCTATGAGCTGCGCGTGATCGAACTCAGTGCTGATGAGCTGGAAGAGATTGACGATGTGCTGGCGCGTCGACTGCTTAAACTGGGCATCGATACCTTGTGAACAATCGGGGTGGATGAAGCGGTGAGCGTGTTCCTGTATAATTCTTGGCGACAAGAGAAGCCACATCCCCGGATGACGTTGCGTCACTCCGGCCATCCATTGCTGCGCCACTGATTACGACTATCCAGATACGACGATTATAAAGGACCTGCATGAATACGCTGACCATCCGAACTCCTGACGACTGGCACCTGCACCTGCGTGACGGGGACATGCTGCCGGAAACTGTTGCTGCGTCTGCCCGCTGCTTCCAGCGTGCGATTGTGATGCCAAATCTGGTACCACCAGTAACGAACGCCGAGATGGCGATGGCATACCGTGAGCGTATTCTGGCGGCACGCCCTGAAGGTAACGGATTTGATCCCCTGGTGACCCTATACCTGACCAACGACACCTCCGCGCAGGATATTATCAATGCCAAGGCGGCGGGTATTGTTGCGTCTAAACTGTACCCGGCAGGTGCAACCACCAACTCTGCGGCTGCGGTAAAGCAGCTGGAAGCGATGTACCCCGTATTCGAGGTCATGGCAGAGCAGGGCATGTTGCTGCTGGTTCACGGCGAAGTGACCGATCACCACATCGATATCTTCGACCGCGAGAAAGAGTTTATCGACCAGAAGCTGGCGACAATCGTTGAGCGTTTCCCGAACCTGAAAGTAGTGTTCGAGCACATCACCACCGGCGATGCGGCGCAGTTTGTTCAGGGCGCATCTGATAACGTGGCAGCGACCATTACCCCGCAGCATCTGCTGCTGAACCGTAACGATCTGCTGGTAGGCGGCGTGCGCCCGCACAACTACTGCCTGCCGGTCCTGAAGCGCAGCACCCATCAGGAAGCACTGCGTGCCGTGGTACAGTCCGGTTCACCTAAATTCTTCCTGGGTACCGACTCTGCACCACACGCCAAGGATGCTAAGGAAAATGCCTGTGGTTGTGCGGGCTGCTACAGCGCCTGGAGCGCGATCGAGCTGTACGCTCATGTCTTTGAAGAGCTGGATGCACTGGATAAGCTGCAAGGCTTTGCAAGTGAGCACGGTGCAGACTTCTACGGTCTGCCGCGCAACGAAGGCACCATCACGCTGGTACGCGAAGACTGGGAGATTCCGGGCGAAATTACACTGCCTAACGGCAAGCCGATCGTACCGTTTTTCGCCGGTCAGACCGTGCATTGGAAAGTGCAGCAGGCTTAAGTAGCTTTACTGGCGGCAAGTAAAAAAGGAGTTGAGGGAAACCCAGCTCCTTTTTTAATGAGTTTTTTGACGACGGTATATATCAGGGTACTTGCATTCCAAACTGCACGAATTCGATATGGCCCATCCGCTCCATCCAGCTCTTCGCCGCCGGGTAATTCTCAGGGGTGATCTGCTGCCACTCGTACCGCATCGCCCAGGGATAGATGGCAAAGTCTGCGATCGACAGATCATCCCCCAGGATAAAGGTGCGTCCGTCCAGTCGTGTATCCAGCACACTCCAAAGGCGTTTAGCTTCATCGTTATACCGCCTGATCGCATAGGGCACTTTTTCCGGCGCGAAGCGGTTAAAGTGATGGGATTGACCTAGAAACGGGCCAAAATTACCCATCTGCCACATGACCCACTCCATGCATTCGGTGCGGCCGCGCAGGTCGTCGGGGATAAATTCGCCGTACTTTTCCGCTAGGTAAAGCAGAATCGCACCGCTCTCAAACACGGTGATCGGTTCGCCGTCGGGGCCGTCGTGGTCCACAATCGCCGGAATTTTGTTGTTTGGACTGATTTTCAGGAAGTCGTCGGCAAATTGCTCGCCATCCAGGATATCGATCGGATGCACGTTATATTGCAGTCGCAGGGCTTCCAGCATGATAGAAACTTTTCTACCGTTCGGCGTACCCCAGGTATAAAGATCGATCATCAATCTTCCCTCGTGTTACTGACGGATAAAGTGGTTGTACACTCTGACCAGTTCGTCTTCGGAGAACTCCACAATGATCAACTGCTGGCCGGGTTCGATCAGATCAGGATCGTCACCCAGGCGCCCACTGCGGTAATTATAGATGTAGGTGCTTTCCACCTTCTGTTGCAAAACCTTGCCAAGGAAGGAGCTAAGCTGGTTCTCCAGTTTCTCGTCCGCTTCTTCAGGAATCTCGACATAGAGCGTTTGTTGCTTTTTGCCCAGAACGATCCCTTCTGCAAAGGTGCGTGTCAGGCCTCGTTGCAGGATGCCCCACAGGCCTTGGGAGTCACCTTCGTTCACGGCGTGGATATAGAACACCTGCTTGGCGCTGGTTTCAGGACGGTCAAGCAGCTCCTGAAGTTTGATTCGGTTGCTTGCTGTCAGCTCTGCTTCACCCACAACAATGGTTGGTGTGGCGGATGTGGTCACGGGCGCGACGCTAATAGCCCCGGTTTCAACACCAAAGGTCTTGGTGCCTGCGTCATCCACTGTTTCCAGAACCGCTTCACTTTCAGTTTGTTGTATCGGCAGCTTAAGCAGTTGAGAGGCGGTTACAAAGTGATCCGCTTTTTCAATGTCGATGGAGTCTTCGGGTGGGGCAGTGATCTGGTCGATATGTTCGCGTGCCTGCTTCACCACTTCGGGAGTAGGTTCGGGCTCAGTTGGCGGTTCGGACTCTGCCTCCGGCGTTGTGGGGGCTATCAACGCTGGTAGATCAGGCAGGTCTGCTGATCTGTTCATAAAAAGATAGGCAGCCGCAGCAGCAACCAGTACTAGAAACAAAATCAGAACACGTATCATCCCTAACCTCAATCTGTACGGAATTAAACGACCTTCTTACACACTGTAGCCTGCAACTCGGATCGAGAAAAGAGGCAAAAAGGCTTGCTTCTTAAGTCTTTATGAAACCGAAACCGTGAGCAGGGAGGAGGCTTGTGGTGGCTAGAATGCGTCAAGCGCGTGGGTGAACCTGGTACGGCTGCTGTAGTCAAAACCTCAGATTGTATATACTGCCGCCGCGAAAATTTGGGCCCTGGGGGATGTATGAGTACTGACGATCTGGATTTCATGGATATGATGATGGGAGAGGGCGTGACTCCGTCCAAGCCCACCGATAAAGCAGATCTTGCCGGGCACAATGAAAAGCGCGGCGATGCGGGTCTGAAAGAGCGCCGTCAGGCCGCTGAAGGTGAGGTACATGAAGGCTTATCCACCGAGCAGGTCAGTCTATTGCACCCTTTTGATCCGCTGGAGTGGAAACGTGATGGGGTACAGGACGGTGTGTATCGTAATGTACGCCTGGGACGTTATCAGTCCGATGCACGCCTTGACTTGCATAACAAAACACCCGCCCAGGCACTGAATGAGTTGATCGGATTTATTGCTGAGTGCTCGAAGTTTGGTATCCGCTCCGTGGTGATCAGTCATGGACGTGGTAACCATGAAAAGGCTGCGGGAAACATCATGCGCAGTTACCTCAATCAATGGTTGCCCCATATCCCCGAAGTGATGGCCTTTCACTCCGCGCAGAAGCATCATGGTGGTTTGGCGGCAACCTATGTGTTGTTGCGTAAGAATGAAACACAAAGGCTGGAAAACTGGGAACAGCACCAGAAGCGATAAGCTTGTAGCGATGCTTCATGAAGTTTGAATTGCTATGCTCGTAAGGGCGCAAGTATGTACGTAAGGGGAGCAGCATGAATACACAGGTCGAAGAGATTCTGCAGTTTTGGTTCGGTGAAATGGCGGACGGATTCCCCACCAGTGACCGTACGGCACTTTGGTGGGGTGCCAGTGACGAAACAGACCAGTTGATCGGAGAACTTTTTGGTGCTCTGGTGAGACAAGCTCTGCGGGGTGAGTTGGCGGCGTGGAGTGAAAGTCCGCGTGCCCGTCTGGCATTGATCATTCTGCTGGATCAGTTTACCCGCTCGATCTTTCGTAGTACTCCGGAGGCGTTTTCCGGTGATGGTCAGGCGTTGGCATTGTGCCAATCCGGTATGGAGCGCGGCCATGATCAAGCGTTGGAGTATGCGGAACGTCAGTTTTTCTATATGCCCCTGGAGCATGCTGAAGATCTTGCTGTACAGGACGAGAGTATCCGCTGTTTCGAAAACCTGTTGATGGAGGTGCCACCCCATAAAAAAGTAGTGGCGCAGGGCTCTCTTGATTTTGCTCACCAGCACCGGGATCAGATTGCCCGCTTCGGACGCTTTCCTCACCGAAACCGTGTTTTGGGGCGTGACTCAACCACTGAGGAGCTGATATTCCTCAATCAAAGTAACCATAACTGGGGCCAGTAACGGCATAATCAGGCCCAGAAGAGTTCTCTTTTCCTACGGTTAATCGTAGATTCCGCTATTGGCGGCGCTTGTGGTTTGCAATGCGTCCAGAAAAAGTATTTACTCAGCCGTATCTCTGCCGGGAACAGATCTATGAAGCACGAAGCACAAGAACAAAAAACCGATGCGGTTGTGAACTCTTTCCCACGTCCTGTTGTGCTGGTTGCGCTGGCAGGCATACTTTTCTCTCTGGCTGTTTACCTGCTGATGCCCGCAGACGAACTTGCTGCGCCGGTACTGCTTATTGTGGGCTTAGCCCTGACCGCGCTGATCAGTGGTTACCTCAAGAACACGCTGCGGCGCTCCGCGGCAATTGAAACCGAGCTGAACGCCTGCGTCGCGGAACTGAGTAATAGCCGGGAAAACGCGGAACTGGTCGGTGCAATAGACCGTACCACAGGCCTGTTTAACCGCACCCATTTTGATAACGTGACCGCGAACGAGTGTCGCCGCGCTGTGCGTGAATTCAGCCCGCTCTCCCTGATGCTGATCGAAGTGGATTACCTGGATCACTACCGCAAAGAGAAAGGTGAAGCCGAAGGCGAGAACTGCCTGAAGCAGATAGCAGAAGATCTGCGTAAATGTATCTCCCGCCCGGGCGACCTCGCGGTTCGTTTTGATAATGAACGTTTTGCCCTGTTGTTACCCTCCACCAACGAACAGGTAGCACAACTTGCGGCCCGGTGTTGTGCCGATGTGCGTAGCCTGGCCATTAGGCATCCAGCGTCGGCGGTGTCTGATATTGTCACCGTCACAATTGGTGTAGCCACCATGCAACCATCCCGTATGCTTACCCCGGAGCGACTGATCGAAGCGGCGGAAAAGGCGCTGTACGATGCACAGAAGGCGGGCCGAAACCAATACATCGCATCGACTGAAAACGTTTCTGATCTGCCATCGGTGACCTATTCCCTGTAAGCCCGTGGATACTCTTCTCCTGTTTATAAGCTAGGCTACGTTTATAGGTGCCTGAGTGTGGCGGGAGAGGGGGTAGATTATGGATGCGGCGCAGTTAAGCAAGCGCCTGGTCGCCCATCGCGGATACCAACACCGCTATCCGGAGAATACGCTGCGGGCACTCAAAGAAGCTGTGGCTGGCGGGGTTCACCGTCTGGAATTTGATATTCAGCTTACAGCCGACCAGGTTCCGGTCCTGATTCACGACACCGACCTTTACCGTACCTGCGGTATCCATAGAAACATCCTACATCTGAATTACGATCAGCTAGATCACTATTCGGCCTGTGAGCCCTGGCGTCTGGGGCATAAATATCACGGGGAGCCGATTCCCACGCTGGTGCAGGTGATCCGCTGGGCGGAAGAACAGCCGGCGGTAGAGCTGTTTGTCGAGATCAAAGAGGAATCGATTGTGGCCTTTGGGATCGAGACCGTTCTGAATGCAGTCTTACCCGTGTTGCGGCCGATGGCCAAGCAGACTCATCTGATCAGTTTTGATATGCCGTTTATTGCTGCGGCCAGAACGCGATGGCCGCAGGTTGGCTTGGTACTGCGCCACTGGCCGCCTATCCAAGACGAGATGGAGCGCTGTAAACCGGATATCTTGTTTGTGAATAAGCGCCGGATCAAGCAACGGCGGCATTTGAGCTATATCGGTGTTCCGGTGGTGGTGTATGAGATTGATACCATACGGCGGGCACGCTATTGGCTAAAGCATGGAGCCGCTTACCTGGAGAGTTACCGGTCGGCTGATCTGCTGGCCGGTTGGACTAAACGTTAAAATACTATCTTAGCGACGGGCTCCACTGATGATCAGCGCTGCGTGCAGTAGTTGAGTCCAACTTTGGTAGCGGGCATTCAGGGCCGATGCGGCGGCAGGCGTAAAGACGGTCTCCTCACTCTGACGCCAGTTTCGGCTTCTGGAAAGTAACCAGGCAGCGCCGCGGGCAGATGATTCCGGATTGTTCATACGGTGAACGTTGAGACCACTCAGGTTGGCCAAACCCTGGGCCATCCAGTCGAGCTGGCTCAGGCCTCCGCTGAGGTTGATACTGCCGGGAAAACTTCCTACATCCCGCATGGCGTTGATGTTCCGTTGGATCAGGAACAGGATGCTCTCCGCAACCGCCAACACCTTAGATTTGGCATCAAAGGGTGGTACACCTTGCCAGCCGCTTTCCAGAGGGCACCAATCGGGGGATCCCAGCCCTCCGACCCCATTCACAAAAAGGGGCAGCGGCTGATAGCGCTGTCGCCAGGCATCGCTGTTCTGATAGTTTAGACCCAGGGGCAGACTGGTCAGGTTAAGCGCAGTCGCAGCGCCGTTGATGGTGCCTTCCAGCACCAGGAGTTCATCGTTGAGGTCGCTATAGGCAGGCGAGATCAGCAGTCGGGTGCGTGGCCGTTCCTGTGCTTCTACCAGCAGCGGCATCTGTACAAAGGCGCCGGTTCCCATGTTGACCGACAACATGCTGGGGTTTGGCCAGCCGTTGCTGAACAGGGCCGCGGGTTGGTCACCACACACGAGTTTCAATGGAATCCGTGATCCGGCAATCTCCAAGGTCCCGTATCGGTAGTGGCTAGGCCGTATGTCGGGCAGGTATTCCGGTGGTACATCAAACAGTGCGCAAAGGGGATTACTCCAGTTACGCGCTTCCAATGAATAGAGCATGGTGCGAGATGCGTTTACCCTGTCGATCAGGAAAGGATGCTCACGGCATAGGTGAAAGATCAGAAAAGACGCCAGAGGGCCGCATGCCATCTGGTAGTGCCGCTGGGCTTCGATCAGGGCATTGGAGTTCAGCAGATAGGACCATTTGCTAGCGGGGCTATGTCCGTTAGGCACTAAACCGGAGATTCGCTGGATCTCCTTGAAGTGGTGGTAGAGCTGGTCGATGATCGACTGACCGCTGTTATCCTGCCAGCTGATAACGGGGGTCAGTGGTTGGCCGGTGATCCGGTCCCAGCACAGGCAGGCTGAACGTTGAGAGACCAGCGCAGCGCGCATCGGCAGTTTCCGTTGTGAAGCAGAAAGCTGTTGCAGGGCACAGGTAACTGCACGCCGCAGGGCGTCCACAATCAGTTTCGGATCGGGCGCAGTGGTATCGATATCGGTTTTTTGCTCAACGCGGGCCTGAGCTAAACTTTCTCCGTAGTCGTTAAATACCAGCGCACGGCTGGCTTGCCCGCCCTGATCCAGAACCAGATAGAGCGTGTCTGACAAACGTGGTACCTCGGGCTTGGCCTGTAACTACAGCATAGTCCTGAGTCAATTACACAGCGAGCAAATCAGCTACAATGCACGCAGTTTGCGAATAGTACAGAGGTGAAGTCATCTTATTGAGGCGGACAGCAGCGTACGCCGGCAGGGAGAGTGCAGTCATCGAAGTCGTAGTTTGGGAGGTAGTACGTGATCCGGCGTGAAGCTGTGAAACAGATGCAGGCAAATGCGCGTCAGAACAACCACCGACAGTTGTTGGTGGTGTCGGGCGAGCGCGACTGGACATTAGGCAAAGCCCAGAAGATCCAGGGCTGGATAGCGGGTGAAGGTGACCGCAGCCTGTGGGTATCACGCCAAGCGCCGGATAAGAGCCAGCAGGCGATATCGCGTGACTTGCATCGCTATTTGGGCCAGGAAATAGACCTGCTGATCTACGATGCCTGGGACGGGTTTAATCCCAATGCTTTCGGGCAGATCAGCGGCACCTTGTGTGGTGGTGGCGTATTGGTACTTTTATGCCCCCCCCTGGATGAATGGGCAACCTATGATGATCCGGAGCACAGTGTACTGGTGGTCGAGCCCTATGGTACCGATCAGGTCGGACGCCGTTTTATCTCCCGTCTTGTGAGCCTATTGGGAGTGGGAGATCAGGTTGCCGTTATTACGCCGGATACTTTCAAAGCTTGTTCCCCGCGTAACTCAAAACCGCAGCCGAGAGAGCCGTTAGTCGATGCGATGTATGCATCTGACGACCAGAAGTCAGCGGTTGAAAAAATCCTCAAAACCCTGTCGCGTGGGCGCCGTCCCGTTGTTATGACGGCCGATCGTGGGCGTGGAAAGTCCGCCACCCTCGGGATAGCGGCCAGTCAGTTGATCCGCAATGGTGCGGAGTCGATCTGGGTCACAGCACCGTCATTGGACAACGTAGCAGAGGTGTTCGCCCATGCTGCCAGCCACCTCAGTGATACACGTATTGAAGCCGGAAGTATTACCTGTGGCAATGCCACGCTCCGGTATGTGACACCCGATGAGGCCTGTCGTCTGGATGGGGAGGGCGCAGTGATGCTGGTGGATGAGGCTGCGGCCATCCCCTCGCCGGTACTGGCCCGATTGCTGGAACGGTTTCCGCGTATCGTATTTTCCTCAACCATCCACGGTTATGAAGGGACTGGCCAGGGCTTTGCCGTTCGCTTCCGGCGCGAACTTGACCGACGTACCCCCAACTGGCGTGCCGTAGAGCTGAGTGAGCCGGTACGTTGGGCCGCTGAAGATCCGTTGGAGTCCTTTGTGTTTGAGAGCTTACTGCTGAATGCGGAGGCGGCTCCCACCGACGAGATTGCCTCCTGCGCAGCGCTTGATCCTGAAATATTCGAAATTGAACGTGATCAACTGGTAACGGATGAAAGCCTGCTGAACCAGTTGTTTGGTTTGCTGGTGATTGCCCACTACCGGACCACTCCGGGTGATCTGCGTATACTGTTAGACAGCCCAAACCTGAGGGTCTGGATCGCCCGCCAAAATAAGCTGGTGGTGGGGGCCGCATTAATTGCAGAGGAAGGACCCATTGCCATCAATTTGGCCCAGGCGGTGTGGGAAGGCAAGCGGCGTCCGAAAGGTCACCTGATGCCTCAAACTGTTATCGGTCAGGAAGGTTACCTGGAGGCTGCGCCGTTAAGGTGTGGCCGTATCATGCGTATCGCCGTGCATCCGGCCCTGCAGCGCCGTGGGGTTGCGCGCCAGATGCTGCGTGAGATCGCCAATGCAGGGGCCAGGCTTGGATGGGATTATCTGGGTTCCAGCTTTGGGGCGACAGAGGAGCTGTTGTTGTTTTGGCAGAATAACGGCTTTGGCACTATCCGCCTGGGCGAAACCCGTGATGCGGTGAGTGGCACCCATGCAGCACTGGTGTGCCGGCCGCTGTCTGATCCGGGGCGTTTGATGTACAACCACCTGCGTGACCGCTTTACCCAGCAGCTGCCGTTGTTGCTGGGCTACAACCTGCGCGACCTGGAGGTGGAGGTATTACCAATGTTACTGCAGGGGATGCGTTTTGATACGGATCTCAGTAGTCATGATATGCGCGATCTGGAGGCGTTTGTACAACATAACCGCAGTTACGAGAGTTGTATCGTGCCAATCCGCAAGTTGGTGATCCGTTCTTTGAAAAACCGCTCCGTTTGGCACGCACTCACACCAGACGAGCTATCCTTACTTGTATCAAAAGCTTTACAGATGCGTAGCTGGGAGGAGATAGACGCCGGAGCAGGCCGAAAATCTCTGATGCGACGGATGCGCGCACTGATAGGTGAATGCCTCCGTTTATCGTGAACGGAATGGCTTCGTTGTACTCATACAAGGTATGGGTTTGCCCATGTATTGTATTCAAAGGAAAGGTGTCATAAGCCCTTGCTAAGCTCTGTCCTGACCTGATGACTGATCCCGGTCGTTGCCCTTCGTGGTAAGTGAACGTTTTGTAGCTATCTTTCCTAGAGGATTGACAGGTATCAAAACTACCGGGTGAGACCGGACTATATAGTTAGTCAGATGTACACAATCATTGGAGGCTCCATTATGACCATCTTGAATGAGCTGCACCAGGATCACATTAATCTGAACAAGCTGCTTGCAGTTTTGCGCCTGAAGGTGGAAAAGCTGCGCGCAGGAAACCACCCGAATTTCAGTTTGATGGCGGATGTCGTCGACTACATCTCCAACTACGCCGATGTGTATCATCACCCGCGTGAAGACAGTATGTATGCTCACTTCAAAGGGCGTAGCGATGAGCTTGACGCGATGATCGAAAGTTGTGAACAAGCTCATCATAATATGCGTACCACCTGCCATGAGCTGGCCGATACCATTGATGGCATATTGCATGATGCGGTCATTCCGATGGACGAGTTCACCGATAAGCTTGAAGCCTTCCTGGACGAGCAGAGTGAGCACTTGAAGTTGGAAGAGGGTTCTGTATTCCCGTTGCTGCAGGGCGTAGCCAGTGAAGCGGACTGGCAGCAGCTGGTTGCTGAGTTACCAAAATCCGACGATCCACTGTTTGGTGAAAAACAAGCGGTTCAGTACAGTGATCTGTACAAAGAGCTGATTGTGGATATGAACGAATAATCACCTGCGGGTGGGCTTCACCGCATACAAATTTGTGCTGAATAACCTTGGGAGTCAGACAACTTCAAGTTGCAGCTTCTGGGGTGGTTCAGACCCCGCCGTTGCCACATAGTTAACCTGGTCGCGTCCTGATGCTTTTGAATGATATACCGCTTTGTCTGCTGCTGAGATCAGGCTGTAGGAGAGCTTCTCAAAAGTGTCCCGTTTGTAGCTGGCGGGGTGGCAGGTGGATACCCCAATGGATGTTGTCATTCGGAACGGCTCACCCAGCTCACTGCGGAAGATCAGTGCGTTAAATTTTCTGCGCAGGTTTTCGGCCAGCTGCATCGCTTGTTGTTCGTTACAGTTTGGCAGCAGGATCGAGAACTCCTCACCGCCATAACGGGCAACCACGTCTGATTTTCGTTGTTGCTGTTTCAGGAAGCTCCCCACCGTGCGCAGTACCCGGTCACCGGTAATATGTCCGTACTTGTCATTCACCAGCTTGAAGTAGTCCAGATCAAGAAACAGGCAGCTCAGAGGGTATTCACTGCGGCTGGCCCGTGATATTTCCCGTTGGATCTCGATCTCGAACGCGCGTCGATTGTTGACCTTGGTGAGCATGTCGATGATGCTCATCCGTTTCATATTTTCGTAGTTGATGCAGTTCTCGATACAGATCGAGATTACCGAGGCCAGATGCTTGATGTAGTCGTACAACATCTCACTGGAATATCGGCTTGGATCACGGCTGCCCAGATGCAGACTGCCGATCAGGCAATTGTGGCGCTCCAGCGGTAGCAGGGCACAGGAAAGAATGTAGTGTGTAGATGGGAACGCGGCTTTCTTAACCTGCTCATCCGGCTCGCCCACCGTGAGTTTACGGTCGGGATAGATCGACTGCAGCAGACGCTGGTTTTCAACAAAACGCAGCGAGTTTGCAGGGGATGGTGGGACATAGTCTTCCAGAAGACTGCGGGCTGCCTGTTCCGGGTCAAACAGGATCAGGTTTACAGCATCAAGGCGGAAGTATTCACGGAATTCTATCAGGATCAGGTCGAGCAGTTCTGACAGTGTGGTACAGGAGAGCAAGCGGAGCTCCATCTCAAAGAAACTCTTTACGATGGCTTCATTGCGCTCGGCTTTAGACGCCAAGATGCGCATTGATCGTTTGAGTTCTCTGTTTTCCCGTTCCAGCGATTGTTTGCTCATCCTGTCCCCGGTTTCGTCCCCGTACTGAAATACTATCGGCGAACTGTGACAAATATAAAGCCATTTTAATTCGGAAGGAACTGCAAAAATCAGGCGCGTAGGCGCGGGTACCCGAGGGGTACCCGTAGAGGGAGCGGTAAGGGATCAGGCAAAGACTTTGCGGCCCAGCTCAAAAGCCTGTTGGTTAAGGGCAACCAACTTTTCTCCTTTGTGACGGAAACGATCCAGTAGAGACTCTTCCAGTGTTTCTGCAGGGAAGGGGAGGTGATCGGAGATGGCACCCAGCATGATGCTGTTGATCAGCCGGCGGTCGCCCAGCTCGATGGCTGACTGACCGGCGTTGTAATCATGGGTTTCAATACCCATTGCCCGCACTGTGTCCAGCGGTGAATCCGGATAGTCGAACAGTCCGATGGATACCACCGGTGGTTCCTGGGCGTAGGTATTGACCATCAACAGGCCGTCCTGCTTGAGGTGTGGTGCCCAGCGCAGTGCTTCGGCGGGTTCAAAAGCCAGCATCAGGTCGGCGGTACCTGGTTTTATCGCCGGGGAGTACACCTTAGGGCCAAAACGTACATGGGACGTCACGACACCGCCGCGTTGCGCCATGCCGGCGACTTCGGTCTTTTTCACGTCATAACCCAGAGAGAGGGCCGTGGTGGCCAGAATTTCGGCTGCAGTCATGACTCCCTGACCGCCGATGCCGACTACGAGGATATTGGTTACGTCGTTATTCACTTGATCTCCACCGCATCGATTTTGCTTACATTAAACGCAGGAACAATCGCATCCGGCGCACAAGGTTTGGTACAGAGGCCACAACCGGTGCAGGCCGCGGTATCTATGCTGACGAACGCCAGCTCCTTCTCTTTGCCGTTGGGTTTCACCACGGTTTCGCGGCGGTCAACCAGGATGGCCGGGCAGCCCACGTCCAGACAGTTGCTACAACCCGTGCATTTGTCCGTTTCCACTTTCAGTGGTGGAAGTTTGCTGTAGCGCTCGGTGAGAACGCAGGGCTGGTTGGTGATAATGACCGACGGTTCCGGGATCTTGACCTCGGTGCGCAGTGCCTTAAACAGCACAGGCATCTCGTATGGGTTCACTTCATGGATACGCTCAGGTTTGACCCCCAATGCCTCACACAGCTTACGGAAATCCACCTGCGTCGTTTTTTCACCCTGCAAGTTGAGGCCGGAGGAGGGGGCATCCTGGCCGCCGGTCATCCCCACAGCGCGGTTATCGAGCAGCAGGATAGTGACATTGCCCTTGTTGTAGGTGATATCAAGCAGGCCCTGCATCCCCATATGAAGGAAGGTTGAATCACCGATTACGGCCAGTACGTTCTTGTTGGCATCCGATTCCGCACGACCTTTGTCGAGGCCCTGAGCAACGCTCAGGGAGGCACCCATGCTAATGGTGGTGTCCAGTGCATTCCATGGATGGCCCGCGCCCAGTGTGTAGCAGCCTATATCACCGGATATGATGGTGTTCTTGATGTGTGAAAGGCAGTAGTAGATCCCGAGATGCGGACAAGCCACACACATAGTTGGTGGACGGGGAAAAACTTCACTGGTTGGGATCAGGGTGCCCTCTGTGATGGCCTCACCGATCAGTTTGCTGACCGGTGGCGTAATCACGGCCGGGGACATCTCGCCGATCTTTGGCACCAGGTCTTTGCCGTGAACCTCCACCCCCGCGGCACGCAGTTCGGTTTCCAGCAGGGGCTCCACCTCCTCAATCACCACCGTGTTGTCTACCGTGGTGGCGAAATCGCGGATCGCGTCGATCGGTGCCGGATGGCTGAAACCCAGTTTAAATACCGGTGCGTCCGGGAAGGACTCCTTCACGTGATAGTAGGCGGCACCGGAGGTCACGAAACCCACACGGTTGTCACTGCCGGGTTCAACGCGGTTGAGGGAGGTGTTCAGGGCATACGCTTGCAGTGCCTCGTCACGCTTCATCATCATCGGAATACGCCCTTTGGCATTCCCCGGTACCATCACGTAGCGCGAAGGGTCTTTCTTAAATCCAGTGCTCGCATGGGTTTCAGGTTCGCCGGTGACCACGACACTTTTTACATGGCAGATACGGGTTGTCAGGCGCACGATGACGGGCACTTCAAACTGTTCCGAGATCCCGTATGCGGCTCGGGTCATCTCGTATGCTTCCTGGGCATCACTGGGTTCCAGTACTGGCAGGTGGGCAAACCGTCCCCAGTAACGTGAATCCTGTTCATTTTGAGAGGAGGAGAGACCGACGTCGTCAGCTACCACGATGACCAAGCCACCGACCGCACCGATCAGGGTTTGTGTCATAAAAGCGTCAGACGCGACGTTCATGCCCACGTGTTTCATGGCACATAAAGCGCGGCTGCCGGCAAGGGAGGCGCCGATGGCCACTTCCAAGGAGACCTTCTCGTTGATCGACCACTCAGAATACATATCCGGGTACTTGGAAACGTATTCGAGAATTTCGGTTGATGGCGTTCCTGGATACGCTGCCGCAACTTTTACACCTGCATCACGGGCGGCCAGGGCAACGGCTTCGTTTCCGGAGATAAACTGGCGCAGATCTGCGGATTTGGGTTCTACGGCATTCAATGTCGGCTCCTTATGTTGTGCTTGTGATAGCTTTTGGTCGCATATGTATTTCAAAAGTGAATCATATTGAGCATGTTACGCAGAGTAAGGAGCGGTGCTTTAGACATAGATCAACAAATGGTCAAAACATCCATTAATCTGATTGGTTTTGAAATCCTGTTTTGTTTTTATGCTTAAATTGGAATTATTTGTCTTTCTGGGTTTGGCGAATAAAAAGCCGTGCCCTTGGATGTATGAGGTGGAAAAGGGGGGGATTTGAAGGAGTGGAGCAAGGAAGTGAAAGCGAGGCCCCGGAAGGGGCCGTACAGCATCAAAGCGGAAGCGCGGTTGTCGACTTTTTCTGGTTCAATACAAAGCTGGTATTCATGGAGCGGATATCGGTTTGCACCAGCAGCTCCTGGTTAATATACAGTTCGTAGGCTTCCATGCTGGCGCATGCAATCTTCAGCAGGTAATCGTACTGTCCGCTGACGGCGCAACACTCCAGAATCTGCGGGCTTGCTTTCACAAAGGCGTCGAACCGTTCGCTTGATTCAGGGCGGTGGTCATTCAAGGAGACCTGAGCGTATGCCAGCACCGGAACACCAATCTCTTTGGGTGACAGCAGGGCGACATACTCCTGAATCACACCCACCTCCTCTAAACGTTTAACGCGACGCCAGCAGGGAGAAGGCGACAGACCGACCTTGTCCGCCAGTTCCTGGTTGGACAGGCGAGCATCTTTTTGCAGTTGATCAAGGATTGCGCGGTCGAGTTCGTCGAGCTTCATCGGTAAATTATTTCTCTGATTCGGTGTGTGGTGGAACAATCTTCTCAAAGATAGCCATTGTAATGCCTTTTGGACAAAGGATCAGCGGAAATTGTCCTAAATTCGTGGTTTTGGAGGGATTATTTCAAAATTTTGCTGGCAATGACCTCGTACGGGCTGAACCCGGCTTGTTGCCAGAACCGCTCTGCGGGAAGGTTTCCCGAGTCCCAGGCCACCTGAAGGGACTGGGCGCCCATCTGCTTCAGTGACTGTTCCGCTGTAGCTAGCAACGACTGGGCAATCCCTTTGTGCCGGTGCTCAGGATCTACCCACAAAGAATACAGCACGGCTACGGTTGGCAGTTGCACGGCAGGTTTTTCGTAGATATAGGCCGATAATGTAGCAATGAGCTGGTCGTTATTTTCTGCAACCAAAGAGATCGCGGTCTCCGAAGTAATACTGTGGGCTACCACATTGCGGGTACGTACCGGAATTTCATCCTCTTTGTCCCCACCAAACGGTTGTTGTTTTTTGCTTGCCTCCAGCCGCTGCCATAAAGCGCACACTGCATCGATCTCTTCCATAGTGGCTGGGCGAATATTAATAGCGGATGTCATAAAGAGAGGCTCTGTTGGAGATGGTGCTTTTACGTTACGTGTGTTCTTTTGAGCGGGCAAGTTATCAGGTGAGGTTACAAAGGTTCTGGCATAATAGGCGCCTATGCGATTAGACCGATTCTTAACCCAGCAAACCCGTGAGAGCTCCCGTCAGGTTCGCCAATTTCTGTTGGCAGGCCGTGTACGTGTGGATGGTGTAATCACCCGCGATGGCTCGCTGAAAATGGCGCCGATGATGGAGGTCATTCTGGATGATCGAGTACTGCAGGTCGGCCAAGCCAAGTACTTTATGCTGCACAAGCCAGTTGGTGTTGTCAGTGCCACCAAGGATGATAAGCATCGTACCGTCACTGATCTGTTTGCTGCGGAGGTCCGCACTGACCTGCACATAGCGGGGCGTTTGGATTTGAATACGACCGGACTGATGCTGTTAACCAACGACGGTCGCTGGTCACGACGGGTCACACAACCGGAAACGCGTATTCCCAAGGTCTACCATGTCCAGACGGAAGATCCGATTGAGGCCGGTTACGCTGAGGTGTTCAGGCAGGGGATTCACTTTGCATATGAAGGATTAACGACATTGCCTGCTGATCTGGACAGGTTGTCATCACACAGTGCGCGCTTGACCCTGTTTGAAGGACGCTATCATCAGGTAAAAAGAATGTTCGGTTATTTTGATAACAAGGTGATCGACTTGCACCGGGAAAGAATAGGCGGACTGGTGCTGGACCCGAAATTGCAGCCGGGTGAATACCGTCAATTAACAGCAGATGAGGTTGCGATGTTCTAAATATCTACTTTTCAGGAAAATAGATATAAAACGAAGACTATCTTTGGACACGTCCAAAAATAAATGAGCAGGGGAATATAGATCAGAGCGACCGGGAAGTCGCCCTGATGTACCGGTGAACGTACAGCTATTACAGCTTGGTTACGTTCTCTGCCTGTGGGCCTTTAGGACCCTGAGCAACGGTGAATTCTACTTTCTGGCCTTCCTGCAGGGAGCGGAAGCCGTCGGACTGGATAGCAGTATGGTGTACGAATACGTCTGGGCCCTGTTCCTGCTGAATGAAACCGAAACCTTTCTCGTCGTTAAACCATTTTACGATGCCAGTAGCCATAATTAGTCTTACCTTCTTGTTACGTTTTGAAAATTAAGCCTTTTTTATTTTTTAAAGGCCGGGTTGCTAAGAAATGGTGGTGTTACTAATGAGGCCCTGACGAGGTATTCCAATGGTACTTCGTAGTAGTGCACACGAACACTGCCTAAATTTCAAGCTAAGTCAGTATACGCCATAAACAACAAGTAGCAACTTAAAAAATCAACATTATTGCAAATAAAATTTTTTCATTATCAGGCCTCAGTTACAGATTGATGACTGAGCCTGAGACCTTGGTTTCGACCTGGCATTGTTCAGAACTTGTTCAACGGTAACTCAGTTCTGGTTCTGGCGCATGTAGCGTTCAACGGTATCGACCACAGCCTGGGTCTGGGGATCGATTTCCAGATTCACTTTGTTGCCGATCACCGCATTGCCGAACACGGTCAGCCCCAGGGTTTCCGGAATCAGATACACATTAAAGCGATTGTTTTCCACTTCGCCGATGGTGAGGCTGCAGCCGTTGAGGGCGACAAAGCCTTTCGGCAAGATGTATTTCATCCACTCTTCGCTCACCTCAAACCATAGAATGCAGTTGTTCTCCGGTTTCTCGATCTGACAGATGGTGACCTGATCATGCACGTGGCCTGACAACAAGTGGCCGCCGATCTCATCACCAAAGCGCGCAGCACGCTCAAAGTTCACCTGATCACCTGCCGACAATGTACCAAGGTTGGTAACCCGCAAGGTTTCCATAATCAGGTCAAAGCTGACGAGGTTGCCTTCAAACGCTGTAACAGTCAGGCAGGTACCGTTCACTGCGATGCTGGCACCCAGTTGGAGATTGTCTGCGCGCTCTGCAGGCAGTTCTAGCTGCAGTCGCATAAACTGGTCATATTTTTCGATGGATGTGATGGTGGCTTTGCCCTGAACGATGCCGGTAAACATGGCTTATTTCTCTCAAACTACGAATCTGACGTCTAAAATCTATCGTAAGCCTATCAGTTAAAGAAGGTACGAATAAGTCCTGATAGTGCTCTGCAAGCCATTAAGCCTGTAGATGCAAGGCGCAGTTTGCAGGTAATGGCCGTAGCCCTTGGCAAAAACTGCAACACCGCAGATGCAGGCTTAAGGGCTTGCCCTAAGGGGCTTTCGGGAAGATACACACTCGGTGTCAGCGCTTTTTGTAAGGTTTCAACATTACAGCAAAACGCTTCCTTGATTGTGAACCTTCCCGAAAGCCAGAGTGCCTTCAGGACTTGTTCGTACCTTCTTCAGATTCAAGGGAGTGTGGCATGAAAGTGCTTATCACCGGCGGTACCGGATTTATCGGCCAAGCCTACATCAAGTGGCGTCAGCCTCACGGCGTGAACTTCACCTGCATAACGCGTAACCCAGATCGGGCCAAAAAAATCCTGGGCCCTGATGTGCGCACGGTGTCCTCTTTGATGGAAGTGGATGATGAAGCGTTTGACGCGGTGATCAATCTATGTGGTGAGCCGATTGCGGATCGACGCTGGAGTGATAAACGCAAGAATTTGTTGCGTTACAGCCGTCTTACGATGACGCATGCGCTGGTGGATTGGATGGCAATGTCCGAGAAAAAACCCTCGGTGTTTATCAGTGGATCGGCCATCGGTTATTACGGTACCCACCCCGGTGATGATCTGCTGGTTGAAGCCAGCGCGGTACGCCAGGGCTTTACCCATTCGCTGTGTGCCGATTGGGAAGAGGAAGCTATGCGTGCAGCCGAACTGGGTGTACGTGTGTGCTTGATACGAACCGGTGTGGTATTGGGCGAAGGTGGCGCACTGAAGAAGATGTTACCGCCATTCAAGATGGGCGTTGGTGGTCCGATAGGTACGGGTAGGCAGTGGATGTCGTGGATCCATCTGGAAGATGAACTGCGGGCCATAGATTTCCTGTTGCGTCACCAAACATTGCAGGGGGCGTTTAATCTGACCGCGCCGGAGGCGCGCAGAAACGCGGAGTTTGCGCAGGCGCTGGGAAGATCACTCAAGCGCCCGGCAAAATTGCCATTGCCACCGTTTGTGGTGGAGTTGATGTTGGGCGAGGGCGCTGAACTCCTGTTGGAAGGCCAGCGAGTGTATCCCCAACGTTTAATGCAGGCAGGTTTTGAGTTTAAATATCCCGAACTTGATCAGGCGCTGGCGCAGATCTTTCAGTAACTGCCGGTAAGGCGGCGTTCACGGATCTTGTCCAATGCTTCCAGAAGTAGATCCCCGCGCCACAGGTGCTCTTCACCGTGATCAATATGGTGCTCCAGATCCATTAATAGTAGTTGCAGAGTCTGGCTGCCGGATGCACGGGCAATATCTTCGTTGTCGTAGATATCATCATTGGGCCAGGTGTGTTGCGCCCACTCCAACAGAAGTAGCTGGCTGGTTGCACATTGATTCTGAGTGCAGGCTAGGCTGAGTTCTTCAAAACTGTTGGCTTCGGACAGGTCGTAATAGTCGATATCCTCGACACTCTCTTCCAGTGGCGGAGGTAGAGCCTGCTCTTTTCGCTTGCCGATACGAATACGATTGAAGGAGTAGAGCCAGCCGAGGCTGGACACGATCGCCAGACCGGTGAGCAACCAGATCAATAGCGTACTGTTGTCGGATGCTGGCACGTCCGGATCGGTTGCCGCAGGTGTGTCCGCTAAGGTGGGTTCAATCGCTACCGGGGCTGGTGTGGATTTGGCTGCTGACACATTAATGAGGCGAGCCTCGATAGCGACATCCTTCTCACGGTCCTGACTGACGTCCCACCAAGGAATGCGAATAGCCTGCAGGGTGATCTCTCCGCGCTCGTAAGGTGTAACGGTCAGCTCTTCGGTGCGAGTGCTGATTATCCCTTTGTCGGTCATACGCTCTTCAAGGATGACGTTGTCGAGCTGGATATCTGCCAGTTCGTTCTTCAGCGGGCTTAGTGCGGGGAGCTCTGACGCGACAATGCCGTGTGCTTCCAGAGTGATCTTGCGGGTCAGGGCCTCACCCATTGAAGCACTGTTGCGCGGCTGCAGGTTGTCTTCGAGGCTTACCAGGGTAGCGGGCAGCCAGTATCCCGGTCGTTTCTGCAGCGCTTCGGGTAGCACTGCGACTTCGATTGGTGTCTTCTGCAGATTCTGGTCAACGCTACCGGATTTGCCATCGTTGTAGCTGATCGGCTCCAAGCGGATCAGGCCGGTTTGTTGTGGGTAGATACCGTAGCGTCGCTCAAGGACTTGATAGTTTTGCCCACGTAACCGGGTAGAGTAACGCCGTTCTTCACCCAACGGTTTGACGATGGCATCGGTGGTAATCGGGTGGCCAAGGCGTGCCTGGTCCGGCAGCGGCTGTTGGTGAAACAGGCGAACCGTCAGAATGGCCTGGCTGTGCAGGTAGATCTCGTTGGTATCCAGCTCGGTTTCAAGCACCAGTTGGTGCCCCAGTAGTGGGCTGCTATCCCGCTGGCTAGGCAGGATGTTGAGCGAGATCGGGAAAGTGCTTTCACCGCCAATGCGGATTGCCGGGATGGTCAGCGGGCCTTGTTTTAGCGGACGCAACATGACCCGCCAGCGGGTGGTAAAACGGGGTTCTCCGCCGGTGTAGCTGGAGATGGTCATCTGTTTGCTGCCTACAATCCGGAACTGCTTATGCAGGGCAGACAGATCCGGGTTCTGCTTAACTTTCTGATCGGCCTCGAGGGTTAGTTGCAGTGTTTCACCCAACTCCAGTGTCTGCACATTCACCTGAGCATTTACAGCCGCCTGCAGGGGAAGGCTGATCAGGGAGCAGAGCAATAACAACTTTCGCATAGAGTGGGCTTTCCAACAGGCCAGATTCAAAACCAGACTATTATGGGTAAAGCGTCTGAGCTTATCAAACCATGCAGACCACAGGGCCGAGTTGATGAGTGGCAGGGGCGTATTGTAGTGCTTGGCAGATCTCTATCGCCTATATAAAGTTGTGTGATTGAATTTGATTGGTCATTGCCGGCTGTTTCACATCCGGTAGGTTACTTTGGCTGTGTATGAACAAAATTGTATTTGATATCCGTCTGCCAGCGGATGAGTATCTGCAGGTATATAAAGGCAGTGCGCGCGATGTGGTGACCCGGGCGCTGGATGGGCGAACCGTGCGCTTTCCTGCAAATATTTTGCAACCATACTTGCTCCATGCAGGTATCTTTGGCCGTTTCTGCATTACCTTCGACCGCAGTGGCCGTTTTCAGAAGATCGAGAAGCTCTCTTGAAAGGGCGCGCGGCCTGTTAATAAATGGCCGGGTCGCCTATAATCTGCGGCAAAATTTTTCAAGTGCAGACAGAGCAGAGTAACCCGCATGCTATACCCTCTTGCCCGATCCCTGATGTTCCGTTTTGACCCAGAGACCTCTCACGAGGTGGCGTTGCGCTCCATGAATCTGGCAGCAGACCTTGGTCTGAACAAACTGCTGGGGGCTACGGAAGTAAGTGATCCGGTTGAGGTGATGGGGCTGTCCTTCCCGAACCGTGTGGGGCTGGCGGCTGGTCTGGACAAAAACGGCATCGCTGTGGACGGTCTGGCGGCGATGGGCTTCGGCTTTGTTGAGGTGGGTACGGTTACACCGCGTCCACAGGCGGGTAACCCGAAACCGCGTCTGTTCCGCCTGCCTGAGCAGACGGCAATCATCAACCGCATGGGTTTTAATAACGACGGCGTTGATCAGCTGTTGAAGAACCTGCAGAACAGCACCTATAAGGGCATTCTGGGAATCAACATCGGTAAGAATAAAGATACCCCGAATGAGAAAGCCAACGACGACTACCTGTACTGCATGCGTAAGGTGTATGACCGCGCGTCATACATTACCGTCAATGTATCTTCGCCAAACACTCCGGGGCTGCGTACCCTGCAGTACGGTGAATCTCTGAACAGCTTGTTGGATGCGCTGAAAACCGAACAGGTGCGTCAGGCGCGTCTGCATGATCGTTACGTACCTATCGCAGTGAAAATCGCACCGGACATGACGGAAGAGGAGTTGGAGCTGGTAGCATCTTCACTGAAGGCGTATGAGATGGATGCGGTGATTGCAACCAACACCACGCTGTCCCGTGAAGGTGTGGAAAACTCGCCATTTGCAAAAGAGGCGGGAGGTTTGTCCGGTGCGCCGGTACGTAACAAATCGACCCGTGCGATTCGTGTGCTAGCCAATGCCCTGGATGGTGCGCTGCCAATCATTGGTGTAGGTGGTATTACTGAAGGCTTTGATGCGGCGGAGAAAATCGAGGCGGGAGCTACCTTGGTTCAGATCTACAGCGGTTTTATCTACCATGGTCCGCAACTGGTCGCGGATGCTGCTAATGCAATTAAAGCGCTGAAGGTGTAAAGCGCCCAAATAAATGAAGCTCCCTAGAGAGGGAGCTTCCGGGAAATCTTTATATATACGTGTTAGTGAAGTGACGGATTCATCTGTATCGCTGATACGCCGGTTTGGCCACCCCAATGGGCTTCACGGCCTTCACGCCAGCCGCTCATCCAGTGGCTGCGCAGTTCTGAAGTGTTAACTGGGCAATTGTCCCGGGATTTGCCATCAAGACCTGCCTTAAAACCACGGTTGAAAAGGGAAGAGCTACGATCTCGTTTCTGTCTCTTCATCTGATGGAGCCTCTCTGTCTGTTTTAATCGTGTTGAGAGCAGATACCAGAGACTTGGTATCCTGTCTGTGTGCTGTGACGCGTTCCTTCGTGATTTGCTTCACAGACCTATATTCATATCGAAAAACGTGGCGTTGTACGATTTAAATTAACTATCTTGTTACAGTACTGTCATAAATATGATCAGAGTGCTGGTGCAAAAAAGTGAGAAGATTCATTAAGTTAAGTATTTCGTTCAAAGTGCACGATTTGAGTGAATAGTTTTTATTTAATTCTTTTGTTTGTTGAATTTTGTTCAGCTGACGGCTGAAAACGTACATAGGTGTATGACAACCATGAACTTTTTTCTCACCTGTCCAAAGGGCGTTGAGTTACTGCTGGAAGAGGAGTTACACGGCCTCGGCATTCAGGAAACCCGTCAGACGGTTGCTGGTGTCTACTTTCAGGGAGAGCTGGAGGATGCGTATCGCGTCTGTTTATGGTCCCGCTTGGCTAACCGGGTATTAATGAATCTGCACCAGTTCGAAGCTGAATCTGCCGACCAGTTGTACGCTGGTGTTCAGCAGATCAATTGGTTGGAGCACATGCGTCCGGAAGGCTCCCTGGCGATCGATTTCACCGGCCGTACGGAAGGTATCAACAATACCCGCTTTGGTGCTCAGAAAACCAAGGATGCGATCGTTGACCAGATCCGAGCGCAGACCGGTCGCCGTCCGGCGGTTGAGCGCCAGACACCCGATATTCGTATCAACGTCCACCTGCAGCGTGGTGTGGCAACACTAAGCCTCGATCTGTCTGGTGACAGCCTGCACCGTCGCGCTTACCGTCTGCGTTCCGGTGAAGCGCCGCTGAAAGAGAACTTGGCCTCTGCCTTGCTGATCCGCTGTGGCTGGCCGAACGCAGCTGAATCGACACCGGTGCTGGTGGATCCGATGTGTGGTTCCGGCACCCTGTTGATAGAAGCTGTATTGATGGCGGCCGATATAGCGCCGGGCCTGCAGCGTCGCTATTACGGATTTAACCGTTGGTTGCAGCATAAGCGTGATATTTGGCAGGCGTTAAAAGCTGAAGCCGAAGGTCGGCGGGATGCTGGTCTGGCGACATTGAGCGTTAAGTTCTCGGGTCGTGATATGGATTCCAAGGTTCTGCGCACGGCCAAAGAGAACGCAGCACGCGCGGGTGTGGATGCCTTTATCGAGTTCCGTAACGGGCGTGTAGAGGATCTACAGCGCAGCGATCTGCCGGAAGCCGAGACCGGCTTGATGCTCACTAACCCACCTTACGGTGAGCGTCTGGGTGAAGAGTCGCAATTGATGTTTCTCTACCGTCACCTGGGCGATTTGCTGAAGCGTCAATTCCCGGGCTGGCAGGCGGCGATCTTTACCGGCAATCCTGAGCTGTGCAAAGTGATGGGGCTGCGTGCGGATAAACAGTATAAGTTCTTCAACGGCCCGATCGAGAGTCGCCTGTTTATCTATAGCATCGCTGAGCAGGCTGAACAGGGTGCAGAGCAACCATCAGAGTCGGGTGAGGTTGAGCTGAGTGAAGGAGCACAGATGTTCGCCAACCGTCTGCGCAAGAACCTCAAGCAGATGGCTAAGTGGGTGAAACGTGAGAACATCCAGGCTTACCGTGCCTACGACGCGGATATTCCGGAGTATCAGGTCGCTGTGGATATCTATGGTGATCAGGTGCACCTGCAGGAGTATGCGCCGCCGAAGTCGGTGGATAAGGTGAAGTCCTTCTCGCGCTTGAATGAAGTCATGACCGCGCTGCCGGTGGTGTTGGATATGCCGGCAGAGCGTATCACCCTGAAGCAGCGTAAGCGTCAGCAGGGTACGTCCCAGTATGAAAAGCAGTCGCAAACCCATCACTTCTTCGAGGTGAATGAGCACGGCGTGCGCCTGCTGGTCAACCTGAAGGACTATCTGGATACCGGCTTGTTCCTGGATCACCGTCCGGTGCGCCACCTAATTCAGCAGGAAGCAAAGGGTAAAGATGTCCTGAACCTGTTTTGCTATACCGGTACTGCGTCTGCGCACGCAGCGGTGGGTGGGGCGAAATCAACCACCAGTGTGGATATGTCGTCCACCTATCTGAACTGGGCTGAGCGCAACCTGGAGCTGAATGGCTGTAAAGGCAAGGCGCACCGCTTTATCCGTTCCGATTGTTTCAAGTGGCTGCACAGTCAGTTTAAACCGGAATACGACCTGATCTTTATGGATCCGCCAACGTTCTCTAACTCTAAGCGGATGTCCAATATTCTGGATGTTCAGCGTGACCATGTGGAGCTGGTGGAGGCTGCCATGGGGCTGTTGCGCCCGGGTGGTAAACTGATCTTCTCCAACAATTATCGTCGCTTCAAGCTCGACTACGATGCATTGGCCGCGTTCGAGATTCGCGATATCACAACCCAGACGCTGGATCCTGACTTTAAACGTAACCAGCGTATACACGTCTGCTTCGAGATCACGCACAAAGCGTGATCTCTTTTGGCACACTCTCTGCATATTAAGAGACCCAAACGTGCTCTGTTTCTGCATCAACATTGTGATGGCATGCACTGAAATAGCGCTTCTTCGGCTGTCAGGCCCTGTATATAAGGGTCGGGCGTTTCTGGAGTTGCGCACCATAATGGACGTTGATGCAAAAACGGAGCACAAATAACTAAAAATAATGCACCATAATGGTGCTGGTTCTAGGTCCTGGGCTAGCTAATGGTGCAAAAGGTCATACTTACTTGCAGGAGTTAACTGTGGAAAACGTTAACAGTGCCGTAGAAACGCTTATTCAAAGTTCCAATACGCTCTTCATTCTGGTGGGTGCCATCATGGTATTTGCCATGCACGCGGGCTTTGCATTTTTGGAGGTGGGAACCGTTCGTCATAAAAACCAGGTAAACGCCCTGGTTAAAATCATGACTGACTTTGGCGTGTCGGCGATCGCCTATTTCTTTATTGGATACTGGGTGGCGTACGGCACCACCTTCTTCCAGGACGCGGCGACGCTCTCGGAAGGCAGTGGTTATGAGCTGGTAAAGTTTTTCTTCCTGATGACGTTTGCAGCAGCAATTCCGGCGATTGTGTCTGGCGGCATTGCTGAGCGCGCGCGTTTCTGGCCAATTCTGACGGCGTCTGCGCTGAGTGTGGCGTTTGTATACCCATTCTTTGAAGGCATTATCTGGAATGGTAACTACGGCTTTCAGGCGTGGCTGGAAGTATCCTTTGGAGCCGGGTTCCATGACTTTGCGGGTTCTGTTGTTGTGCACGGAGTGGGTGGCTGGATTGCTTTGGCGGCGGTGCTGTTGCTGGGTATCCGTAAAGGCCGTTACCGTTCCGGTAAGTTGATTGCATTCCCTCCATCCAATATTCCGTTCCTTGCGCTCGGGGCGTGGATACTGTGTATCGGTTGGTTCGGCTTTAATGTCATGTCGGCACAGACGCTGGACGGTATCTCGGGGTTGGTAGCAGTGAACACGTTGATGGCGATGGTAGGTGGCATTGTCACCTCGCTAATCGTGGGGCGTAATGACCCGGGCTTTATTCATAACGGTCCGTTGGCAGGCCTGGTGGCTGTGTGCGCGGGGTCTGATGTGATGCACCCGATTGGTGCATTGGTTGTTGGTGGTGTGGCCGGTGTGATCTTTGTGTGGCTGTTCACCATCCAGCAGAATAAGTGGAAGATCGATGATGTGCTGGGTGTATGGCCGCTGCACGGCCTGTGTGGTGCCTGGGGCGGGATTGCTGCAGGTATTTTCGGTAGCGAAGCGCTGGGTGGACTGGGTGGAGTGAGCCTGATGTCCCAGGTGGTCGGTACGCTAGCAGGTATTGCAGTGGCTCTGATCGGTGGTCTGGTTGTGTACGGTGCAATCAAGACAGTTGTGGGTCTGCGCTTGGATGAAGAGCAGGAGTTCAACGGTGCCGACCTAAGTATCCACAAGATCGAGTCTACATCTCTGGATTGATCTCCTCGTTCTGTGAGGAAAAAGCCGGCGGAGTGCCGGCTTTTTTGTGTCTGTGGTTTGTAGCTAGCCATGGGAAGGAATGCGTGATGAGTTTGGTACTGATGGCGAGAATCGGCAGGCACAAACTGGAACCGAAGTTGAAGCTGTTGTCATAATTCTCTAGTGGCGATTGCGTTTGGGGTATGCGCGAAAATATGGATGAATGGCAGTGCTTATGAGAGTGGCTCAGGCCTTGTGTTGGCTTTAGTGGTGAGAGAAGTGGGGTTGAAGGACTGTAGCGTGCTGAGTGCCGTTGAGACCCTTTGGGCAGGGGGAATCGGTCTCAATGAGTCAGTGTTACGGTCGTTTGCACCAGGTCGGCTAAAGGGTGTGGAGGTGGCCTGAACTTCCAAGGGGATGGGGGTTGAGGTTTAAAGCAGTGGGCGCACAAAAAAGCCACCTTAAAAGGTGGCTTTTTAGAGCAAAACAAAACGTTATGCAGGGTAGTCGCGTTTGCTTGGGCCAGTGTACAACTGGCGTGGGCGACCGATCTTGTTCGGGCTGCTGTGGAACTCGTTCCAGTGAGAGATCCAGCCGATAGTGCGGGACAGCGCGAAGATCACGGTAAACATGGTGGTTGGGATACCGATTGCCTTCAGGATGATACCGGAGTAGAAGTCTACGTTCGGGTACAGTTTACGCTCTACGAAGTACTCATCTTCCAGTGCGATCTGTTCCAGGCGCTTAGCGATCTTCAGCAGCGGCTCGTCTTCGATGCCCAGCTCTGCCAGCACTTCGTCACAGGTCTTCTTCATAACTTTCGCGCGAGGGTCGAAGTTACGGTATACACGGTGACCGAAGCCCATCAGGCGGAAGGAGTCATTCGGATCTTTCGCGCGTGCAACGAACTCTTCGATGTTGGATTCGTCGCCGATCTCTTCCAGCATGTTCAGTACTGCTTCGTTCGCACCACCGTGCGCAGGTCCCCACAGTGCAGCGATACCGGAAGCGATACATGCAAACGGGTTAGCGCCGGAAGAACCAGCCAGACGTACAGTAGAAGTAGACGCGTTCTGTTCGTGGTCAGCGTGCAGCAGGAAGATCTTGTCCATGGCTTTGGACAGAACCGGACTTGGTTTGTAGTCTTCGCATGGGTTGCCGAACATCATCTGCAGGAAGTTTTCAGCGTAGTCCAGATCATTACGTGGGTACTGGAAAGGCTGGCCGATGCTGTATTTGTAACACATTGCTGCGATCGTAGGCATCTTCGCTACCAGGCGGTATGCGCATACTTCGCGGTGGTACGCATCATCGATGTCCAGGGAGTCGTGGTAGAACGCAGACAGGGCGCCCACAACTGCAACCATGATAGCCATCGGGTGAGCGTCACGACGGAAGCCGTGGAAGAAGTCGCTCATCTGCTCGTGCACCATGGTGTGGCGCTTGATGGTGTTGACGAACTCTTCTTTCTGTTCTGGAGTTGGCAGTTCACCGTTCAGCAGTAGGTAGCAGGTCTCCAGGTAGTCGGAGTGTTCTGCCAGCTGCTCGATTGGGTAGCCACCGTGTAAGAGCACACCTGCACCGCCATCGATGTATGTGATTTTAGACTCACATGCAGCGGTGGATACGAACCCTGGATCATAAGTGAAGCAGCCCTTGCCAGTCAGTGGGCGAACGTCAACTACATCAGGACCTTCGGTGCCGGAATAGACAGGAAGTTCGATTGCTTCATCCAGACCGTCGATGGTCAAACGTGCTTTCTTATCAGCCATTACAGGCTCCTATCATTTTGTTAATTATATGGATCTCTTACCAGGTAAAAGATCTCTTATCATTGACTTAGGCGACTAAATCAGAATCACTTGTTGGAGTTTACCCAGTTTAAGGGCTCACCCAATATAGAGTTTACGAAGCGTTTGTCAACGCGTCGTTTATTGCGTTGCAGCAAATTGTGACAAACTTTTAACAATTTTTAACCACCGCCTGTATAGATATTTAGTTGTAGTTAAACAGACATTACCCCGCCGGACCTAGACAAAGGGTGTAGAGAAGGAGCCCCGCGTTGTATTGTGGTTATTAAATGCTTATACTCTCGCACCGAAGTTTATGTGCCTTAAAAGCGCTACAAGTGCCGAAATAAAGGGACGTGAGCTTTTTGGACGAGGTACTTATCTTTATAGCACTTCCTAGCAACCATGCCCTGCAAGAGGGCAGCAAAGTGTGACAAGAGCCGTGAATAAGAAAAGACCTGTAAACCTAGATCTGCGAACAATCAAACAGCCGCTTCCGGCGATCACATCCATTTTGCACCGCGCGACCGGGGTAGCACTTTTTGTTGCTGCTGCGTTCATGCTGTATGCACTGGGTCTGTCTCTGGAATCAGAAGCTGGCTTCAACGAAGCCGTTGAAATGTTCGAGAATGGCTTCTTCGCGAAGCTGATTGCGTGGGGATGTGTATCAGCACTGCTGTATCACTTCTTTGCGGGCATCAAACACCTGGTAATGGATTTTGGCCACTGTGAAGAACTTGAAAGTGGTCGGAAAGCAGCGAAAGCAACTCTGGTTGTTAGCGTTGTAGCAATCCTCCTGGCGGGAGTATGGATATGGTAACTAGCATTACTAGCTTTGGCCGTAGTGGCCTGTATGACTGGATGATTCAGCGCGTTACCGCCGTTGTTCTTGCAGCATACACCGTTTTCATGATCGGTTATCTGGCGTTTGGCGCCGAGCTGACTTATGAAATGTGGAACTCGCTGTTTGAAGGCACAGCGATGCGCATCTTTACCCTGCTGGCACTGCTGTCTATGGCAGCACACGTATGGATTGGCCTGTGGTCTGTATCTACTGACTACATCAAGGCAACCGGATTGCGTTTTCTGTTTCAATCAGGCTCTGGACTGGTGACGTTTATTTACGTCGTTTGGGGCATCCAGATTCTGTGGGGTATCTAAAAGATGTCTAAGCTGCGTACGCTAACTTTTGACGCAATTGTTGTCGGTGGCGGCGGTGCTGGTATGCGTGCCGCACTTCAGCTGGCTCAGTCCGGTCTGAACACCGCTTGTGTAACGAAGGTCTTCCCGACCCGTTCTCACACTGTATCTGCGCAGGGTGGTATTACCTGTGCGATCGCTTCTGCTGATCCGAACGACGATTGGCGTTGGCACATGTACGATACCGTTAAAGGTTCCGATTACATCGGTGACCAGGACGCTATCGAATACATGTGTTCCGTAGGTCCTCAGGCTGTATTTGAGCTGGACCACATGGGTCTGCCATTCTCCCGTACTGAAACTGGTCGTATCTACCAGCGTCCGTTCGGTGGTCAGTCCAAAAACTTCGGTGAGGGCGGTCAGGCTGCCCGTACCTGTGCTGCTGCTGACCGTACCGGTCACGCACTGCTGCACACCCTGTACCAGGGTAACATCAAAGCCGGTACTACCTTCCTGAACGAATGGTACGCTGTCGATCTGGTGAAGAATGACGACGGTGCGATCGTCGGTATTATCGCTATCTGCATCGAAACCGGTGAAACCGTATACATCAAGTCCAAGGCAACTGTACTGGCGACTGGTGGTGCGGGTCGTATCTTTGCTTCCACTACCAACGCTCTGATCAATACCGGTGACGGTATGGGTATGTCTCTGCGTGCAGGCGTTCCTGCGCAGGATATGGAAATGTGGCAGTTCCACCCAACCGGTATTGCGGGTGCGGGTGTACTGGTAACAGAAGGTTGTCGTGGTGAAGGTGGTTACCTGATCAACAAAGACGGCGAGCGTTTCATGGAGCGTTATGCTCCAAACGCGAAGGACCTGGCAGGTCGTGACGTGGTTGCACGTTCCATGATCCTGGAGATCCTGGACGGTCGTGGTTGTGGCGAAGAGGGCGATCACGTATTCCTGAAACTGGATCACCTGGGCGAAGAGGTCCTGCAATCCCGTCTGCCGGGTATCTGTGAACTGTCCAAGACCTTTGCTGCCGTTGATCCGGTTAAAGCGCCAATCCCTGTTGTTCCAACCTGTCACTACCAGATGGGTGGTGTTGCTACCAACATTGGTGGTCAGGCGATCGCTCAGGATGCAGAAGGTAACGACTACATCGTTGAAGGCCTGTTTGCATGTGGTGAAGTTGCATGTGTATCTGTACACGGTGCAAACCGTCTGGGTGGTAACTCTCTGCTTGACCTGGTTGTATTCGGTCGCGCAGCAGGTATGCACATCGAGAAGCAGCTGAAAGAAGGTTACGAAGTTAAAGACGCAACCGAAGCTAACCTTGATGAAGCAATGGCTCGTCTGAACAAGCTGAACAACTCTACCGGTGGTGAGAGTGTATCTGCTGTTCGTAAAGAACTGCAGGACACCATGCAGCTGTACTTCGGTGTATTCCGTGACGGCGAAAGCATGCAGAAAGGTCTGGGACTGCTTGAGGGTATCCGCGCTAAAGTTGACAACCTGTATCTGGAAGACAAGAGCCAGGCGTTCAACACTGCACGTATCGAGGCTCTGGAACTTCAGAACCTGATGGAAGTTGCTGAAGCAACTGCGATCGCTGCCGAAGAGCGTAAGGAATCCCGTGGTGCTCACGCACGTAACGACTTCACGGAGCGTGACGATGAGAACTGGCTGTGCCACTCCATGTACTTCCCAGGTGAAAAACGTATCGCTAAGCGCGCTGTAAACTTCGCGCCTAAGACTGTTGATGCGTTCCCACCTAAAGTACGAACCTACTAAGGGGTAGATAGCATGCTGGTAAGTGTATATCGCTACAATCCTGAGACTGATGACAAACCGTACATGCAGGATATCCACATCGATATCCCTGGCGGTAAAGACATCATGGTGCTGGATCTGCTTCAGTTGCTGAAGGACAAAGATCCATCGCTGGCGTACCGTCGCTCCTGCCGTGAAGGTGTATGTGGTTCCGATGGTATGAACATGAACGGCCTGAACGGTCTGGCTTGTATCACTCCGCTGTCCGCAGTGGTTGAAAACGACAAGCTGGTACTGCGTCCGCTGCCTGGTCTGCCGGTTATCCGCGACCTGGTTGTAGATATGACTCAGTTCTACAGCGCGTACGAAAAGATCAAGCCATACCTGATCAACAACACGCCGGCGCCGGCGATCGAACGTCTGCAGTCTCCAGAAGAGCGTGCGGAGCTGGACGGCCTGTACGAGTGTATTCTCTGTGCTTGCTGCTCCACGTCCTGCCCATCTTTCTGGTGGAACCCGGACAAGTTTATCGGCCCATCCGGTCTGCTGCAGGCTTACCGCTTCCTGGCGGACAGCCGCGACACCGCAACTCGCGAGCGTCTCGCAGATCTGGACGATCCGTTCAGTGTGTTCCGTTGCCACGGCATCATGAACTGTGTGAACGTTTGTCCTAAAGGTCTTAACCCGACCAAGGCGATCGGCAAGATTCGCAACATGCTACTTCAGCAGGCGACCTGATCGAACAAGCGGTGCTCATGCACCGCTTTTTTTTGACCTAAATTTGTGCGAAATAAGAAACACTTTTTGGCAGATAAGAAAATAATGTCAATTCTGTGATATTCACACAAAGAATTATTTAAAGCTTTCTGTGAAAAGCTATAGAATACCAACCGCCGAACATAGGGACGCTTATGTTTGCGGAGTATACATACGGTAACGTCAAAGAGGGGCAGTCGCGCGACAGATACAATGCTGTGCCGACTTAAGAAAGCCCCCTGAGCCAGGGTGATCAAGAATGCAAGAAGGCATCATGGAGTTGATGTGGAAGAATGCACACCTATATGGTGGCAACCTTTCCTACATCGAACAACTGTACGAAACCTACCTGATGGATCCGAGCGCAATTCCACAAGAGTGGCGCGAAGAATTCGATCGTTTGCCTAAAGTGGGTGAAAATCTCACCCAAGATGTTCCTCACTCTCCTATCCAGGAACATTTCCTCTACCTCGCTAAAAACCAGAAACGCGCAGCACCAGCTTCCGTGAGCTCTGTAAGCTCTGAGCACGAGAAGAAGCAGGTTCGTGTATTGCGTATGATCAACGCGTACCGCGTGCGTGGTCACCAGGTAGCGAATATCGATCCGCTGGGTCTGCTGGAACGTGAAGACGTGCCAGATTTGGATCCGCGCTTCCATGAACTGTCTGAAGCAGACTACGACACTGTCTTCCAGTTGGGCTCTCTGTTCTTCGGACCGGAAGAAGCGCCACTGAAGGATATTCTGGCTGATCTGAAGAAAACGTACTGTGGTACTGTCGGTGCCGAGTACATGCACATCGTTGACACTCAGGAAAAACGCTGGATCCAGTCCCGTCTGGAACCAAGCCGCTCCCATCCGGTGGTTGAGCCTGAGAAAAAGATGATGGTCCTCGAGCGCCTGACGGCCGCCGAGGGTCTTGAGAAGTACCTGGGTTCCCGCTATGCCGGTGCGAAGCGCTTTGGTGTGGAAGGTGGCGAATCCCTGATCGTGTCCTTGAACTCTTTGATTCAGCGCGCGGGTAAACAGGGTGCGAAAGAAGTTGTAATCGGCATGGCGCACCGTGGTCGCCTGAACACGCTGGTTAACATCTTTGGTAAGAACCCTGCTGAACTGTTCGGCGAGTTCGAAGGTAAGAAGATGGTGGAGTCTTCCGGTGACGTGAAGTACCACCAGGGCTTCTCTTCCAACGTGATGACCCGTGACGGTGAGGTCCACCTGGCGATGGCGTTTAACCCATCCCACCTGGAGATCGCCGCGCCTGTAGTTGAAGGTTCCGTACGTGCCCGTCAGGACCGTCGCGAAGATGCTGTGGGTACAACGGTCGTACCAGTTAACATTCACGGTGACCAGGCGTTTGCTGGCCAGGGCGTGGTAATGGAGACATTCCAGATGTCCCAGACCCGTGCCTACAAAACCGGCGGTACGATCCACATCGTAATCAACAACCAGGTTGGTTTTACCACCAACAAGAAAGAAGACTCCCGCTCTTCCGAATACTGTACCGATGTTGCGAAGATGGTGTCCGCACCAATCTTCCACGTAAACGGTGACGATCCTGAAGCCGTGCGTTTCGTAACGCAACTGGCGGTTGATTACCGAAACGAATTCAACAAAGACGTTGTAATCGATCTGGTCTGCTACCGTCGTCGTGGCCACAACGAGGCGGATGAACCATCCGGTACTCAGCCACTGATGTACGCGCAGATCAAGAAACAGAAAACCACCCGCGAGCTGTATGCTCAGCAGTTGATCGAAGAAGGCGTGATCACTGCGGAACAGAGCAAGCAGATGGAGAAGGATTACCGTGCTGCACTGGAAAGCGGTGAGCACGTGGTTCAGTCTCTGGTGACAGAGCCAAATAAGGAACTGTTCGTAGACTGGACACCTTATCTGGGTCATAAGTGGACCTTCGACCACGACACCGGTGTTGATCTGAAACTCCTTCAGGAGCTTGGCAACAAACTGTGTGAAGCGCCGGAAGGTTTCTCTGTTCAGCGTCAGGTTCAGAAAATTATTGATGACCGTAAGCGCATGGCTGCAGGTGCCATGGAGCTGAACTGGGGTATGGCTGAGTCTCTGGCTTATGCATCCGTTTTGGCCGAGGGCCACCCGGTTCGTATCACCGGTCAGGACGTAGGTCGAGGCACGTTCTCCCACCGTCACGCGGTCCTGCATAACCAGAAAGACGCATCTACCTATGTGCCGCTGGAGAATCTGTCTTCAGAGCAGCCGCCTTTGACGCTGCACGACTCCTTCCTGTCTGAGGAAGCGGTGCTGGCGTTTGAATACGGTTACGCAACCACTACACCAAATGCATTGGTAATCTGGGAAGCTCAGTTCGGTGACTTTGCCAACGGCGCTCAGGTTGTTATTGACCAGTTTATTACAAGTGGCGAACAGAAGTGGCAGCGCCTGTGCGGCCTGACCATGCTCCTGCCTCACGGCTTTGAAGGTCAAGGGCCTGAGCACTCTTCTGCGCGTCTGGAACGTTATCTCCAGCTGTGTGCTGAACACAACATTCAGGTGTGTGTTCCGACTACTCCGGCACAGATCTTCCACCTGCTGCGTCGCCAGGTCGTTCGACCGCTGCGTAAGCCGCTGGTAGTGATGTCACCGAAGAGTCTGCTGCGTCACAAGCAGGCTACTTCTACTCTGGAAGAGTTGGCAGAAGGCACCATGTTCAAGCCTGTGATCGCTGAAACCGATCAGCTTGATCCAGCCAAGGTTAAACGCCTGGTGCTGTGTAGCGGTAAGGTTTACTACGACCTGTACAACCGCCGTGCAGAGCTGGAAAAAGACGATGTTGCAATTGTTCGTATCGAACAGCTGTACCCATTCCCTGAGAAGGATCTGACGCGAGCAATCGCACCTTACACCAACCTGGAGTCTGTAGTTTGGTGTCAGGAAGAGCCTATGAATCAGGGGGCTTGGTACTGCAGCCAGCATCACATGCGTTCTGTGCTGCACAAGCATAACCCTAATCTGCACCTTGAAGGTGTAGGTCGTCCGCACGCAGCGGCACCTGCTGTAGGTTACGTATCCGTACACCTTGAACAGCAGGAAAAACTGGTTAACGAAGCAATCAACGGTTGATCGGGTGATCGAAAGTAATCACCCGACGGAGCAACGGTAAAGGAAAAAACATGTCCATCGAAATCAAAGCGCCGACTTTCCCTGAATCAGTAGCAGACGGTACAGTTGCAACTTGGCACAAACAGCCAGGTGAAGCATGCTCTGCGGACGAACTGATCGTAGACATCGAAACTGACAAAGTCGTTCTGGAAGTAGTAGCACCAGAAGACGGTGTTGTTACAGAGATCCTGAAAGGCGAAGGTGACACCGTACTGAGCGAAGAAGTACTGGCAACCTTCACTGCAGGCGCAGCGGGTGCAGCAGCACCTGCGGCTGAAGCAACTGCAGAAGCAGCGCCAGCTGGTGACGCTGATAAGATCGGTCCTGCAGCACGCAAACTGATCGATGAAAACGGTCTGGATGCATCCCAGATCCCGGGTACCGGCAAAAACGGCGGTATCACTAAGGAAGACGTACAGAACTTCCTGAAAAACAAACCTGCTGCAGCTCCCGCTCCAGCTGCAGCTGCAGCAGCGCCTGCTCCAGCTGCATCTGCAACTGCTGCGGCTCTGAACATCGCGGCAGGCGATCGCGTAGAGAAGCGCGTTCCTATGACTCGTCTGCGTGCAACCATCGCCAAGCGTCTGGTTGAAGCACAGCAGAACGCTGCGATGCTGACCACTTACAACGAAGTCAACATGAAGCCGGTTATGGAACTGCGTAAGCAGTACAAAGACCTGTTCGAGAAAACCCACAACGGTACTCGTCTGGGCTTCATGTCCTTCTTCGTAAAAGCGGCTACTGAAGCGCTGAAGAAATTCCCGGCTGTAAACGCGTCTATCGACGGCAACGACATGGTTTACCACGGCTACCAGGACATCGGTGTAGCAGTATCTACCGATCGTGGTCTGATGGTGCCTGTGCTGCGTGACACCGACAGCATGAGCCTGGCTGACGTTGAAGCAACTATCGCTGACTTCGGTAAGCGTGGTCGCGAAGGCAAGCTGGGTATGGACGACATGCAGGGCGGTACGTTCACCATCACTAACGGTGGTGTATTCGGTTCCCTGATGTCTACCCCTATCCTGAACCCACCTCAGACTGCAATCCTGGGTATGCACAAGATCCAGGAGCGTCCAATGGCGGTTAACGGTCAGGTTGAAATCCTGCCAATGATGTACCTGGCCCTGTCATACGACCACCGTATGATTGATGGCAAGGAAGCTGTACAATTCCTCGTGACTATTAAAGACCTTCTGGAAGATCCTGCACGTATGCTGCTGGAAGTCTAAGTCAGCCCAAATTATAACGAGTGAATTGATAGGATAGGTAAAGAGACATGTCACAGAAATTCGACGTTATCGTCGTAGGCGCGGGCCCTGGTGGTTACGTAGCAGCTATTCGCGCGGCTCAGCTGGGCCTGAACACTGCGTGTGTTGAGAAATGGGTTGATGACAAGGGTGCCGCTGTACTGGGTGGTACTTGTCTGAACGTTGGTTGTATTCCGTCTAAAGCACTGCTGGAATCTACTCACCAGTTCCACAAAGCACAGCACGCTGATGTACACGGCATCCAGGTTGGTGGCGAAGTCACTATGGATGTTAAAGCGATGGTTGCGCGTAAGGACAAGATTGTTGGCAACCTGACCGGTGGTATTGGTGGTCTGTTCAAAGCAAACGGCGTAACCCTGCTGCAGGGCATGGGTAAGCTGCTGGCGAACAAACAGGTTGAAGTGACCGCAGCTGACGGTACCGCGACTGTATACGATGCTGAAAACGTGATTCTGGCATCCGGTTCCGTACCAGTGAACATCCCGCCAGCGCCACTGACTGAAGGTCTGATCCTGGATAACGCCGGTGCACTGGATATCGATGAAGTTCCAGAGCGTCTGGGTGTAATCGGTGCAGGCGTAATCGGTCTGGAAATGGGCTCTGTATGGGCACGTCTGGGTACCAAAGTAACTGTTCTGGAAGCGATGGATTCTTTCCTGGCTGCGGCTGATAAAGACGTTGCACGCGACGCTGCAAAACTGTTCAAGAAACAGGGTCTGGATATCCAGCTGGGTGCGCGTGTAACCGGTACCGAAATCGTTGACGGTAAAGAAGTTAAGGTGTTCTTCACTGACGCTAAAGGCGAGCAGGAAATCACCGTAGACAAGCTGATCGTTGCTGTTGGCCGTAAGCCACAGACCAATGGTCTGCTGTCTGAAGATTCCGGCGTTAAGCTGGATGAGCGCGGCTTCATCTTCGTAGATGAGCAGTGCCGCACTGACGCACCGGGAGTTTACGCAATCGGTGACTCCGTACGTGGTCCGATGTTGGCGCACAAGGCGTCCGAAGAAGGCATCATGGTTGCCGACATCATTGCTGGCCACAAAGCTCAGATGAACTACGACGTGATTCCGAGCATCATCTACACCCATCCTGAACTGGCCTGGGTCGGTAAGACCGAACAGGAACTGAAAGCGGATGGCGTGAAGATCAAAGTGGGCAAATTCCCATTTGCGGCTTCTGGTCGTGCGATGGCTGCTGACGATACCGATGGTTTCGTTAAGATCATTGCTGACGAAGAAAATGACCGCATTCTGGGTGTTCACATGGTTGGCGGTATCGCATCCGAGCTGATTGCTCAGGCTGCGATTGCTATGGAATTCTGCTCTTCCGCAGAAGACCTTCAGCTGACCGTCTTCGCTCACCCAACCGTGAGTGAAGCTGTGCACGAAGCCGCTCTGGCGGTGGACGGCCACGCAATTCACATTGCGAACCGTAAAAAACGCTAACCTGACGTTTTAAACTGTCGGCCGGGTATCATTTCGGGGGTATCCGGTCGATTCTGAGTTTGTCGTTGAGATCCCAACAGGGCTGCAACAACGTAATCTCTCCATACTGCGTTGCAGAAACACACACTAGTGACAACACAACGGATTAGAGCATGAACCTTCACGAGTACCAGGGTAAACAACTGTTTGCCGAATATGGTCTGCCGGTTTCCAAAGGAATCGCGGTAGATACTCCGGAAGCTGCAGCAGAAGCAGCAACTACAATTGGCGGTGACAAGTGGGTAGTTAAAGCCCAGGTGCACGCCGGCGGCCGCGGTAAAGCGGGCGGCGTTAAGCTGGTAGACAGCCCTGCGGAAGCGCAGGAATTCGCTGCAAACTGGCTGGGCAAAAACCTGGTGACCTACCAGACTGACGAAAACGGTCAGCCAGTATCCAAAATTCTGGTTGAGACCTGCACAGATATCGCTTCCGAGCTGTACCTGGGTGCGGTTGTAGACCGTTCTACTCGCCGCATCGTATTCATGGCATCTACTGAAGGTGGCGTGGAAATCGAGAAGGTTGCAGAAGAAACTCCAGAAAAAATCCTGAAAGCAACTATCGATCCTCTGACTGGTGCACAGCCATACCAGGGTCGCGAGCTGGCTTTCAAACTGGGCCTGCAGGGCGACCAGATTAAGCAGTTCGTTAAGATCTTCCTGGGTCTGGCGCAGATGTTCCAGGAAAAAGACCTGGCACTGCTGGAAATCAACCCACTGGTTATCACTGACGAAGGCAACCTGCACTGTCTGGACGCTAAAGTGGTAATCGACGGTAACGCTGTATACCGCCACAAAGATCTGCAGGCTATGCACGATCCATCTCAGGAAGACGAGCGCGAAGCGCACGCTGCTGAGTGGGATCTGAACTACGTAGCCCTGGATGGTACCATCGGCTGCATGGTTAACGGTGCTGGCCTGGCAATGGGTACTATGGACATCGTGGCTCTGCACGGTGGCTTCCCAGCTAACTTCCTGGACGTTGGTGGCGGCGCGACTAAAGAGCGTGTTACCGAAGCATTCAAGCTGATCCTGGCTGACGACAAGGTGAAAACCGTACTGGTTAACATCTTCGGCGGTATCGTTCGTTGCGACCTGATCGCAGAAGGTATCATCGGTGCAGTTAAGGAAGTAGGCGTAAACGTACCAGTTGTTGTACGTCTGGAAGGTAACAATGCTGATCTGGGCTCCAAGCTTCTGGCGGAATCTGGCCTGGATATCATCGCGGCAACCAGCCTGACTGACGCAGCTCAGCAGGCAGTTAAAGCAGCGGAGGGTAAATAATGTCCGTTCTGATTAACAAAGACACCAAAGTAATCTGTCAGGGTTTCACTGGTGGTCAGGGTACCTTCCACTCTGAACAGGCTATCGCTTACGGCACTCAGATGGTGGGTGGTGTAACTCCAGGCAAAGGTGGTACTGAGCACCTGGGCCTGCCTGTGTTCAACACTGTTGCTGAAGCTGTTGAAGCAACAGGCGCTGACGCTTCCGTTATCTACGTACCAGCTCCTTTCTGTAAGGATTCCATCCTGGAAGCTGCGAACGCAGGTATCAAACTGATCGTATGTATCACTGAGCACATCCCAGTAATGGATATGCTGGAGTGTAAAGTTAAGTGTGACGAGCTGGGCGTTCGCCTGATCGGTCCTAACTGCCCAGGTGTTATCACTCCGGGCGAATGTAAGATCGGTATCATGCCAGGTCACATCCACCTGCCGGGTAAAGTAGGTATCGTATCCCGTTCCGGTACTCTGACTTACGAAGCTGTTAAGCAGACTACTGACTACGGTTTCGGTCAGTCTACCTGTGTAGGTATCGGTGGTGATCCGATCCCAGGTTCTAACTTCATCGACATTCTGGAAATGTTCCAGAACGACCCACAGACCGAAGCGATCGTAATGATCGGTGAGATCGGTGGTACTGCAGAAGAAGAAGCGGCTGCTTACATCAAAGCAAACGTAACTAAGCCTGTAGTTTCTTACATTGCTGGTGTAACTGCTCCAGCGGGTAAGCGTATGGGTCACGCCGGTGCGATCATCTCTGGCGGTAAAGGTACTGCTGACGAGAAATTTGCAGCTCTGGAAGATGCAGGCGTTAAGACTGTACGTTCCCTAGCTCAGATCGGCGACGCACTGAAAGAAGTAACTGGCTGGTAATTGCTGACCATTCAGTTCTGAGAAAAGGCAGCTTCGGCTGCCTTTTTTGTTTTTGAAGGCTTGACTTGTTTGCACTGAAACGGTGAAATCGGTCT
This sequence comes from Pontibacterium granulatum, assembly GCF_029961155.1. Lineage (GTDB taxonomy): Bacteria > Pseudomonadota > Gammaproteobacteria > Pseudomonadales > Balneatricaceae > Pontibacterium > Pontibacterium granulatum. The sequence continues at coordinate 94,375 of NZ_JASBRH010000003.1, read as the reverse complement.
TTCTCAGATATCAACCTTTTGGATAGGCAACGTAATGTTCCAGCTGCATACGTCTCAGCGAAATATTATGTCTCACGTTTCTGCCCCTTGGCATAAGCGTACTTCTGCCTGTCTGCGTGCTATCTGATCGTTTAAACCACCCTGTAGCCGCGGAACTCTTCGCGGTGAATCTGAATGCTCTTATCTTCTGTTTTCTCCTCTAAGCGTTCCGGGCTTAAATCCAAAGGAGAAAACCATGACTGTTTTTGCTCTGTTTGTATCTTGTTTCCGTAAACTGAACATCGCCCTGAAGCAGCGCCAGACATACTATGAACTGCGCGACCTCTCGTCCGCACAGTTAAAAGATATCGGTCTTCGTATCGAAAACGGTGTCGTAGTGCCTGAAGACGATCTTGTGGCCACTGAGAAGGAGTTGAAGGTGAGGCTCTGCCAACGGGAGAAGCAAAAATAAATTTCGCCGTCGGGCGGGTATGGAGCAGAATGCTCAGCACCGGTCCGGCGGCAGCGAAAATGTGGGGTAGATCCACAACAGTGTTTTCCGACACAGCATGGAATACACGATGAGATTGTTTGTTGAGGAACACTCAATACGCAATCTCAAATGGAGGGTGGCTCTGGCTGCCCTTTTTGCGTTTTAGCGCGTCGCTTTATAAACCCTCTGTTATACTGCCATCCCCAGCTAAAGGTGGTCTTATGGTTGAACTCCCTCTCTTTCCGCTTCCGGTCGTACTTTACCCCATGACGGTGATGCCTCTGCAGATTTTCGAGCCGCGTTACCTGCGGATGGTAAAGGAGTCGCTGCAAAATCAGACTGGCTTTGTCATTGTTCAGTCTTTGCCAGAAGAGAAGGTTCAAAACGGCGACAGGTCGTTCTACCGCGTGGGTTGTTATGCCAAGGTTATCGATTGGCACCCGCAAGCCAATGACATGCTGGGCATAGAAGTGGAAGGGCAGTTTCGGGTTCGTATTCATGACTACCGGGCCGAACCAGACAGCTTATTGGTTGGCCAGTGTGAACCTATTGAGGAGCCATCAGGTGTGTTGGTTGCAGAGAAATACCAGCTGCTGGTTAAGCTTGCAATGGAGCTGGAAGAGCATCCGATGGTGGAGACGTTTGATACCGATATCGACTACCGGGATGCCGCGCAGGTGGGTTACCTGCTAGCTGAACTCCTGCCATTTACCCATGCCGAGAAGCAGCTGCTATTGGAAAGTGATGATCCGCTCCTGCGCCTTGAGGCAATTCAATCACTACTGCAGCAGTTAGGTGCCCGATGAACGATCTACAACACAAACTTTCTCATGCGTTAGACGCCCGCGCCGAGCTTTTGGCATCCCTGCACGCTGAGCAAACCGACTGCTACCGTCTGTTTCACGGTACAAATGAAGGTGAGCCAGGTCTTACCGTTGACCGTTACGGCCCGCAGTTGCTGGTGCAAAGTTTCCATGCGCCCGTGTCTGAGCAGGATCTCGCGTTGATCGAGACACACTGTCGTCAGGTTTTTGAGCCGGAAGAGGTGGTCTACAACGATCGCAGTGCCAGTAACTCCCGTCGCAGTGACGATTCCCGGGTACTGGGTACGGAGTATGTGGGGCACGAAATAGGCGTTAAATACCGCGTACGCGGCAAGCACATGGGACAGGATCCATTGCTGTTTCTGGATATGCGTGCGGGGCGTCGTCGCATTGTGGAGATAGCCCAGGATAAGAGCGTACTGAACCTGTTTTCTTACACCTGCGGAGTGGGCGTATGTGCCGCAAAGGCCGGTGCATCGGATGTGGTAAACGTGGACTTTTCCACCCGTAACCTGGAGGTTGGCCGGGAAAACGCCGAGCTTAACGGTTTGAATGAAGATCAGATCGCGTTCATACAGAGCGATTTCTTTACTGCGGTAAAACAGTATGCGGGTCTGCCGGTGAAGCAGCGTGTGAAACGTGGGCAGAAACCGCGACCTTTCCCACGGATTGATGAGCGCCAGTTTGATCTTGTGTACCTGGATCCACCGCGTTGGGCAAAAAGTTACTTTGGCACCGTGGATCTGGTACGTGACTACCCGAGTGTGCTGAAACCCTCGCTCCTGGCAACTAAGGAAGGCGGCACCCTGATCTGTGTGAACAACGTGGCCAAGGTACCGTTGGATGAATGGCTGGATACTGTACAGCGTTGTGGCAACAAGGCCGGTCGTCCCATACGGGATTATGAAATCATCACCCCGGAAGCAGACTTTCCATCGCCGGATGGCCAGTTCCCACTGAAGATCGCGCTGCTGCACCTCTAAGCGCAAAGTGGCTGCCTTAAGGCTGCCACTTGTACCGTTTGAGTGAAACTTTTCCGTTCATAAAAACAATCCCGTCCGCTTCCAGCAAGGACCTCTGGCGCGTGTAGGCGGGGCTGTCTTTAGGGAACGAGATCTCACCTTTGGCGTTGATCACCCGGAACCAGGGCAAGGTGGAGTCCTTGGGCAATTGACTGAGGGTTCGACCGACGGCTCTTGCCATGCGCGGTAACCCTGCCAGTTCTGCCACCTGGCCGTAGGTGGCCACCGAACCCGGTGGGATCAGGCTGATCACCTGCCAGAACCTTTCCTGATAGCTTACGTCTTCCAAAGTAATATCACTGGTCGTGGTTGTCGATCCGCTAAATCTACCACAGTGTATTTGAACCCATAAAACCCAAATGACCCGATAACCTATGGGGTGAAAATACTTGATTAAAATGGTAGGGTAATTGGCAATTAGATAGCAGGGGTTTTATGGATGTCCGACTCTTTCGCCACGCTGGAAACGCTGAACTTTGATAACAGTTATACCCGCTTTCCAGAACATTTCTTTCACCGTGTTACACCTGAGCCGTTGGTTGATGCACACCTGATCAGCTTCAACCCGGAAGTGGCAGCGTTGCTGGACCTGAACCCCTGTGAGATCAATCCGTCGGATCTGGCGAACTACTTTGGGGGCGGAAACTTGTTACCGGGCAGCGAGCCGATCGCGATGAAGTATACCGGTCACCAGTTTGGCTACTACAACCCGGACCTGGGTGATGGACGTGGCTTGTTGCTGGGTGAAGTGGTGAATCAAAACGGCGAGCGCTGGGACCTGCACCTCAAGGGAGCGGGTAAAACCCGGTATTCCCGTTTTGGTGACGGCCGTGCGGTGCTGCGCTCCAGCATCCGCGAGTATCTGGTCAGTGAAGCGATGCATGGTTTAGGGATTCCCACTACACGAGCGTTGTGCTTGATCGGCAGTACACAGCAAGTGATGCGCAACGGCATGGAGCCCTGTGCTGCCGTTCTGCGTGTGACTCCATGTCATATCCGCTTTGGCCACTTTGAGTACTTCTATTACAGCAAGCAGCATGAAGACCTGCGTCGTTTGGCGGATTACTGTATCGAGCGTTACTACCCGGATGTGAAAGACGCCGAGAATCCCTACCTGGCGATGTATCAGCAGATCGCGGAGCGCACCGCGCAACTGGTTGCCCAGTGGCAGGCGTATGGCTTTGTACATGGGGTTCTGAATACCGACAATATGTCGATCCTCGGTGAGACCTTCGACTACGGACCTTACACCTTCCTGGACGAGTATCGCCCGGACTTTGTGGCGAACCAGAATGATACAGCCGGTCGTTACGCCTTTAAGCAGCAACCGGACATCGTGCAGTGGAATCTCACCGCATTGGCAGAGTCCTTTTTACCGATGGTGGGTGAGGAGGATCTGAAGGCTGTGTTGCGTGCTTACTCGCACAAATTCGTGGCGTACCGCAATGCACGCCTCGCGGCGCGCCTGGGGTTGCAGACGGAGCAAGCGGGTGATGCCGCGCTGATTGAGTCGTTGCTGACCCTTTTTGCGGAGCATAAGGTCGATTTTAACCGCTTCTTCCGCACGCTATGTGATTACGAAGGGGCGGGGGCCGCTCGCGATCTGCTCTATCCGTTCCTGTGTGATGCCGCTGTGTTGGATCAGTGGCTGGATCAGTATGATGAACGCTTGGCTGCCGAAGCGGCCAGTTTTCCAATTCGCCGTCAACAGATGCGCTCGGTAAACCCGAAATACATCCTCCGTAACTACATGGCAGAGGAGGCGATCCGCGAGGCGCATGACGGCAACTATGTATTGGTGAATCAGCTGTTGGGGGTGTTGCGTCATCCCGGCGATGATCACCCGGAGGTGCAGCGCTTTGCCGATACGCCGCCTGATTGGGCGGGCGCTATCTGCCTGACCTGTTCATCATGACAGAAAACAGATCCATATAACGCAAAACGCCGGTCTTTGAACCGGCGTTTTTGTGTGTGGAGTCTTTGTCCGTTTTTCAGTGTGCTTCCGGGATCAGTGTGAGCAGGTCAGTGATACCGACATCCACGTCGTGCTGGGAGAGCAGGGTGGTTATCTGACCCCGGTGGTGGGTCTGGTGGTTAAATAGGTGCTGCACCAGAAAACCGAACCGTTTGCACGATTGCACGCCCGCCATGTTGGAGTAGCGCAGGTTATGTTCCAGGTCGGCGTCGGTCAGTTCTTCGCACCACTCCTGAATAATGATATCCAACCCCTGGCGTTCAACCGCGAAGGCTTCGAGGTCGTCATACAGCATGGTGTTGAGAGTGGCGGGTTTTTTCATGGTTTCCAGAGGGTGTAGAGAATGGAAACCTGAAGGGTGGGTGCTGAAACGCTGTAACCAGATGATATCCCCGATTAGCAGGTGGTTCAGCGTACCCATGATCGATCCGAAAAATGCACCTTGATCCTGCAGCAGAACAGTCTCCGGTAGTGTCCCGGCAGCCTCGGTAAGGGTGTCGTTCATCCACTGGTTATACCGGGCCATTAAGCGGAAATTCTGAAGCTCACTCATCGGCGTGTCCTCTAAACGTGGTGGGCAGATCGGTCCCCAAATCAGGGACTCTCACAGTCTAGTCCAGTGCTACTCAAGCAGGCATAGAATCGGTGATAGAGGTGACGCGGATCAACAGCTTTCAGTGAAAGAAGGGGAGATTAGATGCGGTGTGGATCCAGCTGGATGTTAGTAACCTTCTGGCCCAGCATTACAACCCGTCCTTTGTAACGGTCATCGCCGGTGGCGGTAAACTCAAACACGTACGAGCGCCAGAAGTGCAGGCGGCCATCGTCTCCTCGTTTCAGCCAGAACGCGCGTAAACCGATGCTGCCGTCCAGCAGTTGAAGGTCCATCTCCTTACAGTGACGCACGGTATGCTTGAACGCGATCTCTTTTACCTTCTGTGCGTGCCACCAGTGCAAACAGAACAGGGAGATCAGTGTCAGCCAAAAGAGATCCTGCAGATCGATATACATAGGAAGCCGTCCAACAACCGTTATGTGATTACCTTATACAGCCTGCAATCCGGCTTCAAGCGTCAAAATAAGCTGGTTTCAGTGAAATATCAAAAACAATAATAAAATTGTATATATCGGGTTTTGATTGATCTTTATCCTAAAAGTAAATGGTCTGGAACTGTGTTGATGCCTTGATTCCGGAAAAGGTGGAATCGTCAGATTTACTGTTTTCGGCCGATAATGAGGAACTCCCGGTTTCCGTCACCGCCTTTGATTGGGCTTTCAAAGTAGTCGAGGATCTCCATACCCAGTTCTTCACAGTGTTGCTTGATGGTGTGTTCTACCTTTGGATACAGCGATGGGTCCCGCACGATACCACCACTGCCGACACCCGCCTTACCCACTTCAAATTGGGGTTTAACCAGCGAGATCAGGTGACCGCCTGGGCGGATCAAAGGGATGAGCGACGGCAGGATCTTGGTCTGGGAGATGAAGGAAACGTCCATAACAGCCAGATCAAAGCCGTCCGCATGGCTATGCGTCAGCAGCATCTCTGCAGGAAGATCGCGGCCGTTAACGCCTTCAAAGCAGAGTACACGCTCATTGTTGCGCAGCTTTTCCGCCAACTGATCATGTCCAACCTCAATACCGACTACTTTGCGAATACCGGACTGCACAAGACAATCGGAGAACCCCCCGGTGGATTGGCCCACATCGATGGCGATCATGTCGGTAACATCCAGTCGCGTGCGTTCCAGTGCACCCAACAGTTTCAACGCACCACGGGAAACAAAACGATCAGCTTCATCCACTTCCACCTGAAACTCGGTATCAGGATCGAGTTTGACGCCCGGTTTAGTGATAACCTGCCAGCCATCGCCTGCACGTACAGAGACCTTACGACCCTTCAGAAGGCGCTGGGCGTGAGTACGGGACTGGGCGTAACCTTTTTCGGTGAGCAAGATGTCGGCGCGTTGCATGGGAAGTTTCCGTCGGACAGATAAGCGGCGGCCATTATAAACGGCTGCCAGGGGGAAAGCTAAGACCGCAACTGGTGCTGGACTATTCGGGCAAAGCCGTTCGGATCACCCAGCCAGGATTCGTGCGGTAAGCGCTCCAGGCTGTCATCGCGCTCCAGCAGTAAACAGGGTACACCCTGGCTCAGTACCTGGTTTTGCAGGTCGATCGCGCGGCACTGCTCCTGTGTGGCGGTATCACGTATAGCGTCGTCATAGGTAAAACAGTTGTGGAAGTCGATCGCCCTGATGCCGATCTCTGCAGCGGTTTCGGTGAGTACCGAAGCATCGGAGATCACGCGGCCTTCAATAAAGCGTTTATGCTGCAGGCGTTCGTAATACTGGAATATCAATTCCGGTGCCAGCCGCTTTACAACCTGATTGGCTACTGCGGTGGGCCAGGAGTCAAAAATCAGGCTGTTGTTATAGAGCAGGTTTTCTTTATAGGTGTCGGAAAATGGTTGGCCCGATACCGCATGAATGCGTTTGTCAGCTTCGGTCACATAGTCGGAAAAGCTGTTACTCATCCAGCGGGTCATTTCACCGGTGAACAGTGCGCGATGCAGCAGTTCAAACTGTGCACCGCTTTCAAGTGCTGTCTGGTGTACTACAGACACCATAGGCGCAGCGCCCCAACACCATCCGCACAGCGGATCGGTAATAAAGATAACGTTTGTCATAACCTTCTCCCTATAAGGTCTCTACATTGTACTAAGCGTTCGCAAATCGTAAAAAGACAGCCGCCCGGGGTAGGCGGCTGAAGTAGGGTTTATTGAGAGCTCTGAGTATGACCTTCATGAACTCAAAGGACTGGATAGAAGGTCATAGGGAACCTGCGAACACGTCCGAACTACGCGCTGGTGTTCAGAGCGATTCGAGATCAAGGCAGTGAATTAAGCCATGCTGGTTCCCACGCGCACAACAAGGTGATTGAGGGTCACCGCGTTGTGTGCTCATAGTATGGAATGGACCTGAATTGAAGCTGAAAAAGTATCAACGTTATACAGGACGGGACAGGAGCATAAAAAAAGAGGCCCGGAGGCCCCTTTTTTAACGTGTGCAGATTAACGGTTATTTAGGCTGAGAAGCCGGAATGCCGTTCTGACGCTCGAAGTACTCGCGAGTCAGTCGGAATACAACTGGGCTCAGTACTGCGATTGCGATCAGATTAGGGATCGCCATCATAGCGTTCAGGGTGTCTGCCACCAGCCATACGAAGTCCAGGCTCAGGGTTGCACCTACCGGTACAGCCAGGATCCACAGGATGCGGTATGGTTTGATAGCTTTAACGCCCAGCAGGAACTCAACACATTTCTCGCCGTAGAAAGACCAACCGATGATGGTGGTGAAAGCAAAGATTGCCAGAGAGATAGCTACCAGGTAGTTACCTACGCCAGGCAGAGCATTTGCGAATGCTGCAGAAGTCAGCGCTGCGCCGGACTCACCGGAAGTCCATACACCGGAGGTTACAATAACCAGACCAGTTACAGTACAAACGATCAGAGTGTCCAGGAAAGTACCCAGCATCGCGATCAGACCCTGACGAACTGGATCTTTAGTCTGTGCCGCCGCGTGAGCGATTGGCGCAGAACCCAGACCAGCTTCGTTAGAGAATACACCACGTGCAACACCGAAACGGATAGCTGCCCAAATAGCAGCACCAGCGAAACCGCCTTCGGCAGCGTGACCGGTGAATGCCGCATCGATGATCAGGGCAAACGCAGGACCAATCTGGTCAGCGTTGATGGACAGAACCACCAGACCTGCAACGATGTACGCAACCGCCATGAATGGAACCAGGGCACCGGCAACGTGACCGATACGCTTGATACCACCCATCAGTACAGCACCTACCAGAACCGCAGCAACAACACCGGTAACGATGGTTGGGATCTGGAAGTTAGCTTCGATTACCTGAGCGATGGAGTTGGACTGTACGGTGTTACCGATACCGAAACCGGCAATCGCACCGAAGATAGCAAATGCAGTACCCAGCCAAGCCCAGTTCTTGCCCATACCGTTTTTGATGTAGTACATCGGACCACCAACGTGGTTACCTTCTTCATCAACTTCACGGTATTTAACAGCCAGAACGGCTTCGGAGTACTTGGTTGCCATACCAACCAGAGCGGTCAGCCACATCCAGAACAGGGCACCAGGGCCACCCAGGAATACAGCCGTTGCAACACCTGCGATGTTACCGGTACCAACGGTAGCGGACATTGCAGTCATCAGAGCTTGGTAAGGTGGGATCTCACCTTCGCTTTCCTCGCCTTTTTTAGCGGACGTGCCGCTAGCGAGCAGTTTGAAACCCGTACCGAGTTTCAGGATCGGCATCAGCTTCAGGCCCAGGCTCATGAAGAAACCTACACCTAAAATCAGGATCAGCATCGGCCAACCCCACACAATACCGTTAATTTCACCAATTATGGAACTTAGAGCTTCCATCAGAAGGATACCTCCCCTTGTTATTTTTATAGTCGCTGGTTGTCCAGAGGGACGGACAGTAGCAAGTGGTCTTGCTTTTTGTTTCTTGTATTGGATGTTTTATTTCCAATAGGAAACAAATTATCTCTTATTGAAATTGTTTTCAATTGGAAATTTTTATCGCTTTTTCTAGATAACGTTGATATTCCTTATCAGGTACGAACGACCCACCGGTTAACCAGGCAACATGTACCCCGTTTTTCAATGAGTTAGCGATGTTTTGGGCTTCAAGGTACTGACGGCCCGGACCTGTGTTAAGCATAGCTGGACCACAACAACTTATAGCTGCTGAAGGCTCAACTTCGACATTTTCTAGGTTTTTGAGCGAAAAAAGGTGTTGATACAGCTCATCATCGGTGGCGGTGTAAACACCGGACACCTGATGACGCACTGCATCACACACCCATTGGGATGCAGTACCCACCGCCAGTCCGTCGGCATCGGTATCGATCTGCAACCCCAATTCGTAGATCGGAACAGGCTCCTGTCCCGCTTCACCCGCCATGCCGAGAAGCATGCAGGGAGCCTGTACCGGTTCGGCGAAGAAACAATGTACGTTGTCGCCAAACAGGGCTTTCAGGCCAAAAGTAATGCCGCCTGGTGCGCCACCGACTCCAGCGGGTAAGTAAACGATCAATGGCTGCTCCGGGCTCACTTCGATACCTGCAGCATCGAGCTGTGTCTTCAGACGCAGTGCGGCCACCGCATATCCCATAAACAGGCGCGGTGAGTTCTCATCGTCGACGAAATAGCTGTGAGGATCTGCGTCCGATTCTGCGCGACCTGCTGCGACGGCCGCGCCGTAGTCTGCGGTATGTTCCACCACTTTGACGCCACGTTTACGCAGGCGCTCTTTCTTCCACTCCTTGGCATCGGAAGACATGTGTACCACGGCATTGAAGCCCAATGCAGCGCCCATAATGCCGATGCTCAGGCCCAGGTTGCCGGTGCTACCCACGGCGATGGTGTGTTGCGCGAATAGGGTGCGGCTCTCGTCGGAGCCAAGTTTCCGATAATCATCATCGGGACCTGCGATAAGTCCTTCCTTTAATGCCAGTTGTTCCGCAAAGCAGAGGACTTCGTGAATACCGCCACGGGCTTTGATGGAACCCGCAACCGGCAATGCGTGATCCGCTTTTAGAAACAAGCGCCCGCCGATCGGGTTGATCTCTTTGTTCAACGCATCGGTTGGCAGCAGCGGAGATTCGATCAAGCCGCCCGTGTCTTTCAGCTCAGGGAACAGGTCGATCAGCAGCGGTGCAAAGCGCGCCAAACGCGCTTCCGCTTCGTAGATGCCTGCTACATCCGGTGTATCAGGCGCAGCATGTGCGTTTTGGTAAGCGGGGTTAAGCCAGAATAGAGGGTGTCCGGAACTGAGTTTTTCTTTTTCTTGTTGGGTCAGATTCAGGTTTGTCATCGCTATTCCTGCCTCAATGTGTTTAGACTATTGTCTGAACAAAACTTGCCCAAAACAAACGATAGTTTCTTAAAGGCTGTTTAGTTTTACTAAACGATAAATGTTTCTGTAGAGTATAGATGGCAAAGCTTAACTCCCGCACACTGGCATCACTGGTTCACTTTGAAGCCTGTGGTCGCCTTCTCAGTTTTTCCGACGCAGCGAAAGAACTGTCTCTCACAACCGGGGCTGTAAGTCAGCAGATTCGCAAGCTGGAGGATGTTCTGGGCTTTAAACTGTTTGAGCGTCAGCCTCGGGGGATTGAGCTCACCGCTGAGGGGACAGAGTTACTAAAAGTTACCCAAAGCTCAGTAGAGGCGATTGAGACGGTATTAGAAAAACTGCAGGGACAGGCGGGGGAGTCTGTAGTTAGACTAAAGTCGACACCATCTTTTGTATTCAAATGGCTGATTCCGCATTTACAGGCCTTTGATCAAAGCCACCCTGAGATCCGTGTAGAGACTTTTGCCGATGCTGCGCTGCTGGACCTGACTACCGGGGACTTTGATCTGGCCATCGATTACAGCAATGGCGAGTACACCGACTTCGAAACGTTGCTGCTGATGGAGGAAACGTTACGGCCGGTGACGAGCCCTAACTACATGCCGGAAGCGGACTGGTCGGACCCGGATATCTGGAGCAAGATCTCCCTGCTGCATGATTCGATGCCATGGCCGAATTCGCGGCGCGATGCCGAGTGGCGATATTGGCTGGATCAGCGGGGGCTGAATGATGTGTGCAGCGGTTCCGGCCACTACTTTAACCGCGTGGATATGGCGATTGCAGCCGCGGGGGCTGGCTTGGGGGTGGCGCTGGCGCGCAGTGCACTGGTAAAGGACGAGCTGGAGACAGGGCGCCTGATCGCCCCGTTTCCAGCCGTGAAATCCTGCTGTGACTACTACCTGCTGCTGCCAAAAGGCACACCGGACGTATCCAATGCGCGGGTATTGCGGGATTGGTTGCGTGCGTTGGCTCAGCGCTCGGGTACCGGCAGCTCCTGAGATTCCTTCACCTCTTCCATCACGATGTAACTCTTGGAGTTTTTTACGCCGGGAAGGGTCAGCAGCATGTCGCCCAGCAGCTCACGGTACTGGGACATGTCACTGATACGCGCTTTCAGCAGGTAGTCGGAGTCACCGGATACCAGGTGGCATTCCTGGATATAGGGCAGCTTTTTAACTGCCTGGTTAAAAGCACCAAAGGCATCCGGTGACTGGTACGAGAGAGATATCTCAACAAACACCAGCATGTGGTAGTCTAGAGCTTCAGGATGGATGCGGGCGTAGTAGCCCTCAATCACACCGTCTTTCTCTAAACGTTTTACACGTTCCATGCAGGGCGTAGTCGATAGACCGACCCGGTCGGAAAGTTCCGTGTACGAAATGCGGCCCTCGCGCTGCAAGATGCGCAAAATGTTGCGGTCAATACGGTCAAACTTTCTTTTTTTCAAAGGCTTACGCTTACTTTCCATAATATTTTCTGCAATTTTTATTATTCTCGTAATATCAGCTAATAATAGCATAAATACAAAGAAATATTCTGACGAACCTGGAATAGAATGGTTATATATCTCGCATTGATCAAATAATAACCAGAAGGTGAGTTGATGAAAGTTCTTGTGCTTGGCAGTGGTGTAATTGGTGTAACCAACGCTTGGTATCTGGCTAAAGAAGGTCATGAGGTAACTGTGGTAGATCGTCAGCCAGAGGCCGCGCTGGAAACTAGCTATGGCAATGCAGGAATGATCTCACCAGGTTACGCGATGCCTTGGGCGGCTCCGGGTGTACCGAAAAAAGCCGTGAAGTGGATGATGCAGGATCTGGCGCCGTTGGCGATCCAGCCAAAGCTGGAAGGCTCCATGTATTCCTGGATGAGCAAGATGCTGCGCAACTGTACTGAATCTGCGTACGCCGTGAACAAAGAACGGATGCTGCGTATTGCCGAGTACAGCCGCGACTGCTTCGTTGATATGCGTAACGAGTTGGATATCAACTACGAGCAGCGTACCCAAGGTACTCTGCAGCTATTCCGTACCCAGAAACAGATGGATGCCTGTGGGGCTGACGTTGCCATCCTGAAAGAGTGCAACGTCCGTCACGAAGTGCTGGATGTTGCAGGTTGTGTCGACGCTGAACCTGCGCTGGCATACAAAAAAGACAAGATTGTGGGTGGTCTGCGTCTGCCGGGTGATGAGACCGGTGATTGCTTCAAGTTTACGCAGGCACTGGCCAAAGAGTGTGAGCGACTGGGCGTTAAATTCATCTTCAATACCAGCGTAGACGCGCTGCAGGTAGAGAAGGGTGATGTCACCGGTGTGCACACCTCCGCAGGCTTGCTGACCGCTGACAAGTACGTGGTTGCGATGGGCAGTTACAGCCCGCTGCTGCTGGCTCAGATCGGCATCAAGGTGCCGGTATATCCAGTGAAAGGGTACTCCCTGACCCTGCCGATCATTGATGAAAGCCGCGCGCCGGTGTCCACAGTAATGGATGAGACCTACAAGGTTGCAGTAACGCGCTTTGACGACCGTATCCGTGTGGGTGGTACCGCAGAGATCACCGGTTACGATCTGGGTCTGCCAGAGAAGCGCCGTAAAAGTGTCGACTTCGTGGTGGATGACCTGTTCACCGGCGCTGGTGACCTGAAGAACGCCGAGTTCTGGACTGGCTTGCGTCCGATGACGCCAGACAGTGTACCGGTACTGGGTGAAACCAAATACAAGAGTCTGGTCCTGAATACCGGTCACGGTACCCTGGGTTGGACCATGTCTCTGGGCAGCAGCCGATACGTTGCCGATATCATCTGCGGTCGCAAGCCGGATATCGACACAGCGGGCCTGAGCGTAGCGCGTTACAGCTAAGCTGCCCTGCAAACTGAACATAAGCCCTTTGGACGGGTTCGCCCGTCCGTTTTTTTACCGTTTACCCCTAATCATGACGTCCAATGACCTTTAAGAGGCGCTACGGGTCTTAGGTTGGGACTGGGCCGGGCTCTGAATTTCAGAGTCGTTTTCTGGCTAGTTCGCAACTTACCCGGACACGCCTCTGTTTTTTTTTTCGATTATGCTGTCATTATATGGGCGTTACGTGATAGAACCCGACTTATCCTGCACCGGGTTCCAGGAGACTATCGCACTTAAAAATCGGTCAAGCCCGATAGTCTCTCAGAGGCGTTAAGCGTCCCTAAAGAATTCAACTATCAGTCTTTTAAGGAATAACAATGAACAAAAGCATTATCAGCACTGAAAAGGCACCTTCCGCTATCGGTACCTACTCTCAGGCAGTGAAAGCGGGTAACACCGTATACATCTCCGGCCAGATCCCACTGGTACCAGAAACTATGGAGATGGTAACCGAGTCTTTTGAAGCTCAGGCTGAGCGTGTTTTCCAGAACCTGCAGGCAATCTCTGAAGCAGCGGGCGGTAGCCTAGCTGACGTGGTTAAAGTAACCATCCTGCTGTCTGACCTGAAATACTTCGGTATCGTGAACGAAGTGATGTCCCGTTACTTCGCAGAGCCTTACCCAGCGCGTGCTGCATACGCAGTTAAACAGCTGCCAAAGGATGCGGATATCGAAGTTGAAGCAATCATGGTAACCGGCGAATAAGAATCGTCGCTTGCAGGAAGAAGCCCGTTGATCCGCCGATGCCAATTGGACGCACGGGCCTCTTTTATTCCGCCTGAGTGAACGCTACCGGTCATTCAGGCTTCGGTAGGCAATTTCTGAGGTCATCCCTGGCGACCTCAATGCAGGATTGTTTACCGCAGGGTATATGCTTTTGGCTGACGTTTAAGGAATATCGGGACGCCGGTGTTCTGCAGCTTGGGCATATACCCTCAACCTCCGCTCTTTCCCGTTACGTCCCAGCTTGTGCCAACAACATGGCCGCCGCTGTTTTTCCCATCTCTTCCAAATCTTCCCGGTTGACGTAGATGCCGTCGTTCAGCAAACGACACAAACCGTGCAGTGTCGCCCAACTGGCCTGTGCGACCCGTAGCGTCGGATGCTTATCTGTGAGTATGCCTGCGTCCTGCAGGGTTTCGATCCACTCCAGCCAGTGCTGGAAACAGCATTTTGAGATCCCTTTCAGGGACTCGGTGGGCTGACCCAGTTTCCAGATCTCCTTGCCGAACATCAGATCGTAGGTTTCCGGATTTGCATCCGCAAAACGGATATACCCCAGCACGTAGAGTTCAAATAGCAAACGAGGTTCCAAATCTGGATGTTGCTGCGGCAGCTCACTCACTGCGCGGATATGGTCGGCAAATCCCGCCTCTGCAATGGCGCACAACAGCTCGTTTTTATCTTTGAAGTGATGATACGGCGCGGTGCGTGATACGCCCACGTTATCGGCCAATTTACGCATCGAGAGGGCGTCTACACCGCCATCCCGAATGATCTGAGTCGCCGCCTGCAACAGGGACTGGCGCAGGTCGCCGTGGTGGTAGGTTTTCTTATCCTGAGTCATGAGCGGAATCTAGCAATGCATCTTGACACCGTCAAGAATGAGTAATAACTTGACGGTGTCAAGATTGATCGGTCGCGCTTGTCTACACTGTTTCAAGGGTTTGAATACGCGATAAAAACGACCGGATCACAGGAGGATGTATGAGTTACACCACGTTTGATCTGACGGTTGAGGATCATATTGCGCATCTGCAGCTGAACCGCCCCGATGCCTACAACAGCATGAACCAGGCGTTCTGGCGTGAACTGCCCGCTGCTATACGTGCCATTGATGAGGCTGCGGAGGCGCGGGTGATTGTGATCAGCTCCAGCGGCAAGCATTTTTCCGCGGGTATGGATCTGGAGGTGTTCAGTAATCCAAACCCGACCCTGTTTCAGGGCGAGCGCGGCCGCCAGGCGGAAGGTATGCGTCGCTTGGTGATGCAGCTGCAGGCTTGCTTTAACGTGCTGGAAGAGGTGCGTATGCCGGTGCTGACCGCGATCCAGGGTGGCTGCATTGGTGGCGCTGTGGATATGGTGTGTGCGGCGGATATGCGTTACTGCACCGAAGATGCGTTTTTCCAGGTGAAAGAGACCGAGCTGGGGATGTCCGCCGATCTGGGCACCCTGCAGCGCCTGCCGCAACTGATTGCGCCGGGCCTGGCGCGGGAACTGGCCTACACTGCGCGCAAGATGGCAGCAAATGAGGCGGCAAGCAGTGGTTTTGTAAACCGGGTATTTGCCGACCAGGAAACCATGCTCACCGAAGTGTTGGCTATTGCCAGGCAGATTGCCGAGCGCTCGCCGCTGGCCGTCACCGGTACCAAGCAGATGATCAATTATGCGCGCGATCACAGCATGGCAGACAGCCTGACCATGATGGCGACCTGGCAGGCAGGAATGTTCCAGCCAACCGATATGGTGCAAACCTTCAGCGCCAAGATGACACAGCAAACACCGGACTATGAAGGGCTCCGCCCGGTTACCGAGCCGCTTAAGTAATTGCTTTTAAACAGCGCTATCGCGGATTAGTCGAAGAAAAAGCCGAAGAATAAAAAATACAGAGATCAATGAGATGAGCAACGCACACCCACTGTATCCAAATCTGTTCCAGCCGCTGGACCTGGGATTCACCACCCTGAAAAACCGTATCCTGATGGGCTCCATGCACTTGGGGCTGGAAGAGCGGCCAAACGGTTTTGAACGTATGGCCGCATTTTACGCCGAGCGTGCCCGCGGTGGTGTGGCACTGATCGTGACCGGCGGTATCGCACCGAACGAAGCCGGTGTCGTACACCAGGGCGCATCGATGATGAGCAGTCAGGAAGATGTGGCCAAGCACCGTACCGTGACTGATGCCGTGCATGAGGCGGGTGGCAAGATCTGTATGCAGATCCTGCACACCGGACGTTATGCCTACAGTCCACAGCTGGTGGCGCCGTCTGCCATTAAAGCGCCGATCAATCCATTTGCTCCCAACCCGCTGGATGAAGCCCAGATCGAAGAGCAGATGCAGGATTTTGTGCGTTGTGCCTGTCTGGCAAAAGAGTCTGGTTATGACGGTGTCGAGATCATGGGATCGGAGGGGTACCTGATCAACCAGTTTATCGCCAAGCGCACCAATACCCGTGATGATGAGTGGGGGGGAGCGTATGAGCGGCGTATCCGGTTTGCAGTGGAGATTGTGCGCCGGGTGCGTGAGGCGGTGGGTGAACACTTTATCATTATCTACCGGCTGTCGATGCTGGATCTGGTGGAGGGCGGCAGCTCCTTTGACGAGATTGTGCAGTTGGGTAAGGAGATCGAGCAGGCCGGTGCCACTATTATCAACACCGGTATCGGCTGGCACGAAGCGCGTATCCCGACCATCGCCACCAAAGTACCGCGTGCGGCCTTTACTTGGGTCACTGCGCGCGTTCGGGCAGAACTGAATATCCCGCTCATTACCTCCAACCGCATCAACATGCCGCAGGTTGCCGAAGATGTGTTGGCACGGGGTGATGCGGACATGGTGTCGATGGCCCGTCCGTTCCTGGCCGATCCGGAGTTTGTTGCCAAGGCCGAGCAATCCCGGGCGGATGAGATCAACACCTGCATCGGTTGTAACCAGGCCTGTCTGGATCATATCTTTGTGGGCAAGCTTACCAGCTGTTTGGTGAACCCCCGTGCCTGCCACGAAACTGAACTGGAGATCAAGCCAACCGACGCGCCGAAGCGTTTTGCGGTTGTAGGGGCTGGCCCGGCGGGTCTGGCGTTTGCGACGACAGCGGCGAAACGGGGTCATCAGGTCACCCTGTTCGACGGCCAGTCCGAGATTGGCGGCCAATTTAATGTGGCAAAACGGATTCCGGGTAAAGAGGAGTTCTACGAGACACTGCGCTACTTCGCACGCCAGGTCGAGTTAACCGGTGTAGAACTGAAGCTGGATACCTTTGTCAGTGCAGAGGAATTGGAGCAGGGCGATTTCGATGAGATCGTGGTGGCGACGGGTATTACACCACGCAATCCGGAACTCGACGGCATCGACCATCCGAAAGTGCTGGGATACCTCGATGTGATGCACGGCGCTGAAGTAGGTAAAAAGGTGGCGGTGATTGGCGCGGGTGGTATCGGTTTTGATATCAGCGAGATGCTGGTACATCAGGGCGAATCAACCAGCCAGAATATCGAGGCTTTCATGCAGCAGTGGGGTATCGATATGTCCCTGCAGGCGCGGGGTGGTGTGGAAGGTATCGAGCAGGACTTCGAACCGGCTGCCCGCGAAGTCTATCTGCTGCAGCGCAAGGCCAGCAAGGTAGGCGCGGGCTTGGGCAAAACCACCGGCTGGATTCACCGTACGGACTTGGCCAAAAAAGGCGTGCGCATGCTGAACAAGTGTGAATATGTGAAGATCGATGACGACGGTCTGCACCTGCAAGTGAATGGCGAACCGCAACTGCTGGCAGTGGATAACGTGGTGATCTGTGCGGGTCAGGAATCGAATCGCGGTCTGGCGGATCAGATCAGTAGAAAACCGGTTCACCTGATTGGCGGTGCCGACCTGGCTGCCGAGTTGGATGCGAAACGTGCGATCGATCAGGGCACGCGTCTGGCTGCCCAGCTCTAGCATCACGCGCCCAATCTTTCAAAACAACGTGTGGGGCATCTTTAAGGTGCCCTTTGTTTGTTCCATTCAGCGTTTTAACATCGCTTGGTTGCACAAATACGTTAGTCCTCACTTGGCTTGGATTGTCGTTTGCTCCCGCTGAATTCGTGCTTTAAAGGTGTTTTAGCGATTTATGTCACTAAACCTGCGTTGAAATGTCATTGCTGAACGGCTGGTCTTCTAAGAAACTGCGTAACAGTCTAGAAAGCTCTCGGGCGCAGATTACCCAACAAATATAATAACCGGGTCGTATATGAGAGAACGCGCAGCAATTTTTCGGGTGGCCATTTGGTCGCTCCTGTCTTTTTTTTGTTTGTCATCACCGGCTGTATCAGCCGGAACTGCCGATCGCTTGGTGCGGGATACGACCCCACTTGACGTGGTCGATGCCGCGATGACCCGTCAACTGCTTCTGCTGGATATCACGGTTGTGGGCAACCGGCTTGTCGCCGTAGGGGAGCAGGGCGTTATTTTGATTTCCGATGATCAGGGCTCAAGCTGGCGCCAGGCCAGGGTTCCGTCCAGTGTATTGCTGACCGCGGTGCAGTTTGTGGATGGGCAGGTTGGTTGGGCTGTGGGGCATGACGGCGTTGCATTGCAGACCGTTGATGGCGGCGAAAGCTGGCAGTTTAAGCTGGATGGTAACCAGATCAACCAGACCCGCATCCACGATCTGAACAGCACAATCCAGCAATGGGATGAAAACCGGGACAACGGCGATCTTACCTTGGAGGATCTGGAGTACGCGCTGGAGGATGCCCAAATCGCACAGGAAGACGGCGCCAGCGTACCGTTGTTGGATCTGTGGTTTACCGACCGAAATACCGGTTATCTGGTGGGGGCTTACGGCACGTTCCTGCAGACCCGTGATGGCGGCAAGAATTGGCAGAGTGCCGATCACCTGTTGCCTAACCCTGACCGTCTTCATCTGAATGCCATATACGCCGCCCGTAACGGTGACCTGTATCTGGCTGGTGAAGCGGGTTCACTTTTTAAGCGTGATGCCGTCGATTATGCGCATGAAGGCTCTGGCAGCTGGTATCAGCTGGATACCGGCTATGAAGGCTCCTTCTTTGCACTGCAGGAAGGCGAAGAGGGGCTTAACCTAATGGGGTTGCGCGGCCATCTGTTCAGATCCGGAGACGGTGAGCACTGGGCGCAGGTGGCATTGCCAACGTCCAGCAGTATTAACGCGGGGCTGAGTGATGCCCAGGGTGGGTTAATCCTGATCGGGCAGGGTGGCCTGTTGCTCCAGCAGCAGAACACTCACTTTGAGTCGCTGAAAGTGCCTATGCGCACCAGCTTCTCGTCCGGCGTGCGTGTAGGGCAACAACTGATTCTGGTGGGTGAAGCCGGTATTACCCGCGTGCAACTCTCAAATAATCCACAGGGAGGGCGTTCCTGATGAGTTTCTCCCGTCAACTGCTGGCACCAATCCGCGCCAGTGAACAGCTGCTGGAGCGTTTTCTGTTCTATCGTCGCGGGTTGGTCGTGGGCCTGTTTGCGCTGCTGACGATCATCTTTGTCTGGCAGGCGAGCATGATTCGCCCGGATGCCAGCTTCGTGAAGATGATCCCATCCAGTCACCCTTATGTGAGTAACTTCCTGCAATACCGGGATGACCTGGTAGGCCTGGGCAACAGCGTGCGTATCTCCGTGGAAGCCACCGACGCAGATATCTTTAGCGCCGAGTTTCAGGAAACCCTGCGACAGGTTACCGACGAGGTATTCTTCATTCCCGGCGTGGATCGTTCTGCACTGAAGTCGATCTGGACACCCAACATCCGCTGGACCGAAGTGACCGAAGAGGGCTTTGTCGGCGGGCCGGTGATTCCGCCAACTTACGATGGATCGGACGAAAGCCTGGAGCAGGTGCGGATTAATATCCTGCGTTCCGGTCAGGTGGGGCGCCTGGTGGCGAACGACTTTAAATCCGCCATTATCCAGGTGCCGCTGTTTGATCGTCATCCCCAGACCGGTGAAAAGCTCAATTACCAGCAGTTCTCCCATCAGCTGGAAGAACTGATTCGCGATAAATACGCGCGTCCGGGCATTGAAATTCATATTACCGGCTTTGCCAAGATTGTCGGTGATCTGATCGACGGTGCGGTGCAGGTGGCGGTGTTCTTTGCCATCGCCTTTGGTGTGACGCTGGTACTGCTCTACCTCTACTCTGGCAGTGTCACCGGTACGCTCATTCCGCTGACCTGTTCCGTAATTGCGGTAATCTGGCAGTTGGGGCTGCTGAATGTGCTGGGTTTCGGTCTTGATCCGTACTCCATGCTGGTGCCGTTTCTGGTGTTTGCGATTGCAGTCAGCCACGGTGTGCAGATTGTAAATACCACCACCCTGGAGGCGGCGCAGGGGGCGGATAAGCGCCTGGCGGCACAGCGTGCCTTCCGTGCGATCTTTATCCCCGGCCTGATCGCACTGCTTTCCGACGGCATCGGTTTTGTTACCCTGCAGGTAATCGAAATTGAAGTGATTCAGGATCTGGCTGTGGCGGCATCGGTGGGTGTAGCGGTGATTATCCTCACCAACCTGCTGCTGTTGCCGGTGCTGATGTCCTATTTTGGTGTGGGGGCGAAGGCGATTAAGCGTGCACAAAAAGCCGCCAACCGAACCCACAGTCGCTGGCAGTTGCTTACCGTATTTAGCCGTCCTAAGGGGGCATTTTCCGCACTCGCGGTGGCGGTCTTTATGGCGGGGCTGGGTTTTATCTACAGCAGCGACCTTAAAATTGGAGACCTGGATTCCGGGGCGCCCGAGTTGCGTGCGGACTCCCGCTACAACCTGGATAATGCCTTTATTACCGAGAATTACTCCACCTCCAGCGACACCTTTGTGGTGATGGTGAAAACCGGCGATGAGCAGTGCAGCAGCTACCAAACGCTGTCGCTGGTGGATCAGTTCCAGCACGGCCTGAAAAATGTGGCCGGTATACAGAGCAGTATCTCGCTGGCGGATGTATCCGAGCGGGTCACTGCGGGCCTCAATGAGGGCAGCCTGAAGTGGCGCTCCGTAAGCCGTAACCGGATGGTGATCAACGCTTCGCTGGCCTATGTACCTGCGGGCCTGATGAATGCCAAATGTTCCCTGCTACCGGTGATTATCTTCCTGGACGACCACAAGGCTGAAACCCTGCTACGGGTAACTGCGGCGGTGGAGGCGTTTGCTAAGCAACATAACACCGATGATATTGAGTTCCTGATGGCGGCCGGCAATGCTGGATTTGAAGCTGCCACCAACGAGGTGATCAGCGTGGCCCAGTACGAGATGCTGTTCTGGGTATACGGTGTGGTGAGTTTCCTCTGTCTGCTGACCTTCCGCTCCCTGAAAGTCGTGTTCTGTATTATCACGCCGCTGGCACTGACCTCGCTGCTCTGTCAGGCATTGATGGCCCAGTTGGGTATCGGTGTGAAGGTGGCAACACTGCCGGTAATCGCATTAGGCGTGGGTATCGGTGTGGACTATGGCATCTACATCTATTCCAAACTCAACACCTATCTGGTGCAGGGCCATAGTCTGTCGGAGGCTTATCTGGAAACTCTGCAGAGCACCGGTAAGTCCGTTGCCTTCACCGGCCTGACCCTGGCGATTGGCGTGGTGTTGTGGGTGTTCTCGCCCATCCGTTTCCAGGCGGATATGGGCGTGTTGCTGACCTTTATGTTCATTTGGAACATGCTGGGTGCGTTGATTCTGCTACCGGCATTGGCTTGTCTGCTGCATACCGAGGAGAAGGAGCGGGTACATGTTGTTCAGTAAACGTATTCTGGTGATTCTGGACAGTGGTGAACACAGTCCCAAAGCATTGCATCGGGCGCAGCTGATCGCCGAGCGGATGGGCTGTGAACTGGAGCTGCTTTGGGTTGGAAAATCGGAACCCTGGACAGGACTGGCGCAGGATCTGGCAGTACTTCAATCCAGCGCGGTACGTTTTACCCAAGAGGTGATCACCAAGGACCTGATCGATTTGGTTGTGGAGCGGTGGCAGCAGGATCACTTTGCACTTCTGGTGAAAGGTTGCGATCTACGGCATAACAACCGCCGCTTACTTGCCCCTCGTGACTGGCAGTTGTTGCGTGAAACGCCTTGTCCGGTACTGCTGGTAAAACAGGATCAGCATTGGGCGGATGGTCGTATCCTGGCCGCGGTGAATACGGTCACTCATGACCCGCAATTACGGGCACACAACCAAAGCATTCTGATGTTGGCAGGTTTTATCGCCCACGCTCTAAACGCACCTTTGCACGCGGCGGTGGCGACACCTATGGCGATGCAGGGCGTTGAACCTGAATTGCAATCCCAGGTACTGATTGACCAACGGGCGCAACGTTGTGCTGAAAACGTGCTGTCAGAAATGAATCTGCGGGTGGCTCAGCTCCATGTGGGTGAAGGGCCGCCGGAACACTGGATTCCTCATGTCAGCACCGAGATTGATGCCTCGCTGGTGGTGATGGGCACCCTTGCCCGTAAAGGGGTATCCGCTGCCCTGCTGGGTAATACCGCCGAACGCATTCTCGATCGCTTGAATACCGATATCCTCGTCCTGCGTGCCGGGATCGATCAGCCGCTGCCGCCGTTGATGACATAGCCGGAAACGGCATCTTTCTGAGTCCCCTCACTTAAATCTATTTTCTATTTGTGTCGCCCTCGGAGCGGGCTGCTACAGGTGCTTCGTAGCAGCCCGCTCCGAGGGCGACAATCAACTTATAGTCCTTTCTGAATTATTTTTGCCAGAAGATGGTAGAGATGGTCGATGCCAGTTCTTTTGAAAAATCAATTAATTTCAATGTGTTGGTGTTGGTATTTAGTCTGTTGACAATTTTTGTTACTAAAACTGGTAGCTTTTGTTATTGGCCGCAAAGGGCTCTTGAACCATTCTGTTATTACGAAACCTGCTAACAAGTCCTATGCGTGCTCTGCAAGTTCAGAAGCCCGCAGATACAAGGCGAAGTTTGCAGGTAATGGCCGTAGTCCTTACCAAGAACTGCAACGCAGGAGGTGCGGGCTTCTGGACTTGCCCTTCGGGGCGATCGAGATGATTCATTCTCTTCGTTGGAGCTTTTTGACATGTCCTGACATGCCCGCAAAGCTCCGCCTCGACTATGAATCATCTCGAACGCCAGAGTGCCTATAGGACTTATTAGAAGGTTTCCATAAACGATGTTGGTCTGTATCTGATTGTGGGCACACCCTGGCCCGGACCGACCACAAAAATAATAGGAATGAGGGATTGGTTATGCCGGAATATAAGGCCCCTTTGCGTGACATGAGTTTTGTGCTGAATGAAGTGCTTGAGATGGATAAGCACTATGCGAGCCTGCCCGGCTGTGAGGAAGCAACCCCGGATATGGTGTCTGCCATCGTGGAAGAGGGGGCCAAGTTTGCCGAGCGCGTTCTGGCACCGCTGAACCAGGTGGGTGACCAGCAAGGCTGTCAGTGGAGCGAAGAGGGGGTGAAAACTCCTGAAGGTTTCCGCGATGCATACCAGCAGTTTGTGGAAGGCGGTTGGCCTTCCCTGGCGCATGACACCGAATGGGGTGGTCAAGGGCTGCCGGAATCCTTAGGGATTGTAATCAATGAGCTGGTGGGCACCGCGAACTGGGCGTGGAGCATGTACCCGGGGCTGAGCCACGGTGCCATGAATACTCTGGAAGCCCACGGGACGCAGGAGCAGAAGGAAACGTACCTGACCAAGTTGGTATCCGGTGAATGGACCGGCACCATGTGTCTGACGGAGCCGCACTGCGGTACCGACCTGGGCATGCTGCGCACCAAGGCGGAGCCCAACGAAGATGGCAGCTACCGCATCAGCGGCACCAAGATCTTTATCTCAGCCGGTGAGCACGACATGGCCGATAACATCGTACATATCGTCCTGGCCCGCCTGCCGGATGCGCCGGAAGGCACCAAAGGTATCTCCCTGTTTATCGTGCCGAAGTTCCTGCCATCCGGTGACGGTATCGGTGATCGTAACGGCGTGAGCTGTGGGTCCCTCGAACACAAAATGGGTATCCACGGTAATTCCACCTGTGTAATGAATTTCGATGAAGCGACCGGCTACCTGATCGGCCCGCCGAACAAAGGCCTAAACTGCATGTTCACCTTTATGAACACCGCACGTATCGGTACTGCCCTGCAAGGGCTGGCGCATGCGGAGTGGGCGTTCCAGAACTCGCTGGACTACGCCAAAGACCGTCTGCAGATGCGTTCCCTGACCGGACCTAAGAATCCGGACAAACCGGCGGATCCGATCATCGTGCACCCGGAAGTGCGTAAGTTGCTGCTGACTCAGAAGGCATTCGCCGAGGGCGGTCGTGCACTGATCTACTACACCGCACAGATGGTGGACAAGGTACACCTGGCATCACCGGAAGAGCGTGCTGAAGCGGATGGCCTGTTGGCCCTGCTGACGCCAATCGCTAAAGCGTTCCTGACGGAAGTCGGTTTCGAATCCGCCAACCACGGCCTGCAGGTCTTTGGCGGCCACGGTTATATCGCTGAGTGGGGCATGGAGCAGAACGTACGCGATAGCCGTATTTCCATGTTGTATGAGGGCACCACGCAGATTCAGGCGCTGGACCTGCTGGGCCGTAAAGTACTGATGACCCAGGGTGAATCCCTGAAACGTTTCACCAAGGTGATCCACAAATACTGTCAGGCGCAGTCCGATAACGAAGGCCTGAAAGAGTTTATCGATCCGCTCAACAAACTGAATAAGGAGTGGGGCGAGCTCACCATGCAGGTGGGCATGAAAGCGATGCAGAACCGCGACGAAGTGGGTGCCGCATCGGTGGATTACCTGATGTACTCCGGTTACGTGACCCTGGCTTACCTGTGGGCACGCATGGCGGAAACCGCCCAGCAGAAGCTGGATGCCGGTGAGGGTGAGGCGGAGTTCTACAAAGCGAAGCTGGCCACTGCACGCTTCTACTTCCAGCGTCTGCTGCCACGTACCCGCAGCCTGGTGGACACCATGCTGTCCGGCTCCGATAACCTGATGGCGCTCGAAGAAGAGCACTTCCAGTTCTGATGAAGATCGTAACCCGTTTTTTGAAAACATCCGCGGGTCAGTCACTGGCGACTGGCCTGCTAAAACTGAATGCCAAACGTTACCGCAAAAAAAATAATGAGAGGACAAACTCCATGGCTGATCTGAATGCAATCTTTGACCAGATGAAGGCACGTTTTAACCCTGCAGCTGCGACCGACACCGATGCAGTGTTCCAGTATGTGATCGACGGTGATGCACACTGGAGCGTGGCGGTGGCCGATGGTGAGTGTCAGGTTGCTGAAGGTGAGCATGATGCCCCAACCGTAACCCTCAACATGGATGCCACCACGCTGGAAGAGGTAATGTCCGGTGAAACCGATGGCATGCAGGCGTTTATGACCGGCCGTATACAGGCTGAAGGTGACATCATGGTCGCCACTAAACTTGCTGCCCTGTTCCCGGTGAGCTAACGTCAATCCGGCTAATCAACACCTAACAATAAAAATAACAGTATGCGAGGTTGAAATGGACGGGCAGATCCCTGCTGCGGACAGCATCCCTGCGGATATTAATCCACAGGGGTTTGAGACTATCCCCGATGTGCTGGCCTACGCCGTAGCTCAGTACAAGGATGCGCCGGCTTTTACCAGCTTTGGCCGGACCTTGAGTTTTAGCGAGCTGGATCGTTTGTCGGCGGCTTTTGCGGTCTATCTACAGCAGGAGACCGATCTGCAACCGGGCGACCGTATTGCAATTCAACTACCCAACCTGATTCAGTATCCGGTGGTGGTTTACGGCGCCTTGCGTGCAGGCCTGATTGTGGTTAATACCAATCCGCTTTATACGGCGGCGGAGATGGAACACCAGTTCTCAGACTCCGGCGCCAGAGCGCTGGTGATCCATAAGAGTATGGCCCACAAGGCCGACAAGATTCTGCACAATACAGACATTAAACACACCTTTGTCACACAGGTGGGTGATCTGCATGGTTTTGTTAAACGCACCCTGCTGAATGCAGCGGTAAAGTACCTGAAAAAGATGGAGCCTAAGTACCATCTGCCGGGGGCGATCCCATTGCGCGCTGCTTTGCTGAAATTCCACGGTGAAACGCCAAAACCCACGTACCGCAAGCCGGGTGATATCGCAGCACTGCAGTACACCGGCGGCACAACCGGGGTATCCAAAGGGGCGATGCTTACCCACGCCAACCTGCTCGCCAACATGATGCAGTTACAGGATCGAGTCAGTGGCGTGGGCGCCGCTTGGCACGATCAGGTGATCTCACCGTTGCCGCTCTACCATATCTACGCCTTTACCATTGCCCAGGTGGTACTGCTTTCCGGCGGTCATTCGGTACTGATTCCGAATCCGCGGGATATCGATGGCTTTGTAAAAGAGTTGGGTAACTGGCGCCCGACCGGCTTTATCGGACTGAATACGCTGTTTGTTGCCCTGTGCAATAAAGACGCTTTTAAGACGCTGGATTTCAGCCCTCTGAAACTCACCATCTCTGGGGGGATGGCGCTAACCCATGCCGCGGCTGATTTGTGGCGAGACACCACCGGCTGCGAGATCATTGAAGGTTATGGCCTGACCGAAACCTCTCCCGCGGTATGTGCGAACGAACCTGGAGCGGTGCAGATCGGTACCATCGGCATTCCGGTGATCCACACCGACGTGCGCATCATCAAAGACGGCGAAGAGCAGCCGATCGATGAACCAGGAGAGCTTTGTGTTAAAGGCCCACAGGTGATGCGTGGTTACTGGCAGCGTGAACAGGATACGCGCGATGTCTTTACACCTGACGGTTTCTTCATGACCGGGGATATCGCACTGTGTCAGCCCGACGGGCGTTTCCGCATCGTTGACCGGGCCAAGGATATGATCATCGTCTCCGGCTTCAACGTGTATCCAAACGAAGTCGAGGACGTGGTGGCCTCCCACCCGGATGTGATTGAATGCGCGGCAGTAGGTGTTGAAGATACGGTGAGCGGTGAGGCGGTGAAACTCTTTGTGGTGAGCAAGAACCCTGACCTTAACCGGGAAGAGATCCGCGACTGGTGCAAAGAGCGCCTGACCCGCTACAAAGTACCGAAATACGTGGAGTTTGCCGACGAACTGCCCAAGTCCAACGTAGGTAAGATCCTGCGGCGCATGCTCAAACAACCGATGCCGACCCTGGATCAACTGGACGAGGTGAGCTGATGCCACTATCAAAACCGGTGCGTCGTAACCTGGCGCATCAGCGCAACGTTCGATGTCTGGGATACCAGCGTGAAGATGGTCTCTGGGATATCGAGGGTCACTTGATCGACGTGAAAACCCAGTCGGTTGATAATCCCGAGCGTGATGGTTACGTCGGGGCCGGTGAACCGTTCCACGATATGGGTTTAAGGGTCACCATCGACGCGACCCTGCAGATCCATGAAGTGGAAGCCTATATCGACCAGTCCCCGTTTCGTATGTGTCCGGGAGTCGTGGGGGCATTCAAAAAGCTGGAAGGCACCCGTATCGGTCCAGGCTGGCAGCGCCAGACCAAGGAGCTGTTGGGTGGTGTGCATGGCTGCACCCATCTGAGCGAATTGCTGATCCCCATCGCGACCACCGCGGTTCAAACCCTCTGGCCGAGTGCTAAAGAGGATGTCATGACCCTGGGTGGGCAGTTTATGCTTAATACCTGCCGCACCTGGGCCCAGGACAGTGAGGTGATCAAAACCTACCTGCCTGACTTGTACCAAGACGCTTCATCCACCTGAGCAATTACCTGTCGTACTTCGTTACCGGCCTTGTGCCGGTTTTTTTGTTGGTGGGATGTCGCCCTCGGAGCGGGCTGCTACAAGCACGGTCCTGTAGCAGCGGGCTCTGACCAAGACCGGTCCACGCTCTATAACCAAACCGCATCCCATAATGGGTAATCTTTGACGGACCTTACCAAACCAGATCTTAAGGGATTAGCCACGATATATCGGGCAAAATCTCTAACCTGACCCTCATCTCGTAATGCCTGATCGTAATAGCCTTTAGCCCAGACTTTCCCTTTTGAGCCGTTGTATTCGTTAACGGATCTAGCCGACAGGGTTTTCATGAATTGCACGGTTGTTGCCAACGATGCTTCTTCCCTCAATTGCATCAGCCAATGCAGATGATTCGGCATTACGACATAAGCGAGTGTGTGCGCAGATGATTCGGCTTGCCTAAGCGCATTAACCACACACCGACCCAAAAACAAATCTTCAAACAACGGAGACCGTCGGTGAGCAACCGTGGTGATCATATAGATCTGATGAGGCGCAGAATGCCTGCCGATACGCAGGTTTTGCGTACGAAATTTTGAGGTCGCCATATTCAACATCCTTGTTTGTTATTGGCACGTTCACTGTAGCAGCGGGCTCTGACCGCGACAATTCGAAGATCAATAGCTTGTCGCCCTCAGAGCGGGCTGCTACGAGAGTGATAGGTTGATTTTTGAATCTTTGTGTTAGTTTTTAATATGCAAATTAATCACTGATTTTATTGGCCTTTAGCTATTCTGAAATTTTTTGTCAGTAAATCAGCTGTTATTTGTCATTGTTGATATCGGCCCCCGGATTAGTATTGACGTATAACCTGAGCATGAAAAGGGCCGATGATGAAAGTACTGGTCGCAGTAAAGCGCGTGATTGACTACAACGTCAAAGTGCGCGTGAAAGCAGATAACTCCGATGTTGATTTGGCTAACGTAAAGATGGCCCTGAACCCGTTCTGTGAAATCGCGATTGAAGAAGCGGTGCGCATGAAAGAGAGCGGTGTTGCCGATGAAGTGGTTGTGGTGTCCATCGGTGGTAAACAGTGTGAAGAGCAGATTCGTACCGCACTGGCGCTGGGTGCCGACCGTGGTGTCCGCGTGGATTGCGAAGAGCAGATGGATCCGCTGACCATCGCCAAGCTGCTGGCGAAGGTCGCAGAAAAGGAACAGCCGGGGCTGATCATCCTGGGTAAGCAGGCGATCGACTCCGACAACAACCAGACCGGTCAGATGCTGGCTGCACTGCTGGATATGCCACAGGGTACCTTTGCCTCTGAAGTGAAGCTGGCGGACGGCAAAGTGAATGTAACCCGCGAAATAGACGGCGGCTTGCAAACCGTTGCGCTCAACCTGCCAGCAGTGGTGACCACCGACCTGCGCCTGAACGAACCACGTTACGCCTCCCTGCCGAATATCATGAAAGCCAAGCGTAAACCGCTGGATATCCTCAGCACCGATGAGCTCGGTGTGACCGTCAAATCCGCGTTGACGCTGCTGAAAGTGGAAACTCCACCACAGCGTCAGGCCGGTATCAAAGTGGGCTCCGTGGATGAGCTGATCGACAAGCTGAAAAACGAAGCCAAAGTGGTTTAAGGGGAGGTAATTCAGATGCGTATTTTGGTCATTGCAGAACACGACAACAACGAACTGAAACCGGTCACCCTGACCACGCTGGCAGCCGCCCAACAGATTGGTGGTGACATCGATCTGCTGGTGGCAGGTCACAACTGTCAGGCGGTATCTGACGCGGCAGCTAAAGCGGCGGGTGTCAGCAACGTGATCACAGCCGATGCCCCGGTTTACGAACACCAGCTGGCGGAGAACGTGACCAAGCTGATCCTGGCGCTGCCGGGCAATTACAGTCATATACTGGCGCCAGCCACCACCAGTGGTAAGAACCTGCTGCCACGTGTAGCGGCATTGCTGGATGTGAACCAGATCTCCGACATTACCGGTGTTGAGAGCGCTGATACCTTCACCCGCCCGATCTATG
Source organism: Pontibacterium granulatum (assembly GCF_029961155.1). Classification (GTDB taxonomy): domain Bacteria; phylum Pseudomonadota; class Gammaproteobacteria; order Pseudomonadales; family Balneatricaceae; genus Pontibacterium; species Pontibacterium granulatum. The sequence goes on along the minus strand of NZ_JASBRH010000003.1, from coordinate 64,764 downwards.
CGGGCAACGCCATTGCCACTGTACAGTCGTCTGATCCGGTGAAAGTGATCACCGTGCGTGGTACCGCCTTTGATGCCGTTGCAGCAGAGGGTGGCAGTGCGACTCAGGAAACCTTTGGCGAAGTCTGTGATGCGGGTCTTTCCAGCTTTGTGGGTGAAGAACTGGCGAAGAGCGACCGTCCTGAGCTGACCGCGGCATCCGTTGTGGTCTCCGGTGGCCGCGGTATGGGGAACGGTGAAAACTTTGACCTGCTTTACGCCCTGGCTGACAAGCTGGGGGCTGCTGTGGGTGCGTCCCGTGCCGCAGTGGATGCGGGCTTTGTACCGAACGATATGCAGGTGGGCCAGACCGGCAAGATGGTCGCGCCTGAGCTATACATTGCAGTAGGTATCTCCGGCGCGATCCAGCATCTGGCGGGTATGAAGGATTCCAAAGTGATCGTCGCGATCAATAAGGATGAGGAGGCACCGATCTTCCAGGTAGCGGATTATGGCCTGGTCGCGGATCTCTTCGATGTGGTGCCTGAGATGTCGGGCAAGCTGTAACCGAAAAAACCTTTTCAATTAGCAGTCGTCCTGGATAGGGCGGCTGAAAATAAAAAAGGGTATCTGAGAATCCATCGCGAGCGGTTCGAGAGCAAGGCGCCCGGCGCGCAGCAACCGAGACATATCTGAAGATAGGCGAGGGAGCGAGCACCGCGTAACGTAGCTATCGGATCGTGCAGCAGGATTCTCAAGGTATCCAAAATAAACGGAGCAAACCAATGCTTTATCAAGGTCAGTCGATCCGTGTGGAAGAGGTTGAAGGCGGTATCTTCAACCTGGTGTTCGATAACCAGAACGAATCCATCAACAAGCTGGATCAGGCGACGTTGGGTGAGCTGCGCGAAGCAGTCAACCTACTGTCAGCCCGGGACGATCTAAAAGGGGTGCTGTTTTCCAGTGCCAAGTCCTGCTTTATCGTCGGTGCCGATATTACCGAATTCAACAAGATGTTCTCCCACGAAGAGGAGGCGATCGTTGCGGCACTGCTGGAGATGAACCAGATCTTCAACACCATCGAAGATTTGCCATGCCCAACCGTGACGGCGATCAACGGAATCGCGTTGGGTGGTGGTTTCGAGCTCAGTCTGAGTACCGATTACCGCGTGATGGCAGAAGGCGCCAAAGTGGGTCTGCCTGAAGTGAAACTGGGTATCTACCCGGGTTGGGGCGGCACCATTCGACTGCCACGTCTGATCGGTGTGGATAACGCCAACGAGTGGATCTGCGGCGGTGTGGAAAAGCGAGCGGATGCGGCGCTGAAAGACGGCGCGGCGGATGCGGTGGTTGCAGTTGAACAAGTGAACGAAGCAGGTCTTGACCTGTTGCGCAAATGTATCGACGGCAAGTTCGACTACCAGGCGCGTAGTGAAGAGAAGAAATCACCGATCAAGCTGAACCAGATCGAGCAGATGATGGCGTTCGAAAGTGCTAAGGGTGTGATCGGTGCCAAGGCCGGTCCTCACTATCCGGCTCCGCTAGCGGCCCTGAAAACGATCCAGAAACACGCCAACTTGCCGCGTGACAAGGCATTGCCGATCGAAGCGGCCGGATTTGCCAAACTGGCGCGTAACGACGTCACCCGCTCGTTGGTGGGGCTGTTCCTGAAAGACCAGGCGATCAAGAAGATCACCGGCAAATACGAAGCCCAGGCTGAACCTGTGAAACAGGCCGCCGTACTGGGTGCGGGCATCATGGGTGGTGGCGTGGCTTATCAATCTGCCTCCAAAGGCACGCCGATCCTGATGAAGGACATCGCGGAGCCCGCATTGCAGCTGGGTCTGGACGAAGCCAACAAACTGCTGGGCGGCCAGCTGAAGCGTAAGCGCATCGACGCAGCCAAGATGGCGCAGATTATCAACCGCATTACGCCAACCCTGAGCTACGGCGATTTCAACCGCGTGGATCTGGTGGTGGAAGCGGTGGTTGAAAACCCGAACGTGAAAAAAGCCGTCCTGGCCGAAACCGAGAAGCAACTGCCAGAAGGCGCGGTGCTGACCTCCAACACCTCCACCATCTCGATAACCGAGCTGGCAACGGCACTGGAAAAACCGGAAAACTTCTGTGGCATGCACTTCTTCAACCCGGTGCACAAAATGCCGCTGGTGGAAGTTATCCGTGGCGAGAAAACGTCTGAAGCCGCAATTGCACGTACCGTGGCCTACGCCAAGGCGATGGGCAAAACACCGATCGTTGTGAATGACTGCCCGGGCTTCCTGGTTAACCGCATCCTGTTCCCATACTTCGGTGGTTTTGCCGCGCTGATCAAAGACGGCGCTGACTTCCGCAAGATCGACAAGGTGATGGAAGGTTTCGGCTGGCCGATGGGGCCTGCCTACCTGCTTGACGTGGTGGGTGTGGATACCGCGCACCATGCGGACCGTGTGATGGCGGCGGGTTTCCCGGACCGTATGGAGCACGAAGGTGAAAACATCATCGACCGCATGTTTAAGCTGGAACGCTTTGGTCAGAAGAACAGCAAAGGTTTCTACCGCTACGAGATGGACCGTAAGGGCAAACCGAAGAAACTGCAGGATGACGAAGTGGATGCGCTGCTCGAAGGCGTGGTGGGTACCGCGACCGACTTCTCCGACGAAGAGATTATCGAGCGCATGATGGTGCCGCTGTGCATCGAAACCGTACGTTGTCTTGAAAATGGCATCGTGGCGTCCCCGGCGGAAGCGGATATGGGCCTGATCATGGGTATCGGTTTCCCGCCGTTCCTGGGTGGTCCGCTGCACTACCTGGATCGCATGGGGCTGGATCGCTTCTGCGAGATCGCCGCTAAGTACGAAGCACTGGGTCCGCTGTACCAGCCGACCGAGAAGATGAAACAGATGGCCGCCGCTGGCGAAACCTACTTCGGTTAAGGATGGAGAGAGAACGATGAATCTGAAACCAAATGACGCAGTAATCGTCGATGCGGTACGCACCCCGATGGGGAAATCCAAGAACGGCTCTTTCCGTAACGTCCGTGCCGAGGCGCTATCGGCAGCTGTAATGAACGCGTTGCTGGACCGTAACGAAGCGCTGAAGGCTGCAGAGATCGAAGACATTGTCTGGGGTTGTGTAAACCAGACCAAGGAGCAGGGCTTTAATATCGGCCGTAACGCGGCGGTGCTGGCGGGTATTCCGCACACGGTTGCCGCACAGTCGGTTAACCGCTTGTGTGGTTCCTCAATGTCGGCGCTGCATACCGCGGCTCAGGGGATCATGACAGGCAACGGTGATATCTATCTGGCCGGTGGTGTGGAGCATATGGGCCACCTGTCGATTCTGCACGGTATCGATGTGAACCCGGAGATGTCCAAGCAGGTTGCTAAGGCTGCCCTGATGATGGGCGTGACTGCCGAGATGCTGGGCAAGATGAACGGTATCTCCCGTGAGATGCAGGATGAGTTTGGTGCCCGTTCACACCGTCTGGCGCACGAAGCGACGCTGGAAGGTCGTTGGGACAACGAGATCATCGCCGTGGAAGGCCACGACGAAAACGGCTTCAAGAGCCTGCTGGAGTACGATGAGGTGATCCGTCCGGAAACTACCGTAGAAACGTTGAGCTCGCTGAAACCAGCCTTTGTACCGAAAGTGGGCACAGTGACTGCGGGTACCTCTTCTGCATTTTCCGACGGTGCCTCCGGTATGCTGATCATGTCAGCAGCCAAAGCGCAGGAGCTGGGCCTGACACCTCGTGCCCGTATCGTTAGCATGGCGGTTGCGGGTTGTGATCCCTCCATCATGGGTTACGGTCCGGTACCTGCATCCCAGAAAGCGCTGAAACGAGCAGGCTTGAGCATGGACGATATCGACGTGGTCGAGCTGAACGAAGCGTTCGCAGCGCAGGGTCTGGCAGTACTGAAAAACCTGAAACTGCTGGATCAGATGGAAGAGAAGGTAAACCTGAACGGTGGTGCGATCGCTCTGGGTCACCCGCTGGGCTGCTCCGGTACCCGTATCTCCACCACCTTGCTGAACGTCATGGATCACAAGGATGCCACCTACGGTCTGGCAACCATGTGTATCGGTATGGGGCAGGGGATTGCTACGGTGTTTGAACGCCTGAACTGATAACCTTTCAGTTCAGCAAAGGGTCTGGCCCGCTGTCACTTTGTGGCAGCGGGTTTTTTGTTGAATTTTGGGGAAATCCAATCTATTTACGCCCCCCTTGTAGGGCAGCCTTCAGGCTACCGGCAGCCCCGTAGGTTAGTCATCGCAACGCGATGCCTAACATGTTGGGCACCGCTTTGCGGTGGCCAACCTACGATACTATTGACGGACGCTTGCAGGGTAGCCTTCACGCTACCGGCAGCTTGAACGGCTGCCCTACAGCCGCATAAATAAACGACGAGAGGTGTGGTTGGCATTAACGTCTTGGTCCCGACCGACTAAACCCGCCTTCATTTAGCATTCGGCTAATCTCTCCCGCTTTCACCGGTTTACTGAACAGGTAACCCTGCGCGATATCGCAATACTGGGTCGCCAGATATTCCATCTGCTCTTCAGTCTCAACGCCTTCCGCAACCACCTTCAGTCCCAAACCGTGCGCCATAGCGATGGCGGCGCTGACCAGCTCGCGGTCGGCCGCATCAACATTGATGTCGTTGACAAAGCTGCGGTCGATCTTCAGGGTGTCGAACGGATAGCTACGCAGGTAACTCAGCGACGAGTAACCGGTACCGAAATCGTCCATGGCGATGCCGATATCCATGCGGCAGAGGGTTTCCAGTGCGCTGTTTATATAACCGTGATCACCCATCAGCACACCTTCGGTAATCTCCAGCTCAAGGTTACGGCCAGAGACGCCGGTTTCGTGCAGTTTTTCCTGTATGAAGGAGGCCAGGTTCTCGTCGCGGAACTGGCGCGGTGAGAGGTTTACGGCGATCTTAAACGGCCAGCGGCGTTGTTTGCTCCACTTGGCTGTCATCTCCAGCGCTTGGGACAAGACGTACTGACCGATTGGGATGATCAGGCCGGTCTGTTCCGCTACCGGAATAAATTCATCCGGAGGGATGCTTCCGAGAGTCGGGTTGCACCAGCGCAGCAGGGCTTCAGCACCAATGATACTGCGGCTATGGATGTCAACCAGTGGCTGGTAGACCACCTCAAGCTCATTGTTGCCCAGTGCACTGTGCAACTGTTCCTCCAGCGCGAGGCGTCGGCTGACACCCATGTTCATCTCTTCGGTGAAGAAGTGACAGGTGTTGCCGCCCTGACCCTTGGATGCGTACATCGCGGTATCGGCGTTGCGCAGCAATTCCGCCGGGCTGATGCCGTTGTCCGGGTAGATCGAGATCCCCATACTGGCGGTGACCACCAGTTCGCGGTTGGCAATTTTGAACGGGTCGCGGAAGCAGTTAAGGATCTTCTCTGCAACCGGCAACGCGTCTTCGGGTTTCTTCAATCCACCCAGCAGCACAATAAACTCGTCGCCTCCTAAACGCCCTACAGTGTCCTGTTCGCGCACGGAGCAGTTGAGACGGGTGGCAGCGTGTTGCAGCAGGTGATCGCCGGTTTCGTGCCCCAGGGTGTCGTTCACTTTCTTGAAGTCGTCCAGGTCGATAAACAACACAGCAATCTGGCTGTCGTCACGCTTGGCATCGCTGATCAGCTGGTCCAGACGGTCGAGTGAGAGAAAACGGTTAGGCAGCTCCGTCAGGTTGTCGTAGAGCGCCTGGTGCAGGATATGCTCCTCCTGCATCTTGTGCAGGGTCACATCCTGTTTTACGGCGAGGAAGTGGCGGGTTATGCCATCAACGTCAATAACCGGCGCAATGTGTGCCTGTTCCCAGAAGATCTCGCCATTTTTTCGTTTATTCTGGAACTCACCCTGCCAGGCCTTACCGGACAGAATTGCTTTCCACAGCTCCTGATAGCGTCTTGGCGGGGTGTTGCCCGACTTCAACAGGCGAGAATTTTGGCCGAGCACATCTTTCTCGGCATAACCGGTGATTCGCTCAAAGGCCTGGTTCACGTATTCGATGTTGCCCTTGGTGTCAGTGATGACAACCGACACCGGGCTCTGCTCGATGGCCTGCGAAAGGGTACGGATACGCTCTTCCGCGCTCTTACGTTCACTGATGTCCTGTATGGTCGCCTGCAACAGTGGTTCGCCATCCACTACCATCCGGCTAAGTAGCACTTCAGCGGGAAAGCTCTTGTCGTTATCAAGCCGTTTGTGTATCCATTCGAAGCGACAGCTACCCTCGTCGTACGCCTGTTGCATCCGTAGCTTGGCCAGTTCGGCAGAGTGCCCACCACAGGTTTGGTTGAGTGTTGAAAACTCGCCTACGACCCGTTGTAACAACATTTCCTTGCTGGAGGCTCCAAACATCCGCAGTGCCGAGTTGTTGCAGTCGATGATCTGTCCCTTGCGCAGTAACAGCACGGCATCGGCGGTGGACTCGAACAGCGTACGATGGCGCAGCTCGGAGTAGGCGAGGGCTTCGGTGCGCTGTTTGACCCTTTGCTCCAGGGTAGCGTTTGCCTGTTTCAGCGCCGCGTCGGTTTCGCGCCAGCGGCGGCTGAAGCGTAGCGCTAGCCACGCACCAATGATGCTGGTGAGGATGATGATGGCGATACCTAGGCTGATAGTTTTCTGCAGCTGTGGCGAGATCTCATCCTGCAGACGATCCATACGCCGCATGAGTTGCAGCGACCAACCCGTATCCAGCTGCAACTGGAACGAAAGCCAGATCAGGTCATTGCTGTCGCGCAGTTGGCGGATGGAGGTGCCCGTTGGCATCCCGATGTTTAAGCGGGCAAACGGTTGTGCCGAAAATGTATCGGGTGCAGCTCCACTTGATGCGATTCGGTTGCCTTCTCCATCGAGTAGCAAGGCCTTGTCGAATGGTGCGATCTTGTCCGGACTGATCATGGCGTCAAGATGGTGGAGATACCGCACACCGCCTAAGTGGGCGATGATGTTGCCTTGGGCGTCAAGAATCGGCAGGTTGAGTGCGACGGCGGGTACACCATCGGCTCCAATAAAACTGTTGGAGATAACCAGCGTCTTACTGCGCCGTGCTTCTTTAAAGTAGGAGCGGCTGGAGAGATTGTATTTTTTCAGCACCCGTTGCACCGCATAGGGGTGCGAAAGGTAGTGGTCGCCTTCGGGGGTCAGTAGAAACAGGACTGAGAAGTTGCCACGTTCACTGAGCTGATTAAGGATGAGGCGTTTAGGCTCATCTACTCCCGGGGGAATACCGTTCAGGCTACGATCGATTTTGCTTTGATCGAGAGGTTGGGTGAACTCAGGGAGTGCGGCGGTGTATTGGAGCAGGTTTGCAGCTTCTTTCAGGTCATCGCTGATCTTGTCGCCGAGCAGGTTGGAAAACTCATACTGGTTTTTGGACCAGCGCTCGATCGCCCACCCTTCCAGCTCGTTACGCAAAAATAACGAAAGCATCGCAACAGCCAGCAGTGCTGGCAGCAGGAAGAGGATGATGATCTGTCGAGACTGCGTTATGCCCATGGCATACTCCGATGGTCGGTGCTACAGACTGAAGGTGGTCTGATTATCTGCCCTGACATTCCGCGATCTTGTCCATAATCGGTGGAGTATATTAGCGAAATCAACAGTTTGAATGTGCTGCGTTAGATCATAATAGTTCTAAAAAACGGCATCTTCCAATGCCCTTTCCCAAATAAAAAAAAGCAGAGCCTGAGCTCTGCTTTGCGGTTGTGAGAGTTGTTGAGTCTGACGATTAACGTTTACCCAAGCGACGGATCGCCTGCGGGGTAAAGTCTTTGTACTTAAAGCGCTGGGTGAAGTCGAATCCGATCCCTTCTTCGTTGGTCAGGCTGCCGACCAGGTAACGTCCGGACTGCAGGTCATACAGCGATTCAGCCGCGATCCACGGTACGTTCACATCGCGGTATTGCAGATGATAGGCTTCGCCCACGCGCCACAGCTCACCGCGGCCGTCATAGTGATCAACTACCGCAATCTGCCAGGTATCTTCATCGATATAGAAGGTACGTTTGGCGTAAATATGGCGGGCACTTTCTTTCAGGGTGGCTTCCACTTTCCACACCCGGTGCAGCTCGTAACGGGTCAGCTCCGGATTGATGTGGCCTGGCTGCAAAATCTCTTTGTACTTCAGCGAGCGATCCGCAAGTTTGAAGTTGTTGTAAGGGATATACAGCTCCTGTTTACCCACCAGTTTCCAGTCGTAACGATCCGGTGCACCGTTAAACATATCCAGGTTATCGGTGGTGCGTTGTCCGTCGGTTGCGGTGCCCGGAGCATCGTAGGCGATCTGTGGTGCACGGCGCACACGGCGCTGGCCGGCGTTGTAGGTCCAGGCCTGGCGTGGCTGCGTGATCTGGTTAACGGTTTCATGCACAAGCAGTACGTTGCCGGTCAGGCGGGCCGGTGCCTGCACCTGCTGTACGAAGTAGAACAGGATGTTGTCCTGATCGGCTGTTTCGCCGTTGAGGTATGTTGGCCAGGACATCTTTTCGTTTATCTTCACCGGTGTGAAGCTACCGTTGGCCTGCACCGGCACCTGTACAAAGGTACGTTCCAGGGCGCCGCCGCGGAAGCGGGTCATATGGTTCCAGATCGCTTCCAAGCCGTTGGCCGGGATCGGGAATGCCACGCCTTCGTTCAGGTTGCTAACACCGTTGCCGTCGGATGTGAGGGCGGCGTTGAGTGCGTTCTCCTTGGTGGAGGCGACGACGCTGTCCGGGATCGATGCGCTGCGGTGGGTTGGGTAGACCTGGATCTTGTAGCTATCCGGATACTTCTGCATCAATGCTTGCTGGCCGGGTGTCAGGTTCGCCTGATACTGGGCCATGTTGTCCGCAGTGATGGTAAACAGCGGTTTTTCGTTGGCATACGGGTTGGTGTACCGGTCATCGCTGGTGGACAGGCCACCGGTCCAGGCCGGAATGGTGCCGGCTGTGTTACCAGCCACTTCGCCACCCATCGGTGTCAGTGAGTCGCCCAGTTTCGCCGCCTCTTCGGCGGAAACGGCGGCGTAGAGTGCTGAGCTGCTCAAAGCCAGAGCCATACCCAGAATCAGAGAGGTAGGTTTGAATTGCATGTGTAAGTCTCCTGAGTATCGGCTGAATCAGAATGAAACCGTGGCGCTGAGCGAGACGAAGTCGCGATCATCCAGTGCGTTGAAGTTACCGCCGAAGAAGTCTGTATAGGACAGCTGTACGCTGTACTGGTTCAGGTAATCGGCAGTCAGGCTCAGACTGACTGATTTCTCACCTTCATTGAAGGCGGCGCCCGGCTGTGGGCCGTAACCGTCCACGCCGTGTTTGAAGCTAATCTGTGGCGACAGGTTCACTCCGGCAAAGACGTCGCTGTAGCTCAGGTTGGCACGTGCCACGTAACCCCAGGAGTCCTGAGTTACAAAGCCTTCGGTGTCACCGGCGGTGTAGCCAAAGGCACCCGGGCGACCATATTTCAGCGCGTTGGCGCCTTCATCCAGGGAGTGCACGTGTGTCCAGGCTACTTCACCGATCAGAGCCAGACGGCTGGCGCCCAATACCTGATCGTAGAACTTGATAAAAGTACTCTGCAGCTGGGTGATGTCAAACTGGGAGAAACCAGAGATTGTTCCACCTGTGCCTGCGTTGGATACCAGTGAATCGGCTGCGGCGTTACCCGATCCCGTGCTGTATTGGTTGACGATGGCGGACACCAGCAACGGACCGTTAATTTGTACCGGTACGTCCCGTCTGTGGCTGATTTCACCGGACCAGGCGATGTCACCGATATTGGTGCTGAAGCTCAGGCCAACAAGCTGGGTGTCTTCCGGATAACTGATGAAATAGGTTGTATCCACCAGTGTGCCAATAGCGGCAACACCGGCTTGCTGGGCTGTGGCACCGCCGCCCAATGCTGCCACATAGGCGGCTGTGAAGTCCGCAGAGGTTGAGGAGGTATTCACCGCGCTGATGACCGGAACCCGACTGTGGTAATTCATCGCATAAAGGCCGAATTCGGTGTAATTGAGATCTTCGGCGAGGTAACGGAATGCGAGACCAAACTGGCCGTCGTCATCTGCTTCACGGCGTCCATCCGCGTTTCGATAGATCACGGGATCGTAACCCAGTGCAGCGGTCGCAACCGTCGAATTGAAGTAGTTTTCATCGCTTAGAGGAAGCGGCAGGCGGATACCGTTACATCCCTCAGCGGCAAAATCGTTGGTAGAGAAGTACGTGCCACACCCGTCCACAGCGGTAGGCTCCCACTCGAGCTGGTAAAAACCTTCTACCGTCAGGCTATCGGTCAGACCGAGGGAGGCAAATGCCATGTTGACTGGCAATAAGCCCTCTTTGATCTCTGCACCAGGGCGACGAAATGCGTTCACATCAATCGGATTAATGGCGTTGATACCACCCTGAATGAAGGTGCTTTCGCCCCAGTTCACCACCTGGCGGCCAACGCGCACATCCAGCGGCTGATCGTTTAGTTCCAGTTCAGCGAATACGTAAGCATCCAGTAGCTCGGCGCCGGAAAACTTGGCGTAATCATTGAAGCCCTTGTCACTTAACGTGGTGCTTGAACCGTAGTCGTTGGTGTTGCCGTGGTTCTGTTCGTTGTCTTCCAGTTCGAAATCGTACCAGTACTTACCACGCACAAACGCCCCTACGTTGTCGTAGCGTAGTTCCAGGTCATGCACTCCTTTCAGCGTTTGGGTAAACGCGTCACCCTCGTCGAAGTTCAGGTCACCGTCGTCGTAGCTGCCGGAGTTGAGACTGGTGGCACTGCCGCCATTTGCGGTGGCAATTAAGTCCGGATCACGATCTGTAGCGCGCCAGCTGGCACCGATGGAGAGTTGGGAGTCAAAGCGACCTTCGATCTCACCCAGTTGAAACTCAACTGCTGAGGCCGAAGTGCTGATGATGGATGTTCCAAGGATTGCCGGTAGCAGTAACTGCTGTTTTGCCGACAACGGAAAACACCCGTTGCGTGAGCGCCGCAAATTTATTGCCATTTCGTTCACCTAAGTTGTTATTTTTTGATTGGGTGAATGAGCTAGAGCGGGGTGGATAGGTCTCGTAGAGCCAGCTTTCCCTTACAGCCGCCTTCTGCTCTGAATTACCGTAAACAGGTAGCGTCTAATACTGGCGGCTAGGTAGTCTTCCTAACAATAACAATTGGCTCCAGATTTAGTGACAAAATGATTCGCGCGAAACTTGCACTGCGCACCAATTCGGGCCATAAATAGTTTCGGTTGATCGGTCTGTGCACGTTGATAGTGCGTGGAACACTATAGAAGAACATCTTTGTTTATGCCTGAAACGAATTAATGAGGGAGCAATGAAGAATAAAAAGACAGTTCCTGCTAACTATGTGCGGCACCTGCTGAGCCAGGCGGAGTCGCAGGGGTATGACGTTATTGGGCTGTTGGAAGAGGTGGGTGTTAATGCCACCGATATTGATGCAGTCGCCGAGTTTCCCGCCGAGACGCTGGGGGTTATGTATCAGCGGATGATGTATGTGGCTCAGGATGAATACTTCGGCATGCTGGGCGGCGGCAAGGTGCCCAACGGCACATTCCGCATGATGTGTCACAGTATCATTCACGCCAAGTCGCTGGAGAAGGCGATCTATCGTGCCAGTGACTTCCACGAGATCTGTCGCGGCTCCAACGTAAAACCCCTGCTGGTGCGCAAGGGCCGCTATGCCAAGGTTTCCATTGCGACAACCCGGGCGTCCGGGTTGGATATCGAAGCGGTACTGAAAAATGAAACCCCGGCCCGTATCCGCACCTCGCTCTCCATGTGGCATAACTTTATCTGTTGGCTGGTGGGGACACGTGTGGATCTGAAAGCAGTCTATTTTGCGTTTCCCGAGCCGGAGGATGCGGAGCACTATCAAAGGCTGTTCCAGTCCGAGGTGCGCTTCTCACAGCACGACAACGCGTTTGTCTTTCCTGCGTACTATCTTGATTATCCTCTGGTGCACAACGATGAGTCGTTGCGCGTATTCCTGAAAACGGCACCGTACCAGCTGATCGCCAGTGTGAGTGACGACAGTTCGCTGAAGTCTCAGGTGGTGGCGTTGCTCGGAAATGATTTCACCCGCGAGGCGCCAAGTGCAGAAGAGGTAGCAAATCGGCTCAATATGTCGGTGTCTACGTTGCGGCGTCGTTTGCTGGAGGAGGACACGTCCTACCAGAAAATCAAAGACGAATGCCGCAAGCATGCTGCGCTGGGGTATATCAACTCGCCGCAGTTGTCGATCAACGACGTGGCGAGTCTGATGGGCTTTGATGAACCCTCGGCGTTTTTCCGTTCGTTTAAGAAGTGGACCGGCATGACGCCAGGTGAATACCGGCGCAGCGAAGACTACCAGCGGAACCTGGCGGTCAGCCAACATGCCTCCTAACCGTTAGAGATTACGCGGAGCCGGCCGGGATCACGCCCGTGGGGCTCCTGCGCTACCTGCCTGACCGGCAATCGTATTTCGGCACATCTTTAAGTTTGTCTTAAGTATTGCCTCTTAGACTTAATCCAGAGTTTAAAGAGGACACAGCGATGTTGCCGCAAGTTGATGCCGATTCTACCTACCATCTTAAGATTCTGGACCGTGATCATCCCCAGCGACGTGCGCTGGAGGAGGCGGTTAGCGGCCGTTACCGCGAGGCATTCGGCGCAGTTATTCCCCACTTTATGGACCACCTGATCGGTTTCTATGGAACAGGGGGCGAGCTTTTAGCGGCCTGCGGCTATCAATCACTGGCAACGCAGCCGGCTTATCTTGAACAGTATCTTGAAGAAAGTGCTGACAAGGTGATGAGCCGCAAAAGCGGATGCCAGATCCAGCGCACGCAGATCGTGGAGATTGGTCACCTGGCCTCGTTTTCCCGCTCGGTCGCCCGGGTGTTTTTTGCTGCCCTGGCAAAGTACCTGACAGAACAGGGTTTCCACTGGTGTGTCAGTACGGTCACTGGACCTCTTTACGCGCTGTTCAAACGGCAGGGGATAGACCCTCTGGTGCTGTGCGATGCACGGGCTGAAGCGGTGGGACAGGATCGGCGTTTGTGGGGGCAGTACTATCAACACCGTCCACAGGTGTGTGGTGGCTCGTTGCGCTTGGGTGCCAGACGGCTGGTGTCAGTGCTGAACTCCATTAAATTGGAGGTCACCGAATGAGCCTGCTCCTTGAGCGTTTGCAGCACTGGTCGGAAACTAAACCAGAGCATCTGGCTCTGCAGGGTGAAGATTGCTGCGTCACGTGGCAGGCGTTGGCCGAGCAGGTTGACGCTGTGGCGGCGCAGATTTTACAGTTGGGTATTCGTCGTCTGGCGCTGCGTGCGGATAACCGCATTGAATGGGCGGTGATCGATCTGGCGGCGCTGGCCAGCGGTTGCACGCTGATCCCTGTGCCTTCGTTTTTTAATGCCGAACAGGTCGCTCACCTGTTGAACGACAGTGGTGCCGATTTTCTACTGGGCGACTGGCCCGGCGCGCACGGCGAGCAGCTTGACACCCGTCTGGCAGGTTTTCCGTTGTGGCGTCGCAGCGTTGAAAATCCGGCTGTGCTGCATGAGGGCACGGTAAAAGTTACCTATACGTCCGGCTCCACCGGGCAGCCGAAAGGCGTGTGCCTGAGTGTGGCGTTGTTGGAATCCGTGGCAGTGAGTTTGCTGGAGACGGTCCCGGTTGCGCAGATTGACCGCCACCTTATGGTATTGCCGCTTTCGACGCTACTCGAGAACATCACCGGGCTATATCTTCCGCTGCTGGCGGGGGTTACCAGCGTGATACTGCCATCGGCGGCTGTGGGCCTGAGCGGCTCGAGCCAGTTTGATCCTGCAATGTTCGCGCGCGCACTTGCGATGACAACCCCAGGCTCTCTGGTGTTGACCCCGGCATTGCTGCAGGCCCTTCTGATGCTTGGGCAGCATCAGCCTGAGTTGCTTGAGCCGGTCCGGTTTGTCGCCGTCGGTGGTAGCAAAGTTTCGCCCGCCTTGCTGCAACATGCCCATAGTGCCGGTGTGCCTGTGTTCGAAGGCTACGGCCTGTCAGAGTGTGGTTCGGTTGTGAGTTTCAACAGCATGTCGGCCCATAAGCCGGGGAGTGTCGGGCGAATATTGCCTCACTGCCAGGTCCGTATTGCAGAGGACGGAGAGATCATTGTCGCTGGTGCATCGATGCTTGGTTATCTGGGCGCCGAACCGGCCGCGGACGAGATTGCAACCGGTGACCTTGGCTACCTTGATGCAGAGGGTTTTCTTCACATTGCGGGGCGCAAAAAGAATCAGCTGATCACCAGTTACGGTCGCAACATATCACCTGAATGGGTAGAGGCCTTTGCTCAGCTGCAGCCTGCATTGCGGCAGTTTGTTGTGTTTGGTGATGCCCGTCCATACCTGAGTGCGGTGGTATTCAGCGAGACCCCGGAGCGGGTACCCGAGGCTATAGCGGCGCTGAATGCCCAACTGCCCGATTATGCCCGTATTGGCGGCTTTGTCCTGAGCGAACAATCCCTGTTTCAGATTCCAGATTTAATGACTGCTAATGGTCGTCCGCGACGGGAGAGGATCGCCGATCTCTTTGCCGAGTCGCTGTCAGACCTGTATGACAATGAGGAGGAGTTCCATGTCATTCTTTGAACGTTTGCAGCAAGAAACCGCAGTGCAACGTCAGCACCTCTTTACAGCCCCGGTCGTCACTGCTTGCCTGCAAGGCCGGATTTCCCGCGAAACCTACATCGCATTTCTGAGCGAAGCTTACCATCACGTTAAACATACTGTGCCGCTGCTGATGGCGTGCGGGGGACGTCTGGGGATGGAGTACGAATGGTTGCGGCAGGCAATTGGCGAATATATCGAGGAAGAGAAGGGACACCATGAGTGGATTCTGAACGATATCCGTGACTGTGACGCCGATGCCCAGGCGGTTGAGCAAGGGCGTGCAGGTATGCCGATAGACCTGATGGTGAGTTATCTCTACCACCAGATCGACCGCGAAAACCCGATCGCTTTCTTCGGTATGGTACAGGTGCTGGAAGGAACCAGTGTCGAGTTGGGCGGGCAGATGGCAAAGCTGGCGCAACAGCACCTGCAGCTGCCGGACTCCGCAATGACCTACCTGACCTCACACAGCGTGCTGGATCAGGATCACATCAAACTGTTTGCAGGTCTGATGAACCGTATCGAGCGGGAACAGGACCAGCAGGCGATTATTCGTGCCGCGAACACCTGTTATCGACTCTACGGCGATATGCTGCGCATGCTGCCGCTGCCGCAGGAATCTGAGGAGGGGCTGAACGATGCAGCTTGAGAACAAATCGGTACTGCTGACAGGTGCCAGCGGCGGTATTGGCAAGGAGTTGGCTCTGCAGCTTGCCAGTGCCGGTGCTCGGTTGATTCTGTGCGGCCGCAATCAACCGGTGCTGCAGGAACTGGTGGCGCGTTTGCCGGGTGAAGGCCACCGCGTGCTGGTGGCGGATATTGCGACCTTGGAAGGTGTCGCAGCGATTGATAGTCATTGCAAGGCAAACGGGTCCGTTGACCTGTTGGTTAACCTGGCAGGTAGCAACCGCTTTGCTCTGATAACGGATCTGCAGCCGGACGATATCGAGAACCAGGTCCAACTCAATTTACTGGCTCCGATTCGTTTGAGCCAGCGAGCACTTAACTGGGCTACGCCACCTAGCATGATTGTGAACGTTGGTTCCACGCTGGGGGCGATCGGTTATCCCGGCTACAGCGTGTACTGTGCATCGAAAGCCGGGTTACAACGTTACAGTGAGGCGTTAAACCGTGAACTGGACACGGAGCGCACCCGCGTGCTCTATGTCGCACCGCGTGCAACGGATACACCGCTGAACGACAGTCGCGTGCGGGAGATGAATCAGGTGCTGGGCAATGGCTGCGATTCACCGCAGTGGGTTGCCAGGCAGATCATCGAAGGTATCCAGCGTGACCAGACCGAACGCTGGTTGGGGTGGCCGGAAAAACTCTTCGTACGCATCAACGCCCTGTTGCCTGCGCTGGTCACCGCCTCTATCCGCAAGCAATACGCTGTAATTTCCCAATATGCACGTAAGTATAAGGAGACTCTTTCATGATCAGATCCGTATGTGCCTCGTTGGTGCTGCTGGCTTCGGTACCGGCTGTGGCCGATGACACCCTGTCCGATGTGCAACATACATGGGCACAGTGTCAGTACCAGACCGCGGAAGATAGCCGTGAAACCTGTTTTACCGACGTGGTTACCGTGCTGGAGCAAGCCGTTGCTGCGCAGCCGGGACGCGCGGATCTGCAGGTATGGCTGGGTATCAGTAAAAGTTCGTTGGCCGGGGCGACCGGAGGCTTAGGTGGGTTGTCACTGGCAAAACAGGCCCGTGATATCTTTCAGCAAGTGATAGATCGTGCGCCTGACACTTTGCAAGGATCGGCGCATACCAGTTTGGGTACGCTGTATTACAAAGTGCCGGGTTGGCCAATTGGCTTCGGTAGCAGCAAGAAGGCAGCACAGCATCTGCAAAAGGCGCTTGAGATCAATCCGACAGGGATTGATGCCAACTTCTTCTATGGCGAGTTTCTGATTGAAGAGGGCAAAACGGAAGAAGCGCGCACCTATCTGACCAAGGCACTGCAAGCACCTGATCGTCCGGGACGTCCGGTCGCAGACAGCGGTCGCCGGGATGAGATACGGGCTGCGCTGGCGAAGCTCAACAACGCCTGATCAAATGGATAAAAAAAAACGGGCTGAGGTTAAAACCTGAGCCCGTTTTTTTGCTGTTTGTGATCAGTCGTCAACACGTGGTGGACGCTTGCCACCCTGTGGACGTTTTCGAGGACCACGGCCCTTAGGACGGTCGTCCTGCTCGTCAGCGTGACGAATGTTCAGGCGCTGGCCACATACGAAGGTGCGCTTCAGCTTCTGGAAGGTCGTCTTTGGCATACCGGATGGCAGATCAACGGTAGAGAAATCATCGTAGATTTCAATCTGACCGATCAGGGATGCAGTGATGTTACCTTCGTTGGCAATCGCGCCTACGATGTTCTTAGGCTGAACGTTGTGCTGGTGACCTACAGCGATCTGGTAACGTTCCATATCCATGTCAGGACGGCCTTTCAGCGGCTTCGCGTTCTTATCGAAGTCACGACGGCGGCCACGACGGTCTCCTCGGTCTCCCCGATCACCTCGGTCCCCCCGATCATCGCGATCACGACGCTCGCGTTCAGGACGCGCCGGTGGCTCTTCCATCAGTAGAGGCTGGTCACCCTGTGCCAGCACTGCCAGCGCCGCAGCGATGTTCATCGGATCGGTATCGTGCTCTTTCTGGTAGTCAGCCAGCAGATCCAGGTATGGTGCGATGTCCTGGTTGTCCAGGGTATCGCTGATACGCTGCATGAAACGCTCTACACGTTTCTCGTTAACGTCACCTACGGACGGTAGGTCCATGCGCTCGATCGGCTGCTTGGTCGCACGTTCGATGGTGCGCAGCATACGGGTCTCGCGTGGTGCAACGAACAGGATCGCTTCACCGGTACGACCTGCACGGCCGGTACGACCGATACGGTGTACGTAAGACTCGGCATCGTACGGGATGTCGTAGTTCAGTACGTGGCTGATACGCTCAACGTCCAGACCACGGGCAACTACGTCGGTACCGATCAGAATGTCGGTTTTACCGCTTTTCAGTCGCTCAACGGTGCGCTCACGCTGCTGCTGAGACATGTCGCCGTTCAGGGCTTCTGCCGCGTAACCGCGGGCGGACAGTTTTTCAGCCAGCTCTTCGGTCGCAGACTTGGTGCGTACGAAGATCAGCATTGCGTCAAACTGCTGCAGCTCCAGGATACGGGTCAGTGCATCCATCTTGTGCAGGCCGCTAACGCGCCAGTATTTCTGAGTGATGGTGGTCGCAGTCGCGGTTTTCGCGGCGATCTTCACCTCTTTAGCGTCATTCAGGTACTTCTGCGCCACACGCTTGATCTGTGGTGGCATGGTTGCAGAGAACAGGGCGATCTGACGTGTTTCCGGGGTGTGATCCAGAATCCACTCCACGTCGTCGATGAAGCCCATGCGCAGCATCTCATCCGCTTCATCCAGCACCAGGGATTCCAGCTTGTCCAGGTTCAGGGAGCCACGACGGATGTGGTCCATAACACGGCCTGGCGTACCCACGATTACCTGTACTCCACGACGCAGCTGACGCAGCTGTGTTTCGTAGCTCTGGCCACCGTAGATCGGCAGAACATGGAAGTCCGGGATGTATTTCGCATAGCTCTGTAATGCTTCCGCAACCTGGATTGCCAGCTCACGGGTTGGAGCCAGCACCAGCAGCTGTGGCTCGCGACGGCTGAAGTCTAGACGGGTCAGCAGAGGCAGGGCGAAGGCTGCGGTTTTACCGGTACCGGTCTGTGCCATACCCAGCAGATCAGAACCTTCCAGCAGCGGTGGGATACTCTCCGCCTGAATTGGGGAAGGTGTTTCGTAACCAATCTCGTTAAGTGCACGCAGAATAGGCTCTGCAACCCCAAGAGAGGTAAAAGTCGGCTGGGTGCCAGATTCGGACATTAAATGGATACCTGTTATGCAATAAAAGAGACAATTGCTCGCAGAGGGAGCCTGTCAGGAGTGGTGTAAAGGCGCGAATTCTACAGTAAGAGTTCTGTAAATGTCCAGTTGAGACCGTGAAAACACCCATTTTGTGGGACTTTTAACGGAAAGTGAGCCATGTTCAGCCGGTTTTTGTAAACCGATGGGGTATGATGGCGCCTGAAAATAATCCAACAGGAATCGGTTTCAGTGAAGATTCTGCTGTTTTCCGCGTATGACGCGGCCAGCCATATCTACTGGCGCAAAGGGCTGGTGGAACAGTTTCCCGAGCACGACTGGCAGGTACTGACGTTGCCGCCACGCTACTTCGCCTGGCGCATTCGTGGTAACAGTCTGAGCTGGGCGTTCGGCGAGCAGGAGCTCCTGACCCGGGACTTCGATCTGATTATCGCCACCTCCATGACCGACCTGTCTGCGCTGAAAGGGCTGGTGCCCAAACTGGCCTCTATCCCCACACTGGTGTATTTCCACGAAAACCAGTTTGCCTACCCCGAGTCTGGGCGAGAGTTTGGCTCGGTCGAACCCAAGATCCTCAACATCTACACAGCACTGGCCGCAGATCGGGTGCTGTTCAACACCCACTACAACCGCGATACCTTCCTGACGGGGGCCCGGAAACTGCTGAAAAAGATACCGGATCAGGTGCCTGCCGGGGTGATCGACCGCTTGGAAGCGCGATCTTCCGTGTTGCCGGTGCCTTTGGCGGACAATCTGTTTGAGCCAGTGGTTAAGCCTGCGGACATTGCCTGGGATGACTCACCGTTGGCCGGTCGTCCATTGCGTTTGGTCTGGGCGGCACGCTGGGAGTTTGATAAGGGGCCGGATCGGTTATTAGCCATTCTACGCATGTTGGAGCAGCAAGGTGTCGATTATCGTCTCTGTGTATTGGGTGAGCGTTTCCGCCATAGCCCGCGGGATTTTGACCTTATCGAGTCGGAGTTTGCTCACCGGCTGGACCAGTTTGGTTATGCTGAAAGCCGGGACGAGTACCTGAGCTGGTTACGGGCCGGGGATCTGTTTCTGTCGACCGCAACCCATGAGTTTCAGGGGCTGTCGGTGCTGGAAGCAGTCGCGCTGGGTTGTATGCCGGTATTGCCAGGTCGCGAGGTGTATCCAGAGCTGTTTGAACAGCAGTTCATCTACCGGGATTGTGGCGATGATCTGGAGGCCGAAGCGAAAGCGGCGCTGGATCGGATTGTTGGCTTGGTGGGGCAGTTGAAGGATGGAAAGGTTACCGCACCTGATATCAGTGGATTGAGCTGGAGTGCGCTACGGGCGGATTACCAGAAGGCCATAGAAGCCACGTTGTAGGGCAGCGTTCACGCTGCCAGCAGCCTAAAGGCTGCCCTACAGAATCCCAATCCAATGAACAAAACAGGGCAGCTATCCGATCAATTATCCAACAACCGATGCAGCAGGCACTTCACCTCGGTTGGTGAAAACGGCTTGTCGATCAGCGCATCGATACCGCAGTGGTTGATGTGGCTGAGCTTGGTTTCGTCCTGCTCGGAGGTCACCATTAACACCGGCAGCGACGACAGTCGGTCGCTGTTACGGATATAGGCGGTCAGCTCGGCACCGTCGATGTTCGGCATGTTGAAATCGGTTACCACGAAATCCACATCGGTTTCCGTCAGGGTTGCGATTGCTTCCGCACCGTCTTCCGCCTCGATAATATCGTTCACGCCCAGGTTGCCCAGTACGCGGGTGATCATCTTGCGGGCCATCTTGCTGTCATCCACAACCAGTGCTTTTAACGATGTAATGTCATAGTTTTCCAGCTCCAGTTCTTCCGGAGAGAGCAGCTCAACGGTGGCGCTCAAGGCGCTATTCAGGTGCTGGCGGCTAAACGGTTTTGGCAGGATGGCAATGACGCCGGATTGCTTGAATACTTCCAGCTGTGCCAGGCGGGTTTCGCTGGTTACCAGCATAAACGGGGTGCCTGCGCACTCGGAAAGACCACGGACCTCGCGCAGCAGATCGAGCGCTGTGCCGTCTTCAAAATAGAGCGCGCTGGCGATCAGATCGGGCTGGATCGCGCTGATACTCTGCAGGGCCTCGGCAATCGTGGCAGCCTGATCAATCGCTGTCACTTGTTCGTGCTTCAGCTCATTTTCAATGACCTTGCGTTGCATGGCCGAAGGCTCAACCAGCAGAATATTCAGGTCACTCTGCGACAGACGCTCCATTAATACAACCTCAAAAAGTGTGCTATTCGCTTGGGAATCATAAACATAGCCTAAAACGGCGTGTATTAGAATGCGGATGATCACCGCGATCCGTGACATTTGTGTTGCGTATGCTGTTATCGGCTCAGGACTGCTATGCTGAAGCGTAGATTTCCTACGACAGGAGAAAAAGGAATGAAAAAGCTGTTGTTAGCCTGGTTTTCCGGGGCGATGCTGGCATGCAGTGTTGCTCAGGCAGATACCTCCATTTGGCAGGTCGACAAGGATGGCGACCGGTTGTACCTGGGTGGGACAATTCACGTGCTGTCGGCAAGCGATCTACCGCTGCCGGCTGCCTTCCATAACATCTACGACAACACCGATGTGCTGGTGCTGGAAACGGATATTGAAAAACTGACACATCCGGAAAACGCCATGCGTTTACTGACGATGCTCAGTTATACCGATGGGCGTGTGCTGAAAGATGTGATCAAGCCTGAAACCTACAAAATGCTGGAAGAGTACGCGGCTAAGGAGCGGATTCCGGTACAGACGTTTGACCGCCTTACACCGGCAGGTGTGGCGCTGACCGTTTTAAGCCTTGAACTGGCTAAGGCGAAGATCCAAAACGAGGGGGTGGACAAGATTTTCTATGCCCGCGCCCTGGCCGGTGGAAAGCCCGTGGTTGGCTTGGAGACGGTCGATGAGCACCTGACCTATGTGGCAGGCATGGGGGACGGAGTTGAAGACCAGTTTATCACTCAGACCCTGGCTGACGCCGACAAAACCCGTGAGGGGCTGCGCACCATAATCGATGCCTGGAAAACAGGTAACGTGGAAGCGCTGGAACAGGCGGTGATCAGTACCACGCCCAAGGATTATCCACAGTTGTATGAAAAACTACTGGTGGAGCGTAACAATAACTGGATGCCACAGATTCTGCAGATGTTCGATACACCAGAACAGGAGTTTGTGCTGGTCGGAGCGGCTCACCTGTTGGGGCCTGAGGGATTGCTCAAGCAGCTGGCCGATCGTGGTTACCAAATTCAGCAGTTGCAGTAGTCAGATCGAGTTCACCTGCCTGACCCGGGTGCCCGCTCGGGTCACCCCTATAAGCTAATAACTTATACTTTTCACCGTGCCCACCGCTCTTTAGAATCTGGACTGTCGGAATTTTAGAAGTGCCAGGTTATATATGAGCCAAGATGTCTTGCCGGATGCGCCGCAGTTTTATGCCAGCCTGAGCGAAGTCCTGAGCCTGATCAATCAGTCCAGCAGTTTTACCGATGCCTTCCCGTTGGTTGAGCATGCAATCCTACGTCTGTTTAAAGCGGAACGTATCACCGTTTACCAACGTAACCTGGCCAGCACCGATATTTTCTCCCGCTGTAAAAGCGGTGATGACCTCACCGAGATTCGAGTACCGGTGAGCACCACCTCAATCGCCGGCTATGTGGCGTTTTCCCGTAAGCCGCTGCTGATCAAAGAGGTGGAAGACGATCAGGAGCTGAAAAAGATCCATCCCAACCTGCGCTACAACAACAGCATTACTGCCAACATCGCGTTCCAGTCGAAATCGATGGTGGTGGTGCCGATTGAGCACAAGCAGGTGCTTCTGGGGGTGTTGCAGATCATTAACCGCGTGGAAGGCGGTAGCTTCGACAAAAACGATCTGCAAAAAGCGGAAGCGTTTGCCCAGCGTCTGGCGCAGAAGTTTCGTACCGATTTTGGCTGTACCAACGGCCCCTACGAATACCTGCTCAACGAGCAGCTGCTGGAACCCTATCAGCTGCAACACTTTATCAAGCAGTCGAGCAGCGCGTATCCGCTTACCCGTCTGCTGCGCAACAACGCCAAGCTGACCTCGCAACAGATCGGACGTTCGCTGGAAAGTTATTACCAGGTGCCGTTTGTCCCTTACGAGCCCGATCATTACCGCATCCATCCGGTGTGCGAAAACATCAAGCTTAGTTACCTGAAGAGCAATAACCTGGCGCTGCTTACCGACGGTCACAGCGACGATCAGGTCATTATTCTGATCGATGACCCGAACGATACCGCCCGCGTGCTGGCTGTCTCTCATCTGCTGGGAACGCGTAAGGTCCGTATCTGTGTCGGGCTGGTGGATGATATTCACCAGTACCTGGGTTTGGCTGCATTGGGATTCCAGGACAGCAACGAAGAGACCGATGAGGTCGAGCTGTTGGCCAGCAGCGGTGATCGGCTGGGTGAGATCGAAGAGATTGACGAGCTGGACGGTCAGGGCTCCGACGTTGTGCAACTGGTGAACCAGCTGTTGCTGGATGCCAAGCGCTGGGAAGCCTCCGATGTGCATATCGAGCCGGGCAAAGGACGCGAGCCTACCCGCGTACGCTTGCGTATCGACGGTGACTGCCAGGAAAGTATTCAGATCCCGGCCAACCACACCCGCGCCATCATCTCACGTATCAAGATCATGGCGAACATGGATATCTCCGAGCGCCGCATCCCACAGGATGGTAAATTCAGCGTTCGGATTCAGGGGCGCGAGCTTGAGTTTCGTGTGGCCACGCTGCCAACGGTTAACGGTGAAGCGATGGTGTTGCGACTGCTGCAAAGCGGCGAGCCAATTCCGTTTAGTCGCCTTAACTTTAACGCCCGCAATGCACGTGAACTGCGACAGCTACTCACCCGTCCACACGGACTGTTGCTGGTGGTAGGGCCGACCGGTTCCGGTAAAACCACCACGCTGCACGCGCTTCTCTCTGAACTGAACACGCCGGATCGCAAGATCTGGACCGCCGAAGACCCGGTGGAGATCACCCAGTCCGGCCTGATGCAGGTACAGGTGCGACCGAAGATCGGCCTCGACTTCGCCGCTGCACTGCGCTCCTTCCTGCGTGCCGATCCGGACGTGATCCTGATCGGTGAGATGCGTGACCGTGAAACGGCCAAAGCAGCCATTGATGCAGCACTGACCGGTCACCTGGTGCTGTCGACTCTGCACACCAACTCCGCACCGGAAACCATCACCCGCCTGCTGGGGCTGGGGCTTGATCCGGATAACTTTTCCGAAGCGCTGGTGGGCGTGGTGGCACAGCGTCTGGTGCGTAAACTGTGCAGCAGCTGTAAGCAACCGTACCAGCCAAGTGTTGAAGAGGTGGAGCTGCTGGTGCGCAAGTCCGGCGACTCCAACCTGCTGCTCACCCCCCAGTCCACGCTCTACAAACCGAAAGGCTGCTCCGAGTGTGGCAACACCGGTTACCGTGGGCGTATGGCGATCCATGAGTTGCTAGTGTCCAGCGACAAGATCCGCGAACTGATCAACCTCAACGCCGATGTGGGGCAGATCAGCCGTCAGGCGATGGAGGAGGGGATGACCACCTTGCTGGCGGACGGTGTGGATAAGATCCTTGCCGGTGAACTGGATTACCATCAGCTGAAGCGTGTCGCGGCGGACTAAGTCCGATCATCATCACAGGGAGACGCAGGGATGAACCAGCGCAAGATCCGCATACTGTTTGGCCTGGTTGTCACTCTGCTGGTGTTGATCCCGGTCCTCACCGGCAACCGTCCGTTGTTGCTCGAACGCTTCGAACTGGACCTCTACGACCTGCGCCTGCAACAGACCCTGGTGAACGAACCCGACCCGCGTATCGTAATCGTCGACGTGGATGAAAAAACCCTGGTAAAGGAGGGACGCTGGCCCTGGAGCCGCGACAAGGTGGGCGCACTGGTTGATCAATTGTTTGAGCAATACGGCGCAGCCATCGTGGGGTTTGACGTGGTGTTTTCTGAGCCCGATACCCAGCTGAGCCAGTATACCCTGCAACAGATCTCGGAAGGCAAAGCGGATCTGAGCCTGAAGGAGCTGCTTAACCTTTCCACCTACCTCTATCCCGATCAACGTTTTGCGAGCGCGATTGACTCGCGGCCGGTGGTGTTGGGCTTCCCGTTTGATCATGGCACCCTGGTGAAGTCTCATACCCAACAGCTAGGCGCCATTGCCGCGCCGGTTGTACCTGCCATGGAACAGATGCAGGAGCTGCCGATCCCCACCGCGCAGGGGGTGATTGGCAACCTGCCTCTATTGCAGGCCCGTACCCTCTGGAGTGGATTCTTTGATAACCCGTCGGTGGATGCCGATGGTGTGTATCGGCGGGTACCGTTGCTGCAGCGTTACCAGGATCAGTACTACCCCTCTTTGGCTTTGGCGATGATGATGGCGCTGTTTGGTGAAACCGAAGTCACATCCGTGCTGGAAGCGGATGCCTCCGGCGAGCTATACGCGATCACCGCTGTAGATGTGGCGGGTATCCCAATTCCGGTGGATGAGCGCAGCAACGTGTTGGTGCCATACCGTGGTGAGCAGGGCAGTTTCCCTTATGTTTCCGCCACCGATGTACTGCGCGGCACAGCTGATCCGGCCACGTTGGACGGTGCCATTGTGCTGGTGGGGACCACCGCCGCGGGATTGTTTGATCTGCGTGTAACACCGATGAGCAATCGCTATCCGGGTGTCGAAGTGCACGCCAATATCCTATCCGGCATGCTGGATGAACGTATCCGCCATCAGCCTGACTACACCGTGGCGGTCGAACTGGTGCAGCTGCTGATCAGTGGTTTGCTGATGTCGATGCTGATCCCTCGCCTCTCTGTGACCCGCGGCGCGATCCTCACCGCGATCTGGGCGAGTATGCTGGTGGTGCTCAACTTCTACGCCTGGACCGAGCTGATGTGGGTGATCCCACTCGGTTACACCCTGGCTCTGGTAGTGTTGCTGTTTATCTTCCAGCAAACTACCGGTTACTTCTTCGAAACCCGCAACCGTATGCAGCTGGCCAACGTGTTTGGGCAGTATATCCCGCCGGAGATTGTGGACGAGTTGAACACCGAAGGCGCCGAAGCCCAACTGCAGGGTGAAAGCCGCGATATGACCGTGTTTTTCTCCGATGTCCGGGGATTCACGGGCTTGTCGGAGTCTCTCTCCCCACAACAGCTCACGCGCATGATGAACGTTTACCTGACACCGATGACCCAGGTGATTCACGGTCATCGCGGCACGGTGGATAAGTACATCGGCGATGCGATCATGGCGTTCTGGGGCGCACCGTTGGCTGATCCTGAACACCCGCGCCACGCGCTGGATGCCGCCATGCAGATGCAGGCGGAGATCCACAACGTGAACAACTTGCTGCGCCGCGAAGGCCTGCCGGAGATCGAAGTCGGTATGGGCCTCAACACCGGCGAGATGAACGTGGGCAACATGGGCTCCAGCTTCCGTATGGCCTATACAGTGATGGGCGATGTGGTAAACCTCGCTTCCCGTCTGGAAAGCCTGACCAAGTTCTACGGTGTATCGGTGCTGGTGAGCGGCGAATTGGTTGAGCGGATAACGGAATACCGCTTTATGGAGCTGGACCGTGCACGGGTGAAGGGGCGTGCTGAACCTGTCGTGTTGTATCAGCCGTTGGGCGTGGCCGCCGAGTTAGATGCCGCTGTGCTGGCTCAGGCTGAACAGTTTGAAGCGATGCTTACCGATTACCGTGCGCAGCGCTGGGACGAGGCGTTGGAGGCGTTGGGCGCCCTGAATGCTGAGGTGATCAGTGAGACGTTGATTCGTTTGTATCGAGACCGGATTGAGCAGCAGATGCATGTGCCATCCGAAGGTTGGGATGGGGTGCATAATCATGATTCGAAGTGATTAACCTGCGCGACCCGTTATCAAGCTGCGCAGGACAGCCTTTAGGCTGCCGGCAGACTAAAGCCTGCCCTACAGTATGCATAGGTTGGCAATGTGCCAATTCATCGGACTCGTTCCCACGCTCTGCGTGGGATCGCATACGTTACAGCACACGTCCTACCTTCCCGAAAGCGGTATGGGTTCCCACGGAGGAGCAGGGAACCAGGTAGAACTCGTTCCCACGCTCTGCGTGGGAATGCATACGTTACAGAACACGTCCTACCTTCCCGAAAGCAGTATGGGTTCCCACGGAGGACCATGGGAACCAGGTATTGTATATGTAGGGCACCCCTTTAGGGTGCCGGCAGCCTGAAGGGCTGCCCTACAACGGATGTCGGAAATACCGATCAATCCGGAAGCGTTACATTCACTTCCAGAACAGAGCAATCATCATTGCTATCCAGCTGCACGCTCACCTGATCCTGATCGATCGATA
Organism: Pontibacterium granulatum; assembly: GCF_029961155.1. GTDB lineage: Bacteria > Pseudomonadota > Gammaproteobacteria > Pseudomonadales > Balneatricaceae > Pontibacterium > Pontibacterium granulatum. The sequence goes on along the minus strand of NZ_JASBRH010000003.1, from coordinate 37,857 downwards.
CGTATTTCTTAATCACGTCGATGATCTCCTGCTGCATCTGCGGCAGGTAATCCGGATTGTTACGCTTACCGCGTTCGTGCGCGACGATGATCTGCAGGCGTTCCTTGGCCAATGCCGCGGAGGTTGGCTCCTTTTTGCTGCGGAAGTAATCAAAGAAGCTCATTAACGGCCTCCCAGAATTCGCTGGAAGAAGCCTTTCTTAGGTGCCTGCAGGAAGCGGTGTTCCAGCTCTTTACCCAGCAGACGCTGTACTGCGTCGTCGTATGCCTGACCGGCATCCGCGTCAGAATCCAGAATGACCGGTACACCGGCGTTGGAGGCTTTCAGCACCGCTTCGGATTCCGGGATGACACCCAGCAGCGGGATCGCCAGAATCTCTTCTACGTCAGACACGCTCAGCATCTCGCCGGCTTCCACACGGGATGGGTTGTAACGGGTCAGCAGCAGGAACTCGTCTACCGCTTCGCCACGCTCGGCGCGGCGGGATTTGCTCTGCAGGATGCCCAGGATACGGTCGGAGTCACGCACGGAAGAGACTTCCGGGTTGGTGGTCACGATCGCCATATCGGCGAAGTACAGCGCCATCTGCGCGCCTTTCTCGATACCGGCCGGGGAGTCGCAAATGATGTAATCAAAGCTTTCAGACAGCTCGTTCAGCACCGCTTCCACACCTTCCTGGGTCAGTGCGTCTTTGTCGCGGGTCTGGGAGGCCGGCAGCACGTACAGGTTGTCGGTGCGCTTATCTTTGATCAGCGCCTGGTTCAGGGTCGCTTCCTGCTTGATCACGTTGACGAAGTCGTACACCACGCGGCGCTCGCAACCCATGATCAGGTCCAGGTTACGCAGGCCCACGTCAAAATCGATCACAACCGTTTTAAAGCCGTTCAGGGCAAGACCTGTACTGATCGCTGCACTGGAGGTGGTTTTACCGACACCGCCTTTACCGGATGTCACAACAATAATCTTGGCCAATCTATATCTCCTGGGTGTCGCTTGTTATTGGCAAATAGGTTTTACGGCAGTTTGTGTACCTGCAGGTTCTCGCCTTCCAAACAGACATAGGCGGATTCCTGCCAGCACTTCTTCTGCAGTGAGTCGCTGAGGATAAAGTTACCGGCGATGGCGACCAGCTCGGCCGACAGATTCTGGCAAAAGATCTTTGCCCCGGTGTCGCCGTTAACACCGGCCAGCGCACGCCCGCGCAGGGCGCCGTAGATGTGGATATCACCACCGGCCAGCACCTCGGCCCCGGCACTCACCTGTGACAGCACCACCAGATCGCCTTCAGAGTACACTTGCTGACCGGAACGCACCGGACGGGTGATTATCTTGGTGGGGTGGCTCACCAGACGCTCTTCCACCACCTTCTTCACCACAACCGCTGCCTGTGCATCGGTTGGTTCGGCGGGGGGGCTCATGTCCAGCTCGGTGTTACGGGTATTGCTGGGTACCAGCGCCAGACCTGTCTCACGGGCCGCCGGAATCAATGGCTCCGGCACGCCACGCAGCGCCATCGGTTGCAGATGAAACTCGCGACAGATATCCACAATGGCACCGAAATCGGGAGTCTGGTCTTCCGCCAGTTTCTCCAGGCTGATCACAACCGGAGACTGCTGAAAGAACTGTGGCGCCTGACGCACTTTATCGCCCAGTAAGTCGGCGAAGTCGGCGGCAGAATCGTAGTGGTAAAGCTCGAGTACAACCGTGCTGACAGCGCTTCCTTTCAGCTGGAAGCAGGCATCGTTCATAGGTTTATCCTTAGCGGAATATATGCGGGAACTACACATGCCAAGCCTTGGCTCAGCGGGTTTAGCATTAAACCGTACTCAACCCGGTTTGGCAAAAGCTGTTTCAAATCAGTTGGTTGTGTTTTGAACAATATGAGTATTATTCAAACAGAAGCGTCTCAGAAGGCGTAAATCCCGGTTTATTGCGTAGTTTTACGTAAGGGTAGGGCGCGTTTTTACGCAGTCGCCTACGTAGTATTTGTGTTCGTTGTGCGAACTATTCCGAATGTTTGTTCATTAAAGAGGAAGGCACTCTGTAAGGGTCAAGCTCACCTCAGAATTTGAGTCCAAACCAAGGAATATAAGAACAATGCTAAAGCTCAACTTCACCAAGAAACTGATCGCTGCAGCCGCTTGTGTTGCCGCGCTGGCGGCGCCTGCCCAGGCGGCCGATAAAGTCTACCGTCTGAAGATGGCGGAAACCTGGCCAAGCAACTTCCCGATCTTTGGCGATGCGCCACGCAACATGGCCGCCATGGCCGAGAAGATGTCCAACGGCCGTCTGAAGATCACCATCGACTCCAAGAACAAGCACAAGGCGCCGTTGGGTATCTTCGATATGGTGCGTTCCGGTCAGTACGACATGGGGCACTCCGCGTCTTACTACTGGAAGGGCAAGGTGCCTAACACCCTGTACTTCACCACCATGCCATTTGGCATGACTGCGCCGGAGCAGTACGGCTGGTTCTATCACGGCGGTGGTATGGAATTGATGGAGAAGGTATACAGCAAGTACGGTTTGCTCAGCTTCCCGGGTGGTAACACGGGTAACCAGATGGGCGGTTGGTTCCAGAAAGAGATCAACTCGCTGGATGACCTGCAGGGTCTGAAGATGCGTATTCCGGGCTTTGCCGGTGAAGTGCTGGCGAAGCTGGGGGCCAAGCCGACCAACATCCCGGCGGGTGAGCTGTACACCGCACTGGAACGCCGCACGATCGACGCACTGGAGTGGGTCGGTCCATCCCTCGACCTGCGTATGGGTTTCCACAAGATCGCGCCGTACTACTACACCGGCTGGCATGAGCCTGCGACCGAACTGCAGTTCCTGGTGAACGAGCGTACCTGGAAAAAACTGCCGGCAGACCTGCAGGAGATCCTGCGTGTCGCGATGCGCACGGCGGCGTACGACATGTACATCCAGTCTTACCATGCATCTGCTGAGAACTGGGAGCAGATGAAAATGGCCTACCCGGAGATCCAGGTGAAGTCCTTCCCGTCTGACGTGATCGAAGCGATGAAGGCTGCAAACAACGAACTGCTGGCAGAGAAAGCCAAGGCTGACCCGCTGGCGAACGAGATCATCAAATCCCAGCTGTTCTACATGCAGAAATCCCGCGTGTGGACCGATATCTCCGACAAGGCGTATCTGAACAGCCTGTCCTCTAATTGATCTGCTCTAACCCTCCCCGCTGACAGGCTTCGCAGCCTGTCGGCTTCTCTCTTTACGAGGCGCTGTTATGTTTCTGCTCCGTCTGGAACGGGCGATTGATGCCTTCTCCGACCTGCTGGGGAAGATCGCTGCCCTGTTATTTGTGCTGATGCTGTTTAACGTCTTCTACGACGTGATCATGCGCTACCTGTTTAACGATGTGTCCATCGGTATGCAGGAGCTGGAATGGCACCTGTTTGCGGCCATGTTCATGCTGGGTGTGCCCTACACCCTGCGTACCGGTGGCCATGTGCGTGTCGACCTGATTTACGAAGGTCTGTCCGGCAATAAAAAAGCCTGGATCGACCTGCTTGGCGCCCTGCTGTTGCTGCTGCCGTTTGCGCTGCTGGTGGCCTGGTACGGCGTCGATTTTGCCCGCGAATCCTACGAGCTGGGCGAAACCTCCGGCGATCCGGGTGGTCTGCCGTACCGCTGGATTATCAAGGCTGTGATCCCGTTCACCTTCTTTGCCATCGCCATCAGTGGTGTCGGATTGGCGCTGCGCTCTATCAACACACTGCTGGGTCACCACAAGGTTGCCAGCTACCAGCCACCGTCGCACTAACAGGTAAGAGTTATGATCGGAATAGTGATGTTTTTTGTGGCGCTGGGGATGTTGCTGTTTGGCTTCCCGGTAGCCTTTACCTTTGGCGGCGTGGCGCTGCTGTTTGGTGTACTGGCGGAAGGCCCGGATATGTTTGCCTTCATGCCGTTCCGTATCCAGAGCATTATGGAAAACACGGTGCTGATGGCCGTACCGCTGTTTATCTTTATGGGCATCGTGCTGCAGAAAACCCGTCTGGCCGAGCAGCTGCTGGAATCCATGGGTAAACTGTTTGGCAGCGTGCGTGGCGGTCTGGCGATCTCCACCGTATTGGTGGGTGCGCTGCTGGCAGCCTCCACCGGTGTTGTGGGTGCCTCCGTGGTGGCAATGGGTCTGATCTCCCTGCCAGTGATGCTCAAATATAAATACGACAAATCCCTCGCCTGCGGCACCATCTGTGCCTCCGGTACCCTGGGCCAGATCATCCCGCCATCGATCATCCTGATCATTCTGGGGGACGTGCTGGGTATCCCGGTGGGTGACCTGTTTCAGGCTGCAGTCGGTCCGGGCTTTGTGCTGATCGGCGTGTATATCGTCTACATCTTGATCTACACCTGGCTGAAACCGGAATCCGCACCGGCGCTGCCGATGGATGAGGACGTGAACAGCAAGCGTGAGCAGTACGCCAAAGCGCTGAAAGCGATCATCCCGCCGCTGGCGCTGATCCTGATCGTACTGGGCTCTATCTTCGCCGGCATCGCCACCCCAACCGAATCCTCCGCATTGGGTGGTATCGGTGCGCTGGCACTGGCGGCAATGTACCGACAGTTCAGCTGGAAGATGGTGTTCGACTCAGCGTCTGAAACCGTAAAAGTGACCGCGATGGTATTTGCGATCCTGCTGGGTGCAACGGCCTTCTCCATGGCGTTTACCTACACCGGCGGTGACTACATCGTGGAAGAAGTGCTGTCTGACCTGCCAGGTGGCGCAACCGGCTTCCTGCTGCTCTCCATGCTGGCGATTCTGGTGCTGGGTTTCTTTATCGATTTCGTAGAGATCAGCTTCATCATCGTGCCGATTCTGGCACCGGTGGCCGATGCGCTGGGCATCGCCCCATTGTGGTTTGCGATCCTGATCGCCATGAACCTGCAGACCAGCTTCCTGACCCCACCGTTTGGCTTCAGTCTGTTCTACCTGAAAGGCGTGGCACCCCCTGAAGTGAAGACTGTGGATATCTATCGGGGTGTAATGCCGTTCATCCTGATGCAGGTAGCGGTGGTAGCGTCCATCCTGCTGTTCCCGGATTTCTATGGACTGACCTGACCATCCTTCTGTAGCAGCCCGCTCCGAGGGCGACCTGTTTAACCTTCGGTGGTTTGGTCGCGGTCGGAGCCCGCTGCTACAGGGTTAATGTTCCACCCCTCGGCAACACGGACACTGGACTTTACGTGTTGTCGATTCCTTCTGTCCTCATCTAGGAATGAGGGTTGCCCTCGGTGTGGTTTACCGCATCGGGGGATTTTTTTGGCTTTGAAGTGGCGCCCGCTTCTTTTGTAGGGCCGGGGCGTCGTCATCGAATGTGATCACCCTGCCAAACGCCCACCGGGCGTTCCGTCCTTCTCGTTCTTACCCATCGTATCGCCGCAAGGACCGTGGACACAGATCGCCTTGTCAGAGCTGCCTATACGGCAGTGAGCCGGGTTAGCCTTCAGCATAGCGGCGATCATCATTTCTGAGCTGCCTACACGGCAGTGAGCGGTGCTTTCGATATCGACTGTGATGCGGTGGATTTCTGAGCTGCCTATACGGCAGTGAGCACTGCGGGTATGGCATTTAAACCCCGGTATATTTTCTGAGCTGCCTACGCGGCAGTTAACATCAGCGAAGCTGAGCGCAATAGGCTAGTCGATTTCTGAGCTGCCTACACGGCAGTGAGCCTACGACGAGCAGATTCAGGGCATTGCTGAAATTTCTGAGCTGCCTATGCGGCAGTGAGCACCCAGGTCTGGGAATTTAACGAGCGTGACCATTTCTGAGCTGCCTATACGGCAGTGAGCACGTATATGTTTGAAGAGGTGATACTGAACGCTTTCTGAGCTGCCTATACGGCAGTGAGCTGATACTGCTTCTCAAGACGTTTATTCATCCATTTCTGAGCTGCCCACAAGGCAGTGAGCTGAATATGCGCGTGTCTGAGTTTATCGCGCTATTTCTGAGCTGCCCATACGGCAGTGAGCACCAATCAATTTCATCTCATCACCTCAAATTATTTCTGAGCTGCCTATACGGCAGTGAGCCTGGACGCACAAACAGGGGGATTCGATCACACTTTCTGAGCTGCCTTTACGGCAGTGAGCATGACTGATCGCGCGATACTGGTACACCTACTTTTCTGAGCTGCCTATACGGCAGTGAGCAACTGGTCGCCGGACATTGAGCAACGACTAGGTTTCTGAGCTGCCTATACGGCAGTGGGCTTAGGACTTGTCTTTAGGCACTGGCTTTTTCATTTCTGAGCTGCCTATACGGCAGTGAGCGTCAGTTCCTTCCTGACCATCTTTGTGAAATCTTTCTGAGCTGCCTATACGGCAGTGAGCGGGTGAAAGCCCAATGGGGCGCCTGATGGACTTTTCTGAGCTGCCTATACGGCAGTGAGCTTTATACGGATAACGAACCGCCCATCCCATCTTTTCTGAGCTGCCTATACGGCAGTGAGCTTGATTCCTCAATCGTCGTGCCGCCTTGAGTCATTTCTGAGCTGCCTATACGGCAGTGAGCTCGCGTCGAATATTTCGTCTGTTTCGTTTGCATTTCTGAGCTGCCTATACGGCAGTGAGCCCACCAACACGCCCGGGTGGGTTTTGTACTGCTTTCTGAGCTGCCTATACGGCAGTGAGCCTTATGCGGGCTTAGTCGCGGGCGGTATATTCTTTCTGAGCTGCCTATACGGCAGTGAGTGAGACGCCGACGCAGCCATAGTAGATGCGTTCTTTCTGAGCTGCCTATACGGCAGTGAGCTCGCGGTTATCGGTTTACGCTCGCACATATACTTTCTGAGCTGCCTATACGGCAGTGAGCCTGTTCATCACACCACCCCCACATTGTTTCATTTTCTGAGCTGCCTATACGGCAGTGAGCCGAGTCCGCGTTCGGCGTCAGGATCGCGTCCTTTTCTGAGCTGCCTATACGGCAGTGAGCACAGGATCGCGCCAATAAAACCGGCAATCACTTTTCTGAGCTGCCTATACGGCAGTGAGCGGAAGCGAATTAGAGCAATGATGGCTGAGTTTTTTCTGAGCTGCCTATACGGCAGTGAGCCTGTGTTACCAGCATGGCGTCTTCACCGAAGATTTCTGAGCTGCCTATACGGCAGTGAGCGATTGGGTAGCGTCCGTTACGGCTAAACTTGATTTCTGAGCTGCCTATACGGCAGTGAGCAACAAACTGCGTCTGTATTCTGCGTACCGTCTTTTCTGAGCTGCCTATACGGCAGTGAGCAACAAGCTCGTTTTAGTCCCTCCTTTTCGTCGTTTCTGAGCTGCCTATACGGCAGTGAGCGGCAGCAGTTGAGCCAACCAAACCACGATCCATTTCTGAGCTGCCTATACGGCAGTGAGCAAAACCGGCATCATCGAAGTGGTACGGCATAGTTTCTGAGCTGCCTATACGGCAGTGAGCGTACAGCGCATCATGCGCGCTACCCGATAAGATTTCTGAGCTGCCTATACGGCAGTGAGCCCGGATGATATAGACGACCACGGTTTAAGCGTTTTCTGAGCTGCCTATACGGCAGTGAGCCGCTTCAACCTCGCCAGCGCATTCAGGCGACATTTCTGAGCTGCCTATACGGCAGTGAGCCTTATCGATATTGGTGTTAACTTGTTGTTCCATTTCTGAGCTGCCTATACGGCAGTGAGCGCTTATACATCGACCTTTAGCATCGTAGTGCTTTTCTGAGCTGCCTATACGGCAGTGAGCTGTATATCCGCGCGGCGGGCATCGATCTGTGGTTTCTGAGCTGCCTATACGGCAGTGAGCGGTTGCGGTGATTGTTACGTCCTGTCCCTGATTTTCTGAGCTGCCTATACGGCAGTGAGCCGGAAGAAGACCCTGTTCCTTGACGGTGAAAATTTCTGAGCTGCCTATACGGCAGTGAGCTGACTGCGTTAGCGGTCACCACGTCACGGGTTTTTCTGAGCTGCCTATACGGCAGTGAGCTATCTGTTTTTAAAGCAGCGAAGGATCGATCATTTCTGAGCTGCCTATACGGCAGTGAGCGTATGGATAACTGCGCGCCTTTGATTTTTTCATTTCTGAGCTGCCTATACGGCAGTGAGCGCTGCTCTGTGGATGGGGTGATAACGGTGTTTTTTCTGAGCTGCCTATACGGCAGTGAGCCGAGTATCGATGAGAAATCGTCCTTCTTCATCTTTCTGAGCTGCCTATACGGCAGTGAGCACCACGAATTCATCCCCGTCCACCGCGAGTACTTTCTGAGCTGCCTATACGGCAGTGAGCCCAGATTGAGGAACTGGAGCCGTTGCAATTCTTTTCTGAGCTGCCTATACGGCAGTGAGCACCGCCGATGATCGCTTCATGGCCGATTGTCTTTTCTGAGCTGCCTATACGGCAGTGAGCTTTGTTGTATTGATCACGGTCATACACATAGTTTTCTGAGCTGCCTATACGGCAGTGAGCGTGTCGCCACCTCGCGCGGTGATGTCGTTTACTTTCTGAGCTGCCTATACGGCAGTGAGCTGGGTAGACAGTATCTGGCGGCATAGGGATGTTTTCTGAGCTGCCTATACGGCAGTGAGCAAGAACGATTTTCCTATAATTACCTGATTTTTAAAGAGCGGGGGGGAAAGTTAGCCGACTAACCCTTTTTTAGGGTGTCGGCTAACTTGTTGATTTTTAAGCCTTGGGATTAGGGCTAAAAAATAGGGTTAAAACCAGGGGACTGTAGCGGTGGTACTCAGGCCATAAGTGTTGAATTGGCCTGGAATTGGTTCTGCTTGCGGCGTCCCAAGTTCGATAAACTGAAGAAACGTATTGCCATTGCTTTGGCTGCGCAGGCAGATAAAAGGCAGGTCGGACCTACGTTCGACAGTATCGGGAATATAGGCGCAAGCTTCCTCGTAACTCTCACCCTTTCGCTTCATCCGTCGTCGGCGCAGGCGTTCCACATTGGTTTTGAATTGTTTGCGACTCAAGGTGCGATATTCAGCAGTCTCAGGAATATGCATCATCTCATTGATCTGCACATGATCACGCATCCCGCGTAACCAACCTGTATTGCTTAGCTTGTCCAGCATTGCGGGATCAGCGTGAATGCGTAGCGTATTGCCCAGCGTTTTTGGTTTTAGCGAATACTGAGGAAAGCTGACGCCTATACTGTTGGACTGAAGATCGGCTAACGCACGGTGAAGCTTGCTAAACAACGCGCCGAGCAACATGGACTCACTGAACTCAGGATCGGGTCGGACCCGGATCTCAATGTAGTGGGTTAGCATCAGTTGGCCTCCCCGAATACACCACCGCGAATAAGGATTGCCATTACAAAGTGCTGGTTCTCCTCGGAAGGAGCCTGGTCTTTAAGTAGCCAGTTGTCCAACAGGTTATAGAAGTCTGATTTCTGTTTCGGCTGACGGTACGCCGCGCCACGGGTTGTGACTGAACCGTAAGGCTCTACAGCTATTGGGCCTAAGTCTACAGTGGCTTCAGACTGTGGATACCACGTGTCAATGGTACGGATGGCGTTGCCGAGTTTCTGCGAGTGGATGCCGGCTACGTGGTTTACCGCATAGAGGGTTTTACTCTTATCTCCGCGTCCACGTTCGAGAACCAGTTCCTGGGATGGAAATACCTCTTGTCCGTCACCGAGGCGCGAAAAGGCGACCACCTCAAGCAGGATATGGCGCTCATTACACAACCCTTGTTCGATGTGTGCTGCCAATGCCTCCAGAGCTGATGCAGCCTCGCTGTCGACTTCAAAGCCCCGCAGTGATTGGTTGAGAGCATCAAAGGTCCAGCTTTGGGCCACATTGCCGTCTTCCAGTAAATTTACCTGCACTTCAACCTGCTCAGCACCGATACGGTTACGCCAGAGGAAACGGGCATTAGCGAGGTTATAGGCATAGCGGTAAGCCAATGTCTTAAAGCCGTAATTGCTGACGTATTCACGTACAACCGAGAGCAGGCGTTCCTGGTATGCGGAGTCGTTGCATGCAGACGGTGTGCCTGCGCCGCCCAGTACTCGAAGCGTGAAACGAGTTTTCAGGGTATCGGCGTTAGCTGGGAGTGAAGCAACATCAACGGTTTGCAGGTTAGGTTTATCGATCTGCGCGTCCAATTTGGCCGGGTCCTGATCTTTGGCTTTCAGGCGGTTGGAGATGGTACCGCGCACAGATTTTTCGTTTACCGTGATTGGCTTCCAATCTGGATGTTGGTTGCGTTGTTCCCAGCGGCCTGAGTACATCAGGGCGTCGGATGGGTCCAGTTTACGTTCAAATGCCAGAACAGAAGCGGTTTTCAGTGTGGTAGATTTAGACATTCTCAAATTCCTTTTTATTTAATCAGTTATCGCAGCTGCGGTGCGGAAATCGTTATTGAGTCGGTAGAGTCCTGCATCAAGATCGTTGTCGACATACCAGAGCATATCGTCGATGGACTGCAAGCGGTGAGGGCTGACCCACTGGCCTACAGAGTAGAGACTCTCTACAAAACGGAAAGGTGTGGTGTTGTCTCGGGTATTGGCGACGCTGCCCGCTTCGTAAAGCCGTGACAGGGCACCGTATCCAACCGGGATCGGGACGATCCATCCGGGCGCGCGTCTGGTTTGCCAATTCACTTCCTGCTGGGTGTTGCCTTTCTCATCGGTCACCTCTGTCTGACGACATTCGATGTTCAGTCGTGAGAGGTCCAGCCAGGCATCAAGCAGTGTGCTTTCAGAATTATCTGCGGCGAGTTTCTCATGGTGAGCGTGAAGCAGGTCATCGCGCAATACCAGTGCAAAACCTGGAAGCCAGCGCATCTTGAGGCGACGAAATTGCTTGTGCTTCTCCTCAGAATCTTCGCTGAGTGGGATAAGTTCCGGCTTACTTCGAGACTTACCACTAGACTCTGGAATCAAGCAGCCGCCGGCAATCCGCATACCGGAGGCTATCTTTGCGACCTCGTTCGCAACCTGATCGCGGTCAGCTCTTTCACCCAGGCAGGCCTCTCCTTCCACTGAAAGTACCAGTGTAACCTCCAGATGGATCCGCCCTTCCTCGACAATCGCAGCGGATTTACCTGCTTTGTCGACTGGATTACGAGTGAGGTTAAATCGGTGAACAAAATCTTGGGTTGTTTGTGCCTGGTACTGGTGACAGATCACACCGATCGACTTGAATTCAAGATCGATCTCTTCCGGTAGCTTTCGTTCCAGCGCGTGAATGAAGCCGATAAATGCACTCATCGCCGGAAAGCCCCAGGTCATAGGGCTGGAGATAGCGTTGGCATTTTGAATACGTAGCCGGGGAAGAATCAGCAGGTTGGTGGTATCAGACATAACTCAGATCCTCCTGTAGCAGATTCAGAGTTTTCTGTAGCTGTGTTTGCCAATACTGGTGTTCGGGGTCGCCAGTTTGAAGTGCTTTCTTGAGTTTCTGGTTCAGCCAGCGAGCAAAGGTGTCGGCAATCTCTTTCGGCCACGTATCGACTGCGGACTCAGAAGAGGGAAGTTCAGGTTGATAGTGGTGGGAATCCAGCCATTGTTTTTGAACATCAGGCAAATGGCATTCACTGGCACTGCTCCAACCAGGTTCAAGTTGCCTCGTTTCGTGCGTATACAGAATGAGTTCACCGATCAGTTGATCTAGCAGTTTGTCCCGGTGCTCCCGTACCTGCATCGTACTTTTGGTGTCTGCCGACAATAATCCGATCAGTTCTTTCAGTCCTGTACGTACCGCAGGGCGGCTGCTGAAACGAAAGAAGGCAGAACTGGTATTGAGGGGAGGCCGGATCTCACGGCTTTCCCACAGCGGAGGCAATGATGCGAGCAGGTAGTTGTTACCCCCACGTTCACTGTTTAGCTGTGAGATATTCTGAGGTTTGGTGCCCCCCAGCTTTTGTGTGGCAAGTTCAGGGTAGACGTGTACCGGACTATCTGACGCCATTTTATCTCTGTAGGCCGCACGTGCCGATTTACTCTCGTCGCTAAAGCGGGCGTGGTTTATGGTCTGAAATACCTTATGCGCCAGTGACGTAGCATAGAGAGGAGCCAAAAGGTGATAGTGGCTATCATCAGTACAGTCATCGCCACTAAGCCAATAGAGTTGCTTAGCTCGGGTATGGGATGCAGTCTCTCCCTTCTCCTCGGTGATCGATGAAAACGCGTGGACTAAGGATTCAGCGGTGCCCGTATCATCTGATAGGGCGGCTTTGAACGCAGCGTCTCCGTTGAGCGCGAGATTCAGCAATGTCGCATCGTTGTATTCCTGACGCAGAAATTTATACACATCCAGTGCTGCGGCATTTCCGACGACATCGCCGTTAAAGTCACGCTGTAGGATATGACTGCCCACGAAAGGGTGATTGTGTAGCTGTTCTGGTGGAGCATACAGATTGGTGCCTTTAGCATCCGGGTGGATGGCTTTCAGCGAATGCGTTACTACCTGCAACTGTGAAATGCGTCGCGCGGCATCTGCGAGCCAGTTATCGTACTGATATTGTTCCTGAAGTTTCTGATACTTGGGATCGTCGGGTGTTAGCTTCTCAAGCTTGCTTTGTAGGCGCTCCTGAATAAAGCCCTCCATAAGCTGGCGAAGCTCTCCTGATCCTTTAGGAGAATAAGACATATAAACTCTCGAATGAGTTGGGTTGTAAAGGTCTAAAAAGGCTAGTTCTAGTTTTTTAGAAGATCAAATAAAAATGTTTTTAAAAAAGATGTTGATAGGGCTTCTGCTTTTTCGAGTTTCAATTAGATTACTCGAAGTGATAGTCTTCGGATTCTGCTGAGAAAGCAGCTTAGAAATATCAACATCTGTTTTAATTGATAGTTCTTCAACTGCCGAACAGGCAGCGGGCTGGAAGGATCTGGCCCATTTCATTTTACTTTCCATTCGAAAACCCCAAAGCAGGATGAAACCTCCAGCCCAGGCCATCATCCTTCGGTTCTGGCAGGCTCAGCGTGCCAAAACGTTTTGCGCAGCGTTCAAGGTCCATATCTAATTCCTCAGCAAGCTCGATCAGGGAATCCATATAGTTGTTGCTGCCCCAGACAGAGATCCCCGGTGACGTAAGGCTTTCGAGTTCGATTCGTTTGAGTAGCCGATCATTTTTGCTGTATGTCGCAGGTTCCTTTCTATTCTTTTGATAGACGTAATGCAATTCGGCTGTGACTTCGTCTTCATCGGGCAACAGGGCCAAATCTACTTTCTTTATCGGGTCATCGCGGAAGGATTGCCGTTGAGTCAGCACACCGCAAAGCTGTGCTTGTGGTTGCATATACCAGCTGTACGCACCTAAGGGCGGCGATGCAGGCGTTCGTTTCAGGCGTCTGCGGGCTTTGGGGCTGAGTTTACGTATTTCCTCGTCGGATAAGGCTGATTGCGTTTCATCTGTTGGAGTGGCGACCATTTTGTCCTGCATTTGGTGGTGCTCCAAGTCCACTAAATTGGCTGTGGGTTGCAGTTTTTCTCTGGGCTGAATACGTGGTCGGGCGTCAATAACGCGCCACTGTTCTGGTTGTAGAAGGTTATTAAGGTTATGACTATTGAGGCGGTTCTCTCTGTCTTCAAAGCCGGGGCGGCAGAAGGCCGGTTCGTTTTGGTTTTCGAGGGCGCGCAGGTTGGTGCTGAGAATATAGAGGTTAGGCTCTTCGCAGGCCCGGAGGCGGTGGCGCTTTATGCGGCCAGCTAGTTGTATCAGTGACCTCATTGATGAGGGTTCGACAACTGACCAGTCGTAGTCGTGGTCTCTGCCTACTTCTGTGACTGGGGAGCCAAGCACTATAAATAGTTGGTCCTGTGCTTCGGTCTGATCGATTAAATGGCGTACCTGCGGCAGTGAAAATACCGCCATCTCTTCTCGTCTATTTAGCGTGGTATCAAGCTGTTGCTCTATATTGGAACGCAATAGGAGTGGAAACTGTGAGTGGTAGACACAGAGATGGATATGATGTCCGGTGGAGGCTCCCAGCTTGAATAATTCGATGGCAACATCAACCAACGGTTCGATGTTGGCCATGCGTACCAGGCCGAATGAGATACGCTTCTGGCTGGTAGGATCAACAGTGTGGTGTGCCTGGTGCAGGTGCAGAGCGTTGTGTCGGATTACTTCGGCCAGGTCAGCCCTAATCTCCGCCCGTTTTTTAAACGGTGGCGCGAATGTTACCAGCTGCGCCAAGCGGCGCACCTGCTCCCGTTCAAGGCGGCCAAAACGTTTTTTCACGAATTTAATATGAGCATCGGTCAGTTGTTCCCGATTGGCGCAATCGCTATGCACACTCTGATGTTCGTCGAACCAGGCGCAGCATATATCAACAGGTGTGTTTGGCTCTCCCCGGTTGCGTTGATAAACCTGACGACCTTCCCGATAAGATTCGAATAATCCTGCCACAAGTGCTGGAGGGAGCGTCGCGGATGAAAGTAACACCCGGGCGCCCAGCATTGCGGCCCAGTGAACCAGGCGAGTGAGAGCGGGAAGGTCCTGTATATCAAAATCATCGATCTCATCCAGCACCAGATCGCTGCTCATCAGGCGCAGCATCGGTGCAATCTGGCGACCACCCCGTGTGCTCTCCGTGGCGGGGATCAGGTGATCAACGGTGCACGTGAGGATAGGAGCTGCAATCAGTTTCTTTACCATCGGGTTATGTTCCAGACGCTTCAGAACACCGTGGTTGTCAAAATTCCCCTCAAAGTGAACATGGGAGCTGTCCGCTAACAGATCAACGCTGGATGCTGAGCCGGAGGCTTCGGCTTCCGCTTCGTAATGTTCGAACAAAGCGCGAGTCGCGCTGCCCCCTACGCGGATAGCCAGATCGCTGTCGTTGAGGTTGAGCATCTGCTGGAAGGCTCGACCGGTTTGCAGGGTTAGCGTACGCAATCCTAATGCTATAGAGAATCGGGCACCTTTTTGTGGATTTGCCAATGCATACATGATTCGGCCGTTGGCGATGGTTTTGCCGCAGCCGGTGGAAGCCATGTTGATCCCGAAAAAACCGCTTTGCTCGCTACGTTTCCGCAAGGACTCGGTCAGTTCAAAAGCTTTGTTCTGCCACTGAAAGCGTTTCTCTCGGGTACGTTTTCGGAGGCCTGGATGGTGGCCAAGGCGCGGCAGGTGATCGGCCATTGACGGCAGGCTGCGGCTGATCTGGTTGGCCATACGGGCGACACCCAGCAGGTGGGCATCCAACTTCTGATTGTATTTGCCAGTACTACGCAGGGTGTTGGCATATAGTGGGTAATCAGCGGTACCGCAAACCCAGTCGCGGTGTCTGGGATCAGTCAGGCTAGAGTAGTTATGGTCTGCCAGCATCAGGCATAGGCGTGCAAGATGCATCACATAGCTGTTGTCTATGGTGAGCAGTGCACTATTACGACGTTTCTGTAGCTGGGTCGCAATTCGTTTAGCCGCTTCCTGCCACTTGGGGGATATAACTGGCAGAGGACCGCTGAAGGTCCAGTAAGGGGATATCTCCTGATGGTCGTTAGAGTCACAGCGTTCATTCCAACTGGCGTTAATATCCGTAAGAAGAGTACTCAGGTGCTCAGCGCGAATCACTGGTTTGTTATTCCCGTCGTTTGGTTTTATTGGCAGTCGGTGATGGCTGAGCACCAGCCAGGCTACAGCCTGTGCCAAAGGCGGTAATTGTTCTGGTGCGAAGGGGCGTGTGGTGTTTGGCGTGATGCCATCCCGCTCAAGCCTGTCTTTCCACATGTGCTCATCACCCGCGTGATCGATCAGGCGTTGCAACCATTGATCGTCGCTGCTCTGCCCGACGAAGGCCTGGAACAGGCGTAGCGAGATCCATTCATGACGGTAGAGGTTTCGCTCTAAGGGGGAGTTGGGTTTGAGTTTTTCCTGAAACTGATCACAAGCCTTTCCTAGGTCATGCAGCAATGCTGCCAGGGAAGCGAGCAACTTTATCTCTTCACCGCAGTGCCAGTCGTTTTCATTCTGTGTACGCAGGATATTGCGTCGTGTGCTATTTGTGGGGGAGGCCCCCATGGGGTTGAAGCGCTTGGCATCACCTACGATCCATAGCAGTTCGCTGTGATCTTTTCCTCGAATCCAGTGGCAGGCAACAGCGGTATTCTTGCGTGCTTTCTTGCGTAGCAGTTTACGCAGGGTATCCAATCCCGCTTTGGTGATCGGCGTCTGCCAGGTTCGAGCTCCCCTTCGTTCGGCAAACTGATCGAGAATACGACGGGTTTCTTTGAGTGCGTTTTTATTGCATTGGGAGATCAGTAGGATATTCACTGAGTTGGTGCTCCCAGCGCTGTGGCAATATCCTGCAAGGTGTCGATCATAAAATCGAGGGCTTCTGTGCGCGTCAGGCTTTCAATACAAGCCTGGCGAAAAGTCTGTTCCTCGTCTCCACGCATAGCAGAGATAAACGCCTGAGGCAGTATAGTGGCATCTTTCACCAAGTCGGCGGTATCAAAGACCAGTCCACCGCGTCGTGTTTTGCCGTGCAGCACTGCTAAACCATGCGGTAGGCCCAACACCCAAGTGGCGGTCGCCCCTAGTCCGTAGGCGAGGTAGTTGCCGTGATCCAGAAAACGGTTGGCGGGATCGGTGCCGGAACCTCGTTTAGCTCTGATGAATTCCCCATAGGAAACGGTCTGTGCTGCGGTCTTAAACAGTGCTTTGGTAAGGCGTGCTTCGAGCGTTAGCAGTTCGTTGGTGCTGTTGGCATTTTCTACAGCACGCTGGTTATTTTCCAGAAGTGAAAGTAGTTGATCGGGGGCAGGTGTAAACCCACTATCTGCTAATTGGCGATTATTTAGCCAGAGCTTCGAGATACGTTTCAAGCGTGCTACTTGAATACGTTTTGCAGCGAGTAGACGTTTCTCATCGTCAAACCAGAAACGCACCCAATGCTGCAGGTACTCGGTAGGGCGGTATTCGCTTTGTGGGGAAAACCATGCTGCCTCCACATCCACTTCGTTTGCACTGAATAATGGTGTGCCTCCCCCACCGCAGAAGCCTACAAGTACACCAGCCTTAGCTAACTCGCGCATCGCTGCCTGAGTGACGGATGTTCCCGTACCCAACAAAATACAGGTGGTATTGGCGATCGGAATATTCCAGTAGCGGGATCGATTGCCCTCATCGGTGACATACTCAACACGGCCGCCATTCACGAGTACACGGCAATACTGGAGGTAGTAAAGATTCGCACGTTTAGAGTGCAGGATCGTTTTCAGATCCGAAGGGGATAGCTCATCCATAGCTTGCTTGTTTCCTTGATATGAATGCCAATATGAATGATTGTTCGGCGGAGCGTCAAGGGGATCTAGCATTCGGGTGGAATTTTAGCGAAAGCGCCTGCCACGACAGCCAAAACCTCGGAATGCCAGTACACGCTATACTCAACTGAGAACGGGTCTCAGCCTGAGGCTCGAACAAAGTCGCTCTGCTTCCAACAAAGAGCGGCTGGGAGTTAAGCAATGAGTCCCCTTGGACTGTTCATTATTGCGTTAGTTGCTGCGTGGTGTGTCGTGGGTGTTCATGCCGTTCGGTTGCTGAATCGATACTACCGTCAGCAGGGCGAACAGTTCTGCGAACGTCATGGACTTGCTATCGCTGAGGTGCAGGCCTGTGTGTTCTTCCTTGGTCCGATTGGGTGGTTAGGGGTGCATCTACTCACCGCGAAAGAGTAAAGAAGGTGTCGCAAAACTACTGCTCTGGCTGATACGGCGTTAAAAATCTGTTCAAAATGCTCATTTACACTCAGTAAATTGCGCGTTTTCGCAGTTTTTGCCTTGTCTCAGCTGCGCTCGTTACGTTTTACAACACCCTCTAACGCCTGCCAGTGAACATCTATCCCGGCGGGAACGCCGGGAAATACTCGTGGTGGCCGGCTGCGGCATCTAGGCGTGGAATGGATTGGCGATGGTGGAGTCTTTACCCATCCATTTTGCTTCGGGGTGCAGCTTACGCATCATTGATTTGAGTGGATTCTCCTGCCCC
Organism: Pontibacterium granulatum; assembly: GCF_029961155.1. Classification (GTDB taxonomy): domain Bacteria; phylum Pseudomonadota; class Gammaproteobacteria; order Pseudomonadales; family Balneatricaceae; genus Pontibacterium; species Pontibacterium granulatum. The sequence goes on along the minus strand of NZ_JASBRH010000003.1, from coordinate 19,913 downwards.
GTTCTTGTGTCTACCATCAACAGGTATTTGCCCTGTCGGATCGCCTGGTGAAAAGAGGAGATCCGGTAGTTGTCGAAATAAGTACCGAATACACCTCCCCAGTAGGTGCAAATGCCCACGATCAACACGGTGATCATGACGAGTGAAGGCCCGCTCAACTCGATCCCGAATGGGGTGAACATGGAACCTAGCACCGCGAAAGCTACGCCCATCACCAAGCCAACCAGCAGGCCGCGTTCAGAGGAACGTACGATATCGGTTTCGTCTATCTCGCGCGCCGCATGGAGGTGGTGCTCTTCAATGGCGTCGGTGTCTAAACCCACCACATGGATATGGTCATCGTCGATATCCATTGCGTGAAGGTCTTCGGCAATCTTCTCAACACTGTTGATGTCATCTGTTAGGTAATAGTGCTGTTTCATAGGAATACTCCCCGTTCCGAAGAACGAAGTTATGTCTCCTTATGAGTATAGAAACAGCGGTAATTAGCTGCATAAACCCGCTTGCTATACTGAAGCCAGTGAACCGATGAGGAGTGCTCTTATGCGCGTTCAGTTACTGGTGACCAGAACGGACTTTTCGGTGCCCAACCTCGAACAGGAATTTAAGGACCTGGGGATACATTACGAGATTGCCTATCTGGAGAACCACCCGGAGATGGTAAAGACCTACAATATCCGCCATTCCCCTAATATCGTGGTCGACGGCAAACTGGCGTTCCGTCATCAGCCCTCAGAACAGGAACTGCGGCAGTATTTCGACGGACTGAAGCACTGAGGCCTTAGCCGCACAGGCGTTTTTTAATTTCGCAGGTCTTCAGGCACCAAAAATCCGGTATCCCTCACGGCATACCGGATTTTTAGTTTCAGCGCGTTGCGTTAATCAATCGATTAAGCGATTGCGTCTTCAGCTGGAACGTAGTCGTAGCCCAGATCTTTCGCGACTGCTTCGTAGTTGATGGTGCCGCGGTGAACGTTCAGACCGTTCAGCAGGTGTGCGTCATCGCGCAGTGCCTGTTTGTAGCCTTTGTTCGCCAGAGCCAGTGCGAATGGCAGCGTTGCGTTGGTCAGAGCGAAAGTAGAGGTACGTGCTACGCCGCCTGGCATGTTAGCAACACAGTAGTGAACCACGCCTTCTTCGATGTAGGTTGGTTCCTGGTGCGTGGTTGCACGAGAGGTTTCGAAGCAGCCACCCTGGTCGATCGCAACGTCTACCAGTACAGCACCGTCTTTCATCTTCTTCAGCATTTCACGGGTTACCAGCTTAGGTGCTGCTGCGCCTGGGATCAGCACTGCGCCGATGACCAGATCCGCTGCCACTACTTCCTGCTCTACGCTTTCTGCGCTGGAGTACAGGGTTTTCAGCTGTGGGCCGTACAATGCGTCCAGTTCTTTCAGACGCGGCAGGGAGCGATCCAGGATAGTCACGTCGGCGCCCATACCCATTGCCATGCGTGCAGCGTTAACACCTACAACACCACCACCGATGACAACCACTTTCGCTGGTGCTACGCCCGGTACACCACCCAGCAGAGTACCCAGACCCGCCTGTGCTTTCTCAAGACAGTGTGCACCGGCCTGGATAGCCATACGGCCAGCTACTTCACTCATTGGGGCCAGCAGTGGCAGACCACGGTTAGCGTCAGTTACGGTTTCGTATGCGATTGCAACAGCGTCGGATTCAACCAGCAGCTTGGTCTGCTCTGGGTCCGGAGCCAGGTGCAGGTAGGTGAACAGGATCTGGCCAGGGCGCAGCATGCGGCATTCGTTTGGCTGCGGCTCCTTTACCTTCACGATCATGTCTGCTGCTGCAAAGATCTCTTCTGGGGTATCGATGATCTTAGCGCCTGCTGCTTCGTACTGTTCGTTGGTCAGACCGATAGCCGTGCCGCCATCGCGCTGTACGATTACTTCGTGGCCAGCTGCAACCAGCTCACGTACACCAGCAGGAGTCATACCGATACGGTATTCGTGGTTCTTAATCTCTTTAGGTACACCAATCAACATTTACGAAATCTCCGGATCTTTTATTGCTTTTGTTTTTAGGAAGTATTTCTAGGCTAGCACCAGTTGTGCGGAGTGTTTTTTTGAAGATTTGGTTTTGGCGGGAAAAAATCCGGATTTGTTGTGGTTTTTCCAGAAAAGTTAAAGGCGCAAAAAGTGTGCCCGATTGGTTAATAAATAACCCACTCTAAAGTGGTATGTGGTTGCTACCACTTATTGGGGGAGGTCTGAAAACCGGGTCAGAAGTGTGTGGGGGAATGCTGCAGAGCAACATTATAGGGCCGAATTGTTGCAGTTTGGATACGGCCCTGAGGCGAGGGATGGATTAGAACTTGGCAGAGATGTTGGCAGCGTCAATCGCGGTCAGGGTTGGATGTGGATGCGGGGCCAATGCCAGTACGATATCCACCGCAGGCAGTTCCGGCAGGTCCGTGTCTTCCAGTATGGTCAGGTTATCGGAGACGGTGGAGCTGGCCAGCGCACTGACGGCGATCCCTTTGTTGAGCATCCCCTTCAGGGCGGTGGCGCTGGAGGAGGTGGCGATCAGCTGGTACGGACGGTTCTGCTTCTCCAGTGAGTCGATGGCGGTGCTGTGAAATTTGCAGTCGGCATCGTAGAGCACCAGTGGCAGCACATCGCGCTCCAGCAGCTCTGGAAAACCGCCGTGGGCCCACACGCCTTTATCATGCACCAGCAGATAACCCTCATCCTTTTCCGGTGCGCGGGTGAGGATAGCCGCGTGCAGTTCGCCACGGTCCAGGAGGGCGCGTAACCGGGTGCTGCTGGCGCAGAGGATGCTGATCTCCTGTTGTGGGTGCGCGTCCAGAATCAGGGCGATCAGCTGCGGTAACACCGAATCGGCATAGTCGTCCGGGCAGCCAAGCATCAGGGGGGGATGGTCACTGCGGCGTTTCAGATCGCTCAGGGCCTGGTCGTGGATCGCCAGCAAGCGGCGGGCATAACTGGCGAGTTTGCGACCGTGTTCGGTTAGCCCCAGGTTACGGCCCTCCTTAATAAAGAGCGGTTTGCCGGTCGCTTCCTCCAGCTTCTTCATCTGCATGCTGATCGCGCTTTGGGTACGGTGGATCTGCTTTGCCGCACGGGTAAAGCTGCCGGTGTCCACAAAAGCGATAAAGCTGCGCAGGGCTTCGATATCCATCGTCTGTTCCAGAAGAGGGTGTTGTAAAATGTAGCGAGCGCAGCTGAGACAAGGCAAAAAGCTGCGAAAAAGCGCAGTTTACTCGAAGTAAATGAGCATTTTGAGCAGATTTTTAACGCCGGATCAGCCAGCGCAGTAGTTTTACGACACCCTCTGAAGGGGGCCGGAGGTGTGCGCTGATAAATAGCCGAATCGGGGCAGGGGAGCAATCCGGGTGCTGTGTTGCCACACCCCCTCCGGTTGCTTGATTGCGGTGGTGGTGGGCGGGTGTAACGGGCTATAGTAGCCGGTCTCGATACGCTGTTTTGAGTAAAAGGTAGAGTGATGCACGAACAGGTTCAGGAATATTACGGTGAGGTACTGCAGGGGAGTGAAGATCTGCAGACAAATGCTTGCTGCACAGACGACGCGATCCCACGTTATGTAAAAGATGCACTGTCCAAGGTGCATGATGAGGTGATGGCCCGTTACTACGGCTGTGGTCTGGTGGCACCTGAGCAACTGAACGGTTGTGCGATTCTGGACTTGGGGAGCGGCAGTGGCCGTGACTGTTACGTGCTGTCGCAGTTTGTGGGCGAGTCTGGCCGTGTGGTCGGTGTGGATATGACCGACGCCCAGCTGGAAGTGGCTAACCGTCATCTGGACTACCATCAGAAGGCCTTTGGTTATGCACAGGGCAACGTGGAGTTCCGCAAGGGTTACATCGAAAAGCTGGATGAGCTGGACCTGCCGGATAACAGCTTTGACGTGATTGTCTCCAACTGTGTCATCAACCTGAGCCCGGACAAGGACGCGGTATTCCGCGAGGCCTATCGTCTGCTTAAGCCGGGTGGTGAGCTGTACTTCTCCGATGTGTATGCCGATCGCCGTATCCCTGCATCACTCAAAACCGATCCTGAGTTGTACGGCGAGTGCCTGTCCGGTGCGCTGTACTGGAATGACTTCCTGCGTCTGGCGAAGAAAGCGGGCTTTACCGATCCACGTTTGGTGAACGACCGTCCGATTACCATCGACAACGAACGCATCGAGCAGAAAATCGGCCATATCAGTTTCTACTCTGCCACGTACCGCCTGTTCAAGATTGAAGCGCTGGAAGATGCCTGTGAAGACTACGGCCAGGCGGTGATCTACAAAGGCACCATCGAGCATATGCCGGAAGTGTTTGAGCTGGATGCGCATCACCGTATCGAGAAGGGCAAGGTCTTCCCGGTGTGTGGCAATACCTGGCGCATGCTGCACGACACCCGCTTTAAAGAACACTTCGACTTTGTCGGTACCTGGGACAACCACTACGGTATTTTCGACGGTTGTGGCACCTTGCTACCGTTCGAAAGCGAAGCCGAGAGCGGTGCAGCGGGCGGCGGTTGCTGCTAATCAGCCTCTCCTGATCTGATCCATCAGCGTTGCGAATAGGTGCCATCAATACTATTCGTTAGTTTTCGGACGAGCGTGCGGTAACAATAACTGCAGTTTTTAACGGAAGCAGGTACACACTGATGGAACTGATCATAGGCAACAAAAACTACTCCTCCTGGTCACTGCGCGGCTGGCTGATGCTGGCCGCCTTTGATATCAAATTCAAAGAAACCCGCTTACAGCTGGATACCGAATCCTTCTATTCCGCGTTGAAAAACGTAGATTGCGCCGACAAAGTGCCGGTGCTGGTGGATGGGGAGATCACCGTGTGGGACTCCCTGGCGATCTGCGAATACGTCAGCGAAACCTACCTCGACGGACGCGGCTGGCCAGAAAACCGCGCTGCCCGTGCTGAAGCCCGTGCGATTGCTGCCGAGATGCACTCCGGTTTCTTTGGTGTTCGTAACGAGATGCCAATGAACTGCCGCGCCAAGCGCCGTATCGAAGCGTCGGAAGCGGCAATGAAAGACGTAGCCCGTATCGACGAGATCTGGTCCAGCTGCCGTGAGCGCATCGCCGACCAAGGTCCTTGGCTGTTTGGTGAGTTCAGTATTGCCGATGTGATGTATGCGCCAGTGGTATCCCGCTTTGAAACCTACGGTGTAGCGGTATCCGAAGCGAGCCACGCCTACATGCAATCCGTGTTGGACCATCCGAAGATGCAGGAGTGGATTGAAGCCGGTAAGCAGGAAACGGAAATCGTTGAAGCGGATGAAGCGGGAGTGGAGGTTTAATCCTTCGTAAAAAATCTCGTAGGGCAGCATTCATGCTGCCGGCACCCTAAAGGGTGCCCTACAACGAATCCAGCAGGTTGGCCACCGCGAAGCGGTGCCCAACACGTTAGGCATCGCGTTGCGACGACTAACCTACACGGAGTTTTAATGCTTCATACATTGCCTTGTAGCAGCCCGCGCTGAGGGCGACTTTTTAAACCACCGTGGTATGTCGCGGTCGGAGACCGCTGCTACAGGTAACGATTAAGCGTCGTAGGTTGGCCACCGCAAAGCGGTGCCCAACACGTTAGGCATCGCGTAGCGATGACTAACCTACACGGAGCTTAAATGCTTCGTACATTGCTTTGTAGCAGCCCGCTCCGAGCACGACTTTTTAAACCACCGTGGTATGTCGCGGTCGGAGACCGCTGCTACAGGTAACGATTAAGCGTCGTAGATTGGCCACCGCGAAGCGGTGCCCAACACGTTAGGTATCGCGTTGCGATGACTAGCCTACGCGGAGCTTAAATGCTTCGTACATTGCCTTGTAGCAGCACACTGAGAGGGCGACGGGTTAAATCACGGGGGTAAGTAGCGGTCGGAGACCGCTTCTACATGAGATGGCTAGAAACAAAAAAACCTCCCCGAAGGGAGGTTTTTTGTTTCTCATTAGCGTTACTTACCGAAGATCAACTCAGGCAGCCACAGGGCGATTTCTGGGAAGATAACCACCAGGGCCAGGCCGATAATCTGCAAGCAGACAAACGGAATTGCCGCTTTATACAGGTCGTAAATCGAGACGCTAGGTGGCGCCACCGATCGCATGTAAAAGAGGTTATAGCCAAAGGGTGGTGTCAGGTACGCGGACTGCATGCTGATGATGAACAACACAGCGAACCAGATGGTATCAAACCCCAGGGTATCCACGATTGGTACGAACAGCGGCACGGTGATAAACACAATGGCAAAGTCGTCCAGGAACATACCCAGAATGAAGTAGCAGGCCAGCATCGCGATGATCACCCAGTACGGCGACATGGCGGTGTCTTCGATAAACTCTTCCAGCACCATACCCGCACCCAGGCCGATATATACCTTACTGAAGAATACCGCGGCCAGGGTAATCCATAGCAGCATCCCCATCAGTTTGGTGGTGCCGATCATTACTTCCTTCAGCACCTGCCAGTTCAGCGTGCGGTAGATGGCGGCACAGATAATCGAGCCAACCGCACCTACGGCAGACGCCTCAGAGGGTGAGGTGATACCCACGATAATGAAAGAGAGTACGGTGGCGATCAGAGCACCCGGCAGGATCAACGCTTTCAGCGCAGCCAACTTGCCACGGAAATCAACGCGCTCTTCTTCACTGATCGGTGGAGCCAGTTGCGGATTCATTTTGGCGCGGATAAATACATACAGGATGTAGATGCCGGCCAGCATCAGGCCCGGCATCAAGCCTGCGGCAAACAGTTTACCGACGGATTCACGCGCCAGGAAGGCGTAGATAACCATCAGGACACTAGGTGGAATCAGGAAGCCCAGTGCGCCACCGGCCATAATGGTGCCGGTTGCCAGCTTTTTGTCATAACCACGTTCGAGCATCGCTGGCAGGGCGATAATACCCAGACTTACGGTTGCTGCACCGGAGACACCGGCCATTGCTGCAATCAAGGCACAGACGATGACGGTACCCATACCCAGACCGCCCGGCGTGCCACCCATCAACTTGTTGATCATGTCGAACAGATCATCGGTTATGCCGGAACGCTGCAGCATCAGGCCCATGAAGATAAACATGGGCAGGGCAACCAACAGGAAGTTATCCATGGAGGAGAACGTACTGATCGCCAGCAGTTCAAGGCCGGCAGGACCCCAGAGGAAATATGCTGAGCCAACGCCTACGGTTAGCAGTGCCCAGGTCAGCGGGGCACCCAGGATCAGCATCAGCAGCATGCAACCAAACATACCGCCTGTGACGAGCAACGGATCAAGTTCTAACACTCTTAGTGTCCTTCGTTTTTATTGTTGAACTGCTTATTTCTTATTGAACAAACACTGCAAGTTATTGTTCGGTTACTTCTTCGCGCGGCTCGGTAATGCCAAGTGCGACCATCACATCCCTGATGAAGTGAGACAAGCTCTGCAGCCACATCAGACCAACCGCCAGTGGCAATACGGATTTAAACGGATAAATTGGGGGAGCCCAGGTGCTCTTCGAAGAGTGTTCGTTTTTTGCCCAGGAATCTGCGGCAAAATCGAAAACCACGTAGAAAAATACGGCAAACACCACGAGGCCGATACCACCGGTAATCACATCCAGCCAGGCGCGACCGCGGGGCGAGAACAGATGATAGACCGCTTCACTGCGGACATGACCATGATGACGGTGGGTGTACACGCCCGCCAGGATACAGAACGTACCATAGATCATGGTCGTGGTTTCATGTGCCCAGGAGGTTGGGCTGTTGAAAAGATATCGGGCAGCGATCTCGAAACTGAGAACAGCCATCATAGCAAGGCTCATCCATGAGATGGCCTTGCCTATGAAGTCGGATATCTCGTCTTGTAGGTCAAGGAAGCGAGATATCCGTGTCATTAGCCTCTCCCGGTCGCTTTAGCCGCTGCAGCGATGATTTCGATCGCTTTCGCGTTGCGTGGAGATTTAGCTGCTTCCTCTTCCCACAGTACACGGGCTGCTTTACGCAGACGTGCGGAATCTTCAGCAGGCAGGGTCGCGAATTCAAACAGACCAGAGGTACCCGCGTCGATGGAGCCGCTCACCATCCAGGTGTGCATCTTACGTGCGTGCTTAGCGTAAGCCATCTCGATGATGCGACGGTGCTCGTCAGACATGGAATCCCACTTGGCTTTGTTGATCAGCATTTGATCGGTGTAGCCCGGGTTTACCATGTTCAGGAAGGTGTAGTACTTAGCAGATTCGTACAGCTTCATCGCTTTGTACTCGTTGGTACCTGCGTAGATTACGCCGTCGATGGTACCGGTGGACAGCGCCAGATACAGTTCACCGCCTGGCAGGTATACGGTTGGAATATCGAATTTTTCCAGGATCTTCGCGACGCTTGGCGTAGCGCGGATCTTCATGTTTTTCAGATCTTCCAGGCTCTTAACCGGCTTGGTGGTCAGCAGGTCGAATGGGCCGCCCATGATTGGGCCCAAGTAGTGAACGCCCTGTTCAGCGTACCCTTCACGGATCAGATCGATCAGACCTTTGGATTCCATGATGTACTGTGCTTCGTCGTAGTTGGTCCATGCACCTGGCAGACCCGCTTCGATGGATGCAATGTCCAGCTGACCCGGCCAGTAACCCGCGTAGCCCTGACACATGTCGATGGTACCTTTGGATACTGCCTGGAACATGTCGGCATTCGGTACCAGCTCACTGCCGCGGAAGCGTTTGATACGAAGGGATTTGTTGGAAGCAACCTTAACGTCGTCAAGGAACTGATCGTGGATCTCATCAGACTCCGTACCCCAGTATGTTTGCATACGCAGACGTACTGTAGAAGCTGCTTGTGCATTGGTAGAGCTGATTGCCAGCGGTGCTGCTGCCAGGCCCGCTGCTGCTGCCTTCAGAATATTTCTTCTTTTCATGGTTCTTCCTAAGATCAGATTCGCTGCTGTTATTTTTGATATTCCCTAAGGGGCGGCTACTGACTTACCGCCGGTTTAGCGGAATGGAACTTACAGTGTAGGGCGTAAGGAGTGGTCTTTTGTCCTATAAGCCTGCATTTCATGGGTCAAAAACTCTTATTTAGCATAAAATGGAGGGTATTTGATCATGTTGGATAAAGTTTGAGCGTATCTGGTAAAACGATTCTCTCTTTATCCGGTGTAATCGTTTCTAATTGCACCTTCCACTCCAGTCGCTTCGTAATCAAAGCTTCCCCACTGATTCATACAGATAACATAGTTGAAATTCCAGTAACTTGACCGTTAACGTCGTTTATTAAGTCTTTTTGCGACATTTGAGGTCGCAAAAGGTTAATAGGCAAAAGTCCTGTTTGTTCGTTGATCAGTAGGCAACAAGTCGCAACAGATTACCGGACTATACTGAGGTTCAGAACGGTGATTTTTGGGAGACTAAACAATGAACGCCGCAGATATTATGACCACCTCCGTGATTACAGTGGGACCCGATACCGGGGTCAGGGAGATTGCAGAACTGTTGCTGGCGAAACGGATCAGCGCCGTCCCGGTGATTGACGATGAGCAGCGGGTGCTCGGTATTGTCAGCGAAGGGGACCTGATGCGAAGGTTGGAAAGCGATAGCGAAGAGCGTCATTCCTGGTGGATCGAAAACCTGTTTTCCCAGAGTCATGATGCTGAACACTATATAAAAGCCCATGGCCGCACCGCATCTGAAGTGATGACCCGCGATGTGATTACCGTCAGTGTGGATATGCCGTTACATGAGATTGCAACTACGCTGGAGCGTAACCATATCAAGCGTGTACCCGTGACGGACAACAATCGACTGGTGGGGATTGTGAGTCGCGCCAACCTGCTGCATGGCCTGACTGCCGGCCCGGTGCCTGAACAAACCCGGTCTGTGGATGACCGCACCATCCGCGACAGCCTGATGCATGAACTGTCGGAAGAGGTGGGATTGGTTAGCGGACGGATTAATGTCACCGTCCATGACGGCGTGGTTCAGCTCTGGGGAATCGTTTACAGCGAGAAAGAGAAACAGGCCGCAGAATTGGCGGCCGTCAATACACCCGGAGTCCGGTCAGTGGAAAACTTCCTTGGCAGTATCCCGCCTTGGTTGGCGGAAGCCTGATCTAGTAGAGCGTATTCACGCAGCTTTGGAGCAGCCCGCTCCGAGGGCGACACTTTCTCCATGGGGGCATGTCGCGGTCGGAGACCGCTGCTACAAGTACACCATTTTACCGTAGATTGGCCACCGCAACGCGGTGCCCAACCTTCAGGAGTGTACTTTGGGTGTCGTTACGCTCGACCCAATATACATAAAACGGCTTGAATCCGGGTCTGCTTAGCAATCTTTATGCGCCCTGTTTTCTGATCTGCCCCGGCGTTTTTTGAAAGTTGCGCTTACAGGCGCGGGAGAGGCTTGATGCGTCAGAGAATCCCGTCTCCTGAGCGATTGCATCCAATGGCAGTCGCGTTTGAACCAGCATCTTTTGAGCAAGCGCTAAACGGCGTTGGGTGATATACGCCTGGGGCGAGCAGCCAAGGTGTTGTTGGCACAGTACATACAAGTGGCTTGGGCTGCAGTGCAGTGCAATGGCCAGCATATCGTTACTTATAGGTTGGCTGATCTGGCGATCAATAAAGCTATTGAGGCGAGCCACGTCAAAACGCGATAAACCGGTTTGTGTAGCAATCTCGCTACTGAAGACCTCTCCCAGCCAAGGCAACAACATTGTGGATAAACGCTGTGCGCGGGTGGGACTGGTGTCTTGTGCCAGTTCTTCCGCGATGAAATCGATCATCGGCACCATCTGGTTCGGTAGGCGGCAAAAATCCGGGCTTTGGTAGCGAACATCATTCAAAGAGACCGACCAGGTGTCCAGCAACGCATTCAAGTAGGGATCATTGTTGGCCAGATCCAGTACCAGCAGTTCGCACTCGGGATTAAGGCCTTCAAAATCATGTTGATTTGCCTGGGGTACCCAGGCCATGACACCACGACCGATCTGGCCGCCGGTCTTATCAAAATCACAGTTCATCGCACCCTTACGTCCCAGCAGTATCTGGCTAAAGCTATGGTGGTGAGTGCCGCTCTGCAATGCAATACGGTTGCTGCGCGCGTGGCTTTTGGTCAATGAACTGTCCTCATTTGTAGTGCTTTAGCTTACCTGTTTCCGAACATTGGGATGTGCGTGAATGTGAACTTCGATAGTCTCGGTCAATATCAGCGTAGTCTCGGTCAAAAATGCTGGGTTGGTTCTCTTTAGTATGAAGTAAAGATTAACAAGAAGAGAATTTTCCATGCAATTGAACGCTTCTCAACTGCAAGCCGCATTGCCTTGGGCTGATGTCATAGAATCTCTGCGCGCTATCTTCACCAAAGAGGTGAACGCGCCGATCCGTCATCATCACACGATGCAGGTGCCTGGCGAACCCGATGCCACCTTATTGCTTATGCCTGCATGGCTGGAGGGTGAATTTGTCGGCGTTAAGCTGGTGAACGTATTCCCAGGGAACAGTGCACGGAAACTGCCGGGGCTGAGTAGCCACTATATACTGAGCTGCGGTAAAAGCGGTCAGCCGTTACTGCAAGTTGATGGCAACGAGCTGACAGCCCGCCGGACTGCAGCAGCGTCTGCCTTGGCGTCATCCTATCTTTCCCGTCCTGACAGTCAGCGGATGTTGATGGTGGGAGCAGGTCGTATGGGACGCAGACTGATTCCTGCACACCGGAGTGTGCGTCCACTTTCAAAGATTTCCGTATGGGACCGCAATGAATCTGCTAGTGAAGCACTGGTGGAAGAGCTGCGTGCTGAGGATATCGACGCGGTTGTCTGCACCACCGACCAGCTTCCTGATGTGGCAGGCAATGCTGACCTTATCAGCTGTGCCACGATGGCTAAGGAACCGGTCATCCTGGGTGAATGGCTCGCCCCAGGAACCCATCTGGATCTGGTAGGAAGCTTTGTGCCAGACATGCGCGAAACCGACAACGTAGCGATGCAGCGTGGGGCCATCTTCGTGGATACCCGTGCCGGAACTCTGGTGGAAACCGGCGACATCATTCTGCCGATAGAGCAGGGCGCAATTACCGAGAGCGACATCCTTGCTGAATTCAGTGAGCTGTGTTCGGGCCAGCACAAGGGCCGTGTCGCGCTTCCTCAGCCTGATCAGGCGATTACCGTCTTTAAGTCCGTAGGCGATTCCCGAGAGGATCTGGCTGCGGCAGTACTGGCGTACCAAAAAACCTATCAGGGCAGCTAATGCTCTGCTTCAGCCCAGCGATCCTGGGCTTTTTTTATTCACAATAAAAATAATACCGGCGTTGATCGGTTTAGGAGATGTTATGCAAAACACAACAGCAAAACAGATCGCTGTCCCACCCTTATCGTTGGCATTGATCCCCATTGTGCTGACGGTTGGGCTGCTGGGTTTGCAGATATTCCATTACGACGACTTTACCCCCCATATCCCACTCGCGATTGGTTTTGCTATAACCGCACTGGTTGGCTGGACTCAGGGGTATCGCTGGAAAGATATTGAATCCGGTGCTTTTCACGTACTCCATGTGGCAATGCCCTCTATCGCTACACTGATTGTGGTGGGAATGTTGGTAAGTACCTGGATATCCAGTGGTACTGTGCCGATGCTGATCTACTATGGTCTTGAGCTGATCGATCCATCTTGGTTCCTGGCGGCGGCAATGCTGCTCTGTTCTGTTGTATCTCTCTGTATTGGCAGTAGCTGGACTACTGTAGGCACTGTGGGTCTGGCTCTGGTGGGGATTGGTACGGCATTTGGGATTCCGCTGTACTGGACGGCAGGTGCGGTGGTATCCGGTTCTTTCTTCGGTGATAAGGTGTCGCCGTTGTCTGATACCACAAATCTGGCGGCGGCAGTGACTGAAACTAATGTGTTTGATCACATCAAGAACATGATGCCAACCACCGTACCTGCGATGCTGATTGCGTTCATGATCTACCTGTTTGTGGGTGGCCAGGATAATGCGGGCATTGAACAGCTGGCTCAAATCGATACGTTTAAGGCGGGTCTGGCTGCTAATTTCGATATGGGCGTGCTGCCGCTGTTGCCGCTGGTGATTGTGATGGCGCTGGCGTTTTTCAAGGTCTCACCGATTCCGGCATTGTTCACCGGTTTCGTGCTCGGTGCTGGTGTCGCGATGATCCAGTACGGCTACAGCTTTAATCAGGCGCTCACCTTTGCCCACAGTGGTTTTTCTATCAGTACAGAAAATGCTGCGCTCGATAGCTTGTTGAACCGTGGTGGTGTGACCTCCATGACTTGGGTGGTGACGTTAATGATGTTCGCGCTGGCCTTCGGTGGTGCGTTGGAGCGCACCCGTTGTCTGGAAGCACTTGTGGCTGCCGTGATGCGATTGACAAAAGGGTTCCGTGGCCTGCAGACCTCCGCCATTCTGACCTCTGTGACAACCAACGTGGTCTCCGGTGATGTGTATCTGTCAATTGCTCTGCCAGGCCGTATGTACGGTCCTGAGTACGGTAAGCTGGGGTACAGCCGATTGAATCTGTCCCGTGCAATTGAGGAGGGGGGGACCTTAGTGTCTCCGCTGATTCCGTGGAATGCGGGTGGGGCATTTGTTATCGGCGCGCTGGGGTTGACAGTCGTGGATGGTGACTACTCTGTACTGCTGTATGCTCCGTTGGCATTTGCTTGTTGGTTGTCGCCAGCGATCGGTATTCTGTATGCCCAGCTAGGGGTGTTTTCGAAAACGGCAGAAGCTGATCAGGAGCCGGAAGAAACTGCAGTGAATAACACTGTTGTAGCAGAGGGTGTAAAAGGATGAAAAACAGACATGCCTCGTCAAAGGGCATGCCTGCCTGCGCCGTTATCGGCGCAGGCGTTTTGGGTTTATGCTCGGCGATTCAGGCGCAACGCAAAGGTTATCGGGTAACGTTGTATGATCGACAGCCACCTGGAAAGGGGGCCTCTTACGGCAATGCGGGGTACCTCGCGTGTGAACTTATTGATCCGCTCGCGACGCCGGAAACCCTGCGTCAGGCACCCAAGCTTTGGCTTGATCCCGATGGCCCACTGGCGTTACCGCTACGACACCTTCCTGCATTAGTTCCATGGTTGTTGCGCTTTGTTGCCAGTGCCCGACCTAAGGCTTTAGCTGAATCTCAAAAGGCGCTCAGGGCATTGAATGAAGATGCGGTACCTGCCTGGACAAGACTGTTGGAGCCTTTGGGGCTGACTCAGCATTTGGTTAAGTCCGGTTACATGCTGGTGTGGGAATCTGATGCAAAGCAGGAGCAAGCAAAGACCCATGCTGATTATCTGGCACGCTTTAACATTCAAACCCAGTGGCTTGATAAGGCGGACCTTGTGACGATGGAGCCTGAGATGGGAGCACAACTCAGTCACGGTTTATTTTTCCCAAATGCCTGGCGTGTACAAGAACCCTATATGTTGGTTGAAGCTCTGTATGCAGCGTTTCTTCGGGAGGGTGGTCGCTTTTTTGAATCAGCTGTGGAGAAGGTGCTGCCAACAGGTAACGGACAGGCTGAGGTCCGGTCGGAAGACGGTTCTGAGGTGTTTGATCGGGCGATAATATGTGCGGGTGCCTGGAGCCGATCATTGCTCAAACCTCTGGGCTTGTCTGTACCTCTGGAAGCAGAACGTGGCTATCATCTTACCTACCCGGAACAGAAAGCCGTGCTTAATTACCCTATGGGGTCGGCGGAACGCCGTTTGGTGATGACACCGCTTGCCAGCGGCTTACGTGTGGTGGGTATGAGTGAGCTGGGCGGACTCAGTTTATCGCCTTTCAAGCGACGCTACGAGGTATTGAAAAAGCACGCGAGCGCTTTGATTCCGAGCCTGAAAGCTCATTCAGAGCGTTGTGAAACCTGGATGGGACATCGACCAACCTTGCCCGACTCACTGCCGGTGCTCGATCGCCATCCTGAACACCCACAGATAGGGTTTGCTTTTGGTAACCAGCACCTGGGTCTGACTCAGGCAGCTATCAGCTCAGAACTGTTGTGGTGTGCGTTGGACGGTGAGAAAGCGCCGGTGGATATGGCACCGTATCGTGTTACTCGATTTTGAGTGTGTCTGGGCGTGCGCGGATGTGCCTGTAAAGCCCGTTGCTATAGTCCTGTAGGTTGGACACCGCGAAGCGGTGCCCAACATGTTAGGCATCGCGTAACGATGGCTAACCTACGGGGTATGTGTGCTTATAGCAGAGGGCTTTTATGCCCTATGGGTGCCGACCGCGACATACCACTATGGTGTAGAAGGTCGCCCTCAGAGCGGGCGGCTACAGATGTTGGGTTATGAAGTTAGCAAACACCCACCAACGTGTTCATCAAACCATTGGCTTTCAGCTTTTCGCCATCCTCATCGCTGCGTACCAACAAGGCCCCCACAAACGCCAGCGAGTTAAATGAGATCCCCTCAAACGACTCTTCACTGCGCGGCACCATCAGCATCCACTTGCGGGTGATCAGCAGGTTGTACGGCGCGGTGGTCTGGATGCCGTCGTCGGTAATTGCCAGCTCTTCACGCAACTGGTTGTAGAGGGTGAGCAGCACCTCGCTAGCACGATCCACATTATCAAACGTACCCGCCGGCAGTTGCATACCTGCGTGGCGGAACTTGAGGTCGGGGCTGCGGTTTGGGTGGCCGGGTTTCAACTGATTCAGAGCTTCGGAAAACGGCAGTTCGGAAAACGGTTCCATCGGCATTGGGATCAACTGCAGGTGTTTGTGCGGCTGGCTCGCACCGGCGATCTTGCCACCGTTATAAAAGGCCAGCGCATCAATGTCCTGCATTACCCTTGCCAGGGCATTGAAGTCCTTCCTGTTGATCTTGTCCTGCTGGGATTCCAGTTCGCGGGTTACAACCAGCAGATGCTTATCCACAACATTAAACTTGTTCAGCAGACAGACGTGATGCTCACCCAGGTCTGCTACATACAAGGCTTCGTCATAGGGTTTGAACGGGTTGTGATGGGTGTCGCCAGCTTTCTTCAGGCGTTGGCTTGCTTCATTTTTACGCGTCAGATTGTCGAGTGTACGCAGCAGAAACGGTATACCGTTCTCCGTGATCTGTTCGTAACGGGTATCGATCGATTGCAGTGCGCCTGATTCCAGCGCACTGCGGGTTACTCGTTCTACGTCCTGCAACAGCGTGTACGTCTTCTCGGTCATCGGTCTGCCTTTATTTCCCTGTTGGGCGATTCATCATCATAAGCGCAAAATGTTTAATGTCAGCGTATTTTTTGGCTCGTTGGAACAATTGTTCCTGTAAACAGGCCCGGATCTTCGCGTAACGCGGCTATACGGGAATACCTCTCTGTAAATCCTTGTTAATACGCGATACGGTAATAAGGATTTTGTATTACCTTGACTGCAGGGATGGGTATCACGCATGGCGTGAAGGTATGTACAGAGCGCAGGTCAGTGACGACCTGAGAATAAAAAATAGCGCTACGGGTGGAGAGGTGTTGAATGGGCAGCAACGCCATGCTGGAACTGACTCGGATTATCCAGAACGTGGTTTTGGCCACGTCACCGGAAGATCAGGTTCAGATGATTGTAGATGCGATCAGTGATGTGATCGCTTTAGATGTATGCAGCCTTTACCGGCAAAGCGGTAATGGCGACATGGTGCTGATTGCCAGTCACGGTCTGGTTGCAGCTGAGAAGGTCGTGATTCCTTCTGATCGCGGTTTGGTGGGACGTGTAGTGCGTATGCGTCGCAGCGTGAATATAACCGAACCGACAGAGCATCCCGATTTCTATTACGTTCCCGGTTCCGCCGAGGAGATGTATCACAGCTTTTGCGGCGTGCCGCTGGTGTATCACGGTGACATTATCGGTGTACTGGTGGTGCAGAGCCGCCGCCCCGAACTGTTGAAAGCAGAACAGGAAGCACTGCTCACCACCCTGGCCGCGCATCTGGCGCTGCTGATTATTGCCCTGCCTGAACCTCAGCTGCCTCGCGGACCAAGCAACGAACGTTCAGTGGGCATCAGTGGCGCACCGGGCCTCGCGATCGGTAAGGTGCATCTGCTGGATAAAGACGGATTGTCCACCGTCGGCGAATCCAGCTGTGATGATCCTGCCTTTGAGTTGGAAGAGTGGCAGACCTTGAAGCAGGCGACGCTGGAGGATCTGGTACAGGAACGCGAGTCGGTGCAAGCCGCGCTCGGTGACAGCTTGGCGGCGGTGCTGGATGCGTATCGAATGCTGCTGGAAGATCCCTATTTCACGACGCTGATCACCCAGGAGATAGAAGCCGGTAAGGCGCTGCCGTGGGCGATTCGCCAGGCGGTGCGTTTCTTCTCCGATCAGTTTAAGGCGATGGACGACCCGTACCTGCAGGCGCGCCACGAAGATATCGAGCAATTGGGTGATAAGCTCTATCAAATCTGGCGAGGTCAGCACCTGACTGACTTGCCATCCCCTGACGAGGGGCCGCTGATATTGATGGGGCACCACGTCAGTGTATCCGACATTGTGAGCCTGCCAACCGATCAACTTGGCGGCATTGTATGCTTCGCCGGTGCTGCACTCTCTCATATTGCGATCTTTGCCAACGCACTCGGTATCCCCGCTGTCATGGGTGTTGGAGAGTTAAAGGTCAATGATGGTGAGCAGGTGATCGTGGATGGTGACAGTGCCAAGGTGATCCTCAAACCTTCCCGCACCCTGCTGAAAGAGTTCAAGAAAATCCTGACGGCCCGGCAGAGTTTTGACCGAGAACTGCTGGCCGAGAGCGCCAACCCTGCGATTACCCAAGACGGTGTGCGTGTAGCGGTAATGGCCAACTCCGGTTTGCAGTCGGACATTATGCCGGGCATCCGCAATGGTGCTGATGGCGTCGGGCTTTATCGCACGGAAGTGCCCTTTATGGTACGCGACAGTTTGCCTTCCGAAGATGAGCAGACAGAGGTGTACCGCCACGTAGTCAGTGCTTACGGCGATAAACCGGTTTACTTCCGCACCCTCGATGTGGGCTCGGATAAACAGCTGCCTTACCTGCCCCAGTATGAAGAGGAAAACCCCGCACTGGGTATGCGTGGCATGCGCTTCACCCTTGATAACTTGCAGCTGTTGATGCACCAGTTCCGGGCTATCTTGCGCGCTGCAAACGGTGGTGAACAAGTGCATCTGTTGTTGCCGATGGTCAGCTCTACCCAAGAGCTGGATACCTGTATCGAGTTGCTGGATGAGGTTGTTGAGCAGTTGCACGAAGAGGGTATCAGCGTATGCCGTCCCAAGTTGGGTGTGATGATCGAAGTTCCGGCGGCGATTTCATTACTGCCGTTCTGGAAGGAGAAGATCGATTTCATTTCGGTGGGCACGAATGACTTGTCCCAGTACCTGCTGGCGGTGGATCGCAATAACGCCAAGGTATCCAAGTACTACGATTCCCTGCACCCGGCAGTCGTGCATGAACTGGTGCGTATCATCCGTACCGCCGAGCAATGTGAGCTGCCGGTGTCGATATGTGGGGAGATGGCCTCCGATCCTGTGTCCGTAATTCTGCTGTTGGGTATGGGCGTGCGCAAACTCAGTATGAGTTCGGCAAAGCTGCCGCGTATCAAGTGGCTGATTCGTGCGCTGTCGGTCAAAGATCTGGAGAAGCTGCTGCAGGCTGCACTTTGTGTGGACAGCTCCAAGGCGATCCGCGAGCTGGCGTCGCAGGCGCTGCGCGATGCCGGGATCGAATACGACAAATAGTTAGCGCTGACACCCTACAAAATACCCACATGCGACCGATGGACAGAGCAGAGGGCAAAACTTTGTCGGTTTCAGGTCTCTTTCGATTCCGGGCAGAGGTAACAATGGTGTATTAGCTGGTGAAATTATGACCTGCCAGTAAAAGCCCGGATCGGTGCTTCCTGAAGCATCAGCGCTATCCAACAACAAGAATAAAAATCCGCGATGACGGAGCCGTACAATGCGTAATTTTCGGCAAAAACTGCCGCCCCTCGATACCCTGATCGCTTTTGAAGCAGCCGCCCGTTACCTGAGTTTTACCCAGGCGGCGAAAGAGCTGCATCTGACACAGGCCGCGGTGAGCCAGCAGATCCGTTCGCTGGAGGATTACCTGGGCGTACAGTTGTTTACCCGCGAGCACCGTTCGGTGTCCCTCACCCAGCAGGGACGTGATTACCAACATACGGTGGTGGCGGCGCTGACCCAGTTGGCCAACGCCACGTTGGACATCCGCGTAGTGGACCGGGATAACACCCTGACTGTGGCAGCGGATCAATCGATCGCTACACTCTGGCTGATGCCCAAACTTCACGAGTTTCGAAAGCAGCATCCCGAGGTGAAATTGCGGCTGGTCTCCTCTGACTTGGTGGATGACTGCTTCAATAAAAACGTCGATGTGGCGTTATTCTTTGGGGATGGTCATTGGCGCGGTTACGAATCAGTCCGCCTCTTCCAGGAGAGCGTATATCCGATCTGCAGCCGGGATTATCTGAAGCAACATGGCAAGATCAAGGACGTTGAAGACCTGCTGCACCACAACTTGATCGAACTGGAAGACGTTAACTGGAACTCGCTTAACTGGCGCCGCTGGTTGAATGCCAAGAACGTGGACCTGCCCATGGAGAGGCTGGGGTTGTCACTCAATAACTACCCTCTGGTGATCGATGCGGCCAAGAACGGGCAGGGCATCGCCTTGGGCTGGAAGCACCTGATCAGTCCGGAGTTAGATGATACCCAACTGATCAACCCATTGGGGCAGAGTGTGGAAACCGATCACGGTTATTACCTGATTTGGCACAAGGACCGCAAGATTTCGCCCGAAGCGCAGGCGTTTATCCAGTGGGTCCAGCGTTACCTCGATATGTAGTGGTCAACTAATTCCGGACAGTAAATTAAGCTGTTCTTCGGCTCGCGCAGGAGCCAATCCCTTGTTGTGCTGATGAGGCCTTTGGTGATT
>NZ_JASBRH010000039.1 GCF_029961155.1 Pontibacterium granulatum | reverse complement strand
AAAATGATCGACGTTGTCTTGCCATTGGACACCTCTTCCTACGGTGGTGACTTTACCACCTAAATTGGTGTCCGGGTTCATTGAACCACTACAATCGTTCCCTCTTTCCAAATGGTGTTACCTGCTTTATCAATTGCAGACCTATTCGCTTCTTTGATTGTCCACCCTACATCACCATTGGATTCGTACCAAAAAACAAATGAACCAGAGATAAGTACCCTTTCACCCCTTGCATAAGCGCTGTCGAGCATTCGCTTTACGCTGGCCAATTGAAGAAGTTCATTAGCTCTGGGGCGCAGGAGAGTTCGGATTGTAGCTTTGGTCTTCCCCCAGTGCTCAAAACCACAAAGATCGAACCCTCTAGCGATTCGATCTCTGTATACTTTTTCATAAGCTCGTTTATTTCCTGGAATCGTTTTACTCCAGTCTAACTCACCACTTCTAGCTAATATGACACCACTTTTAGGAAGGGAAGCACATTGTATATAGGGTGTTTCAGATAATATTTCGTGAAGCAAATCTCGCAGATTTTCATGATGCTGGGAGAGAATGAGGTCTTCCTTCGATGGGCGAGGGGTGCCATGGTGACGTCTGATAGCCTCCTGAAGCATCAATTGCTCTTCTGCCAATAGCCTACTTTGGCAGGTGATCTGCTTATCTACCTTGAGCCTCAGCGAAGCTTTTAAGTGGTCATCTAACAGCAGACTATCGATAGAGTTAATAAAGGCTTCGTTCAGCTTAGAGGATACTGCGGTGGCTGCTTCGTATGTGTCATAGCAATCGATCATCGCATGACCTGATTCGTTTTCAATACAACGTGGATACCATTTAAGGTCCCCGTCATCTGTTAGCTTAAGTTCGTGAAGTTGCCAGGTATTCAATGGATGTAGAGGCTTAGGGCAGGTTGCGAGTGTAGGAAAATTGTATCCAGGCATCTGATTGAGTCGCATTTTCTCTCCTTGGTGAACGAAAGGCGTCGTCCCTAATGTTTTGTAGACGTTTTTCCTGAATATACCTAACAGGAGGTTGAATAACACATTTCGTTTATATGCTTAGCTGAGACGACTATTGCGCAATTAGTGCAATCCGAACCGCGTTCCATACCTCCTGTTTGAGTGTTTCTAGGGATTGATTGAGGTCTAGGTTGAAGCCGGTGGCGGTTTGGCAGTCGGCTTCCAGCTGTTTTTTGCCCTCGCTGGTGTCTTCGTAGTTGAAGTCGATCAGGCGGAAAACTGGGGAGGCGTGCATGGCGCTGCCAATTGCTTGATCCATGACGATAGGTTTGTCAGCTGTAGGCTCGAACAGGTAGGGAGCTACCGCTTTTATGACCTGCATGGCGGTCGAGAACTCCGAATCTGGATCAATCGCGATGATGCGGGCGTCTGAAACATCGACGTTGAACTTCGGTAGTGAGGTGCAGGGGATGATGTATGCCGGAACTGTATCAGGGCAGTAGCTACCGTATCGGTTCCACGCCGCTACTGTCGCCGGATTGGGAAAGCGCGACGCCAAGGAGACAGGTGGAAAAGCGATGGGGGCAAGGGTGTAGTAATAGGTCATGCGGCCGCCTCCTGAGCAATTGGGATCATCATGCCTGCCTGGCCGATGGTTTCTTTGTAAGGGAGTGCTTGATCCCCTTCGTTCAATTGAACGCCACCCACAAGCGCGATTTGTCCTACTTCGGCAGCGGGGTTATAGCCTGCCAGCCGAATACGGGGATTTGTGGCATGGGCACTTACAGTGAACGTGAACGCGATGCGTCTTAGCGTTGTATCCAGGCTGATCCAGTCTTGGGCCATGATTGTGGGTACATCGTAGTAGGCCAGCTGAAAGCCTCCTTCCCAGGTTACCTGACGGGCATACATACTTAATGTGTATGTCTTACCGACCTCAAGGGCATCAACCCCGATCTCGATCTGGCACGGGCTGTCTGCGGTTACCTCTATTTGGGTCAGCTTGATACCTTCTTCGGTTAGGCCGGGATCACTGAGCGTTACGCCTGTGCCGTGCCACCAGGCTTGCAGCAGGTCACGGGAGTGGGAGATCAAATTGGGCCAATATTCGTTGGTCCAACCGAAAGGCTTTTTGGTATATCGCTGTACGCTGCCATCTGCTGCATTGTAGAGCTGAGCGGCAGTGTTATCTTCACGAATACTCAGGACACGCAGTGCCAGGGTGTCACCCTCTGACATGTTGCCATGCTGCTGGACATATACCCGTGTAGAGGTGCTCTGCGCTGTGAAAAGCAGCCCCCCTTTGGAGCCGCTTTCAAAATTAAAGGCGGTGTTCAGTGCGACAGCGTCTTGGTTATCCCAGGCCCGGATGTAGAATTCGGACCCTGACGTTTCGGCGATGACTTCCAGCCGATACTGTGTTCCTGGTGTGGTTTCAATGTTCTCGGCTATGTATGCCCAGCTATCTGCGGTAGCGGTTAAAACAGCACCGGAGACGGTACCGCTTCCCTGTGCATAGAAACTGCCGTTAGACAGTTCTGCTCCCCAGGCTTGCAGTTGATTTGGAACGACCCCATCAGCGCGGCCGAACTGGGTGTACAGGCGTGAGTTGGATGGATTATCCAGATCTTTCAGTGCGACACTGAGTAGATAACTGTCAAGATCGGGGACGGCTGTTGATAGATCCCACTTCATACCAATTCGGTCAAAAGTGTAGTTTCCCGCGCGGTCGCCTGTGCGCTGTGGCGTTAGCGCATCGCCATCAATGGAGCCGTGCGTCAGGTCGGATACTCTCGATACACGGATTTCATGGATTACACCGTCAACATAGGTACCGTTGGCCCACTGTGTATTGTCTGCATTGTGTCTACTGAGCTTTAGGTATCCGTTGTAGTTAAAGAGCCTAGTGGTAGGGCCTGCCAGGATGTACCCGTCTGTGGTTCGGTTCATGCGTATGATGATTTCGAAGTCACCGGACACGGTCCAAGCGGGAATCTTTACATGTGTGCCCACGGCTGCCATAAAGCGCCGTATTAACCGGGATTTTGGAAACGGCACATGCCCCCTAAAATGCCGGGCCATGGGGTGGCCGGAGGTGGCGTAGCCTTTTAGCTTTCTCATCCCTTCATTACTCCCACGTCTTTAGATTCGCCGTCTTTGAGCAGGGGATAGCGCAGCCAGAGTTTGCCTTCGAAACCTGCGTAGAGTTCTTTGTCTTCACCTGCGATATACAGCCCAAGATCGGTAGCGCTTGGGGGATTTGCGTCGATAGCGACGCTGAGGCGGGTGATGTCGTAGTTTTGAACGGTAACGGCGGTATCACCCAGTGAGCTGTCGGCGTATTCCTGCCACTGGTTGGTGACTTGTTCGGTGGTGGTTGTGGTCATGGGGGATCTCCTCTTAGTACAGGGTCATGGTGTGTTCGGTGAGGTTTGGGGCCGCCTGTTTGATCTCACCGCCTTTGATGAACACTTTGCTGCCGGGTGTGCCGGTGCCGGTGACTTTCAGGGTGTCACCGCTGAGCAACTGCACGGTTGAGGTGGTGCCGTTGGTGGCGGTGATCGTGGCGAGTTGGGTCACGTCTTTGTCGATCAGGCTTTCAAACTGCTTCCAGAGGTTTGCCATCAGTGAAAGGCCCTCTCTGCTGTGAGCACCTGGCGCACGGTCAGTGCGTCTTCGCTGCTTTGTGCGGTGATTGCGGTGCTGCTGATTTGGGTGCGGTAGGTTTCGTCTACGTCCTCGATTTCTACCAGGTAGCCCGGCAGCATAAGCCCTGGGCCTGGGGTGCCGTTCTGGGTGAGCCAGGTGGTGATGTTCATGCTTTCCCAGCTACCGCCTGCGGCGATTTCGTTGCGGCCGCGTTCGTAGCCTGCATCGGCGTGGGTGATCAGCGGATCGGTGACGACGGGGGCCAGTTCATTGCCTGCGGTGCCGTCGCGGGTGAGGGTGACGATTACGCCGCCGGTATCACCGCCGGTGGTGATGGCGCGGTTGTAGTGGGGCAGGGTGCGGTATTCGCCTGCGGTCTGCTTGATCAGGGCGGCTGGCAGGATGGCGTCGGGCGTGGCGCTGGCCCAGAGGTGTGGGCTGGTGGGAAAGCGGGGTTTTACGACCAGGGTTTTGCTGCTTGGGTGGCTCTGTACGATAGCGCCGACGCTTTCTGCAATCTGCTTGATCACGGCGACCGGGTCATTGTCCTGGTAACTGAACGCGCCTGCCGGTACCAGCCAATCGGCGGTGTTCCAGTTCAAGGTCCAGCCGGTGTTTTGCAACTCAAGCTCGGCCAGCTGCTGGGCAGTGTGGTCGGTGCTGATCACACGGGAACGTTTAGGGGCGTAAGGATCGGACAGCCAGCCGCTCAGGCTGCGCCCGTTGATCTGGTAGCTGTTGTTGCCAAACTGCCGGGATACGTTGTAACTCTCAACAATGGCAGTGAAGGTGTGGCCGTTGATCTTGCAGCCGATCTCTTGGGGGCCGTTGCTGTCTGGTTTTACCAAGGCCAGGTCGGCGTTCTTTTTTAAGGTCGCGTTGAAGCGCCAGCCCCAGCTGTCCAGATCTGTGGTCCAGGATACGTTTATCGCGTCCAGCTCGGCGCCGTCACTGAGTCGGTAAAGGGTGATGGTTGGCATGAATAGGTATACCGCTTTGCTGGTTATCGGCACCGGGGGTTGTTCAAAGGTGCCATTAAAAATCAGGTGTTCGTTTCGATAGGTGCCGTCAAACAGCAGGTTGGGGTCGCCTCGGAACGGCTCCGGCTGTGGTTCCGGTTCCGGCCCAGGCGGCACGCTGTGCCCAGGCGGTGGCTGAATGCCGTACTCATACAGAGCAGTTAGCCACTGACCCAGCTGTTGGGCGTAACGTATTGAATCGCGGCGGGATAGTCCGAGCCATTGGCACCACTCCCATACCGTCTGGGTGGCAGCTGGCAGGAACGGTGGATAGTTGAACGCATCGCCGCTGTTGTTGGCTGTCTGTGCGCCCTGTTCCCATTTGCAGTGTGGGTTGCGCTTGGCGCGGGCCGGGTTTTCCCATGCACCGCTGCGGCTGTGGTTGAGATCAATACCCTGCTCCCAGGCATCACCAGATAGATTAGGCAGTGCGTCAGGCTGGCCCCAGGAAGGCGCTGTTTCGTTGCCATTGGCGTTGGCTTTCTCCCAGGCTGCGCGGGCCTCGGTTTCCACATAGGGCGCCATAATCCAGGCCGGTGCGGTATCGCTTGCGGCGTGTGTCGAACGCTGCCACACGGCACCGGTATCGGCGGCCAGGGCATCGGATATATTGCTGTCGATCTCTGCGTCAATCGCGGCAGTCGGGCCGGTTAGGCTGGCAGACAGCGAGCCTGTAATACCTGTATCGGCATCGAGGGATGCCTGAGGGGCTGCCAGTGTGGCGGCGATTGTTGCGTTGATAGTGATCGCTGTGTTGTCGCTACTGCCGAACACCAGATCGGTGCTGCTGCCAGCCGGATCCTGAAAGACCAGATCGGCAGGCGAGCGGCGATCCCCGAATGTCAGGTCAGCATCTGCAGGTGGCGGCGACTTAAACAGCAGATCGGTCATGCGTTACTCCGAGATTGCCGCGGTATTGATCTGCACCAGGACGCCGGGGTAGATCTGGGTGCTGGCGAGGGCGATATCCGTGCCCACCACCAGGTCGGCCACGACATCGCCGTTGCCGTTCTTCAGCCGTGCCCAGGTTGCCTGCCCGGTTTCCACGGCCATCTCTGAGCCGAAGGCGGCGAGGTGCAGGGTGCCGTTGCTGATGGAGTCGGCAATTGGTAGCGGGCATGGGATATCAACCAGTGCCGTTTGTGTGGTGATCGCATCATCGGCTTGGGCAGGCTTGGTGCCGGTGTAGAGCGTCAGGGTGCCCGCCCCTCCGGTATCGATCAGATCAGCCAGCGCCTGCAGCCGGGCGTTTTTGGCAGCGACAGCGAGGTTCATGGGGTGGACTCCAGGTTATCGGCAATCACGGCGTTGTAGGTGCCGCTCTCATCGAAGGCCAGCACGGTATAGGTGTCGTGCGGGATCTGCTCAAAGGCGTAGTTGCCGTTGGCATCGGAGCGGGTGCGCTGGATGATCTTATGGTCGCGCTTGCGCAGCAGCCATACCGGTGCACTGGTAGGGATCGCCGGGGTTCCCGCGATCTTGGTGGTGCCAGCAAGACGAAACCGGCCTATATTGAGCAGTACGCAGCCAGAGCGATCCAAGCGGGCGGCCTGACTGCGCACAGTCGGATCATGAAAGAAGGCACCGCCGAAGTGATGGCCATGTTTAGCGGTCATATCAGCGCTCCCAACCAGCGGTCAGGAAGATCAGGATTTGAGCGCTGTAGCTGTAACCTTTTGTCGTGCCGACATTCAGGGCAACAGCCCGCTCCGTCTGCCCGTTCAGCGAGATATCATTGACGGTATTGCCGTTCAGCGGTTTGTAGTGCAGCGGTATCGCTACCCCCGGCAGCGCGCCTCGTAAGAATGTATCGGTTGCGGTAAAGCCCCCGGAGACGCTTTCGGTAACCTCGATAGGATAGCTGTATACAAGCTCTCCATTGACCGGGTTGGGATATGTCAGCGCCCCTGCGCTGGTTGTGGCTTGTGGCGGGGTTTGCATATCGTTGGCTTTGAATAGCATGTATGAGTAATAGGTACGCCCCGATAGCTGGTCGGCCCCGCGGGCAATAACCCTGGTGTTATAGCTACCATCGATAAGGTTGCAGAATTCAGTTGAGCAGTCGTAAGTGCCCTGATCGATACGGCCCGTCTGGCAGATAAAGTTGTACTGATCGCCCGCCCTGTAGGTTTTGAACTCCCCGAATGCGTAGGTTGATGGGCAGTCATAGCTTGAGCTGGAGCTATTCCCGTGCCGCACAATCAAATAGAAGAAACGCCCATCACCAATCATCCACCATTTCCTGTATGTGGTTGCGGAGGTGCTGTAGGCTTTTTTCACCCAGCCTGGGAATGTTAGCGATGTTTCTGCATATTCATCTCGCGTGATCTGCTCATCCCAGACATCAAGGCCTGTCGGATTTACAACGCCTTTCACCATTGATGAATAGCAGCTGTTGTAGTTGTAGTTTGTCAGGGTGTTGGTGTCGTCCACCCAGATGGCACACTGCGTTGAACGAGTCGCCGGATCCGGCTGGTACACCGCCTTAGTGCCTACGCCGTCATCAAAGCTGCGCACCCAATCCAGCGGGGCAAACTTGGCCTGAAGGGTGACGCCGGTTGCGGTGGCCACGCCTGGCGCTGCATCCGGGGTAAAGATCACATCGTTTACCGTGGTGCTCTCCACGCGAAAATCGCCGTTGTACGCGGCCTGATCAGCACCGCTGATGCGGATCACGCGGTCTTTCTGGAAGCTATGGCCACCCACGAAGTTAGCCGTGCATTTGCCGGTACCGCTGTCGTAGGTCAGCGCATCAATGGCGGTTAAGCCCCAGCCGTTCACCAAGCAGGCATCCAGAATGGAAATCAGACTGCCCGCGCCATACTCGATCTGCGGTGCGCCCGCCAGGCTGCTATCTAAAAACTTTGCTCCGATCATTTATTAACTCTCCTATGCGTTCGCGTTGCCGCGTATCTGGATTCGGAAACTGTCGCTATCGCCTTCGGCTGCCCCTTGCAGGGTGGTTCTGGCGAGCCACATGGGGTGGTTTGCACCTACGGTGTTGAAGCGCAGCACGTTGTTGGTAGACCAGCCGCTACCCCAGCCGAGCGGGTTCAGCGTGAAGTACGGTGCGCCGGTATTTGGGTTGATTGGCGCGAGGGTGCTGGAGGTGTCCCCTACGGCAATTTCGCCCACGCTCTCGCCCACAATTTTGAATGCAGTGGTGCCGGTGAAGATCAGCGCCCAGCGCTCGGTAATGGCGCCCCGGTTGGTGACTTCCAGTGGATAGGTGGTGTCGTTGAATTCGGCGGTGGTTTCGCTGCCGATCAGGTTGTCGGACCACTCTCCGCTCCAGGTCTGTTGGTCGTACAGGTTGGCAACGCGGGCCTGCACATCGCCTACGATCAGGGCGCTGGATACCAGGGCACCGGCGGGGTAGTCGTGGCTGATCTGGCTCACAGCCTGCATCTGCCCGTTGATCTGCACATCGGTGATCAGCGCCATATCCTCGATACGGTGCGTCACGGTGAGCGGTTGGGTGTAGGCGCTCAGGTCCAGCGGATCGGCAAAAGTGATCGTTCCGGCGACTAGATCAAAGGTGTACGCCGAAGCTGGCACGGCGGTACCGTTGGCGTCTGCTACGTTCGCCTCGCTGATACGGATCGCGCCCAGGCTGACGGTCTGCCCGGCGGTTACCAGATCCGGCATGGTGGTAGTGTCGGTATGATGGATTACCACCACATTACCATCGCGGAACACCGGCACGCGACCATCGACCGGCAGGCGCACAGGATCGAGGCCCAGTACATCGGCATCCAGCGGCAGGGTTGAATACACCACGCAGTTGAACAGCGCGGTATGCGGGAACACATCATTCGTAAACTGCAGATCAACGATGCCGGTTTCATAGATCACAGTGCCACTGATGCCGTCACCGGAGATATTCCCGCTCGCATCGGAGGTTGCAGTGATCAGGTTCCCGTTAATATCCGTTACGCGCAGGTACAGGCTGGCGGGGCGCAGTGGGGCGCCCGGCGTGCGAAAGTAGATCTGCTGGGTGTACCAGTCACCGAAGGTGGTCAGCAGGCCGTTAACGGTCAGTGTGTTGCTGTTTTCACTGTAGGTCTGCAGCGTTACGGTGCCGCTGGCGTAATCGATACTGCCTACGGTCAGGCTGTCTGATGTGCGCTGGATCAGGCCGCCCGCATCATCGACAAAGTTAATACCGCCCCAGGTGAAATCGACGGAGCCGGGCACGATGGCGTTCGTGGTAGACGGCGTTAGCTGCAGCTTGATATCGCCCGCACTAAAGGTGTAGCTGCTCGCAATTGGGGTGATCGCGGTGCTGGCATCGACATAACGGGCCAGAACGATGCCGCCAAATGGTATTGACGGAGACATTACCCATTCTGAGCCGTTCCACTGGTAGCTCCTACCCCGAGTTACCAGCAGGTTTACCTCGCCCGTTTCGTAGTTAATGCCACCGGTAAACTCGATATGGGTGTTGCGGCCGCTGATCGCACCGCTGCCGTTGTCGGTACCGCTGGCCGAGGCTGTGAATACATCCCCCCAATACTCGGTGAAATCGTCGCTTACGGTCAGGCTCACCATACCCGGCTTCAGCGGCGCGTTCGGCAGGGTAAAGGAGACGTTGTTGCCGTTGCCCTGCACGCTTTCGGTGTGGCTCTGGTTGCCCGGTTCTGCGTAGTCGTAGTCTACGGTAATGATCGCGCCGGAATCCGGCACAACGGTGGGCTTAAACCGGATCTCGCCGGTCATATAATCAACGCCGCCTATGGCCGAGCCGCTAAAGTTGCCGTTGCCATCGTCGGTAACAGTGACGGTGGAGCCGCCCGCAGGCCAGCTCAGGGTCACCGTACCCGGCTGCAGCTCGCCCTCGGTCGCGGTGTAGCGGTATTCGGACAGCTCTACATCGGCGGTGCCTGCGTGGTTCTGAAAGTGGACCGGGCTGCCCCAGTTGTAAATCAGGGAGCTGTCGGTATCGGGCAGTGCGCCCAGCGTCACCATGGTGGAGCCGGTGGTGTAATCCACGGTACCGCTGCCGCCTGCGCCATCACTCAGGCCGCCGTTACCGTCATCGATCAAACGGTACCAGCGCCCCTGTGCCATGTAATCGATGGTGACCGAGCCTTTTTCCGGCACCGGCTGCAGGTTGTTGACGTAGTTGTAGCCGCGATTGCCGAGCGTGATTTTCTCGGCCAGGTTATGGGTGGCATGGCTGACCTTGGCGGCAGGCATGTACTCAATCGATGGAGACCCGCTAATCACAGAGCTGTTTACAACTATTGTGCCGGTTTCATGATCGACGGTACCTCTGACTTGGCCGTCCTTCAGTAACAGCCCGTCTGCCGTGTCGGTATAGGTGCCATATATATCCAGGCTCCCAGGAACAATGGCGCGCCCGAGTTCCAGGATGTTTTTGCCGCTCGTCATGTAGATGGTGCCGGTGTACGCTGTATCCCTAGTCGGCACAAGAAAGGCGCTGTCATGCCCCGCCTGCACATCCACC
Organism: Pontibacterium granulatum; assembly: GCF_029961155.1. Lineage (GTDB taxonomy): Bacteria > Pseudomonadota > Gammaproteobacteria > Pseudomonadales > Balneatricaceae > Pontibacterium > Pontibacterium granulatum. The sequence continues at coordinate 17,790 of NZ_JASBRH010000039.1, read as the reverse complement.
ACTGAGGTTTCGGTGGTGGCGCTGGGTACAAGCTGGCTGTAGATGGTGTCGGTTTTAAAGGCCAGATCGCCCACGCCAACCGGCGCATCCAGGGCCGCAATGCCATAGTATCGGCTGGCATCGGCGACCTGGGTGGTGCGTAGCAGAGTGGCGCTTTCATGGCTGCTGTACCGAACGGCTGTTTCTACGCCTTGGAAGGTTTGGCGCAGCGCATCGCTGATCTCCAGGGTAAACACACGGCGATCAAAGGTGCCGTTGATATCGGTAAACGAACGAATTTCATGCTCTACGGCAGTCAGGCGCACAAACTGTTCGGCCACCACGTTGCCGCCGCTTTCGGTGCTGAGTACGTAGGCGTCACCCACTTCGGGAACTGGCGCACTCTCCAGGGCATAACACAGCACCATACGCTGGCCTTCGATCTGATCGCCCAGCAGGATGTAGTGCGATTCCGGCCCCCGCACCAGATAGCTCTCCAGGCGTGTCTGTGCGCCACTACGCTCATCGGTGGGGCTGTCGGTGCTGAACAGGGTCACGCCGATTTTGGGATCGGTCGGCCGTTCTGACAGGATGATATGGCTGCCGTAGTACACATCGGTAGCGTCGGTTTCCACTGACAGAAACGCCTTGCGCAGGTTTACGCGGCCGTATACACGGTCAAGGTCCGACACATCAGGAAACAGGTTGTTGCTCGCCCCGTCCTGTACCTGGGTGCCGGTGATGCGCCCACCGCCGTCTTCGTTGTCGGTGAGGCGTTCGGCGGCCATCAGCTTAATGTCGTCTTTCAAAATCGGCATATCAAATCTCTATCAGTCTCAACGTCAGGGTGTAGTAGGTGCTGGCGTCCGGGTTGCTGTGGGCAACCACCGGCTGGGCCTCCAGCGCGCCCTCACCGTGGCGGAACAGTACGGAGAACGTCCGGTCATGCAGGGTGAGCGCCATCGGCGTGGCGGGTTGCTGTGCCAGGGCATAGAGTGCTTCGATGGTGGCGCGAGTTGCCCAGACCTCATCGTTGCCGGTGAGGGTGATCGGTCGGCCTTTCTGCTGGGCGGCTTCCTCGACGATCAGTGCGCCGGAGAGGGAGACATCCTGGTTTTGGCGTACCGGCGTCCAGCCAAATTCGTCAGCCCAGATCAGGTCGTCCGGCAGGCTAATGGTGTTGAGGCTGATCATCCGGTGACCCTCCCCACATCGTTCAACATGCGCAGCAGCTGGTTGGCGTCGCCTTCGTTGAAGTCACCGCTGACGCTGGGATAACCCGGCGCGGCGAACTCTACGCGCAGTGTTTTATGCGGGCGGCGTGGGTGTGGATGGGGCACGGGGGCGTCAGGCCGTTCGCGGACCTGTTGCAGGGCCGTCTGTTTGAGCTGTTGCAGTTCGGTGGCGACGACCTCTTCCACATATTTGGGGTGCAGTACACGGCCTTCCAGAGTTTCGCCGTAAGCATCGGCCATATACCGGAAGAGGGCGGCGGCTTCGGTGTTGCCCTCTTTCAGCAGGTCGTAATGTTCGGTACCGCCAAAGCTGCCGCCGGACACGCTACGCCGTACCGGATTACTGCGAGCCTGTTCCTGTTGGGCGAGGTTGGTGGCCTCCAGGGCAGCGGCTTTGTAGTCCCCGGCGAGTGCCTGCACCGTGCGTTGCAGTTCGCGAACCGATGCGGTGAGGCTGTCGATATCGCCACGGCTTCGGCGGCTGGTGTCGGCCACCACATCCCCCAGGGCTTTGATCTCGCGGGTGGCGTTGGGAGTTTCTTGTTCCAGGGCCTTGATGCGGTCTTTAACGGTGCCAAACAGATTGTGATATTGGCGGGCGGTGAGTTTGCCCTCTTTGCGGAGGTTGCGCAGGACGGCTTTCAGGGCTTTTGCATCGGCGGCGGTGGAGGTGTTGGCCAAGGCGTTGTCGAACGCCAGGCGGATCTGGTCGGCGCTGTAGGTGCCTGCCTGGGCGATGGTGGTAAAAGCATCGATGGCCCGTTTTCCCTGGCGGGTAAGGCTGCCGGTGACCTTATCGATGTCCAGCCCCAGGGCTTTCCAGGCACGGGTTTGTTGCTTGGCGGCTTCCGCCTGGTTATTGGCTGCCTGGTTAACGGCATCGCTGTTTTCTTGTACGGCGGTGGTGGTGTCTTTGACGGCAGCGGTCAGGGTTTGCTGCTGTTTAACGGCCTCCTCGATCACCGCCTGCTGGCCGCTGATTAGCTGGTTAAAGCTGTGGTTGATGTCGTCGATGTCCTGGGCGGCTTCCTGTTTCATCGCCTCTAGCACCGCACGTACGCCCCCGGCCTGGATCTCCAGGGCCTTGACGGTTTCATCGGCCACCAGGCCAACGCTGTTGAGTACCTTGGCGAGGGCCAGTTCGGTGTCGGTGGCCCAGACGGCGATCTGGCTGGTGAAGATGCCGATGCTTTTTGCGGCCAGGGTAAACAGGTTGTACATCAGGCGCAGGCCGCCGCTGACCCTGATCAGCACGGTGGCGGCGATGCTGCCAAAGGTTTCAAAAGCCGGGGCCAGTTCGTGCAGCTTGGCGGTGAGGTTGCGGGCATCGTTGGTGAGCGGTCGCAGCAGCGGATCGGAGAGCTTGCGGCTGATAAAGTCCCACACGCTGCCCAACCCGCGCAGGGAACCGTCCAGGTTGTCGGCGGTGGTTTCCGCCATCTGTTGGGCTGCACCTTCAGCGTTTTGCAGTGCCTGGGTGTAGCGCTGGATCTCTTCGCTACCTTCCGCCAGCAGGGCTTTCAGGGCCGGGCCTGCTTCTACGCCAAACGCCAGCACGGCGGCTTTGCCGTTATCTCCGGCGGCGCGCAGGCCATCGATCATGGCGTTCAGGTTGTGGGTGGAGATACCCAGCTTATCCAGCTCTTGTGAGGCTTTGGAGGCGGGATCGGACAGCTGCGACAGGATGCTGCGCAGGGCGGTACCGGCACGTTCGCCGCGCAGACCGTTTTTGGCCAGGGTATCCAGCAGGGCGACCAGATCGACCAGGTCCAGTTTAAAGTCTTGGGTGTAACTGCCCGCATAGCTGATGGCCAGGCCCAGCTGGCTGATGGTGGTGGCCGACAGGCTGGCTCCTTTCGCCAGGGTATCGGCGGCATTGGCACCGTCACGGGCTTCTTTGCCCATGATAGACAACACGTCCGACAGGATCTGGGAGGCGTCGCTCAGTTCCAGCTCTTCGGCGGTGGCCAGGCTGAGCAGCGTTGGCAGCAGCTCGGTGGATTCACGGGCGGTGTAACCGGCACGTGCCAGAATCTCCAACCCCTCGGCGGCTTGGGTGGAGGTGTAGCGGGTGGTGCTGCCTGCATCCTCGGCGGACTTACGCAACAGCACCAACTCTTCACGGGTGGCACTGGTAACGGCGGCCACCTTATCCAGTTGCTTCTCGAAAGTCTTGCTGGAGGCCAGGGCGTTGCCGAACAGGGAGCCGGTGCCCAGCGCGGCCAGCGCTGCGGCGATGTAACCCTTCAGCATGCCGGTGAGCTTGCCGAACTGGCCGCTGGTTTCCCCGGCATCCTTGCGGGTGTTGTCCAGTTCATCACCCAGGTCTTTGGTGGCCCCTTTGGCGCGCTTGGCTCCGATCACAAACTGCCCATTGGCCTCACGCAGTTTGCCCTGCTTATCGTAGAAGCGGCCCAGGGCCTTGTCGGACTCGGTGAGCTGCGCATTGAAATCACGGGTGGATTTACCCGCTTGCTGCAGCTCGTTGTCCAGGGCTTCGGCCTGGTTGCCGCTCTCTTTTACCTTGCCCTGGAATTGTTCCAGGGTATCGCTGGCCAGGTCTTTGGCTTTGATCAGCAGGTTAAGTGCGAGGTTTTTGGCATTCATGGGTTAGATCCGGCGGTCACTGGGAAAAACTAACGGAGGGTTGAGGCCCTCCGTTTGCCAGGTCAGCTTTCCTGGTCCAGGTAGAACGGGGCGGTTTCGCCGTCCAGCAGCTTCACCTTGCCCGCCAGCGTGGTGCTGACGTATTCACTGGCGAAGAGGTCCACCGCTTCGGTGGGGGCCACCACGGCTTCGGGCACCTGCAGTTTTACCGGGGTGCCGGTGGCGAGGTTTTTGCCGTCCATAAACAGGCGCACACGGATGGTGGAGCGCACCGCGCCTTTGATGCGGTTGCCGGTGACCGCGTTGTGGCTGTAGCTCAGCTTGATGGCGGTTTCGCTGCCGGTATCGAGTGCGCCACCGGCTACGGAGCGGATCAGGCCCAGGGCGTAGTTCACTTCAAATGCAGCAGTGCTGACGGCGCTATCATCGGCGGCCAGCTTGGCGCTGACGCTTGCAGCCAGATTGCCGTGGGGAAGCTTCAACCACCGGTTGTTGGCGGGCAGGGTGATGGCCGTATCGGTTACGGAGCCGCTGCCCTGGTTGATGGTGTCGAGATCGCCCAGCATCGCCAGCGCCAGAATATCGGAGGGCTGGTCGTCGATGGCGATATTGATTTCGGTGGGCTGGGCCAGCACCACGGAGTCCAGTACCTGGCCGTAGCTCTCTTTCTTCCTGGAGGTGCGGTCTTTGGTTTCGGACGGGGTATTCAGTGACAACTGGGTCACGTTGATCGGGCCAACCAGTCCGGTTGGGTTGCCGGTGTCGGTCAGACGGTCGATGTATACATCGCCTGCCAGTAGCAGTCCGCTCATGGTCGTGCTCCTTTGATTCGGAATTTGAAGTTGAACGCCAGCGGGTAGTAACCAAAGCCGCCGCTAAACGTGGGTTTTGCTATGGGGTTGATGCGCTGCACCGGGCCAAGGCTGATCCGGGCACCGCTCAGTTGCTGGATAATCCGGGCCAGCAGCGGCCCGGCCTCGTCTTTCTTACGCAGGTTGACCGCCAATACCACCACCCAGGTTTGGGTCACATGGGAGAGGTTGCCGCCCTGGGCCGTGTCCGGCACGGCATCCCCCCAATAGATCACATGGGCGGCGGGGGTAATCTGGCTGCGCTCTTTCAGCTCGGCCAGATCGGCGGTGCTGTAGACTTTGCGCAAGCCTTCCACCTGATCCAGCAGGGCGATCAGCTCGGGTTCGGCGGCCAGGTAGTCGTCGGTGAGATCCTGCATCACTGCCCCCTAGATGAAACCCTTGCTGTTGTCACGGCGGAATACGTTGCCGTCGTGGCTGATTTGCGCCAGGTTGTTGCTGGGGCCGCTGTCGCCATCGTCTGGCAGGCCTAAGCTGAGTTCACCTTTGCCCAGACTTTTCAGAAAGCCGATGCTGGCGTCATAACGCTTCTGCAGCTGCTCGGGTGCGCGCTCATCGTTGAGCAGATAGCGGGCGATGTCGCAACAGATACGGGTAAGCACCGCCGGAACCGTGGCCAGGGGCAGCTGGTAGCGACCGCCCAGGTACCCGTCGATCTCGGCGCTGGCGTCGGTCAGGGCCTGATTCAATACGCTGGTGGCGATGGCTTGCTGGCTGCCGTCCCGGTCGGTGAGGAGGATTAGCTCCTCTTCACCAAAGCGGTCGATCATGGCCTGGGCTGTGGCGTAGAGGGCCATGATCAGGCGTCCTCAGCTTGTGCCTGGACCATCGCCCAGGCAGCGGCGCGGTCTTCAGCAGAGGTGCCCAGGGGGAAGTTGGCCGCTTTGGGCGTGCCGTCTTTGTTCCAGAGGCTTGGGTCGTTCGGGTCCAGCGCGTTGATCAGGTCGATCAGCGGTTGCAGCTGGTTCTTGCCCGGATAAGTTACAGGCTCAGAAATACCCGCCGTGCCCACGGTCCCCGTCGTTTCAGGATCGCTATCTGGCGCAGCGCTGTTTGGGTTGGGATCTTCTTCCAGGTATTCCAGGGAAAGGCGTGCTTCTGCCTGTAGCTGGCGATGCTGTTCTTCAGAGAAGTGATCAGCCGGATAAACCGTTGGCTGGGCTGGATGAGCGACGCCAGCGCGACGGAAACCTTCAATAGCAGACGTGATACGTACAAACATTTCATAAGCTCCTCAGCGGGTGGGGCCATCCGTGGCCGGGACAGGCGGGTTACAGGTAGTCGGGCACGACCACTTTCAGGCGGTTTTTCAGTTCGTTGGAGCTGCTGTTATCCAGCTCGCGCTCCATCAGGCGGGTGGCCTGGCGTTCCAGGGATGGAGGCACCACTAGAGTGGTTGGCCGCACGCCCAGTTTCTGGCCGCCATCGGCTTCGAACTCGCGCATGGCGGTGATGGCGTTCCAGAGGTTGTCGGCGTTGAGTTCGGCGCGGGAACAGTAAGCCAGCTGCCAGAGGCTGAAGCCGACGTTGCGACGGCAATCCACACCGAAGCGGTATTCGTTGGCAGTGAAGACGTGTTCGTCGTCCAGTTTGGTCATTGCCATCAGGGCAGCGGAGCGGCGGTTTTGCAGGATGAGCGGCTTGACCGCACGGGAGGTGTCCAGCAGGAACCAGGGTGTACCGCTGCCACCATTCTCGTTGTAGTTTGAAACGCTTTTTACAGCGCCGGTACCGTCGACGTTGGCGTACACCGGGTGGTCGGTATCAAAGAAGTTCTGACCGTCGTAGCAGAGGGTGGAGATACCGGCCGAGAGCAGGCCGTATACCAGCTCGTCGGGGTGGAGTTCGGCCATGCGGCCCATCTCCTGGAACAGTGGACTGTAGACGCCCAGGTTGTCGTCTTCGATGTCTTCACGGCCGACGCCTAGGGTGGATTCGTAGGTTTTGTTGCTGATTGCATAGCCGTGGGTGGCCATGGACTTGATCACACGGTCGCCGATCCATTCGCGGAAGGCGGGGAACTTACCCAGCCAGCCGTAGGTGTTGGATTTGGTGGTGGAGTTGATCTCCATCGCCACCTTGTTCCACTGGGGATCGGCGCTTTTGAGACCGTTCTGGAAGTCGCCACGGAAGCCGGTAAACAGGGCCTGCAGCAGTTGGGGGGTTACGATTGCCATCGATGTTGCTCCTAGGGTTAAAGTGGGTGGCTATACCGGGCGTTACAGGGCCTTGGCTTTGGCGAACTCTGCGTCGGTTTTACCTAGCAGGCGGGCGACTTCTTTCTCCTCTGTGCTGAGGCTGGCGACTGGGTCTTCGTCTTTGCCCGCTTTATCGGTGGTGTCGGTTTGCAGGGCTTTGAGGGCGGCCAGCGGCTGGGCTTTGTCCAGGAAGCCTTTCAGGGCGGCGAGGTTCTGCTGGCCCAGATCACGTGCCCAGGCTTCCATGCTTGGCAGCAGACGGCCGTCGTCCTTGGCGGTGGTGATCAGTTGATCCAGCTCGCCGGTTTTGTGCTGGGCGGAGAGCACGGCGATCTGACTGTTCAGTTCGGTGACGACCTCAATGGGTACATACTTGGCCGGGTCGGGTTTGGCGTTGCCGTCGCTGGCTTTCAGTGCGGCCACTTCGGTGGCCAGATTATCGGCGGTGGCGGCTTTGGTGGTGAGGGTGTTCAGGGCGCTGAGTGCGGCCTGGCCCTGTTCATCAGTTAGCGCTGCGCCTTCGGCCAGTTCGATGCCGAGTTGGGCCAGCAGCTTACGCAATGCTTCATTCATCGCGGTGGTCTCCTGCGGGTGGGTGGATGGGGTGTTTAACTGGGCGCGCAGGGCTTCTAACGCCTGCATACCGTCGATGCCGGGACGATTAACCAGGGCGGCGCTGTGCAGCCTGAGCGGGATGCCGGTGCGCTTGTCGTAAGGGAAAACGGCGGAGAGGTAGCGGTATTCGCCGTTCTGGATAAAGTCGCGGGCGCGGCCATTCCAGTCGGGTTTGATCCAGAGGCCGGAGCCTTCGCGCCACTCCATTGCCTTAAACCAACCCGCAGCAGGAGCAGGCTGGCCGTTCTTATCAGTGGCTAGGGTTTGGTGTTCGTAGTCGATTACCAGGTCATTGGCGGCGGCTTGTGCCTGGGTGATCAGCAGCTGTGCGCCATCGGCATCCAGGAACCATTGCCCACCCGGTACATCGTGGGGGCGACCGTCCACGGCAGAGAAATAACCGGCAGGCAGTAACTGACACCAGCCATCGGACTCGGGTGTAAGCGAGAGCGACAGGGCAACGCTGCCGATGTTGCTATCGGGTGCGGCGGCCAGTACGGCCAGTGGGTGCGGTGTGTGGTTTGAAATGCTCATGCCGCCAGATTAGCGGCATGAGTGGGGAGTGTGGTTTAACGTGGGTTGGAGGTTTCTACGGCTTAGATCCGCAAAGAGAAGAAGGGAGCGATTCGCTGTGATAAGAAGTTATGTTGTTGTCGCAACGCATTCATATAGCTAGCGAGTCCCTCGAGATCAATGCTAATTGTATAAGAAGGATCTAGGACGGAATGCCATATTTCATCAAAATGTTTTTCATCTGTATCATCAAGCGTTTCGCACTTAAAAAACTCTTTGAATTGCAGCCAACTTCCACCTGATTGGTACAGATCCTTTAAAAGCTCTCGATCCTTCAGAGCTATCACTGCGAGCCCGACATGCAAAGTAGTGTTGATGGCATAATCATCGCGTCTATAGGAAGAGCTCGTTTGAGCAATAGAAAGTATCAAGCATATTTTTTGGATATCTCTCAATGACAACGAAAGCCGCTGGCTCAACATCGAGATCATGTAAGCCCAAGATTCGAGGGTATCTGAAAGCTCTCCATATATATGTTCAAAGACTTCACAGGTAAATCTATGGAGTTCACTATCAGTTATCCGAAAATCCTCGCCTTTAGGCAATGAAAAAGACAGATCGTAGAACTTTCGTAAGTAGCCCCCAGCATCGACATCTCGTCCGTATTGAGCCCTAACTGATTCCTCGAGTTGGTCAGGATTGTTCACCAATACGAATATGACATGCTCAGCGCTGAAAAGGTGTTTTATCGTTTCTAAAAACTCCAATGCAAATGTCGGACGACATCGGTCTAACTCGTCTATGACCACTACGAGAGGCTTATTGTCACCCAAGGCTCTAGCTAGTTCGCTCAGCTTTGTTTTCAGGTCTTCGATAGTTTTATTCTTTTCCGCATGCTTTTTAAGAGCATCGTCGACATACTTGTCCGATATTTTTCCTAACTCTGCTCCGATGTTCTTTTCTAGGTTGTCGAATTGCTCATCTGCGAAAAAACCGCCGCTGGCGAAAGTTATAGCGGTCTTTAACGTTCCCTTAGTAATAGCACCGGATACCTCTTTAACTTGGTTGGCAAAACTTGTGGTGGCCTCCGCTCCATCGCTTATTTTCTTGGCTGCGTAGGTATATATTTCGGCTGAAATTAGCAGAAACGGATCGTTTTGAAAGTCGTTTTTATAGGCATCTATGTATAGACAAGGAACATTGTTTTGATTGGCTCTCAGATCGTTTAACCACTTATGAACAAAGCTGGTTTTACCATCTCCCCACTGAGATTCCAGAGATATAACTAGTGAGTCCGTTGTACTTGTCACTATCTTAGAGAGAGATTTAGCGAAGTCTCGCCTTTGAAAAATATCCTGATCTTGGAAGGTGAGAGTGGGATCGATCGGTGGTAATTTGAAATGCATACTTACATCCTTGTTTATCTCTTTTTGATTGGAAGTAATCTTCTCGCCCGAATGGATACAGAGTCAAGTGCCGTCAGACCCCCGTTAGAAATTGAGTTCTAACTTTTTTCCTATCGGTACCTATCCATATATCAACGCCTCGCACAGAGCCTTACAGTCGCTTTAAAGCTGGCCCAATATTTCCCCCTCCAATATCCCCAACACCTCCCGCTCATCCTCTGGTCCCAATCCAAAGTAAGGCCGAGCGGGCAAGTTACCCGTAAAGCTATATGCCCCCACATTCACCCACACCGGAAACGGCAGGCGGTTGCCGAACGCCTGGTCGATCAACCGCTGGTGGGCGGGTACGTCGATCTTCATGCCCTCGGTACCGAACTGGTGGGCGGCGGCGTAGGCTTCTGTGCCTGGGCCGGTGCTGACACCGGCTTCATCGTCTGACCAGAAAGGGAAGATGGTGTCGCGCAGGTGAAGCGTCTGGCCGTGGAGGATTTTATCCACCGGTACGCCTTGGTCTGATTTGCGGGCTTTGGTGGCGTCTTTGAGTGGCGCCCAGGGTGTGCCGTTTGGGCTTTGCTCTTTGTCGAAGTGTTCGCGGGATTGGCCGTGCAGGTATTCGGCGATCTCGGCCATGACAGGTTTGGTGTTGCGGGTGAGCTGCAGCAGTCGGTTGAGGGCGTCTTGCAGCTGGATGTCGTCGTAATCGACGGTGATCTGTTGCTGGGTGCCTGCCATGCCGTTGTTCCTGGGTTGGGTTATACTGTGGGACGTCTGTTGGTCTATAGCACTCCGAGGTGCGCCCAAAGAGCCAGCGACCGGGTGGAACGGCGGAGCGATCCACCCCTTTAGCCTTCCTCCTGCTTGCGATAGAGCAATACCCCTTCACGCTGTTTTTCCAGGTAACTGTCCCGTTCCGGCACCCGTTGGCCCTGTTTGGTTCTGTAGGGCGTAAAGGCGGTGTTGCCGGTCCAGATGCCCTGACCGTATTCGAACGCACTGAATCCATGTACCGGCTGGCCGTTCTGGCTGATGACCCAACGTTTGATATAGCGGCGCTTGATACGGTAGCGGCCAGGTGTGGCAGCGTCGGGTTCCAGTAGCGACCAGATCTCATCCGGTGCGATCAGGGCGCGGGCTAAGAGGCGCATGTAGCGGTGACGGATTTTGTCTTTGCTGACGTTGTACTGGCCGTTGGCATCACGGAAGAGGTAATCGTTGATGGCCAATGGCTCGCCGGTGACGTCTGCAAAGATACCGTGGGGGGCGTCGAACTCCTCCAGGAAGGCATTTACGTACTCGGTATCACTTAGCCCATCGGGCAGGATGGCTCGCTCATCCACGGGTGTGGGTGGTGGGAGCGGTGGCCGCTCGACTGGGCCGAAGGGGATTGGCTGCACCTTGGGCCAGGTATCAACGGGTTGGGGTGTGCTGTAGCGCAGCCAACTTTGACCGGGCGTGTGTTCGAAGCCGGGATCGATCCCTTTTGGGATTTGGCGTAGTTCGCCGGTGCGTTTATCCAGATGCTCTTTATATTGATCCGCTGGTGCTTTATCAGGGCCGGTGCGGCCGTGGCGTTTGGCCCAGCGTTCGGAGCGGGGAAATTTCTTGCACTTGCAGCCGTAGCCGTTGCTGGGGCTGTGAACCTGCCACCAGGGATCATTCGAACGCAGGACCATACGATCCCAGGCTTTGTGCTGTGGGCGGTAGTTTTCGGCACCGGAGTGGCGATATTCAGTGTAGGGAAAGCGTGCTAGGAACGCGGGGTCGGCCATTTGGGCTTCGCGCCCGGCGTTGTAGGCCTGGCGGATATTGGTTTCGTAGATCAGGCGGGAGCGCCAGCCACGGGAGCCGTGATAGTCCCAGCCGTGTTGGGCAACGATCTGATCAAACCGTTTTTGAAAGTCGGCGAGGGGTTCACCGCCTTCGATGGCGCCCTGCACAGCGTTCGCGAAGCTTTCCAGAATGGCGAGCTTTTTGGCACCGGCCACCATAAAGGCGTGGTCGTGCTGTTGGCCATACACATCCTCCCAGCCCTGGGTGGGCTGGGGTTGTTTCTGGTTGAAGAAGTCGATGGCCTCTTTAAAGGGCAGACTGCCATACTTCGGGGCCATTATTGGGCCTCCTGCAGCAAGTCATAGCGGCCTGCCAGCCCGGCAGCGGCGAGGGCATCATTCATGGCATCGGCCAGTTGCCGGGCGGGCAGGTTGAGGGCGACCAGACCGCTGCGGATCTCTTCCAGGCTGCTGGCGTTGTGAACCAGGCTGTGGATCTGTTCGATCAGGGCATCGGTGGCGGGTGCTGCGTGGTTGTGCAGGCGTTCGGCGTAGCGGTCGGCGGTGTCTTCGCCTGTTGCTGTTTGCTTGAACACGGCCTTCAGGGCGGCGAGCTGGGCGGGTTCGCTGGGTGTGTTGGTGGCTGTTGTGCCCAGGATCGGCTCGTCTTGTTCGGCCTGAGGGATCATCAGCTTTTCGTGTGCCCAGCTCATCGGGATTTGCATGCCCATACCCACCAATCCGGGCAGGTGTTGGCTATAGAGGGCCATGTCTTCAGGTTCGGCGGTGTCGTACTGATAGCGCGGGGCGCGGCGCGGATCTCCGGCGGTGGTGCAGTTGAGCATCCAGAGCGGGTAAACGATGTAGCGGGTGAGGGTGCTGGCCAGCTGGCGCAGGTCGGAGTCGCGCAGTTCTTGCCGGACTTCGTTATGCACGTTGCCCAGGGCGTTGGTGCTGCTTTTTCCGTCGGCCTGGCTGGTGAGGGTGCCACCCAGGATCGCTTTGGACTGGGTGCGTTCGCACCAGTTAATCATCGCCTCGAACGGGGAGGCGGCCCCTTTGGCGGCTTCCTGGAAGTCGATCTCCATCCCTTTGGGAATGATGCCGCCTGCGTTGTGGCCGATGCTCATGACGGCCGCCAGCAGGGTGGACTTCTCTTTATCGCTGGCCCCGGAGGGGTACTTGCCCAGGCGCAGGGGCAGACCGTAGATTTCCAGGAATTCGGCCAGGTCTCTTACGCTGTAGTTCTTAAACAGGAAGGGCCATGCCAATACACGCGCCAGGCCGTTGCGGCCGGGATAGCCGGAGCGGCTGCGGTGGATGTGTTGCACCCAGCCAAAGGGTTGCAGGGCGGCCCCTTCGTGGCTGCCATCGCGCAGGCGCAGTTGGTTGCGGTCTTCGGGGTTTAGCTGGAACCAGCTTTGCGGGCGGAAGTGGGATTGCTTGATGAGCCAGTTGCTGCCGATGCTGTGCCACTCCAGTTCGGTATGGCTGAAGCTTTTGAGGATGGCATCGGCGAGATCGAGCACCAGGTCTTCCAGATCGGGCAGTTCGTCCAGTAGCTCTTGTACCAGGGCGGCGTCTTTCTTTTCCTGTTCGCTGGCATCGCGGCAGGGCACCACGCGGCCGGGCACGCTGAGCAGGGCGAGTTTGCGTTTTTGCAGTTCACTGAAGACGTGGCCGTCTTTCTCTTCGATGTCGTCGGCCAGCTCGCACTGGGCGATCAGGTTGCCGCGTTCGGCATCCTGCAGGATAGTGGCCAGCCGGGGTGGGGTCAGACCGCTGGAGGGATGCTCGGCGAAGTGCTGCCGCAGGTAACCCAGGCGGGATTCATCGGTTTGCAGCTGCTGTTCGCTGGGCCAGTTGATGGGGTTGCCGTGGAGGTCGATCAGTTTATCGGGCATTACCAGGCTCCGCCTTTAAAGTTGTGGGTGTGGTCGTCCTGGTCGGGATCGTCGGTGTTGCCGGGCAGTGGGGTGAACTCGATAGGTGCACCTTCCATGTAGGTGGCGCGCACGGCCATGGCATAGGCAACGGCCACATCGCCGTGGCGCTGCTTGCCGTCTTCCCCTTTGCCGCTGCCTTTTTCGATTTGCGGCACGCCTTTCACCACCTGGATTTTGCGCAGATCGTTCAGGACGTCGGTGGTTTTGGGGTGTTCGATGTCGTTGTCTTCGTACTTGGCCTTAAACTTGGGCATCCATTCGCGGTACCAGGCGATGTTGAGCTGTACCTGCTCGACCATTTCGGTGCCGTACTTATCCGCCGCCTTCTCGGCCAGGGAGCCACCGTTACCGGTGGCATCGAAAGAGGCACCCACAAAGCGGGGCAGCTGATCGATCACGTAGAACATGATCTGTTCCTGCTGGCTGTAGGGCACGTTGCGCAGTTCCAGGTGAAAGGGAATGCGGATACGGGTATCGGGCAGGATGGCGGCCGGGGCGAAGATGGAGAGGTCACCTTTGCGGGCAAAGTCTTCGCCGAAGGCGTGGTTATGGTCGGGGTTCAGGTTGGCCAGCAGCGGGGCGACGGTTTCTTCCAGCCACTGGCTGACCTCTTCTTCACGCTGGTATACGGGCCAGTTTTCAAAGTTGTGGGGGGCTTCGAAGGTCACGACCTGGTGTTCGGGCTGCATGGCCCGTTCGATGAGGGCACGGCTCAGGTACGCCCCACCGCCCTGTTTGGGCACGCAGTAGTATTCTTCCTGGGCGTCCTCTTCGGTGGCAGTGCCGCGCAACAGATCGGTTTTCCACTGGTCTTCGGCTGCCTGGCTCCAGGTTTTGCGGGTGATTTGGCAGATGCGTTTGTAGAGACCTTCGGCACAGGCATCGTCCAGATCGATGGTGTGGATGCTGTAATCTTTGCGCCCGGCGCGGCTGTCCTGGATCAGTTGATTGAAGAGGTTTTCAACACCGTTGTGGGTGCTGATAAGCCGCACTTTACTGCCCCACATGGTGAGGGCGAGGGCGGCTTTCAGGACTTCGGCCAATCGATCATGAAAGGCCGCTTCGTCGATGGTGACGTTGCCCTGCATACCGCGCAGGTTGGCCGGGTTGGAGGAGAGGGCCTGCACCTTAAAGCCGGAGGCGAAGTACACCACGAAGGTGAGGATCTCTTTGCCTTCCTGGCCATCGTCGATAAAGATCTCTTCACGTATTTCACCGGCGGCTTTGTCAAAGGCTTTGGCCCACATGGCCACGGCTTCGATAAACTCGCGGGCCATCTCTTTGTTGCTGCCCACGTAGAAGTGGTTGCAGCCACCTTCACTGCGGGCGGTGGCGGCGCAGAGTGTGGCGTCGGCCCCTTCGGCCCAAGTAAGACCAGTACGGCGGGACTTCTCGGCCAGTTTGAGGGCAGACTCATCGGCTATCCAGCGTTTCTGGTAGCCCAGCAGTACCTCGGCGGCGTTGAACTGTTGCAGGTCTTTTAAGTTGCTTTCGGCGATGGAGCCGAGGGGCTGATCGGTTAGCGGTGCGCTCATCAGGCAATCCCCAGGATCTGTTCTTTGATCGCTTTAACGCCTTCGCGGGTGAGGCCTTGCTGCTTGGCGACGGTTTCGGCGGCGGCTGCGGCTTCTTCGGCGGCGAGCTGGCGGATCTCCCGTTCGCGCTTTTCATTCACGCTGGCTGCTTCTTCCAGGTGTTTGATGGCGAGAGAAAGTTCTTTCAGCAGTTTTGGGGGCACCGGGTCTTCGCCTTCGCTCATGGTGAGGGCGGTTTCGAACGCCATGGTGCGGGTGAACTCGTTCAGCAGTTTGCCCACCTGGCCCTGGGGCTGGTTGCCCAGTTTGCCGATCCACATCTCGGCGATCTGGCGGGACTGACGCATCTTTTCGCCGATGGCGTCCATGCGCTGGCTGTACCGATTAACGGCGGATTTGCTGACGCGCTGGTCGTGACCTTCGGCTGCCAGCAGGGCGTTGACCCGTTGGGCGGCTTCTACCTGGCCGACGGCCGGATCACGTAGCAGCGCGTGCAGGGCATCGCGGATCTCATCGGGTAGCAGATCGATGGAGGATTTACGCGGCATATCAGGCACCTGGCCCTGGGCGTTTGACACCGGGTGTACTGCTACGGCCCTGGGCGATGTCTAGCCCGCGTTGGGTGAGGGTAACCACCATTACGCTGTTGAGCTGTTCGTAGGTGACCAGATCCTGTTCCTGCAGCCAGTGGATTTCGCTGTGGAGCTTGTCGCGGCTGACGCTGTGGCCGTACAGGTCCAGGGACTGTTGCAGGATGCTGGAGTTGATGCGGTAGTCGTTGTCTTCCGCCAGCAGGCGCAGAAGCACCAGGCGGCGGTCTTCCTGTTCGAAGGTTTTGAAGCGCGGCATGGGTTAGTCCTTGTTTAGCAGGTAGTCGTGGATGCGTTGCACCATCTGGGTGTTGGTATTGAGGGCGGATTGCATGCCGGAGATCTCTTCGCGCACCTTGGCGATGTCTTCGTGGGTGGGGGCATGCTTGAGGTGTTCTTCGGCGGTGATGATGCGTTTTTCCAGCTCGTCCTGGCGCTGATCCATCGCGTCGATGGCGGCGCGGTTTTTATCCTGGCCGGTGCGGATGCCCACCCAGATTGCTACCGCGAGGGTGAAGACGAACTGCACGGCATCCACGGCGAACTTGGCCGCATCCCAGTTAACGGGGTCCATGGGCTTTTTCCTCCTGGGATTGGCAGTGGATGCAGCGGGCGGCGTTAGGTTTGGCGCGCAGGCGCTGCGGGCTAACGGGGTCGTCGCAGTCGATGCAGCACACCACACCGGCGATGAACTGTTGGGGTGGCTCGGGTGTGGTGTGCAGGGCTTCCTGGAGGGCGATTTCACGCTGGCGCATTTCCAGGGTTTTGGCGCGGTCGAGTTGGTCTGTCATGGTTAGTCCTTGCGCATGACTTCGGTGATTTTGGGGGCGATCTTTTCTGCGCTGCGGCCGATGACGTAACCGCCCAGGCCAATCTGCAGCAGCGTCCAGGCTTCTGGTGCCAGGCGGAATGCGGTCCAGCCAAAGGTGTCAGCCACCACCAAAAACAGAAAGGTGAGCATGGTGATAGGTCGCCAGTTGCGTTGCATCCAGCTTTGGCCGTTGGCTTCGGCGGTGATGACTTGGGCCTTGGCTTCCACCAGGCGGGCTTCGTAATCCATCATCCGGGCGGCAAGGGTGGCCTGTACCTGGAACAGCCCGCTTTTGATCTGCAGACGTTCTTCTTCTGAGGTGTGCAGCTCATCAACCAGCTCGGTAATCGGGTTGAGCAGTCCGGTTAACGTTTTCCAGGCGCTCATACCGGGTAGGCCTCCCAGCTCAGTTGGAAGTGGCCCGCATCGATAAACGGCTTTTCATTGGCGGTTTTTTTGCGCTGGAGGTAGGCCATCATGGCGTCGGGCGCATCGGCGTAGCGTTCGAGCGCATCCCAGCAGCCACCCCACTCAATTGATACATTCAACTCGATAGCGGCGGTGCGTATGGCGTCGGCAATATCGCACAGGTGGCAGATATCCCAGCTGGAAGCGCTGCCGACCCAGCCCGCCAGATCGACGGCATGGGATACGGCACCCAGTTCAGGCGCGTGTTTTGGCACTTTGGGAAGGTGGCGGCTGTTGAGGGTTTGGCTTTTGCCTGACTCGTACCGCTTGCGCTGTGTTTCTTCGGTGCGGGTGCCAACGATGACGGAAAAATCGGTGTCGGTGATCTGGATGGCGCGTTTGATTACCCGAACCAGGTCGGGATGCACGCCTTTCAGGCGGCTTTTTGAGGTGCGCCCCAGTGTGTATTTTGCTGCTGGTTTGGCCATGTGAATCCCCGGTATCTGTCTGCGCGTTGGTTGGAATGGAAGCGTTGCAGATAGAGTGCCGGGGATTGGGGGCGGGGTGGTTTAACGTGGGTTGGAGATTGGTATAGGATTGCTGTTTTAAAGGAATCTATTCGGTAGGGATACGATGAAGTACAAGTTGCAGTATATAGAGGCGGTTAATAGAAGCGATAAGCTGGATTTGGTGCATAAGGGTAAGGTGCTGCCTTTGAAGGCTAAACCGATTAAGGACCAGAAACTTAGAGCTTATTACGACGCAAGTTACTACTTGCTCGCACAGTTAGGGTGTCAGGATACCGGTAAGTTGGTTCGTAACTGCGCGAATATTCATTACAACCTCTATAAGTTTCTAACGGATCAGAAGCTACCGTGTCAGATTACGATAGGTGAGTTTCATCGCCAGGGCCGAATGTACGCCAAGTATGCGACAACTGACGAACTGATCGAAGAGATGAAGTCACCGAATTATGGTGAGCAGATTGATCTGCATACTTGGCTCACACTTCCTGATGGTTCGGCTATGGATTGGACAATACTCCCTGACATGCTTGCCCTTGATGGGAGGCTGCTACCTTCGCTAGGTGAATGCTGCATTCATGTTGAAGCGAACGAGCATGACCCCGAGCATTACTACGTGCCTCAGCTAGTGGGTGCTTCTTACTTAGAGAACATTGGGGCGGTTCATCCTTTTTAGATCAATGATGCTTGTAGTGGTTCAATGAACCCGGACACCAATTTAGGTGGTAAAGTCACCACCGTAGGAAGAGGTGTCCAATGGCAAGACAACGTCGATCATTTTC
>NZ_JASBRH010000038.1 GCF_029961155.1 Pontibacterium granulatum | reverse complement strand
GTGGTGAAGACCGGTTACAACGCGGCATTCGCCCTGCTGATGCCCCTGATCATTCTGGGTGCAATCTACAGCGGTATCGCGACACCCACGGAAGCAGCGGCCATCGCGGTTATCTATGCGATCCCGGTGGGCCTGTTTATCTATAAGGGAATGTCGCTACAGAGCCTGGGCGCAGTAACCGTGCGTGCAGTAACCATGACCGGTTCTATCATGGCCGTGTTGTTCTTCCTGTTCATCATGAGCCGCGCGATGATTCTGGAGCAGGTTCCACGCGACCTGGCACAGGCACTGTTAACGGTCTCTGACAACACGTATGTGCTGTTGCTACTGATCAACCTGCTGTTGCTGTTGATCGGCATGATCGTGGATGACATCTCCGGCAGTGTATTGGCGGCGATTATCTTCCTGCCAATCATCAACGAGCTGGGTATCGACCCGATCCACTTCGCAGCCGTCGTCGGTGTTAACCTGGGCTTGGGTAACGTATCACCGCCATGTGCGCCGATGCTCTATATGGCGGGCGGGGTAAGCAAGTTGTCGCTAGATCGCTATATCGGGCCAACCCTGAAATTCCTCTGCTTCGGCCACCTTCCGATGGTGTTCCTGGTGACCTTCGTCCCAGAGCTGTCGCTGTTCCTGCCGAAGCTTCTGATGGGGTATTAAGGAAACCACGAACAAGCCTTGTCAGCGCGTGAAACCCTGCGCATAGAAGGTTTGTTCATCCTAATCACTCACCACGCTCTTTACCGTTCGTTTAGATACATCCGTTTTGCCCCTGCTAGCAGGGGCTTTTTTATGCTTCTTCAGTATTCAAATAACGTGACTTGGATTCTCTATCAAGCAACATCAACTTGCGCTTTTCACGGTGCCACAACTCCATAAAGTCACGCGTGATCTTATTCTGAATATCCCACGCCTGTTCTGACGGACAGAACACTGTAAAGCACGCCTGATCATCACCATTCTGGTTGGTGAAGATATAGAGTGACGGTGCTGGCCCTGAGATTTTTACGTCCAGACGTTTTTCGATCAGTGCGTTATACCGATTGGCCACTTCGTAGAAATCTTCACAATGCTGTGCCGCACGTTCCAGCAACTCTTCTTCAATCGTAAACAGATTCACACCCGGCTCGCGGGTAATTGTGAAACTGTGAGTCGCGTAACGTTTCAGGAAGTTAAGGTTCTTGATCGTATTCAGGAGCAACATATTGTTCGGTACAAACAACGTTTTCCCCGTGTGACTGTACGATTCGATATCCACTTCCAACAGCGTCAGTTTGGCCCAGTCAGTTTCAGTCACCTCACCTGCATACTTGCCGACCTGTATCCAGTCACCCACCTGAAACGGGCGCGCCGACACAATGTAAATAAACCCGATAATGCACTGGATGAACTCACGTGTAGCAACAACAAACGCTACCACAAACGCCGCTACCGACAGTGCAAACTGCTGCAGCTCTGCAGCCCAGAACATAAACACGCAAACAACAACGGTCAGGTTGATCAGGTTTTTAACCACGTTAACTAGGTAACGTTTATCTTCCCCTTTAGCCTTACCGCGTCGCTTGATCACCTCAGCAACTTTCAGCTTAAGCAGGTAAACCAACAACACAAACACAACGGTTGTGATCAGTTTGTGCTCCAACAGTAACTGCTTGATTGCAGCAATAAACTCCATATCAGGCATCCGCCTATACTCCAAAACTGAAGAGACCGGCTCTCCTGCCGGTCTCTGAATACAATTACATAGTCGTTCTTAAAAGATCATTTCGACGAACTAGGCGTCTTCGATCACGGGACGAAAACAGACTCGCCCCAAACTTATCCAGATCGGCCCTAGCAGAAGCGAGAGCGATATCACCGACAACGCCAACTGATACCCCGAGTTGGTGATAATCGCTGCCTGCAAACCAACCGCCGCCAACACAAAACTGAATTCTCCGATCTGTGCCAACACCGCGCCACCGTAAAAACTTTCCCGCCACGCATAACCCAGCCCGCGCAGAATAAGTCCGTTTACCAGGGTACCAACGATAAATACCGCAACCACTACAAGACTTACCTGCCACCAGTGTTTGGCAACAAAGTCCAGATCCACACTCATGCCAACAGCAAGGAAGAACAGTGCGACAAACACGACCTTAAACGTCTCCAGTTTATGGTGCACCCACTGGGTTTCCCGTGCAGCCGAGACTAGCATACCACCGATAAAAGCGCCCAACGCGGTCGACAATTCGAGTACGCCGGTCAGCAGCGCCAAACCAAAACAGATCGCCAGCGCCGCAAACACCTGAAGTTCGTGGTCAGACCGGATATGTTCACCAAACGGCAGCTTCATCTGCCGCCCACTAAAAATCCAAATCAGCAAACCACCCATCAGCACGACACCAATCAACTGCATCGACAGCGAGTGCATGTCCACTTGTTGACCACCAAACAAACCGATCACGATCAACATCGGGATTACCAACAGATCCTGCACCAACAATACGCCGAGCATATCCTGACCAAAGCCGGTACTTAACTCATTACGATCCTGCAATAGCCGGATAACAACCGCCGAGCTGGAAAGACTGACAACAAAGGTAAGCAACGCAATACGCGCCCAACTCCAGTCGAACATTACACCAATGGCTGCCACCGGCAGAAAACAGAAGATGATCTGCAAAAGCGTACCGACTACCGGTATGCGCCAGCGCGATTTCAGCTTTTCCGGTACCACTTCCATACCGACAAAAAACAGCAACAGCACGACACCTAACGCACCTAGACGGTGGATCAGTTCTGCATCAGAAATCAGTGCGAGGCCGTGCGGCCCAATCAACACGCCCGCCAGTAGATATGCAATGATTTGCGGCTGGCCTAAAAACTTTAAAACACCACCTACCAGCAACATCAGAAAGATGGTGCCAACCATGGTTGGTAGTACAGGATCCATATGCATGCGGAATCCTCGGAATCCCTTTTTATATCTATATAAAGAATGAGTTATAAATCTACAGCCAACCCAAACGTTTTATCAGCCATACCTGTCCGACCAATATACCGAGAATCAACATCAGCAATAGCCAGAACGCCTGCGGTGACGTCTCCCAGGGAAAGCTGATGTTCATACCCAAAAAGCCCGTGAGAAAGCTCAGTGGCAGAAACAGGAATGTTACCAACGACAACAGGTACAAGGTGCGTGTTGTACGTTCGTTTAAGCTACTGCGCACCTCATCCTGAAAGATCATCAAGCGACTGATCGACATCTCAACCTCTTCCAGGCTCATTTGCAATTCGTTGGCCAGTTCTCGCCAGTCGGAATGCAACTCCACGTCACTGGTGATATCCCGCTGTTGGCGCAACTGCGACAACACAATACGCTGTGGCTGCAGATAACGCTGTAACTCGCCCGCGCGTTTACGCGCCATACTGATTTCATCAACCGGAGGTTTACCTCGGTCAAGCAGATCTTCGATTTCAGAGACCAACTCGGTCAGCCCGTAGACCTCTTCATTAATCTCTTCCTGAATCCAGCGCAATAAAGACGTGAGCAACTGTGCGGGCTCAAAACAGGTATCCGATAAGCCAATTTTGGTGCGAATCTGCCTTAATACCTCAGTCTCGTAATGGCAGAGACTGAAGATCCTTTTTCGATCAATGAGCAAACGTAACGAAACCAGCCGTTGTGCTTCTTCTGCGGCTTGGGCATTGATGATACGTAAGATAAGAACCAAATTGCCGTGTTCATCCGTAAACGAACGCGGTCGAGTATTCTCAGTGAGCACGGCCTGGCAACTGCTTTCAGGCAGATCCGCAGAGTGCTTAAGCCATTCAGCGGCCTCTGGGTCATTCCAGTCCAGCTCCAGCCAGAATGGGTCCCGTGACTGTATTTGTTGCGAGAGCTGCGCATACTGCTCAACTCGCTGGCTTTGACATCCCGGACGCACGATCCGAGCGTAGGTGGTCGTTGGGGTGGGAGGGGGTGTTGCCATGGTTGTCTCCTCAGTATGCCACAGCGTGATGCACTATATTACACCTGAGGAGACAACAATCTAATCCTCAGGCCATATCATTAAAGTAGTCGTCGTATATCTCTCGCTCTAAACGACGACGTTCCAGACGGTCTTCAATATCACGTCGGTGATCCCGAGATTTGCGTCCCTTAGCGCGTATAGGCTCGCCCTCGTCATCACCCCAAATGTCATCCAGATCACTGCTGCGGCTTGTACTCTGCCCGCGTCCGTTTTTCCGGCGTGCACCTTTCTGCTCTGAATAATCCTCAGACCAATCGTCGTAATCGGAAGTGTAATCTTCCAAATCTATTTTGCTCATTTCTCGACTCTCATCGAACATACAAACAACAAAGAAAAACCGGAGCGGCGTTAGTGCCGCTCCAGACATGGCTCAGGCAACCGCTGTATTTCGATTGGCTGAATCTGTCATTAAACCAACACGTGCAGTCGGTTTAATGGACGAAACCAGATAATCCAGAATATCGGATACCGGCTCTGGATTACTTAAGCCTTCGGGTACATAAACCGGTGGGTGGATGATCTCGCGCGCAATTAGCTCATTGAGAATTGGCAGATAATCAAATCCGGTTTTACCCACGAACAGGCTGCTGATATCACAACTTTTATGCAGCCTTAACGCTTCACTTACCCCGCGCAGATACAAGTAGTCCTTGGTAAAGCCACCACTGCGGTGCACCCGAACAGCGAGCTTAAAGGCGCCCCCCTCAGACATCTTCTCTTCCTCGAGCAGATAGCTATAGGTGTGCCTGAAGTCGCCGTATTTGAGCATCTCTTTCACCGCCAACACACGCAGGGCCAGACCTTTCAGGCGCTCCAACGACATGTTTCCGCTGTGGTACTCGTTCAGGATCGCGAGCCCTTCCTGGGTCATAGTGTTGCCCGGCAAGCCAAGCGAAAACACCTTCAAGGGCTGCATCGCAGCGTTTAAAGTGGTCGCCATGTGCACCCCCAACTCGTGATGCGTCAAGGCAGCCATTTCAGTTTCCGTGAAGCGTGCATGTTTGTTTACATACAGTGTGCGTTTGCTATTGGAAACCATCGCAGACGCAACCAGTTTTCCGGACAGCTCAACTTTACAGTGCATCCCCCAGTCACTCGCCCGTTGCCGGAAATACTCCGCCGCCTGAGCAGCACCGATCTCCACCTCGGACATCGGACCGTGAGAAGCCGCATGCAACAGGAATCGCGCGTTGGCTTCATCTTCCAGGCTTGGCTCACCATAGTATTTAAGCGAGCTATACACGAACTGCGGACTACCCGCACTTACCAGCAAATCGATCTTACTGGACAGCCCATCGATCACCTGGCAGTACATCTGCTGTACACCGGGATCTCGAATGGTATCGACCGGCAGCCGATAGAGTTGTTCGCGAAACGCGTACGGGTCTATCGCCAACGGTTTGTATTTAAACTGCGGCTGGTAGTTACCTTTACGGGCAAAAAATCGTCTCTTTTCCTGCTGTATGTTGATCGGGTTGATATAGTGAAGCGTTTCCAACCCGCGCGCCAAACGGTATAACTCGCGGTCCACCGCAACAGTTGCCGGATCAAGCTGAGACGAAAGCATATCCAGGCGACGGGTACGCGATTTCCGTGTATGCCGCCGGGAGAAAAACGCGCCCGTATCAGTGAGGCAGTGTTTCATCCCCTCCTTCAGCTCATTGAGCAGCAACCGAAACGGCTCGCCCGTCAGCTCATCCATGAAGACCTTCTTCACTTCGCATGGCAACACAAGCGTATTTTCATAACGACTGTTTACGTGCGCGATCAGGTAACCCCGCCCATAGAACACTTCGTCGTATGCCGCTCGTACCGGCGTGTTGGTCAACGCTATTTTGCCCAATCCACGTTTGAACCGGTCGACCACAGGCCCCCAGCGATCCAGATCGATCTGCTCGGTCCCAAGGTTAAACGTTGGCGGATCACCATCCCGGCGCTTGTGGTTATACGAGTGAACATCGAACACCACACAGGCGCCAAAACGCTTTTCCAACTGGGCGACCAGCGCATCCAGTACGGCATAAAATGCTTTATGTTTGGACACGCTCAGTTTGCGCTGCGCCGATGACAGCGGTTTATTCCAAACGTTTTTGCCCCACGCCTTCTTGTAAATGCAGGTTGCTACCGGACGGTTAAGGTCATACTCGTAACGCGAATCCCGTCCTATAAGCGTGATTGGCATCGCGTCAATCAGTTCAGAGGTAAACGGATCTTCCTCGTACAGACGCTCCTCTTCCGTCAGCGCGCAGTAGCTTTCCAAAGAACTGCGAAAGTTATGCCCATCGTGTACAGCGGTACAGATCGCCGGTGTGTAATCGTCGATTTTGAGGCTGAATGAGCCGTCGGAAGATTCACACTCGAACGTTTCTCCAGCCGAAATCAGCTCGAGAATGCGGCGTTCAGATAGCTTCTGCATCTTCGATTACCTTGCGGAAAGTGCTTTTACGCTCAATAACCCGTTCTTTTGCAGACACTACGTTCTCCACAAAATCGATCACTGGGACCTGCAACTTAACTCGGTTCAAACGGTTGATACGGGTAATTCCGCCGGGGCTGAGTACGTTCACTTCGATCAATTTTCCGTTGATCACATCCAGTCCTGCGAAGTAGAGACCATCACGTACCAGCTGAGGTCCAATTGCACGACACAATTCTTTCTCTTCCTTGGACAATTGATGCTTCACTTCTTTACCACCTGCGTGAATGTTTGAACGTACATCATCACCAGAAGGCACGCGGCGCATCGCACCGATGGGTTCACCATTCAGCATCAGGATACGCACATCGCCCTTCTCAGCACCGGAAACGTACTCCTGCAGGATCACGTAGTTCCCCTGATCTCCCGAGCCGATGTAAAAGTCCAGTAACGAGCGGAAGTTCTGGCGCGCGCTCTTCTCAATCACGATCACACCTTGACCACCGAAGCCATTCAGCGGCTTCATGATCATCTTGCCCGATGGCGAGTCACGCAGCACGTGTTCCAGGTATTCACGATTTTTGGATACATGCGTTGCCGGGATAAACCGGCTGGCATCACCGCTGAACGATGCCGGATACAGTTTGTTATTAGCAATGCGCAAGCCATCAATGTCGTTCATGATGAACGTGTCATTGCGCACCGAATCCAGAAAGTTCAGTGCCACCGTATCCAATGGCGGGTTGGCCCGCATGATGATCGCATCGAATCCTGCCAGTGGCAGTTTGCAGCGCTTGAACTCTGCCCGACGGTAGAAAGCCGGGATATTACTCGTCAGTTTGTCTGTCTTTCTCAGTACGTTACAAAACGCGTGCGCCACGCTGTCGCGAATTGTCAGACTGTTTGGCGTCGTGATCGCCACCGTATGACCACGAGAGGCAGCCTCGTGAATCATGCGCAAAGTCGTATCAGTCTCTGGGGAAACACGCTCCCACGGGTACATCAGAAAGCAAATTTTCAAGCCACTGCTCCATGCTGACCATTTTTATGGTCAATTTCGATTAGAATATCTAATGGTTAAATTTCAGGTATAAAAAAGCAGCTAAAGAACGGATATCAATCGGTTCTGTTAGCTGCTTTATCAGGTGTATTTGGTGTTGAACGTCAACCTAACATCAGACAGCTTCGCACAGGTACGATTGATCCAAGTGCTGCTCGGCACTACATGATCGTCTGTAACTGAATAACTGACTGTTCATCTCAGAATCTCGGTTAAACACTGAATTTACGGGTAATACAGGGAAATCACGTATTACGGATTGTTACTGCCGGTTCGCTAGAAGGGCCAAATCGCTATCGCTTAGTTCGCTAGCGATCTGCCATACCTTGTGTTAACTCACACATTTTTAACTACAGGTATATCATTGTCTGTCGGCTATTAGAGTGTGTGCCATGCAGACTGAATAGAATCTAGCCATCCAATTTTTGTGGATTATTAGGCTAAGCCGCAGTACTGTAAAACAATAGTTTTTCATTGTTTCGAACAAATTTTTTTATGGATATCGGACTACTCAGAACGTTCCTGGAAGTCTCGCGCACTCGCCACTTTGGCAAAGCGGCACAGAACCTTTACCTAACCCAGTCAGCCGTTAGTTTTCGCATTAAGCAGCTGGAAGATTTAGTGGGTGTGCCGTTGTTCACCCGCCAGCGCAATAACATCATGCTGACACCTTCGGGTGAGCGACTCATCCAACATGCAGAGAATATTCTGGCAGCCTGGCAGCTTGCACTGCAGGATGTAGGGGTGGCCGAACAACAGGAGTCACAGCTCATACTGGGGGGCATCTCCAATCTATGGGATACCTTCCTGCAGTCAATCCTGCCGCAGCTGGCAGCAGATTTTCCCAGCATCTCGATCCGAACCGAGATCAATTCCCACCTGGAGCTCACACGCTCATTGATTGCCGGGCGGCTGGACATCGCTGTCGTGATCGACCCACCTACTCTGGCTGAACTGGAAACGGTGCGTATCGGTAAGATCGAACTGGTGCTTGTGTGTGATAAACCTGGCGCCAAGGTGAGCGATGCGGAAGAGATCGGTTACGTATTTGTCGACTGGGGCACCGCCTTCAACCTGAAACACGCCAAGCTGTTCAAGAAGCCCGTCGCACCGATCTTGCATACGGAGCAAAGCCAGATTGCGTTGGAGTTCCTGATCACCTACGGCGGAATGGCTTTTCTACCCAAGGCATTGGTCGCCTCTTATATTGAGGATGGGAAGTTACATATGGTGGGCGGCTCTCGACCTGCCAGTCGAAACGTGTATGCGGTGATGTCTAAAAGTGCAGCGCGCAAGTCGGAACTTACCGCCATCATAGACAAGTTGTGTGAGCTGGAACTGCGTCCACAAGCTAATTTGCAGCCATCTTAGAAACCTGCGAACCACAGAGCACAAGTTGACGCAGATCACTTGCGGAGCCTTAGCAGAGGCTCCAATACCCCTGTTTCCCTTGATATAGACCCCATTAAGTCTATTTTTTAATCATTAGTACACTCAAAGCATTCCTCCCCTTTTGCGGATGAGTAGTTGCTTCTATTCATTCTTCCAACATTAAAATGGAGATTGTCATGCCTAAGACTATCTCGCTTCATCACGCATCCAAGGCTCTGGGACTCGCCCTGGTTCTGACAACATCCTTCAGCATTAACAGCGCCATCGCCGAGGAAGAGCTGATTGGTTCTGATGAATTCCGTACTTCCTGTGTGGTCTGTCACGGTGTCGGCGGTAAAGGTGATGGCCCAATGGCGCAGTACCTTACGGTTAAGCCCGCCGACCTGACACAGCTTGCCAAGAACAATAAGGGTGAATACCCCACCAAAGCAGGTGAATATCCGTTTTATCGTGTCTTCCAAGTCATTGATGGACGCACACTGGTTTCAGCCCACGGTGATCGTGCAATGCCTGTTTGGGGAGATCGTTATCAGATGGAAGCAGGAGATAAGTATGGCCCAATGGGTAGCGAGCAGGTGATACGCGCCAGGATTCTGGAGCTTGTTTACTACATCCAGATGATTCAGGAACGTTGATTGGTTAGAGGGAGTAGAAACAAAAAAAGCAGACCTCAACTTGCGCTGAGATCTGCCAAATGGGGGCAAAGAGAGGAGCTTGCGTAAAACTCCTTGGTCCCGAGAATGCCCTTAGTACTCTTCACGCCTGACTCTGGAGCGATGAAGAACACACGATGGACCAGTCAGAGCACGGGGTGAACCGGGCCGGAGCTACACGGCCCGGTTCGAGTTTGGTTGGGCACTGGGAACGGCCTCGCACCTTCCCAGCGAACGGACCCAACCGAACGAGACTCTTACGAGTGTCGTATTAGCTCGGGAAGGAGAAGGAAACGCCTTCGCGAACACCGCTGGAAGGCCAGCGCTGGGTGATGGTCTTACGCTTGGTGTAGAAGCGTACTGCGTCCGGACCGTATGCGTGCAGGTCACCGAACAGCGAGCGCTTCCAACCACCGAAGCTGTGGTAAGCCACAGGTACTGGCAGTGGTACGTTGATACCCACCATGCCTACCTGAATGTGATCAGAGAAGTAACGTGCTGCTTCGCCGTCACGGGTAAAGATGCAAGTACCGTTACCGTATTCGTGGTCGTTGATCAGTTGCATCGCTTCTTCCATGCTGTTCGCACGAACAACCTGCAGAACCGGACCAAAGATCTCTTCTTTGTAGCTCACCATCTCTGGCGTTACGTTGTCGATCAAGGTCGCGCCAACGAAGAAACCGTCTTCGAAGCCTTCAACCTGCGGGTTACGGCCATCAACTACGATCTTGCAGCCATCAGCTTCTGCGCTGTCGATGTAGCCGTTTACTTTCTGCTGGTGTGCACGGGTGATTACAGGACCAAAGTCGTTGCTACGATCGCTGTATGCACCCACTTTCAGAGGCTTCATCGCTTCTTCCAGTTTCGCAACCAGGGTGTCAGCGGCTTCATCGCCTACGGCTACTGCTACAGACAGTGCCATGCAACGTTCACCGGAGGAACCGAATGCAGCGCCCAGCAGCTGGTTAACAGCGTTATCCATATCAGCGTCTGGCATTACGATCGCGTGGTTTTTCGCACCACCCAGTGCCTGGCAACGTTTGCCGTTAGCATTAGCAGTGGAGTAGATGTATTCAGCGATTGGCGTAGAACCTACGAAGCTCACCGCTTTAACACGCTCGTCAGACAGCAGTACATCCACCGCTTCTTTATCGCCGTTTACAACGTTGATTACGCCGTTTGGCAAACCCGCTTCCTGCAGCAGTTCAGCGATGAACATGGTGGAGGAAGGATCACGCTCGGATGGCTTCAGTACAAAAGTGTTACCGCAAGCGATAGCCATTGGGTACATCCACAGTGGAACCATTGCCGGGAAGTTGAACGGAGTAATACCTGCTACTACACCCAGCGCCTGGAATTCACTCCAGGAATCAATGCCTGGACCGACGTTACGGCTGTGCTCGCCTTTCAGCAGTTCTGGCGCGCCACACGCGTACTCCACGCACTCAATACCACGCTGTAACTCACCGGCCGCGTCGTGAGCGATCTTACCGTGTTCTTCACCGATCATTTCGCAGATCTTGTCTGCGTGCTCTTCCAGCAGCGCTTTGAAGCGGTACATCACCTGTGCACGTTTTGCTGGCGGCGTATTACGCCATGCCGGGAATGCACGCTGTGCAGCAGCAATCGCTTCTTCTACAGTCTCAACAGATGCCAGTGCAACCTGTTTGCTCGCAGCACCAGTAGATGGGTTGAATACGTCTTGGGTGCGCGCAGCGTCTTCACGCATTACGCCGTCGATCAGATGGCCGATCATAGTCATTAGTGTTACCTCGGTTTTTATTTTTCACCCGCCGGAGCCAAGCCCCGGCGCGCTAACTGACGGTGATGAAGCGTCAGGTAAATGCTTGTTAAGCCAATTCGTTAATAGAGTCACCAACGGCGTTGATCACGCTGTCGATCTCTTCAATCTCAGACGTAAACGGCATGCCCAGCTGAATGGTGTCACCGCCGTAACGTACGTAGAAACCTTTCTCCCAGCACTTCATTGCGATCTGGTAAGGACGCAGAGCCGGTTCGCCTGGAGCAGACTCGATAGTCAATGCACCGGCCAGACCGTAGTTGCGGATGTCCGCCACGTACTTGGTACCTTTCAGGCTGTGCAGCATCTCTTCGAACTGTGGTGCGATAGACGCAACACGCTCGATCAGTTTGTCGTTCTGCAGGATGTCCAGCGATGCCAGACCCGCTGCACACGCTACTGGGTGTGCGGAGTAGGTGTAGCCGTGTGGCAGTTCCAACATGTAATCCGGACCACCGGTTTCCATAAACGTGTCGTAGATCTCCTGTTTGGCGATCACCGCACCCATCGGAATCACACCGTTGGTCAACTGCTTCGCAGTCGTCATCAGGTCGGGGGTTACACCAAATTCTTCGGCACCAGTCTGAGAACCCATACGACCGAATGCGCAGATAACCTCGTCGAAGATCAGCAGGATGTTGTGCTTGTCACAGATCTCGCGCAGACGCTTCAGGTAACCTTTTGGTGGTGGAATCACACCAGCAGAACCTGCGACCGGCTCTACAATTACCGCCGCGATGTTGGACGCGTCGTGAATAGCGACCAGGTTTTCCAGATCATCCGCCAGGTAAGCACCGGTTTCCGGGCTACCTTTCACAAAGCGGTTCTCTTCCAGCATGGTGTGCGGCAGGTGAATCGCATCGATACCCTGACCGTAGATGGTACGGTTAGGACCGATACCGCCTACGCTGATACCACCGAAGTTGACACCGTGGTAACCCTTGGAACGACCGATCAGGCGGGTTTTGCTACCCTGCCCTTTCTTGCGCCAGTATGCACGTGCAATCTTCAGCGCTGTTTCGACGGACTCAGAACCGGAACCTGTAAAGAACACACGGTTCAGAGTATCCGGCATCATCTCGGTGATGCGATGGGCCAGTTCGAAGGATTTAGGGTGTCCAAACTGGAATGCAGGTGCGTAGTCCAGTTCTTTCAGCTGCTTGCTCACCGCTTCGGTGATTTCCGGACGGCTGTGACCTGCGCCACAGGTCCACAGACCGGACAGACCGTCGAAGATCTTGCGACCGTCAGCGGAGGTGTAATAGTTACCCTCAGCGGAAACGATGATTCTAGGATCTTTTTTAAAGTCACGGTTACCGGTAAACGGCATCCAGTGAGCATCTAACTGTTCTTGTGATAGACCGCACATAGTCTGGCTATCGTTCTTATTATTCATCTGCCACCTCATAAATATTTGCAGCGTGGATCAATCTTATGAGGTTCATTATGGCAATGCTGATACGTTGTTAAATTCAAACGTTTTGACGTTACCTTAAGTAAATACTTAACTAACATCCAAGCTCAGCTTAGTTTGCTATGCTGATCAAAACGCAACTCAGGAAGCCGATCAGATGTCCACCACCCACGCAGTATCCATTGCTGAACTCAAAGCACTTATCGACGCAGGTTCCATCCTCAATACCTATATCATCGAGAACGATGCAAAGTGCTTTCATGTCATGTGCAGCTCAGTCACAGGACAGGAGCACCTGCTCGCTCTGAACGGAGAACAGCCCACCGGATTCAATACGCTGGATGACGCCGCACGTTTGATGCAATCACAGGGTGTCAGCCGTATTTACCTGCATATGCTGGAGAAGGAATAAAGGAATAACAGAGAAATAAGGTTGAAAGGGATCTATGTGTACGACGCTGATTGTGCCAGGCTCAGCACCAAGGTGGCCTCACTTGCAGAAACTCAACGACGCCTGCAGTTATGCGGATTCGATACTGCTGATGCCCTGCTGATCGAGTTGCTGTATGAAGGCCTGGTTTCCCGACTCCAGGTTAAGCAGAACCTGGACCTGATTGAACAAACCAAGCTGCTGGTTACCTCAATCCAGTACTCTAATTAACTGCAGTTTTCAAACAGCCAGGAATATTGCACATGTTCTTGATCACATACTTGGCTATTAAACCCGACTCCTGCTAGATTGGTATGACGTTGTTGCTATCTCAAGGCAAGAACTACGTTGAATCAATAGGTAATGGTTTGACTTAGCGTCAAACGCTACATCTACCACCGCTGCAAACATGCCAGACCCGCGATTGTGAATTGTCGATAACCGCGACGATGACCAATCACTAATGGTACGCATACCGATACCGAATTCACGCGTCTGGAATGATCGATGATGCACACGCCAAGCCGTAAAGAAGAGCGTGACTTACCACAGGTAAAGTTAAATGATTGATACCCAACAGTGTCTGTCCCGACATCCTATCGAATCCATAGATCTAGCTAAGTGGCAGAGAACCGTTGACCTGATGTCCAAGCTGTACAACGCAGCCTGTGGCACGATAGTCCAGTTCCGTCAGGACGAATTTAACGCCATCGTAACCAGCAGCAACGAAGACAACTTTTTAGAACGTAACAGCTCCTGGCCATGGGAGATGCGTAGCTTTTGCCGCAAGATCATGGAATCTCGCAATGGGCTGTACGTTAACGACGCAATCAACCATGAAGAGTGGAAAACCGTAGAACCCGTTTGCGATGGTCCTGTACGTTCCTACCTCGGCCTGCCACTGTTCTGGCCGGATGACACGCTGTTCGGCACTATCTGCGTTATCGATTCCCACAGCACCGATTACCAGCCATTACAGATTGAGTTACTTGAACAGCTGCGTGACCTGATCAACGCCGACCTGAAAATGGTGTTCGCTTACGACGAGATCAAAACCCTCGCGCTGACGGACGAACTGACCGGTGTCTGCAACCGCCGGGGCCTGCAGCTATTAAGTGATCAACTGGTTAAAGACGCCAAACGCTTCGACCTGAACTTCGGCTTTATATACCTTGATATCGACAACATGAAGGAGCTAAACGACACGCATGGCCATAGCGCCGGCGACGAATGCATCGTGGCGCTTGCTGATGCGTTGAAATACGCATGCCGAGAAAACGACATCATCGCACGTATCGGTGGCGACGAATTTGTCGTATTACTGACCTGCGCAGATAACAACGTGGAATTGGTATGTGAACGTATCGAAACCGAGTACAACCGTATCCGCAGTGACAACGAGCTACTCTCGGACAATCCGATAAGCTTTGGCCATATCTACCGCTCCGGCCTGCATCCGATCGCCCTTGATCAGATGATCGAAGAAGCTGACAAGCTGATGTACAAGAAAAAACACGGTCGCAAGGTGGGTGAATTCGAAGAGCCCGTCGCCGAATAATACGTTTGCCCGGTTGCAATCAACCGGGCAACAGCAAACTCAGGGTCAGCGGTAAAGTGAAGAACGCCAATACCGTCTGTACCGTAATGATCGATGCCATCGCCTGATAGTTACCTCCTAACTGCCTCGCCAACACGTAAGCAGATGGCGCTGTAGGCACAGCCATAAAGATCACCACCACAATCGCAGTTAAGCCTTCCAATCCGAACCACTGACCAACAAACAACGCCGCCACCGGTTTGGCGATGAACTGAATCGCCGAAGTCACGGCAATCATATCCATACTGCTACGCACATTGCCCAAACGCAGCGCTGCCCCCACAGACAGCAGCGCCATCGGCAAGGCGGTTTTACCCAACATCAGCAGCATGTTGTTGACTGCCGGAGCCAGACCAACACCGGTCAAGTTCAGCATTAATCCCAGGAAACAGCCGATGATCAGCGGGTTGGTCACTAACTGATACGGCAGCTTACGCCAGCCGCCGTTATCCGGATTCGTCACCGAAAACGCGGATACACTCAGAATGTTAACCGACACAACAATCACCACCGTTGCCAAGGCGCCTATCATCAGACCTTCAGCACCAAACAGGTTGTCCACCAGCGCCAGGGCGATAAAGCTGTTGAAGCGCACCGCCCCTTGAAACATTGACGTAAAAGACGGCAGATCCACCGGACGGACAAACCGCTGCCAAACAATGATCAGTACGCTGCAGAGCAACAGCACTGACACCAGCGTCACCAACACTTCGCCCCATGCAAGATCAGACAGTGGTTTATTGGCCAGCGAGACCACCAGCAACGACGGAGCAAAGAGATAATAGGTGAGCTTTTCGATACCCGCCCAAACCGACTCCCCCACGCCAAAACGGCAACGGGCCAGGTAGCCGATCAATACGGTAAGAATGATAGGTATCAGCGCTTGGATGGCGACAGGCATGATGCTCCCCTAAAGAAAATAAACTGCAATTGCCGCCAAGCTTACGCCGAATTAAAGATGATAAAAATTTATATTTTTTACCTTTATTGTTTAATATTTTTTATATTTTAGAGCGATCTATATTCATCGATTACCGCCTGGACCAATGCCTTGCGGCTATGTCCCCGGCGCTGATACACCCCCACATTTCGATGGATCACTGGATCACCAAACGGCACCAGTGAAAAAGCCTGGCGAAGATATTCCGCCTTGCGCTTACCCAGCGCCATCACGGTAACACCCAGCTTCTGTTCTACCATCATTAATGCAGCCTGCAGGGAATCCAGCTCCATCATCTCATCCGGTGTGATACCACGACGACGCAGTTCGTTATCAATCATCGTGCCTGCCCAGGCACGGGGATCAAGACGGACAAAGGGATAAGTACGGATCATCTCAGCATCCGATTGCACCGGCAGATCCTTATGAGCCACCACATAAAACGGTTCACATTCCAACGTGGTCCATTCGTACTGTTCAAGAATCTTGCGCTGGGGCTCGGTGATCAATACGGCATCCAGCTCACCGCTCTCCACACGCTCTGCCAGATCGATCGACATTCCGCGCATCACCTTGATCTTAAGCTGCGGATATCGATCCCGAAGACCCGCGAGAACCGGCCCCAGTGCAGCGGTTTGCACGCTAAACACCGCGCCAATCAGCAACTCCCCCTTAAACTGGCCTTCGTGGCCCAAGCCATGACCAAGTTGATCATACATATCCAGGATCTGCTCGCCACGCTCCAGCACCACGCGACCGTCGTGGTTGAGTACTTGATTACGCCCCACCCGATCAAACAACGTAACGCCCAATTGCTCTTCTAGTTGTCGAATCTGAATACTTACCGCCGCCTGTGTCAGGCCGAGCTTTTCCCCGGCAGCGGCAAAGCTGCCCTGCTGAATGATGGCGCGAAGAGTACGGAGAGCTTTGATCGACACGTGTAGTCCCTTAAAGCTGATCAATGGAATCAGGTCAATCTAACACAGTATCGGAGATAGAACCTGTAGCAGTCCGCTTGTCATGCCCTTTGGGTACCGAGAGCAACCCTAAGTATCCAAACAGCCCATAGCAATCAGCCGCCGAAAGGATATAAACCACCACCTAAGCAGTGATGTAACAGGGTCTCAAAAGCCATCCAGCATCATCATTAGGGCCCTACGAAATATGGTAGGATAGGTCACTTTTCGGGACCTACGAGTCTTATGGCAGGCCGTTTATGGCCGTTAGTTGAAACAAGGATACAAAATGAAAAAAATCTTCGCGGCAAGCGCATTGATCATTTCCGCCATGTTGGTTCAGGGCTGCGCGCCTGAAGTTGGCAGCAAAGAGTGGTGCACAGAGCTGAAAGAGAAACCGAAGGGTGACTGGACAGCAAACGAAGCTAAAGACTTTGCGAAAAACTGCGTCTTCTGATCGTTGAGATCTAACACTGTAGGTTGGCCACCGCAAAGCGGTGCCCGACAGGCTAGGCATCGCGGTGCGATGACTAGCCTACCAAAAGTGTTGCTTCATCGTTCACACTTGTAGCAGCCCTCTCATCATGCCCTTGGGGTATCGAGGGCGACTATATTCGCCATGAGGTTATGTCGCCGTCAGAGATCGCTGCTAAAAACAAAGGATAATCAACTCAAGCCCACCCATACGATTCCATCGAAATCACCCCATGCTGAATGCCCCCATCCAGCACAGATAACCTATCTGACTCGTCACTCGCCCCCATCGCAATCAACAATGGAAGATAGTGTTCAGCGGTTGGATGCGCCCGCGCAAAATCATCGCTCAGCAGATGCGGCGCACTCAACGCCTGTACGTCTCGGGCTTCAACCTGTTCCCGTACCCAACAAGTAAATCGCTCCATGTACTCGGCTGGTTCTGCTTCGAGAGGCTGAATCTCATAAAGATTGTGGGTCAGGCTTCCAGAGGCTATCACCGCAATCCCCTGCTCGCGCAATCCTTTTAATGTTTCACCCAAACGAACCAACTTATCGGTATCTAAGTTCGCATCCAGTGACAGCTGCAGCACCGGACGCTTCTCGTCTGGTAGCAGATGGATCATCGGCACCCAGGCACCGTGATCGCGTCCACGCGAATGATTAAGTACGGACTCGAATCCACCTTCAGCCAGTACCGTTTGAACAGTCTGGGCTACAGCACCTGACCCAGACGCACCGTACTGAAGTTGATACAGCTCACGCGGGAACCCGCCGAAGTCGTGTATGGTTTCCAACGAGTCAGCTGCCGTAATCTCTAATCCCCGCGTCATCCAGTGCGGCGAGATAATCAGTACCGCCGTTGCAGCTGCAAAATGCCCGCTGAACTCATGCAATAACTTACCTGGTTTGCCAGGCTCTATAGCAAACATTGGCGAGCCGTGCCCAATAAACATCACCGGTGCACGTGTGCTCATACAACCTCCTTAAACCGTCTAAACCAAGGCAGATCCGGCCCTTCCGGTACAATACCATTCGGGTTGAGCGCCTGGATTGAGTAATAACCCGCCTTAATATGGTCAACCTTAGTGTTGTCACGAAACGCCGGGATCTGCAGCAGACGATCCAGATAGGCCGACAACGCTGGATAGTCTGCAATGCGCTGTTTATTGGTCTTAAACAGTCCGTAGTAAGCCACATCAAAACGCACCAGCGTCACAAACAGACGGATATCACTTTCCGTCAGTTGGTCGCCAACGGCGTACTCATTCTTGGTGAAGTGAGCTTCCAGCCAATCCAGGGTCTCAAATACGTCGTTATAGGCCTCCTGATACGCTAACGCACTGGTCGCGAAACCGGCGCGATACACGCCGTTATTCAGGCTATGGTAGATACGCTCGTTAAACTCGTCGATCTCGATCAAAAACGGATCGGGACTCAAGTTCAGATCTTCCATGTGCAGTGGTTTCAGATCTTCATTAAAGATTGTCAGGATATCGGCAGATTCGTTGTTGATTATCCGCTCTTCCTGCCTATCCCAAAGTACAGGTACGGTAGCCCGGCCAGTGTATTGTGGGTCAGTCTGGGTATATAGCTCATGGATATACTGTACCGGCACGTCCGCTTGGGGCGTGGAGCCTGGATAATTACCAAATTTCCAACCATAGTCGCTCAGCTGTGGCTCAACCACTTTGACTTCGATATGGGATTCCAGACCAAACAGTGAACGCGCAATCAGTGTGCGTGTGGCCCATGGGCATATATAGGCCACATAAAGCTGGTAACGGGGCTCGTTATATTCCCCTGCTTTCATTGCGGCCACAACATCTGCTGGAATGCGTTCACGGAATGCGCTGCTCTGGCGAATAAAGCGTCCCTGCGTATCCTGCTTCTGTACCGGATCCCAGCGTTTTTCCCAGATACCGTTCACCAACATGGCCTGCTCCTTTTACTCTGCATCTTTAACTATAAAAAATGCCCGCCGCTGGCTACAGTGCAGCGGGCAAATGGGGTTTGTGTCATTAGGCGGCCTGGGCTGCGGCAGCATCAGACTTGGAACGTTTCAGGGCAAAAGCACCATCACCCAACAGGAACTGTGCTACAGATGCTGCGATCAGGAACGCAGGGTATTCCCAGCCACCGCCCTGGTTGCTGAACAACCATCCGCTTGCGCCGTGTACCAGCACGATTGAACCAAACAGCACCGGGATCAATGCAGCTGCAACCCAGCGACTGTAGATACCCAGGATCAGAGCAATACCGGCGCCGATCTCAACCGCCATGGTCAGCGGGCCAAAGAACGCAGGCAAGCCAACAGAAGCAAAGAACCCTGATGTGCCTTCCGGCGTGAATACAATCAGTTTCAGTAAACCGTGTGCCAGATACATGATGCCCAGCGACAGACGAAGTACGGTTGCTGCGTATTGTGAGTTAGTGTTCATGGTTACTCTCCTCGTAAAATTCGGTAGTGAATGTCTTTGTTGATAATAATTTTTGACCAAACACCCAACCTAAACAATAATCAAAATAATTAAGTGATTATTTAGTTTTATTTAACAATATGGACAAACTCAATCTGATGACCTCCTTCATCGCTGTTGCCGAAGAGGGAACCTACACCGCGGCTGGTAAGCGACTGGGTAAAACCACACCACTGATCAGTACCCATATCTCGCAGTTGGAAGAGCTCCTGGATGTACGCCTGATCACCCGATCCACCCGCAGTATGCAGCTCACGCCCACCGGGCAAAGCTACTACGAAGAAGCAAAAAAAGTGCTGGATGACATCGCCACCCTGGAAGCGCGTGTGCGTAAGGAAAATCAGAATCTGGTTGGACGGTTACGCATTACCGCCCCCGTCACCTTTGGTGAGCAAGTACTGATGCCGTTTATCGCAACGATGGTTGAAGAGAATCCGCAGCTCAACGTCGAGCTGATGTTTAATGACCGCTACGTCGATATTGTTGCGGAAGGTTTTGATACTGCGATCCGTATTGGTCAGCTTGAGGACTCAGCCCTAATTGCCCGTCGT
The DNA here is from genome assembly GCF_029961155.1 of Pontibacterium granulatum. Taxonomy (GTDB): domain Bacteria; phylum Pseudomonadota; class Gammaproteobacteria; order Pseudomonadales; family Balneatricaceae; genus Pontibacterium; species Pontibacterium granulatum. The sequence goes on along the minus strand of NZ_JASBRH010000038.1, from coordinate 9,735 downwards.
ATAGGCTCCATACGGATGTTGCTATGCGCAGCACCCGCTTTTATCGACCGCTACGGGATGCCAGAATCACCGAACGATCTAAATTCCCTCCCCTGCGTCTTTGATACCAACTTTCGCCAAGGCAACCGCTGGAGCTTCACGCAAAATGGAAAAACCATAGAAGTGGCGCCGAATGTGATCGCCCGTGTGAACAGCGCAGTCGCAGCTGCGAGAATGGCGACTACCGGATTAGCTGTCACCTATGCCCCGGATTTTGCGGTGAAGAATGAGATAGAGGATGGTTCGTTGGTCGAGATACTCAGTGACTGCAGCCAAACCGATGTGCCGATCAATATGATCTACCCGCACAGGAAGCATCTTTCGGCAAAGGTCTCGACTTTTGTTGAGGAATTCGCAAAGTATTTGAACGAGTAAGACTCAGTTACGAGGAAAATATTTTCCTCGTATTTACACAAACCCTGCAGTTCAGCGCCTGCGTGGAAATCTACTTAAAGCTTTTCCAACAACGTTTTCTTTTTTACTTCAAACTCTTCGTCAGTAATGATGCCATCTTTGCGCAACTCATCCAGTTCTCGGATTTGGTTCAAAATCGAATGACTAGATTGCCGTTCAAGGGGCAGAATATCCTCTTCAGGCACCTGCACCTTAATTAGTTTAGATTCCAACACCCCTTCACGCCCCGTGTCCTCATCAACCTCTTGCAGAAGACTTCGAGCCATCCACGCACCCATTTTTACCTCCTGCCATATAAAATAGTTTCTGCGCTCTTTTAAAAGAATTTTGATGTTGGAGGTATTTTCGGCCACAGAATCAACTTCATAGGTTCCGGGTAATAGGTCGAGATGAAAGTAGGTTTTTGATGCGGTTTGTCCAAGATTTTTCCCGTTTATCAATACTGTCATTGGTATTGCAGACCCAAGTACCTCATTACGATAAATATACAGGGATGCTCTTCCAGCCGGGGGACTAAAGCTCTTAGCACTAACATCTTTATCTAAAGAAGCCATAGGCACTGACGCACACCCTGATATCAGAGCAGTGACGATAAAGCATGCGGTCCAAAGTAACTTCACAGGTAGCTCCTTTATCTGGATAACCCGAAGGGGGGCCTTTTGCCTCTGCGGCAAACAATGTCAGTATAAACAAGAAAGGAATATCCAGCAGACCCCGCTCAAAATATACCGATCATTCGTACGCAATTGAGAATAACGATCAATGAGTACATCCGCACACTGAGGAAGCACGTCCGCTCATGCGCCCTAAATATCAGTTTGGCCATATCCTGATGGATCTCTATCAGGTGCCAGGTGATGAAAAGAGGCTCGAACCCCAGTAAAACATGGCCGATTATGTACCGATGATGTTCTACAGAACATGCCAACAAGAGCCTCTTTTCGACGCAAGCCCCAGCAAATTAATTGCTCTCTGGCTTAGCTTGCATTCAGCCCAAAGTGGGCCTACATGATTTCAATATAATGGACCTTCTTCCTACCCACTTTCTTTCGTACTCTCTACCCAACAACAGAACAAACAGAATACTGGGAATAAAATGCGACAGAATGAATTTGGCCAGCCGATTGGTACGGCAGTAGACAACTGGACACCCCGCCCATTTCCTTCACCTAAACCGATGCAGGGGCAATACTGTTGGCTTGAGGGCTTATCCCCAAGCAAGCACGGCGACCAGCTGTTTGATGCATTTGGCAAAGACCCGGAAGGGAAAAACTGGACCTATCTCTTTGATGGCCCATTTGATACGCGCTCAGACTTTGATGCCTGGATTGACCACGTCAGCAAAACCTCAGATCCCCTGTTTTACGCAATCATCGACCCAAAAACAGAACGGGCAGTGGGCGTTGCCAGCTATATGCGAATCGATCCGGCAAACGGTGTTCTCGAGGTGGGCAACATCCATTTCTCACCACTTTTGCAGAAGACTCCGCTTGCCACAGAAGCGATGTACCTGATGATGCGCCGTGCTTTCGATGAACTTGGCTACCGCCGATACGAGTGGAAATGTGACTCGCTCAACGCACTGTCCCGCAACGCGGCTACGCGTTTTGGCTTCACCTTTGAGGGTATCTTCCGGCAAGCGATTATGTACAAGGGCCGCAGCCGGGATACAGCCTGGTTCTCGATTATTGATTCCGAATGGCCGGCAACTCAATCGATGTTCGAGTCATGGCTGGATGCGTCCAACTTCGATGCCGACGGACAACAGAAGACTAAGCTTCAGGAATGTGCACCGGAGGGCGCAGAATGACAGTCACAGTGACACAACTGGATCGTGACGACTACACGGCATGGAAATCCCTGTATCTGGCATACGGCGAGTTCTACAACATGCCTTTGGGCCAACAAACACTGGATACGGTATGGGCCTGGATTTTCGACAGCAAGAATCCATTCTATGCGCTAATCGCCAAAGATGAACACGGCAAAGGTGTGGGCCTGATGCACTATCGCGAAATGCCCTCACCTCTGCGCGGGACGCACGTTGGCTTTCTGGATGATCTGTTTATCGAGCCGTGTCACCGCGGCAGTGGCGCGGTTGATGCGATGTTTAACGCGCTGAATGAAGCGGCCAAAGAGCACGGATGGCCCTTCGTTCGTTGGATTACATCAGAAAACAATTATAGAGGACGTGCAGCCTATGACCGGATTGCTAACAAAACCCAGTGGCAAACCTACCAGTTAGATATCAGCTAACAGAGTGAACCGGGGCATCCCGCTCGCTTGTGTCGCTCTACCCGCTAGGCATCCTGCACTTTAAAGTTAAGTAACTGTTCGAGTGCAGGGTTAATCATGCTGGTGTCGCGGTAGAGGGCGTACAGGTCTTCTTTGATGGTCTCAGCGACACCGATCACTTCAACGTTGTACTGATCGCAGATCTCGTGGGCAATAACCGACGGTGCCGAGAAGAAGCCCTCACCGGACTGCCCCAGTACCTTCAGCAATGCGCTGTCATCGATCTCTGCTTTGATGTTGAGCTTGATATCGTTGATCTTAAACCAATCCTTCAACTTGCCCAGATACGGGGTCTGTCTGCCATAGCACAGGAAATCAGCATCACTTAAAGAACCTGGAAATCCCGCTTTCATCTGGTTTGCGACCTCACCTTTCTTATAGAAAAACGACATCGGCGTACTGAGAAGCTTGTGAGCCGTTAAGCCATCGCGGTCACATTCATGGGGTAGATAATCAGAAATCAGCAGGTCGATCTTTTTCTGCTTCAGCTGCAGCAACAGGTCGCTGGCACAAGCGGTTTTACACACCAGTTGCACCTCATTCGGGATGCTCATCGCGGGTTTGATCACCTTCCACGCCAAAATCTTATGCACGGTGGAGGCAATGCCCACCGAGAAATCAATCGACCGACTGTCCGGTGACTGCTGCAGCACATCTTCCAATTGCGAGGTGATATCAAAAATCTTGTTCGCATAGGCAAACACCTGCTTACCCATTGGCGTCATCACCAGATTGCGCCCTTCACGCTTAAATAGCAGGTGTTGGACATTCTCCTCCAGCGTTGCGATCTGGGTACTGAGTGTCTGTGGCGCCAGATCTAGGATGTCACATGCCTGAGCGATTGAGCCCTCTCTGGCAGTAAGCCAGAAATAGTACAGGTGTCTTAAATTCAACATTTTCAATGTATTGCCCTTCTGACAGGTTGAGGATACGGCAAACAGACATAACCAAGCATTTTAGTAGGTTATATGCAAGATACGTTTTGTCAAATGCATTAGCACGTCATCGGGACGAGCTCTGGACAATTCACAGGGCCGCTGCAGGCTGACAACACGCAGCGTTCAGATAGGCAGATATGGATCTCATAAATCGAATTATTTGGACAGGCTCTCCCACTTTTGCGAACTATCTTCTAATTTGAATTTGATAGCATCAAAAATCCATTCTCGGTTGAGACCTGCTATGAAACTTAAAAAAATTCTGTTTGTGGTAAACAGGGACTTCCTGATACTTGATGACCCGGCGTTTGAGATCTGCACTCAGCTATCGTTGCAGAGCAACGCACAAATCGTGATTCTTTTGGTTATTGATGAAAGCGATATTCCCGGCTACGGCATCTTCATCAAAACAAAGAACGAAGATGTAAAGCAGGAGCTGATCGACCGGATGCAACGCTACCTGGATTCACAGCTTGCCAACTATGAAGACGTACCGGTTACCATAAAAATCCGATGCGGCGTTAAGTTTATTGAGATCATCAAGGAAAGCGTTGAGGGCAACTTTGATATCATTCTGAAAACACAGGACATCAACCGTCAGCACCTGGCGAGTCTGGATTTGCACCTGTTGCGCAAAGCCCAGACGCCGATCTGGATTCTCAGGAACTCGGCTAAATCTACAAGCAAAGACCTCTATGCCGCCATCGATTTAAACCTGGAATCCACCAAAGAGGGCCGTGCCCTGAATGACAAGATCATGGCGACGTCCAAGCAGCTGGCTGACAAGCTGGATCTGGAAATTAGCATTCTATCCTGTTGGAAACTCAACGGAGAGGACTCTCTGCGGCACAACCCCTTTTTGAAGATAAAAGATTCGGAGATTGCAGAGATGATCACGCTGGAAGCCGACCGGCAGTCTGAGCTGATGAAACAGTTCCTCTCCAAACACGGCGACTTTGAGAGCTTTCTGATAAAGGGTAATGTGGTTGAATCGATCACCAACTTCGTCAGTATCAGCCGTCCTAAAGCGCTGGTTATGGGCACCTTTGCCCGATCAGGCTTAAGTGGTTATCTGATCGGTAATACTGCTGAAGATATCCTTCTATCGATCGATTGTCCCGTAATCGCCATCAAACCTGAGGGTTTTGCGTCTCCCGTCTTGTAACCTCGCCTGCGCGTCTATTCAGCTTTCTGGATTCAACCTGCGAGGTGGTTTTGCCATGAAAAAATATACAGACGATACGCTGACCAACAAACTCTATTCTGCTGTTAGATTTAGCGTCCGACTACTTTCAATCATGATGGTGTTTGTCATCTTAATGGGCGTCATTGATGTGGCCTGGACCATCTATGAAAAACTGAACAAGCCACCTGTCTTTATCCTCACCATCTCAGACATGTTGGCGACATTCGGTGCATTTATGGCGGTTTTAATTGCCATTGAGATCCTGATCAACATCACCATTTATCTCAGGGATGACGTAATACACGTAAAGATTGTGATGGCCACTGCACTGATGGCCGTCGCGAGGAAGGTCATCGTGCTTGATTTCGAAGAGGTTACCCCGCCCTATGTTTACGGGTTAGCTGCGGTGGCATTGGCGATGAGCGTAGGTTATTGGTTGATTCACAAAATCCCGTCAAAACTGCACGAAGATTAACGCGCTACTGCAGACGCCAGGTCACTCAACAGCTCAATCATCTGTAACACCTTATCTATCGTGATCTCTCCCATGAGTTCAGGATTAGATAAGGCGTAGAGGTAATCCTCGATCACACTGTGATCGATGTCATCGGTCAGCTCGATAAATCCAGCCCACTCCTCAAGGTCGTCTGCCGAAATGGCACCCGATACGTATTTTCTGAGCACCAGAATCAATGCAGGTTTTGACGCGACAATGGAGTCGCATTCCTCTGTCGAGCTCAACAGATACGCAATCGCATCGTCCCAATCGTCGTGGTAGGAAAGAATTTGATGCAGTGCTGCTGTTTTGTCCTTAATCATGCAGCGGAGTGTCTAACAGATTGTCCGGCCCGGCAAGTCATTGCGGCTCGCCGAAACAGAATCTCAAGTACGAGTGATTACTTCACAGCGTATTCGACGGCTTTATGCGCGTGGATCATCGTTGTATCGACCAGCGGTACCCGCGTGTCTTGCTGCTGAACCAACATACCGATTTCGGTGCAGCCCAGGATCACCGCTTCCGCGCCTTGCTCTGCCAGTGCATCAATGATGCAAAGGTACTCCGCCTTCGAGTTCGCGTCGATCTTACCCAGACATAGCTCTTCGTAGATAACGCGGTGAACAATATCGCGATCTGCCTGCTTCGGTACTACCACGTCCAAACCAAACTTTTCGCTCAATCGACCTTTGTAGAAATCCTGCTCCATTGTGAAACCGGTCCCCAGCAGGCCAACTTTTTTAATGCCTTTTGCCAGCAGCGTTTCGGCTGTTGCATCAGCAATGTGCAGCAGCGGGATATCCAACGCCTCTTCAATCTGAGGCGCCACCTTATGCATGGTGTTGGTACAGATCAGCAGGAAATCCGCCCCTGCGGACTGAACATTTTTAGCAGCATCAACCAGAATGCGCGCTGTACCGTCCCAGTCACCCGCATGTTGCAGTTTCTCAATCGGTTCAAAGTCAACGCTGACCATCGCAATCTTCGCAGAGTGCAAACCACCTAACTGCACTTTTACGCCTTCGTTGATCGCACGGTAATAGCCCACCGTGCTCTCCCAGCTCATTCCGCCTAATAAACCGATTGTTTTCATACGTTGTCCCTTTTATGAGTTCAGATCGCTTAAGACCCCTAACGGGCTAACGAGTTCTAGACACCTATCTTTATCTTTGAATTTCTTATTAATATTTGGAACGCTCATACAACATGGAACCAGACTTCAGGTAGTGCTGGTACTACTCTTATAGGCCCACCGAGCCTAAGTTAAACTGATAATAAAAATAAACCCAGGTTCAGGGACAACATCATGCTGCAACACCTCTTCCACTTATCTCCCGATGCAGAATGCAGTCTGCAACAGCAGATTCGCGAACAGATCAGCCGGGCGATTATCGAAGGCCATATCCCGCCCGACCTGGCTTTACCGTCAACCCGCAAGCTGGCCGAGATGCTAGGCGTTTCACGTAACACCGTGATTTTGGCCTACGAACACCTGTTGGATGACGGATACCTGATCTCCAGGGCCCGTGCCGGATTCTTTGTCAATCCGGAGATGCTGAAAAGCAGCGCTCAGCCCGATGAGCAAGCTGCCGAAAACATCACCGGCAACGCGCCTGACTGGGATCGCTACCTCAAACACCGCCCGACCGATCATAAGCTCAACAAGCTACACCGCTGGCGCGACTACCCTTACCCGTTTATCTACGGTCAGCTCGATCCAAAGATGTTCCCGACCCACCATTGGCGGGAATGCTGTAAAGAGTCTGTGACTGTGGGCGCCATCGGCGAATGGGCCGGCGACCGTTACGATGACGACGATGCGTTGTTAGTCGAGCAGATTCACAGCCGTTTGCTGCCAAGGCGTGCAGTCTGGGCCGATCCGGAAGAGATCCTGATTACCGTCGGTGCTCAACATGGCCTGTATATGTTATTGCAGCTGCTGATGAGTAAAGGCTCTACCTTCGGCCTGGAAAACCCGGGTTATCCCGATCTGGTGCGTATGGCCAGCTATACCGGTGCTGAAACCCGCTCACTGGAGGTGGACGAACACGGCCTGAAAACGGGCGAGCAGCTGAACGGGTGCGACCTGATCTTTACTACGCCAAGTCACCAGTTCCCAACCACGGTCACCATGCCGATGGAGCGCCGTCGTGAACTGCTGGAACAGGCGTCCCGCGATGACTTCCTGATCATCGAGGATGACTACGAGTGCGAGACCACCTTTGCAGACAACCCTACGCCTGCACTCAAGAGCCTGGATAAAACCGGCCGGGTGATCTATCTGGGAAGTCTATCCAAGACCCTGTCGCCCGGTTTGCGACTCGGCTTTATCGTAGGGCCCAAAGAACTGATCCGTGAGCTGCGCGAATTCCGCCGCATGATGCTGCGCCACCCGCCAATGAACAACCAACGTGCGGTAGGCCTGTTCCTCGCCCGCGGTTACCACGATTCTCTGATCCGCAGCATCGTACAGGTCTACGAAGAACGCTGGAAAGAACTGGGCGATGCACTGCAGGACTGCCTCCCTGAATCGGCTAAGCCGCCCGTGTTTGGTGGCTCCTGCTATTGGGTGAAAGGCCCCGAAGGGCTGGATACCCGTGAGCTGAAACGCTTGGCATTGGAGAAAGGAGTGGTGATCGAATCAGGTGACATCTACTTCAAGCAGGAAGATCCGCCACTTAACTTCTTCCGATTAGGCTACTCGTCGATTGCTACCGAGCGCATCCGGCCGGGTATCGATCGGTTGGCAGAAATAATCCGTAGCCTGACCTAAGCCCTCTTCTGTGAATGTTGGGCATCACTGCGTGATGGCCAACCTACAACACTAAATCTGCCCCCTTGTAGCAGCCCGCTCCAAGGGCGACGTTCGCCTGTCTATGGAAAAGTCGCCATCAGCACCCTAGAGGGTATAAAAGTGGGTAGCTACGAAACTTGCAATCGACAAAAAGCTTCATCGCACGGCTCGCTAATTTTCGCACCTCTCCCACCGTAAGCCCTGATAAAATCGTACAAAGCTTCGCCTTCTTAACTGCCGATCTTCCGTCGCAACAACATCCAGGCAACGGGTATTTATCTGGCACCACCGTTGGTACCAACCCTCCGCTTTTCTCCTGCCAAACCTCTTACCTTTTCATAACACACAGCCCTGAATCCCAGATATTACGTAGCCTACAGCCTGGAACCACATTTTCGGTTCGGGTTGGGTCTATAGCTGATCTCGGACCGAATTTTATATTGATTGCAAGAGCAAAGACTCCTGGAACCTTGAAAAACGTTCTACCGTGCTCTGCCAATATCGGGCTCGCCCGATACCGGACCTGTGTCAAAACAATAAAAAATATTGAGGTCACTATGACAATTAAAAAAACGTTCAAATCCGTCCTTTCCGCCTGCGCACTCTCTGCGGCGCTGACCCTGCCAACATCCCAGACGGTTCTGGCTGAAGAGCTGATGCTCGCCCACGCCTACCCGACTGATCATATCTTCCACATGACATCCACCACCTTCACCGACGAGCTGAAGAAACAGGGCTCCTCCATCGAGGTCGACTACCATCCGGGTGGTGATCTGGGTGACTGGGCATCTATCTTCGAGCAGAGCATGGAAGGTGTGGTACCGATGACCATGAGCTTTGGTGCGTCTGAATACGATGCGCGCCTGGACCTGTCCTGGCTGAGCTACGTGGTTGATGACTGGAAGGAAGCACGTGAAGTTTACGGCCCGAACGGCAAGATGACCGGCATCTACAATGAGATCCTGGGCGACCTGGACCTGGTTGTACTGGGTGTCATCCCGACCGGTTTCGGTTCCATCGCAACCCGCAAAGGTGTTGAAGCCGTACCAACCAACTTCCCGGTCGACGGTAAGGGCATCAAGATGCGCGTACCGGCCATCCCAATCGGGATCGAACGCTACAAGAGCTTTGGCTTCACTCCGGTTCCAATGCCGTTCTCCGAGCTGTACACCGCACTGCAGCTGGGCACCATCGACGCACGTGGTACGGCACCGGCTGTAGAAATCTGGCAGATGCGTGACGTAATCGAAGCATACATCCTGACCAAAGACTACTTCGAGCATGCGTTCTGGGTAGTCAACAAGTCCTGGCTGGAAGAGCTGTCTGACGAAGAGCGCACCAAGCTGATAGCAGCGGCTGACGCAACCATGCAGAAAGTGTGGGATGAAGCACAGGCGATCGACGAAGGCTTCCTGGCAAAAGTACGTAAAGCAGGTGTAAACGTAGTTGAGCTGAGCCCGGAAGAGATGGGTAAAGCGAAAGAGATCCTGTACTCCAAAGAGTGGCCGTACATGGAAGGCATTGTGGGCAAGAAAATCATGACCATGATGCGTGAAATCGCTGGCATCAACTG
>NZ_JASBRH010000037.1 GCF_029961155.1 Pontibacterium granulatum | reverse complement strand
TACGCTGTGGTGGGCGTAGCTCAGTTGGTAGAGCCCCGGATTGTGATTCCGGTGGTCGTGGGTTCGAGCCCCATCGTCCACCCCAATTTCCCTCTCTTTTTTGATTTTAAGCCAGTATTTTATCCCTTATGCCGTATGTGTCCTTGGCGCTGCCGGACTGGTTTTTTATGTTTTATTTATCACTTCTTATATTTATGTTCGCGTGATTTCTTCTCTGTTGGCTTCTATCGGTTGATTCGCTTGACTATTTGGGCCGCTTGCTTGAAAATTTTGCGCTTAAATTCTGCCCGTAAGGCGATTAGTGTTTCTTGCTGGGCATACAGGTTGCAGGCTGGTTAATAAAAAGGCCTGCTGATCTAGCTGGATCACAACGTATAAGTATTAATGAGGAATTCCATGCAAGTTTCCGTTGAAACTACTTCCGGTCTCGAGCGTCAGGTAACAATTACTGTTCCGGCTGAGCGTATCGATCAGGATGTTCAGAAGCGCGTTCAGCAGACCGCACGTACCGCCCGTCTTGATGGCTTCCGTCCGGGTAAAGTACCTGTGAAAGTGGTTAAGAACCGCTACGGTAAAGGTATTCGTGAAGAAGTACTGAATCAGGTTATTCAGGAAACTCTGTTCAAAGCGACTACTGATGAGAAACTGCAGCCTGCGAACAGCCCAAGCATCGAGTTCAAGAACGATAAAGAAGGCGAAGACTTCCAGTACGTTGCGACTTTCGAAGTTTACCCAGAGATCGCACTGGCTGATTACTCTTCTGTAGAGATCGAAAAGCAGACTGCAGCAGTAAAAGACGAAGATCTGGATCAGATGATCGAGACTCTGCGCAAGCAGCAGGCGTCTTGGGACGTAGTTGAGCGTGCAGCTGAAGACGGTGACCGTCTGAACATCGATTTCGCGGGTACTATCGACGGTGAAGCTTTCGACGGTGGTAAAGGTGAAGGTATGGACCTGGTTCTGGGTTCCAGCACCATGATTCCTGGCTTCGAAGCGGGTCTGGTTGGTGCGAGCGCAGGTGATGAGCGTGAGCTGGACGTAACTTTCCCAGAAGATTACCACGCTGAAGAGCTGAAAGGTAAAGCAGCGAAATTCGCGGTTAAGGTGAACAGCGTATCCGCACAGACCCTGGCTGAGCTGAATGAAGAGTTCTTTGCTAAGTTCGGTATGGAAGAGAACACCCTGGACGGTTTCAAAGCTGAAGTTCGCAAGAACATGGAGCGCGAACTGACCAACACGCTGAAAATGAAGCTGAAAGATCAGGTGTTCCGTGAGCTGGTTAAGCTGAACGCTATTGAAATCCCAGGTTCTCTGATAGACAACGAAATCGATAACCTGCGTCGTCAGGCAGTTCAGCAGTTCGCTGGCCCTAACGCAGAAGGTTTTGATCTGAACATGCTGCCTAAGGAAATGTTCGAAGAACAGGCTAAGAGCCGTGTTTCTGTAGGTCTGCTGGTTCAGGAATTCATCAAAGCGAACGAAGTTAAGGTTGACGACGAACGCGTACAGGAAACCATCAAAGAGCTGGCTGACACTTATCAGGAACCACAGCAGGTTATCGACTGGTACAACAGCAACCAGGATATGCTGAACCAGATCCAGAGCCTGGTGATGGAAGATCAGGTGGTTGATCAGCTGCTGGCATCTGCTAAAGTCACTGAAGTAGAAGTTAGCTACGAAGATGCCATCAAGCCGGCGCAGCCGGAAGCTGAAGCTGAAGAAGACGCTGCTGAATAATCAGCCGCGTTTTCAGTAAGTCACAGTTAGAAGAACGGCAGTTAGCGTAGGCTGACTGTCGTTTTTTTTACGCGTTATTACGCTAAGGAGATTTAGAATGGGCGATTTTGGAAAAGGTCCTGCTGATATTCTCAGTAGCCTGGTACCTATGGTAGTGGAGCAGAGTGCGCGCGGTGAGCGGGCTTATGATATCTACTCTCGTCTGTTGAAAGAGCGTGTCATTTTCCTGGTGGGCCCGGTGGAAGATCACATGGCTAACCTGGTTGTTGCTCAGCTGTTGTACTTGGAAGCTGAGAACCCGGATAAAGACATTCACTTGTACATCAACTCTCCGGGTGGTTCTGTGACTGCAGGTATGTCTATTTATGACACCATGCAGTTCATCAAGCCAGACGTGAGCACTATGTGTCTGGGTCAGGCGGCAAGCATGGGAGCGTTCCTGCTGGCCGGCGGTGCAAAAGGTAAGCGTTTCGCGTTGCCAAACTCTCGCGTAATGATTCATCAGCCGCTGGGTGGTTACCAGGGGCAGGCGACCGATATTGAGATCCACACCAAAGAGATCCTTAGTATTCGTGAGAAACTGAACCGTCTGTTGGCCGAGCACACCGGTCAGGACTATGAGACCATCGCACGCGATACTGACCGTGATAACTTCATGGATCCAAACGCGGCCAAGGAATATGGTCTGATTGATGACGTTTTGGGGCGTCGCGACGGTTGATAACCTTCCTATACTAATAGGTGGGTTGAAAAAGGTCCGGAGTGACACCATAACTGTCTTTCCGGATTTGCACATATGAGGTAGTCGAATGTCCGACGAGATTAAAGGTAAAGATGGCGACAGCGGTAAGCTGCTGTACTGCTCATTCTGTGGTAAGAGCCAGGATGAGGTGCGTAAACTGATAGCAGGGCCGTCGGTCTTTATCTGTGACGAATGTGTTGATCTGTGCAACGACATTATTCGCGAAGAGATTCAGGAAGCGGAGCCGCAGGAAGAGAGTGATCGCCTGCCGGTTCCTGCTGAGATTGCTGAAACCTTGAACGAGTACGTAATCGGTCAGGAGAAAGCGAAGAAGGTCCTTGCTGTAGCGGTGTACAACCACTACAAGCGTCTACGTTTCCAGGGTGGAAAAGAGGGTGTTGAGCTCGGTAAGAGTAACATCCTGCTGATCGGTCCAACCGGTAGCGGTAAGACCCTGTTGGCTCAGACCCTGGCCCGTATGCTAAACGTACCGTTCACGATTGCCGATGCAACCACGCTGACTGAGGCGGGTTACGTGGGTGAAGACGTTGAGAACATCATCCAGAAACTGCTGCAGAAGTGTGATTACGATGTAGAGAAAGCCCAGTTGGGTATTGTGTACATCGATGAGATTGACAAGATCTCCCGCAAGTCTGATAACCCTTCCATCACTCGTGACGTGTCTGGTGAGGGTGTGCAGCAGGCCTTGCTGAAACTGATCGAGGGTACGGTAGCGTCTGTACCACCGCAGGGTGGTCGTAAACATCCGCAGCAGGAATTCCTGCAGGTTGATACCTCCAATATCCTGTTTATCTGTGGTGGTGCGTTTGCGGGTCTTGAGCAGATCATCCGTGATCGCTCCGAGAAGAGTTCTATCGGTTTTAATGCCGTTGTTAAGGCGAAGGATGAAGAAAAGACTGTTTCTCAGGCGCTGCTGGAAATTGAAGCAGAAGACCTGGTGAAATACGGTCTGATCCCTGAGTTCGTGGGGCGCTTGCCGATGATCGCTACGCTGGGCGAGCTGGATGAAGAGGCGCTGGTTCAGATTCTGACCGAGCCGAAGAACAGCCTGACGAAGCAGTACGGTGCACTTTTCGGTATGGAAGGCGTAGACGTCGACTTCCGCGAAGAAGCGTTGCATGCGGTGGCCAAGAAGGCGCTGGAACGAGGCACCGGTGCGCGTGGCTTGCGCTCTATTCTGGAAGCTACACTGCTGGATACCATGTATGAGCTTCCTTCAATGGAAGGTGTAAGCAAGGTGGTTATCGACGAGGGTGTTATCAGTGGCGACAACGATCCGCTGCTGATCTACGAAAACCTCGAGCAGGCTAAGGCAGCGCCTGACGAGTAATGTCTCGTTGTTAGCGAAATATCAAAAAGGCGACCTTGGGTCGCCTTTTTTGTATCTGTAGATTAACGCTGTATGGAGTTTGCCTGGCGTAAGAGTTTGCCCATCAACTCGTCTAGTTGCTGTTGTTCATCCACTGAAAGGGCGGACAGCAGAAACGCTTCGCGCTCCAGTACAAGTGGCACGATCTGCTGATATACATCCTGTCCTTTCGCGGTCAGGGTCAGAATGATCAGTCGGCGATCTTCCTTGGATGGGGTTTGGGCGATCAGCTCTTCCTTTACCAGGCGCGATATAGCGCGACTTACCGGCATTTTCTCCATCGATGTGTAAGCGGCAATCTCTTTACCGGTCATGCCGGGCTGTGTGCCCAATGCGGCGATTACACGCCATTCCTGGCGTGAGAGATTAAATTTGCCGGAATACAGCTGTGCGATGGAGTCGCTGACGGCGGACTGCAGGATGGACAGCTTGTAGGGAAAGAACCGTGGCAATTCCAGCTGTTGCGGCGTTGGACGGCGGCCCATGGGACTGAATTCTCCGGTGGTCTATACATTAGGTTGGATAATGTTAATGGTAACTTGGCATTTCTGACAGGTAAAAACATTATTTCCAATTCAGTAAGAGTGTCATAAAAGCACTATAAAACAACAAGATAAGCATCAGTGTTGATCTTTGACAATCGTAACAAATGTTACTAATATGGCTTTAACCTTTTTAGGCACCCCAACAAAAACAGAAAAGACAGGGCCGTAGAATGATCAATCTGAAACAGATTCACCACGTTGCATACCGTTGTAACGATGCCAAGGAAACCGTTGAGTTTTATCAAGACGTTCTGAACATGGATTTCCTGGTGGCGATCGCGGAAGACCGTGTGCCATCCACTAAAGAACCCGATCCATACATGCATCTGTTCCTGGACGCGGGTAACGGCAACATCCTGGCATTCTTCGAGCTGCCGACTAAGCCTAAAATGGGCCGTGATGAAAACACCCCGCCATGGGTTCAGCACATCGCGTTTGAGGTTGAAGATGAGGCGGCGCTGATGTCTGCGAAGGAGGAGATTGAAGCGAAAGGTATCGACGTGGTTGGTCCGACTGAGCACGGTATCATTCGTTCTATCTACTTCTTCGATCCAAACGGTCACCGTTTGGAGCTGACATACCGTAAGGGGACTGATGGGCAGATGAAGCAGTTGGCTGAAGTTGCACCTGCAATGCTGGAAGAGTGGTCGCGCACTAAGAAAGCACCGAAGCATGCTGCTTGGTTGCACGAAGAAGAGTTCAAAGACCTGTAAGTTGTCATTCGGTCAATTTTTCGAAAGGCGCGGTAGTTACTGCGCCTTTTTTATTTGTGGAATGAGAAGAGTTCTACAAGGCGATTAGAGTATGAGTTTATGCATACTTTGGTGCATTGCGGAAAGGTACTGAAGTACGAGGGAGTGGCTCAGATATAAAAAATATACTTGTTCTCTGTATGGTTTTTTCTTTTAGATGAGGACAAGGATATGAGCAAAATTACTGTGCTGGCAGGTGGTTTGTTAATGGCGCTGTCGGTGTCGGCGTATGCTGATGAGAGGATGAAGGTAGCAGCGGGTGAAGAGGTGTTTAAGCGTTGTCATGCCTGTCACTCTGCGGACCCGAGTAAGAACACGTTCGGTCCAAGCCTGACGGGAGTCGTTGGCCGAAAAGCGGCGAGCTTGCCCCGCTTTAACTACTCGGCGGCATTGCGTGATTCCGGTGTTGTATGGACCGAAGCGAATTTACGAAAATGGGTAGAGAACAATGATGCCTTTGTGCCTGGTACCCGAATGCGGCATGTCGCAATAACGGATCCAGCAGAGCAGGATTACCTAATCGCGTACTTAAAGTCGTTGAAGTAACAGTATTCAGAATATAAAAAACGCGGCACTTAGGCCGCGTTTTTTATAAGTGGGAGCTTAGCGACGGTTCGGCAGAACCTCTTTCAGCTTCTCATTCATGTCGATCAGGCACTTCTCGGTGGTTTCCCAGTCGATGCAGGCGTCGGTTACGGATACACCGTATTCCAGATCGTTCAGGTTCGCAGGGATAGACTGGTTGCCCCACTTCAGGTTGCTTTCAATCATCAGGCCTACGATGGATTTGTTGCCTTCCAGGATCTGGTTAGCCACGTTGTCGGCTACCAGTGGCTGCAGTGCAGGGTCTTTGTTGGAGTTTGCATGGCTGCAGTCAACCATGATGTTTTTCTCCAGGCCTGCTTTTTCCAGCGCCTGCTCGGTCAGAGCCACGTTAACAGAATCGTAGTTAGGCTTACCGCCACCACCACGCAGCACAACGTGCGCGTACTGGTTGCCCTTGGTGCGAACAACAGACACCTGGCCGTCTTCGTTGATACCCAGGAAGTTGTGCGGGTGGCTTACCGATTTCAGTGCGTTGGTCGCAACTTCAAGACCACCGTCGGTGCCGTTCTTGAAGCCCACTGCACAGGACAGGCCGGAGGACATCTCACGGTGTGTCTGAGACTCGGTGGTACGTGCGCCAATAGCAGACCAAGCGATCAGATCCTGCATGTACTGAGGAGAGATCGGGTCCAGTGCTTCAGTTGCCAGTGGCAGGCCCATTTCAGACAGGTCCAGCAGCAGCTTACGGCCGATGTGCAGGCCTTCTTCGATCTCGAAGGAGTCATCCATGTGTGGGTCGTTGATCAGACCTTTCCAGCCGACAGTGGTACGAGGTTTCTCAAAATAGACGCGCATGACCAGATACAGAGAATCCTTCACCTTGTCCTGCAGCTCTTTCAGGCGCTGGCCATACTCGATTGCGGCTTTGGTGTCATGAATAGAGCAAGGACCTACAACTACAAACAAACGGTGGTCTTTGCCATCAAGGATGTTACGAACAACTTCCCGACCTTCCATCACTGCTTTTGCTGCAGCATCAGAGATCGGCATCTGAGCCTTGAGATCATTTGGATTGATCAGAACAAGGTTGGACTCAATATTGAGGTCTTCTACACGTGTATCGGTCATTGTTGTTTCCTAAATGCAAACGGTCGCGTCGTCATTTCTGACCGCATCTTTGTACCACATCTAGATGTCACTTATAAGTGGCCATCTGTTCTATATGGGCATCGGGCGCGGTTGCAGTGGTACAATTGTCTCAAGGCGGCAGAGCCGTGATCTTCGATATGGTCGTTTGGTTTTTCTTGTGAGCTGAGAACTCTACCCGCATCCAGTGGTCAATGAGTCGTGGCTTTCAGGCTAAGGACATAAAGTGAATAGCGTACGCAAGTTTTCAGCATACTTATTAGTGATCTTCAGCAGTTGGCTGGTGTTTGCATCCAGCGCGCAGGCTGGGCTCTTTGGTCAGGCGGCCAATCCGTTTGGTAGCAGCGGGCCTGTTGATGTGGAAGAAGCATTTGTGTTTGGGTTTGTTCAGGAGGGGAACAACCACCTGCAGCTGAACTGGATGATGCCCGACGGTTACTATCTCTACCGTGATCGGATGGAGATTAAGACGGGCGATAACATTAAGCTGGTTGAGCGTGTAAACGCTCCCGCGAAGTCTAAGGAAGATCCGTTATTCGGCAATGTCTGGGTGTATTACGACCGGGCAGAAGTAGATCTGACACTGAGCAGTGTTGCAGATGCACCAGCGGACGGCGTGCTCGAAGTGACGTATCAGGGCTGCTGGGAAGGCGGGATCTGTTATCCCCCGGTGACCAAGTCAGTAGACCTGTCGGCAATCAGTAAATTTATAGCACCGGTAGCCGCGGCTGCGACGATCGATAGCGGTGCTACATCGAATGTAGCAGTTGCTGCAGCCCCTCCTGTTCTGGAAGCAGAGCAAGATCGATTTGCCCGTTTGCTGAGTGGCGATGACCTGCTGCTCACTCTAGGCGCATTTTTTGTTGCCGGACTGGCTTTGGCGCTGACACCTTGTGTTTTCCCGATGATCCCGATTCTCTCCAGCATAATTGCCGGGCAGGGGCGTAAGATTACCGCGGGGCGGGCGCTGTTCCTATCGCTGATTTACGTATTGGCTGTCTCTGTGACCTACACCATCGCCGGTGTGATTGCAGGCCTGTTTGGTGAAAACCTGCAGGCAGCGTTCCAGAATCCATGGATCATCAGTACCTTTGCCGGCGTATTTGTGTTGCTGGCGTTGTCGATGTTTGGTTTCTACGATCTGCAGCTGCCGAACCGTTGGCAAACCAAACTGAACAACATGAGCCACAATCAGAAAGGCGGTACCGTGACCGGTGTGGCGGTAATGGGCTTTCTGTCTGCACTGATTGTAGGGCCTTGTATGGCTGCTCCGTTGGCGGGTGCCCTGATCTACATCGGACAGAGTGGTGATCCGGTATTGGGTGGTGCTGCGCTTTTCAGTCTGAGCCTGGGTATGGGCGTGCCGCTGCTGTTGGTCGGTGTGTCCGCAGGTAAGCTGTTACCAAAAGCCGGCGTTTGGATGGAGTCGGTGAAGGCTGGCTTTGGTGTGATGTTGATCTTGCTGGCGATCTGGATGCTGGATCGTGTTGTGGCCACTGAGGTGACCATGCTGCTCACCGCCGCGGTATTGATCGCTAGTGCAATTTTTATGCATGCGCTGGATCGTTTGCCGGAACATGCCGGAAGCTGGCTGCGTATTTGGAAAGGCGCAGGGGTGATCATCCTGATTTATGGTTCTGCACTGCTGGTTGGTGCCTTGTCCGGTAACCGCAGCATGATCTATCCGCTCCAGGGCGTAGCCGTAGGTGCCGGGTCCGTGGCGGCGATGCCTGCGCTACCGTTTAAGAAAGTGACAACGCCGATGGAGCTGGATCAGTTGCTGGCAGCAGCTAAACAAAACGGCAAGCCGGTGATGCTCGATTTCTACGCTGACTGGTGCATATCCTGCATCGAACTGGAAACCTATACCTTCGCTGATCCGGCAGTGCAGCGTTCGCTCAGAGGCTTTGAGGTGATCAAGGTGGATGTCACCAGCAATGATGCGGATGCCAAGGCGCTGAACAAGGAGTATGACGTTATTGGGCCGCCTGCGCTGATTTTCTTCGACCAGTCCGGTGTGTTGCATAAGAACATGACGCTGATCGGTGTTGCAGAGCCTGAGGATTTTGTTACGCACATTGCGCGTCTATCCGACACATAATAAAGCCCTCAAAGCCCTCCTGAGTAATGAAGGGAAACCCTGGTGAAGAGATTTCTCGAAGCGATCGCTTTGAGTAATGTAATTCGTGCGGTAGCCGTAGATCCCGATAAAGAAAAAGATCTGTGTACGGAATAAAAAATGCCCCGGCAGTGCGTTGTGCTGTCGGGGCAAATGCTCTGTGGTGGCTTGGGGTATTACCCACAGAACACAACGATGATCCTCAGGATCCTTGCCCTGAAAGGGCAATGTCTCCTCAATCGAGCATTTCTGGCTCGCTGTACTCAAGCTTCAAAATAGCGTCCCGCATGACCGCAGGCACGTCCGCAATAATGTTCTGGTTGTAATCAACACAGACCACCATTGATTCCCCCTCAGCAGCAATCGCATCATGCTCCAGGCTGTACACAACGTGGTACATCTTGAATCGATCCCTCTGCATCTGGGTGACCCGTGTGGCAACGATAATGCGGTCAGGGTAGGTCAGTGGAATCCGGTAGCGGCAGTTGGTATCGCGCAGGATTGGACCCACGCCAGTTTCATCCATAATCGCTTTGTAACCACACTCCTCCAGGTAGGCCATACGAGCTGATTCAAAGTGCTTCAGATATACCAGGTTGTTTACATGCTGCATGGCATCCATATCGCCCCATACAACGGGCAATTCAATCTGGATCGGGTAGCTGTTCAGAAGCTCTGTGTTCACGTTGTTCTCCATCTCCTGTCTTACTGTATCTATTAAGCCTGACTCTTTCGGATAATTTAAATTTTTAATTATTATCTTTTCTATAAATATGATTTATTCGAAGTGGGTGTATCGGTAATTAGTGAAGAGGGCAGTATGGAGATTCGGCAGATCAGGTATTTCCTGGCGGTACAGGAAACCGGCAGCTTTACCAAGGCTGCAGAAAAAATGTTTGTGACGCAGCCGGCGCTCTCCACGGCGATCAAAGCGCTGGAGGAGGAGCTGGGGGCAGAGCTGCTGGTGCGCAAGCCAAAGCGGATCAGTCTGACACCGGCAGGACTGCGCTTCCGCGACCGGGCGTTTGCAATCCTGGCTGAATGTAATGCGGCAAAGCGGGATTTGATGGATGTGCGGGACCAGCGCCAGCTTCGGCTCGGCGTGCTGGACACCCTGAACACACCGCCGGTAAACGCACTGCTGCACGATTTTCGGATGACCTATCCGGATGTGCTGCTTCATCTGCACAGTGGCAGCAAGGGCGATCTGGCGCAAAAGCTTGGCCAGGATAAGGTGGACCTGTTGATAACCTCCCTCTCCGGTGAGGAGGAATCGCATACCACACTGCCGCTGTATCAGGAGCGGTTTGTACTTTTTGTGCACCGTCAGCACCCACTGGCGACGCGTGCCAGTGTGCATCTGGCGGATCTGCACGAGCTGCCGTTTGTTCTGCGTAAAAACTGTGAGGTGCTAAATGAAGGTAAGCGGGTCTTCTTGTCCGAGCAGGCACAGCCGCACCTGACTTGCCGTACTGAGGAGGATGGCTGGGCCCTGTCGATGGTGCAGAATAATCTGGCCGCCGCGATTATGGGGGAAACCATCAATGCCCCGGATGTGGTAAAGATCCCGATCGTGGATTTCGGGTTGCTGCGTACCGTCGGTTGTTTATGGCGAGCGCACAGTGATCCGCTCGGGGTAAAGCAGTTTACCGACTTTGCAGCGCAAAAAAGCTGGGCAATGGCCGTGTGAAGGCGATAATCAGCGGAGTTTGATGGGGTACCTCGAACGAGGTAGATATGGGGCTGCTGCCCCCGGCTGGTGTGGTTTTAGTGTTTTATGGGCGGAATTTTCCGGAAGGAGTTCTGTTGATATTGATCAAGAAGCGCAGGCGCTAACGCTCTAAAGTGGGGGTATCGAACTTGGAGGTCCCTATGAGTAATCAATTTAAGGAGTTGTTGGACGCTGCGCGCAAACAGGACGAGCCACAGCGTTTACTGTTCCTTTTTGCCCAGATTGAGAAGCTGGACAGTAAAAAGCATAAGCAGCGTCAGCATGGCTCTGTTGTACCATTGATGTGTGTAGATAAGTTGCCGGCGGATCTGACCGATTTTGCTGCGCTGGCTGCGGAGGCCGACCAGGTATCCGCCGACTGGGATTTTATGCTCGCAGCCGGGTTGCCGGGAAAAAATGGATTGCCGCCATCGACTGATGATGCCGACCCGCATCTGAACAAGATGGCCAATGACCTGATGATGGGGGCAGATCTGTCCCGTTACCTGATTTTGGATCGACAGGGGAATCCGGTTGCCATGCAGGCAAACTGATCTGTCCTTTGCGATTGATTGGCGCGTAGCCCGGAAGAACTCCGGGCTTTTTTGTGCCTGACTGCCAGTGATTGAAACTGGCGTGCTGGATTCAGGCCCCTTTACGCTTCAGGCCTGCGTCCGCCATGATGCGTGTGGCGATCTCTTCAATGGAGAAGGTGGTGGTGTTGATGCTGCGAATGCCTTCCTCCCGGAAGATTCGCTCAACCACGCGTACTTCGGTGTCACACTGATCCAGAGAAGCGTAGCGGCTGTTTGGGCGCCGCTCCTGACGGATTGCAGACAGCTGGAAGGGTTCAATCGTCAGGCCGTACAGTTTGTCGCGGTGTACCTCGAGAAAGTCCGGTAGCTTTCGGTGATGAATGTCATCTTCGGTCAGCGGGTAATTGGCTGCACGTATACCGTACTGCATTGCCATATAGAGGCAGGTTGGGGTCTTACCACTGCGGGAAACGCCCAGCAAAATGATATCGGCGCGGTCGTATTGCTGGATGCGACCGCCGTCGTCGTTGTCCAGCGCATAGTTTACCGAGTCGATACGATCTTTGTATCTGTTCACTTCACCGATCGCATGGGAGCCACCAACGGAGTATGACGAGCGGGTTTGCAGTTCGTTTTCCAGCGGATTGAGAAAGGTGGAGAACACATCGATCTTAAAGCCATCGCTCTGGCTCAGAATACGACGAATCTCTTCGTTGACGATGGTATCGAAGATGATTGGGCGGGCGCCGTCCGCCATGCAAGCGTCGTTGATCTGTTTAATAGCCGCTTCTGCCTTGGGCACGTTGTCGATGTACGGAAGCGTGACTTTTTCAAAGTTAATCTCTTCAAATTGCGCCAGCAAGCTGTTACCCAGCGCTTCGGCGGTGATGCCGGTACCGTCAGAGATAAAAAATGCAGTGCGTTTATTCATAAGTGTGTGCCGTACGTCTCAATCCGTGGTGGACGGCACTATAGCAGATTTGCCATACGAACCGAATTGACCCATGCCTTGGGTGGCATGGGTCAGGTGTGGACGGGGGTTATACGTCGCCGGTGTACTCACCGCGTGCCGGGTAGTTGTTGGCAATCGCAAAGTCGAGTGCGCCAATTAGCTCGGAGAAATGAGGGCGCACGAATGGCATGGTCTGCACAGACCCGTAGTAAAGGGTTTGCTCAGGCGTGACCATAAACAGGCCGGGCTCAGAGAACAGTGCTGGCTCTTCAATGCCGATTGAGGTTTTGCCGCGTGAAGTGGAAATATACAGGCCCCACTCTTTGGCTTTGCTCAGATCCAGGCCGTAACCGATGCGCAGTTTCTCAGCGCTGATTTTGTCCTGCATTGCGCGTGCACGCTCTTCGGTGTCGGAGCTGATCGCAATGGTGCTGACACCACGTTTGGCGAACTCTTCCGCTAGTTTTTCAAGCTCTTTCAGGTAGGTGGCGCAGATGGGGCAGTGCAGTCCGCGGTAGAAGCAGATTACGGTGCCGCGGTCTGAGTTTTCGCTGGAAAGTTCAAAGCGGCCCTGATCAAGGGTGTCGACGCTCAGGTCTGGGGTTTTCTGGCGTGGAATAAGCATGCGGGTGTTCCTCAAAATAAATACGGTGCATATGGTTGTTTTAAAGCCTAGCAGGGCGTACTGTTATAAAAATCCCAAATATATGATTCAAACATCGAAATGAGCCGATTTGACAGATTGTCCGCATTGATTTCCCGATTCTCTCTCTCTGTGATACCGGAGCAGGGCGGGGCTGCAAACCTGCTGGTGCTATGTGATGGTGATTCTGACGTGCCCACACGGGTGTTGTTATCGCCCCTGCGCGTGATAGAACTGCCCGATGAGCTGAACGAAGCCAATGTCATGTTTCGGGCTTGCACCGATTGGGGTGGGCAGGCCAATCCGCTGTTGTCGGCGTTGCCGAGCCTGATGGAGCTGGAAATCTCCAGCAATGCGGAGACGGTGATGCTGGTGCGCCTGCTGAAAGCGGAGAGTGAGGCACAACGTTGTGGTTATGGTTCTGTACTCAATCGCCTGGGTGAAGTGCTGATGGTTCGTCTGCTGCGCGCCCAGATCCAGTTGGGGGCAACCGAGCCGGGCGTTCTGAGCGGGTTGGCCGATCCACGTATCAGTCGTGCGATCGTTGCAATTCACGAGCGGCCAGACAAATCCTGGCGGAATGAAGAACTGGCCCAAGTCGCGGGGTTGTCGCTCAGCCGTTTCGCCGAGTTGTTTGTTCTTGTGGTCGGAGAGACGCCGATGGCCTATCTGCGTCGCTGGCGCATGGTGCTGGCGCGCCAGGACGTGGAGCGCGGCGAGCGAATTCAGACGGTTGCGCGTCGTTACGGTTATGGCTCCGGGGAAGCATTAAGTCGCGCCTTCCGTCGTCAGTTTGGGGAGAGCCCATTGGCGCTGCGCCGGGAAGCAGCCGCAGCCAATTAAGAGAGGAATTAAGAGAGGAAAGGAATATGGCGGATATTAAGTTCTCAGAGGATGAGAAGTCGCTGCTGGTTTCAAAGCTAAAGCGTTATTTCGACGCTGAGCTGGATCAGGAATTGGGACAGTTTGATGCGGAGTTCCTGCTGGATTTTATCTCCAGGGAGATTGGAGCTTATTACTACAACCGTGGTCTGGCTGATGCCCGGGTTGTCGTGCAAAGCCGTCTGGATCAGATAGATGACGCAATCTACGAGATCGAAAAGCCGACGGATTTATCCCGTTGATTCAATTCAGTAGAATGATTAGGGAGCCTGCGAATAAATCGAGATTTTATCTACGGGGTATTCAGGCTTTGTTGCAGGTTCCTTGGCCAAACACGCATTTAGTTCGAGGTGGGTTTGATTGATCTGTACCAACCCAGTTGTAAATTGTTCTCATCTTTTTTCTTAAACTGAAGTATTATTTGGCCCTCATAACGATAATCGGAACATGATTTAAGCACGAGCGAGTGGGAGAAAATCAGAGTGCAGGATTACGTACTGCGCCTTGACCAGGTGGGCATGAACGATGTCGAAACGGTCGGTGGTAAGAACGCGTCACTGGGTGAGATGATCAGCCAGCTGAGTAGCGCGGGCGTTAAGGTACCAAATGGATTTGCGACTACAGCCGAGGCTTTCCGTGACTTCCTGAAGCACGGTGGGCTGGAAGAGAAAATCAATCAAACTCTGAAATCTCTGGACGCGGACAACGTCATCGAGCTGGCTGATACCGGCAAAATGATTCGCGGCTGGATTATGGATGCGCCATTCCAGCCCAAGCTGGATAAGGCGATCGAAACCGCATTCTCCGAAATGTGCGGTGATAACCCAAACCTGTCAGTCGCCGTGCGTTCATCTGCAACAGCGGAAGACCTGCCAGACGCCTCCTTCGCAGGTCAGCAGGAAACCTTCCTGAACATCCGTGGCTTGGACAACGTAAAACACGCGATCAAAGAGGTGTTTGCGTCCCTCTACAACGACCGCGCGATCTCCTACCGCGTACACCAGGGCTTCGAGCACAGCGAAGTGGCTCTGTCTGCAGGTATCCAACGCATGGTACGCAGTGAAACTGCAGCGTCCGGCGTAATGTTCACCATCGACACCGAATCCGGTTTCCCACACGTAGCCTTCATTACATCGGCGTACGGTTTGGGTGAAACCGTTGTGCAGGGTGCAGTGAACCCGGATGAATTCTACGTATACAAGCCAACGTTGCAGATGGGGGCTCCAGCCATCCTGCGCCGTAACCTGGGCGCGAAAGCGATCAAGATGGTGTACACAAACGATGCCAGCGCAGGTAACGCGGTTGAGACCGTGAGCGTGCCGGTCGAGCAGCGTAATCAGTTCTCCATCAACGATGACGATGTGCAGGAACTGGCGCGTCTGGCTGTGATTATCGAAAAACACTACGGCCGTCCGATGGATATCGAATGGGCGAAAGACGGTGATGATGGCGGTCTGTACATCGTTCAGGCACGTCCAGAGACTGTAAAAAGCCGTGACAAGAGCACCGTGATCGAGCGTTATCTGCTGAAAGAAACCGGCAAGTGTCTGGTGGAAGGTCGCTCTATCGGTCACCGCATTGGCTCAGGTCCGGTTCGCATTGTGCACGATATCTCCGAAATGCACCTGGTGCAGCCGGGTGAAGTGCTGGTAACCGACATGACCGACCCAGACTGGGAGCCGGTGATGAAGAAAGCCGCAGCGATTGTCACCAACCGTGGTGGCCGTACCTGTCACGCAGCGATCATTGCGCGTGAACTGGGTATTCCGGCGATTGTCGGTTGTGGCGACGCGACGGACGTGTTGAAAGATGAGCAGGTTGTAACTGTTTCCTGTGCGGAAGGTGATACCGGTCGTGCGTATGAAGGTCGGTTGGACTTTGAACACCAGACCAACAACGTTGAATCGATGCCGAGCCTGCCGTTCGACATCATGATGAACGTGGGTAACCCGGATCGTGCGTTTGATTTCCAGTCTCTGCCAAACTCCGGTGTGGGCCTGGCGCGTCTGGAGTTCATCATTAACCGGATGATCGGTGTGCACCCAAAAGCACTGCTGAACTTTGACGAGCAGTCCCGCGATCTGCGTCAGACCATCGAGCGTCGTATCGCCGGTTACGGTGACCCGGTTGAGTTCTACGTTGAGCGTTTGGTGGAAGGTATCTCCACCCTGGCAGCTGCGTTCTATCCGAAGAAAGTGATCGTACGTATGTCCGACTTCAAGTCCAACGAGTACGGCCACCTGATCGGCGGTGAGCACTATGAGCCAAGCGAAGAGAACCCAATGCTGGGTTTCCGTGGTGCTACACGTTATATCTCTGAAGACTTCCGTGACTGCTTCGAGCTGGAATGCCGTGCGCTGAAGAAGGTTCGCGATGAGATGCGTTTCACCAACGTAGAGATCATGGTGCCGTTCGTGCGCACCGTGGGTGAAGCGCGCCAGGTTGTGGATCTGTTGGCAGAGAATGGCCTGAAACGTGGTGAAAACAGTCTGCGTGTCATCATGATGTGTGAAATCCCATCCAACGCGCTGCTGGCGGACCAGTTCCTGGAATACTTCGATGGTTTCTCCATCGGTTCCAACGATCTGACTCAGCTGACTCTGGGGCTGGATCGTGACTCCGGTGTAATTGCGCATCTGTTCGATGAGCGCGACGATGCCGTTAAGCGCCTGCTGGAAATGGCGATTGATGCCTGCCGCGCACAGGGTAAATACATCGGTATCTGTGGCCAGGGACCGTCCGACCACCCGGATTTGGCATATTGGCTGATGGAAAAAGGGATCAGCTCTGTATCCCTCAATCCGGACTCTGTACTGGATACCTGGTTCTTCCTCTCCAACAGCGAAAACGACTAAACGCTCTCTCTGCAAACAGCCGCCCACCCGGGC
The DNA here is from genome assembly GCF_029961155.1 of Pontibacterium granulatum. Taxonomy (GTDB): domain Bacteria; phylum Pseudomonadota; class Gammaproteobacteria; order Pseudomonadales; family Balneatricaceae; genus Pontibacterium; species Pontibacterium granulatum. Next base: position 13,918 of record NZ_JASBRH010000037.1, on the reverse strand, counting down.
GGCTGTTTTGATTTATCCTTTCTCTTTCCTGTTCCTCGTCTTTTGGCGGCTTTCAGCTTCGTCGGCTATGTTGATTAGAACAATTAAAGCCAAAGAGGAGCGGCGGCAATGGGTGATCACATCTACAAAAAAGTTGAAGTGGTAGGGTCTTCCAAGGTCAGTATTGACGATGCGATTGCACAGGGGATCGAACGTACTTCAAAAACCGTGAACAACGTTGAGTGGTTTGAGGTGAAGGAAATACGTGGTCATGTGGAAGATGGCAAGGTAGGCCATTTCCAGGTGGTGATGAAGGTGGGTTTCAGGCTCGACTGAGCTATTGATTATTGTGCTGGGCAATACCCGCTTCGCGGATTGGCCAACCTACACATCACTGACCAGTAGGTTGGCCTTCGCGAAGCGAAGCCCAACAACGAGTGGTACTTACCGTAGATAGTTCTTGCTGATATAGCGGAACTTCTCGTTATTTGCGGTTTGCAGCCACTCAAAAGCAACCATTTCGCGGCTCACAATGTAGATGCCCGCCTGGCGCATGCGTTGCAGTGCCAACTCTTTATCTTTCGGGTTGCGGGAGGAGACACAATCTTCAACCACGTACACTTCGCGTGCCTGTTGTTTCAGCTGTAGACAAGTCTGCAATACGCATACGTGTGATTCGGTACCGGCGACGATGACCTGACTTGGGCGAATCGCATTGATCTTCTCGTTGCAGGTCGGATCAGACATGCAGGAAAAGCTCATCTTTTCCATAAAGCCGTCTTGTGGTAGCACATCCAGCAGCGCTTCTGCAGTACCACCCAGGCCCTGTGGGTATTGTTCAGATGTAAGAACTGGGATCTCCAGATGGTTGGCGATCTCCGCCAGCCAGCGGGTGTTTTCTACAACTGCTTCGCCTTCGTGGATCGCCGGCAGCAGCTTTTCCTGCAGGTCGATCACCAGCAGGCAGGATTTGTTAGGTTGAATCAGCATTATCTTTCTCCCTCTGATTGCCGCTCAGGATAACCTCAGGCAACCGCGCTGGCTATGCTTGAGGTTGATCTTTTTGCCGCAGAAACAGTAGATAGCTCACCAGTGTAAGCGAGCCCATACTGGCAATAGCAACGGTCATCACCAGAGGGGTATCGCTATACATGTGACCGACGATAATCCCAACGGATGCGGCAACGACCGACTGCAGGAATCCAAGCAGCGAAGATGCGGTGCCCGCGATATCGGAAAACGGTGCCAGTGCGCCGCCCATGGACAGTGGCATCACCATGCCGACACCTATCATGAATAGGAGCTGGGTTGCGATCAGCCAGCCGAGGGTGTCTTTCTGAAGCAGTGACGGCACAGCCATCGCTATCCCTGCAACGGTCGCGATGATCGCACCCTGCAGCAGCATCTTGCGCTGACCGACATACACGCTGAAACGTTGTACCAGTTGGGTGCCGATCATGTACCCACACACCACTATGGTGAAGTAGAAACCAAAATGTTCTTCTGCAACGCCGAAGAAATTGATCAGCACAAAGGATGAAGCTGAAAGGAAGCAGAACAGACCGGAATACACAAAGCTGCACGTCAGGGTGAAGCCAATGTACTCTCGATGGCATAGCAGGCGTTGATAGGAACTTAAGATACTGCTCAGGTTAAAGGGTTTCTTGTACTCGTCCTTCAGGCTTTCCTGCACTTTCATACCGTAAACGGCCATCAGGACAAAACCGAAAAATGCCAAAAACAGGAAGATCGCCTGCCAATCAAACCAGATTATCAGGCCTCCGCCGAATATAGGCGCGACAGCGGGGGCCAAGGCCATAATGGTGCCGATTAACGCAAGAACCGGGGCTGCCTTCTCGGGGCCGTGAATATCACGCACCATGGTGCGGCCGAGTACCGGTCCGCCACAGGCTCCCAGTGCCTGTACAAAGCGGAATGCCATCAGTTGTTCAACGGAGGTGGCCATCGCACACCCGATGGATGCCAGTGAGAAAATTGCCAGGCCTGCCAACATGATCGGTTTGCGGCCAAATCGATCCGCAAGGGGGCCATATAACAGCTGTGCCAGCGCAAAACCTGCAAAAAATACCGACAGGGTCAGCTGCATCTGGTCGATGCTGGTGTGTAGATCGTCGGTCATGCGTGGCAGGGCAGGGAGGTACATATCCGTCGAGAGCGGACCTAGCGCAACAGCCGCTGCAAGCGTGAGAATCGTGGCAAGGGCGTGAGGTGAAAACATTGTGGCTCCGAAATCATACAGCGGACAGACGCAGGCGACAGGTTATACCACTGTTTTCAGTAAAAAAGCAGGTTCATCTAGCCCGTAGCTAAAGGGCTAAGTAAATTTTTTGTATCAGAATCACTGCAAGTGCCCGGATAGTGAGGCGGCCATGCGTTGTTCTGATTTTGGAACAGTGCGTCGCAATGTTGTTCAAGCCACTCAAGAGGAGTGGCTTCGGTTCTTACGGGTTTTTTTCAAGCTTAACTGCCAGCCTTTAGAGGGTAGCAAACCCGACATTGGTCGATATATGCGATACCAAAAAATATACAGAAAAATAAAATATGTGTCATTATGGGGTGTGAAATCATAGCCATAAAATTTCACCGAATGCTGTGCCCTTGGCTGCCAAGTGTTGATTGGTGATTGAGTTGCTTGTCAGCAATAGCTGACAGGTAAGGGTATTTGCTTAGTTGTGGCTATGGTATAAGACGGTAGTCGCTCTTGAGCCTGGAGATATATGGAATGAAAGTTTATGCCATCGACGGAATTACACCGGTTGTAGATCCAACTGCATATGTACACCCGACTGCGGTGTTGATTGGTGATGTGATTGTTGGTCCGCGCTGCTATGTGGGGCCCGCAGCCTGTCTGCGCGGTGACTTCGGTCGGCTGATCCTGAAAGAGGGTGCGAACATTCAGGACACCTGCGTCATGCACGGTTTTCCCAACAGCGATACCGTGGTGGAAGAGGATGGTCATATCGGACACGGCGCGGTGTTGCATGGCTGTACCATCAAGAAAAATGCACTGGTGGGCATGAATGCGGTCATTATGGATGGTGCCGTAGTGGGCGAGTCCTCCATTGTGGCGGCGATGGCATTTGTAAAAGCCAAGTTTGAAGTACCCGAGCGTACGCTTGTGGCGGGATCCCCGGCAAAGGTGATTCGTGAGCTGTCCGAGGGTGAAATCTCCTGGAAGAGTGCGGGTACACGTCAGTATCAGGACTTGGCTGTACGCAGTCTGAATACCATGGAGGAAGTCGATGCGCTGACTGAGATTGAACCGGATCGTAAGCGCTTAAACATCGATGTTGAGGAAGTTATTCCGCTGTATAAATTGAAAGAGCAGCAGGCAAATAAAGGGGAGTAACGCACCCGCCTGCAATGCAAATGCCTCAAAACACTGCTATACAAAGCTAGGGGGTGGGGTGCCGGCACCGGTCGCCCCCAAAACTTTTCAAAACGCTACATAAGGATTTTGTGATGTTTGGCTTTGAAATAGCAGTGGGCGTTATTCTGATCTTCGCTCTTGCGTTGATCTTCTCTGGTGTAAAGATGGTACCGCAAGGGTACAACTGGACGGTTGAGCGCTTCGGGCGCTACACACGTACGATTTCTCCTGGATTACACCTGATTATTCCCGTCATCGATCGCGTTGGTAGTAAAGAGAACATGATGGAGCAGGTTCTTGACGTACCACCACAGGAAGTGATCAGTTCCGATAACGCGCAGGTCACCACCGATGCGGTGTGTTTCTTTCAGATTCTTGATGCAGCTAAAGCTGCGTATGAGGTAAACGACCTCTATCGGGCGATGCAGAATCTGGTGATGACCAATATTCGTGCCGTGCTGGGGTCCATGGAGTTGGACGCGATGTTGTCCAACCGTGATGCCATTAATAGCCAATTGCTGACCAAAGTGGATGAGGCGACCGATCCCTGGGGAGTGAAAGTGACCCGTGTAGAGATCCGTGATATTTCGCCGCCACAAGATCTGGTGGATGCGATGGCGAACCAGATGAAGGCTGAACGCGAGAAGCGTGCCGCTGTACTGCAGGCCGAAGGTGAGCGTGAAGCTGCGATCAAGGTGGCGGAGGGGCAGCGCCAGGCGCAGATTCTGATTGCGGAAGGTGAAAAGGAAGCGGCATTCCGTGAAGCGGAGGCGCGTGAGCGCGCGGCTGAAGCAGAAGCTAAGGCCACTCAGGTCGTATCGGATGCAATTTCTCAAGGTAACCCGCAAGCTTTAAACTACTTTGTGGCGCAGAAATATGTGGAGGCGTTGGGGCAGATAGCGTCCGCAGAAAACGAGAAGGTTGTGTTGATGCCGCTGGAAGCGGGCAATGTGATCGGTTCTGTTGCGGGTATCAGTGAAATGCTGAACTCCGTGAAGAAGTAACAGGAACCAGTGGGAGCATGGGTACGATGGAGAATCCAGTTGTTTGATGCTATTACCACATGGCATTGGCTGACGTTGGCAGTCGTGCTATTAATTCTTGAAGTGCTCGGCACCAGTGGTTTTCTGCTGGGGATTGCTGTGGCCGCACTATCGATGGCCGGTGTGGTAGCGCTGGACCTAACACCCGCCTGGCAGCATCAGCTGTTGTTGTTTTCTCTGCTGGCGGTAGTGTTTACGCTGCTCTATTGGAAGGTTTTTAGGCGTTTTAATGATCAGTCCTCAGAGCCGCTGCTTAACGATCGCGCTGCGCAGCTTATCGGGCGACGGGTTGTGCTCGAGGACACGCTGGTGGGTGGTCAGGGCCGGGTGCGCATAGGTGATACATTGTGGAAAGCTGAAGCGGATCAGGAGCTGGCGGCAGGGACTTCAGTTGAGGTTTGGGCCAGTGAGGGGATGACCCTGAAGGTTCGCGCGATCGATTAATCAACCAACAGCCCTGTGATGCAGGGCTGCCTTCTGTCGAATCGACTCGCATCTGTTAGTGCTCTGAGGCTGGGTCTGCGTGTTTGCTCTCATTAGCTGAGGAGGCGATGACCTCAAGCGGTGAGCTGCTTTTTTTACTCTGATAAAAGTGCGGCCAGTATTGCTGCACTACTCCACCTTTAGAGTCCATGGTGTGACACATATCCAGCATCGGTGGTTTTTGGTCGCCATCGGTCCAGCCCTCCTGTATCTCCCTCTCATGATGTGTGGCCTGGTAGGCTGTAGTGGCAACCGGCCCCAGCAGTTCGAGTAGGTGCGTGCAGCCGTTCACACCACCGAACATCTCACGGGTGAGTTTGGTAAAGCCCGGCTTGATCTGCACGCCAATCAGGCGCTTGTAGCTATCGGCAATGCTTGGGCAGCCCTTGAACGGTGTGGCATCCATGCTGGCTGCGACATCCAGTATATTCAGATCCAAATCGATGGTGAGGCGTATCGCCATGCTGTGCACGGGTTCACCTGCAGGCAGAATACCCTCATCCCGGTCTTTAAGTTCAATCGGCATGTTTTTGGTATCGAGCAAGTGGCCTTCGATATCCCACAATCCGTCCTCCCGCTTGTAGCCTTCACAAACGACACGACGGGTGTGCTGCTGGACACGGTTGGCAGGGCTTGGCAGTGGCATGGTTCTAATCTCTGTACGGAATGAAAATAAGCCGCACACGATTATGTGGCGGCTTTATGTTGCTGTGATGACGCTGTGGTTTAATCGAGCAGTGCGAGCATTTCGTCAACGCGGGTGAATTTCTCGCGTGGTTTGTCGCCTTCGGCACGTTCGATCTCTGCGTTGTTGATTATCTGCCAGTCTGGGAAGGATACGGAGCGCACGTGGCGCGTATCCAGTAGCGCGGCAATGTGATCAAAACCAGGCTTAGTGCTGGTTTCAGTATTTGCTTCCAGATCAGAAATAATCTGTTTGGCGACGGTCATGGCTTCGGCGCGGTTGGCAGGGATTACACCTTGCGGGCCACGTTTGCACCAACCGGAGGTGTAAACGTTCTGTTCTACGCGGCCGTCTTCGTTGCGAACGATACCGCGGCCGGAATCAAACGGCATGCCTTCAATCGGTTCGCTCTCGTAGCCAATTGCAGAGATAATGGTTTGTACATCCAGCTCGAAATATTCGCCGGTGCTCTCGGCGCGGCCTTCAATCATGCGGTTCTTTTCGAGTTTCAGGCCAGAAACACATCCGTCTCTATGGGTGATTTCAACCGGAGAGGCGCAGAACATAATATGCAGGCGTACCGGTTTGCTGTCTGCGCTGTTTGCTGCATAGTTACGCAGGGTTTCCAGGTTCTGATTAACCGTGTTGGCACTGCGTGGATCAAAGTCATCCGGCAGGGCTGCGGGGATCTGAGCTGGGTCTACCAGCGTAACGCAGCGTTCCAGTTCGGCAAACTCGCTCAACTCCATGTTGGTGAAGCTGGCTTCCAGTGGTCCGCGGCGGCCGATTAAGTAGATATCCCGTACCGGAGATTCGCTGATTGTTGCTGCCGCATCGGCAGTGATATCGGAGCTGGATAGCTCAGACGGCGTTTTTGCGATCACACGGGCGATATCGAGTGCTACGTTACCATTACCAATAACTGCGATACCTGTGCCATCGAGCTTCGGCTCAAGGCCCGTTTTATCCGGATGGCCGTTGTACCAAGCGACAAATTCACCGGATCCGTAAACGCCTCTCAGTTGATCGCCGGGAACGCCCAGTGCACGATCCTTCACGGCGCCGATGGTAACCGCAACTACGTCGTAGCTGTCTTTGAGTTCCTGGTAAGTAATGTCGCTACCGATATGTACGTTACCCACAAAGCGCACATTATCCCGGGCAAAGGTGCGCTCTAACTGACGGACAATATTTTTGGTGCCCTGGTGGTCAGGTGCGACACCTGCACGCACCAAACCAAACGGTGTTGGTAGGCGGTCAAAGATATCGACTTGTGCGTCTTTCAACTTTTTGGCCAGCATGTCAGCGATGTAGCAGCCGGATGGGCCGCTACCGATGATGGCGATGTTGGTCATTATTCTCTCTCCGGGTAAATCTTAGCCAGGCAACGTACCAGGCGTGTCCATACCGTATGTGGCGTTTGTGATCCGCTGCATGTTCAGGCTGCAGGTGCAGTTCGGTACGGTTAGTATGGGTGTTGTGCAGGTTAGCGGCGCTAATCCCGCAGGGAGGCATCTGGTTAGAGGCCTCCAAATCGTTTGTAGAATTGTGGCGCTGGTTCCGGCAGTGGCCCATCGGCCGTTTCCTGGGTGGCAGACAGATACTCTTCTGCCTTAGTCTGCACCATGCGGTAGATGTTGCGTGCCAGGATGCGTGCGGACGTCCCTGCCCATTCGGCCGGTAACAGTTTTTCGGGTAACTGTGGATCACGCAGCAGTACACGGCGGTAGTGGTGGATCATCAGTGTACGGAGCTGGAAGCACTGTTCCGGATCGAGGTCTTCCGCGGTTTCTAGGGAACGCAGTATTGGCCGGAAGCGTTCCAGGAAGGTCTGGTAGTCTTCAGACAGCTGCTGCAGATTCCAGCACTCGTGTACCAGTTCTTTCAACGGTGCGGATGTTTGCATGCCAATGAGTTGTGATTCCATATGGATCACTTCATTGTTTACGCACAGTTCCTGCAGGGTGCTATTTACCTCGGCCATATCAGCCATCGGGTGAGCCATTACACCTGGAGAAATGTTACCAAATCCAAGCCACTCCATCTCTTTTTTGACAACTTTTCGCAGTTCGACATCCAACTGAGTGGTAATCACCAGATCCCATTTACCATCCCATTCAGGATAGAGCTGTGCATAGATTCGGCGGAATGCGCTTTCGAATCGACGTCGGCCGGTGTCTGTCAGGCTATAGTAACTGCGGCGTCCTACCTGTGTTGAGGTCAGCCAACCTTCCTTGGTAAGACGGAAGATAGAGGTGCGAACCAAGCGCTGATTCAGGCCCAGTGGCTCCAGCAGCTTGATAAGGCTGCCCAGCCAAACGGTGCCGCCACGCGGGGAGATCGCATCACCATAGATGGTAATGATCAGTGAGCCACCGCGGATTGGGCGCTGGTTTTTGAATTCTTCTACAAGTTCTTCGATACAGCGAAGTTTCGTCATCAAAAATTCTGCATGTCATCAGTTACGGCCTGGTGCGGCATAAGCCCGTCGCAAGCCCTTAATTTACTGGGAATTCTAGTGTTTCCGGCGTGTGCCTTCAACTGAACTATGGAAGGGCTATTACCGGATTATGCGTCTAACGGATGGTTGACATGCTAAGTGTGATACACTAATTTCGTCAATAGATAGTATTTCTGTGTCATTAATTGAGGCGAGAGTTGATGCTGTTAGGCGGTAATCTGGTGGTAAAAAGTGAGATCCGATGGGGTGTTGCTTCTTTATGTAGCCACATACGCCACAGGCTCAGTGAACGTGTCATATACAAGTTAGCTGAACAATACCGTAATGCTATTCGTCTCTTTAATAGGGTGGGCATTGCATTTATTGCGAAAGAAGCTTGTTCATAGAAAAGGTATATAAATGAAACTTGAATGTAATTAATATGTTAATTATATTCGGGTTGTGGTCTCGATAATTTCCGAATAGGAAAGAGTTTTGTGATCTGATGTCGGTTTCTGACCACAACGGAACTGGAGTATCTTTGACAGTGATCAATTTTTGTTGCTTCGTACAACTCCCGAACGTTCTACGGATGGCAATTGATACAAAGTTTGATTTGGCTGGTGCTTCGTTTGTAGCATAACCTGCGTTATGCTCAATATTCAGGGTTCACTCAGTTATATGCTGGTAGTAATGGACCCGCAGGTAACACCTGTTTCTACTTTATATAAAAATAAGCAAACCACGCGTTCAAGCGTGTATTTTAAAAGCCAGGAGAGAAAACCAATGATAAGAAGAAATTTCCTGAAAACAGCTGCAGCTGTAGGTTTGGGTCTGACTCTGTCCACGTCTGTAATGGCGGAAACAGTAATGCGTGTAGCAAGCTGGCTGCCGCCAACCCACCCTCAAAACGCGGTTGTTTGGCCTACTTGGGGTAAGTGGGTTGAGGAAGCTACTGAAGGTCGCGTTAAGATCAAAATCGAATACGGAATGGGTCACCCTAAAACCATGTTCGAGCTGGTAGAAGACGGCGTTGTTGACGCAAGCTTCAGCTACCACGGTTATGTGCCAGGTCGTTTCAAACTGACGCAGGTTGTTGAACAGCCTGGTCTGGGTGCAAACGCAGAAGCAGCGTCTGTTGCTCACTGGCGTGTAAACGAAAAATATTTCTCCAAAGCGAACGAGCACGACGGTCTGGTACTGGCGGCACTGTTCACTCATGGTCCTGGCCAGATTCACATGGCTAAGCCAATCGACTCCCTGTCTGACCTGAAAGGTAAGAAGATCCGCATCGGTGGTGGTGTTCAGGGTGAAATCGGTAAACGCCTGGGCGTAACTGCTGTAGGTGCTCCTGCTCCTAAAGTGTACGAGATGATGCAGCAGGGTGTTATCGACGGTGTATTCATTCCAATGGGCGAGCAGAAAACGCTGCGTCTGAAGGAAGTTGCACGTAACGTTGTCGCGCTGCCTGGCGGTATGTACCTGGGTTCTTTCTCCATGTTCATCAGTCCTGACTTCATGGACAGCCTGAGCGACAAGGATCGCGACGCCATCATGAGCGTGTCTGGCGAGAAATTGTCTGCACTGGCTGGTCGCGCATGGGATGCGGGTGATGCTGAAGGTTACGCTGCGGCTAAGGAAGCAGGTGTTAACCTGAATGAAGTTGCCGTTGATGGGCCTATGGCCAAAGAGTTTCAGGACGTTGCAAAAGGTATGGATGAAGCGTGGATCTCTCACGTGAAAGATCGCGGTGTTGATGCCAAAGCTGCTCTGTCCGAGCTGCGTGAAATCGCACGTGCTTACGGTAAATAAGGAGTCACCGTATGACATTTAGTGCCTGGATTACAGCGCACTACGAAGAGAAAGGGCCAGTCAAATGGCTGGCCTTTGCTCTGGAGTTAGTGGCGGCTGTGACACTGTTTTTGCTGATGGCTCTGACCTGTGCAGATGTAGTGGGTCGCTACTTCTTTGATAACTCCGTAGATGGCGCCACTGAGCTGACAGAGATCGGCATTGCCATCCTGGTCTTTGCTGAAATGCCGGTTATTACCTGGCGGGGTGGACACGTAGTCGTTGATATTCTCGACCGTATGCTGGGAAGCACGGTTTTGAAAGCGCTGGGATTGTTCTCTGCATTCCTAATCTCTACATCTCTATATTTTCTGGCTGAACGGATCTACTTCCTGGCCGAGCGTTCCCTGCGTCGCGATGAGGTTACCGAATACCTCGAGCTGCCAGTGGGTCTGATTATTCAGTACATTGCTGTAATGAGCTGGGTAACAGCAGGTGCAATGATCACCTATGGCGTATACCGCCTCCTGTTCCTTTCTCGTAACTAAATAACGATTATTATAAAGCTAGACAGGTAATTTCAGCATGACAGTAGCACTGATTGGCTTTGCTATTCTGTTGGTCCTGATCGTTGTTGTTCGTATCCCGATTGCATTTTCCATGGGGATCGTGGGCTTCTTCGGTTTTGCGTACATGCAGGGCCTGACCTTTGACAACATCGGAGACTTCCGATGGACGGGCTCTTTGTCCATGGCTGCTAAACGTGTGGTCGATACCGCACAGGAATACAGTCTGTCCGTTATCCCTCTTTTCATCCTCATGGGTAACCTGGTAACAAAATCAGGCCTCTCCCATGAGTTGTACCGCGCATCCAATGCGTTCCTGGGCCACCGCAAAGGCGGTCTGTCCATGGCGACCGTTGTGGCATGTGGTGGTTTCTCTGCAATCTGTGGTTCCAGTCTGGCGACGTCCGCAACGATGGCGAAGGTTGCAATGCCTCCAATGCGCAAATACGGTTACGCCGATTCGCTGGCAACTGCATCCATCGCAGCGGGTGGTACCCTGGGTATCCTGATTCCACCAAGCGTAATTCTGGTGATCTACGGACTGCTGACCGAGACCAGTATCCGCGAGCTGTTTGCGGCGGGCTTTATCCCTGGCTTTCTGGGTATTCTGCTCTACCTGGCAGCGGTACGTTATGTGGTATGGCGCAACCCGGCGGCTGGTCCTTGCGGTGAAAAGCTAAGCTGGCCGGAGCGTGTCCAGGCACTGAACGGTGTTTGGGGTGTGCTGATTCTGTTTACTGTGGTGATGGGGGGTATCTACCTGGGTATCTTCACGCCGACAGAAGCCGCAGGTATCGGTGCAGGTGGTGCGTTCCTGATTGCACTGTCACGTAAGACGTTGAATTTCGCAAGCCTGTTCGACATTCTGACGGATACTGCGCGTACCTCTGCGATGCTGTTTGGTGTATTGATTGGTGCGTTGATCTTCTCCAACTTCATCAACCGAGCGGGTTTGCCGGCTGATCTTCTGACCTTTGTGCAAGGGCTGGATGTGTCTCCGATGATGGTTATCTTCGCCATTCTGGGCATCTACATCGTACTGGGTATGGTATTTGAGAGTCTGTCCATGATGCTGTTGACCGTGCCGATCTTCTTCCCGCTGGTGCAGAGCATGGGCTTCGACCTGGTGTGGTTTGGTATCGTCGTGGTTGTGGTAACAGAGATCAGTTTGATCACGCCGCCAGTAGGTATGAACGTGTTCGTGCTAAGTGCAGTACTTCGGGACATCAAAGCGAGCACCATCTTTAAAGGTGTTACCCCGTTCTGGTGTGCAGACATCATCCGTCTGCTGCTGATCACCCTGATCGCACCAATCTCTATGTTCCTGCCGGAACTGTTATACCGCTGATTCTAGACAGAGAGGCCGTGCTACGGCCTCTCGTTTTCTAATACTGACTGTCGCTCGACAGCAAAAGGAATCTTGCCATGCTGCCACAAGTTAAAAAGATCCTGTACGCATCCGATATCGATCATGGTTCCCGTCCTGCTTTCCGTGCCGCGGTGAGTCTGTGTGGTCACTACAACTCTGAAATCACGTTTCTGCACGTAATCGAGCCGCTGAGTGCAACAGCCCAGAGTATCGTCGACACCATGATGAACGATGAGTCTCTGAACGAATTGCACGATCAGAGCATTCAGAATCTGCGCAATAAGCTGACCGAGCGCATCGAACGCTTCTGTGCTCAGGAGCTGGAAGAGAGCGAGATGCTGAAGGAAGGTCAGGCGATCGCACGTGTGGAAGAAGGTGTACCTTGGAAGACCATTCTGGAGGTTGCCGATGATATCGACGCGGACGTCATTGTAATGGGTACCCGCACCCACAGTGGCGTAAGCCAGTTCCTGCTGGGGTCCACCGCAAACAAAGTGATGCACCACACTAAGCGTCCCGTGCTGGTGGTGCCGCTGAAATAAGCGTCTGATGAATGATACAAAACGCGATCGAGCTTCAGGCTGATCGCGTTTTTTGCTTTCTGGCGGAGTGGTTTATTGCGCTCATCAAGGTGGGGCTGTGCGGATTAGAGAGTGAAGCCTGCGATGAGGCGTATGGAACAGATTGTTTCTATTAAGTGCATTAATAACAGCTTTTGATGGTGGCTTGCCTGCTTATTGTTTCCTTATGGGAATATATTTTGTTCACCGAGCCACGGTTATGTTTGTTTGGGATTGGGGTATCTTAACTCAATCCGGTTCTGGGCCTCGCGAGCTGATCGCAGGGGGACAGAGCGCAGATATTCTATGCTGTCTCAGTTGAGATAATCAGAATTAATAAAGATTAACGATAGGAATCAGATATGGCGAAGAAGCCCTTTGCGTCCTCTGCGGACCTCGGTGTAAAGACTGAAACTCTGGAAATTCTGGGTGACGGCGTCTACGCGCTGACGGCAGAAGGTGATCCAAACGTTTGTGCGGTAGAAGGTGAAGACTTCATCGTAGCGTTCGAAGCGCGTGCCACCCCTAAAGCTGCAAACGACTGGCTGGAGCAGCTGCGTGAGCACACTGACAAGCCGATCAAGTATCTGGTTCTGTCTCACTACCACGCGGTACGCGTACTGGGTGCTTCCGCGTTCAACGCTGAATCCATCATTGCACACGAAAAGACCAAATTCCTGATCGAAGAACGTGGTATGCAGGATTGGGCGTCCGAGTTTGGTCGTATGCCGCGTCTGTTCCGTGAGCCAGAAGGTATCCCGGGTCTGACCCACCCAGACATCGTATTCAACGACCGTCTGGAAATCCCGCTGGGTGGCGATCGCGGTAGCCTGATTCTGGAATACTGTGGCCGTGGCCACACTGCAGGTGACATCGTTGCCTGGATCCCTAAACAGAAGGTTCTGTTCGCAGGTGACCTGGTAGAAGCGGCAGCTGCACTGTACACCGGTGATGCTTTCCACTTTGACTGGGCGTCCGGCACACTGGACAAAGTTAAAGCGTACGAAGCAGAAGTTCTGGTTGGCGGTCGTGGTGCGGTTGCACGTGGTCGTGAAGAAGTTGATGCGGCGATCGAACAGACCCGTGGCTTCCTGAACGGCATGATCGAGAAGGTAGGTGAAGTTCACAAGCGTGGCGGCACCCTGAAAGAAGCATTCGAAGCAACTCACGAACACCTGAACCCTAAGTTCGGCATGTGGCCGATCTTTGAACACTGCCTGCCATTCGACGTTCAGCGCCTGTGGGACGAGTTCGAAGGTATCGACTGGCCACGTATCTGGACCGATGAGCGCGATCAGGAAGTTTGGGATCAGCTGCAGGACTGATTGCAGTAACACCTGCTGCCACTCTCTCCAGCAGTAGGTGATTTTTTCGGCATCTGGTGACAACTGTGCCAGAATAGCCGATCTGAAAACGGTGCTGAGGTGAAAACCCAGCGCCGTTTTTCTTTTTATAAGCCGTCAGTCCGGTGCTGCTCTGTGGTGGTGCATGCAGCGGGTAAAGCGCTTGTGTCGCTCATGGCTCACTGCTAGGGTGAAAGAGCTAAAGGCCTGTTAATACTCATTGAATTGTTACTGTTGTGGCTATAAAAGCGCCCATCAAGGCACGAGG
>NZ_JASBRH010000036.1 GCF_029961155.1 Pontibacterium granulatum | reverse complement strand
CCTGCTACAAAGGTGCTTCTTACGGTTCGTAGGTCAGCCATCGCGAAGCGATGCCTGACGTGTTGGGCACCGCGTTGCGGTGGCCAACCTACAGGCGGGTATTCCGAAGCATTGAAGCGAGATAGAGCCTGGCTGTAGCAGCCCGCTCCGAGGGCGACATGATTCGAAGGATTGAATGAGGCACGGTCGGCACTCCAAAGACATAACCGCCCGCTGCTACAGAGGTGTGTCACGTTCAATGTAGGGCAGCTTCGTCGCCATCGAAGGTGATTAAGCTGCCGGCAGCCTAAAGGCTGCCCTACATCTAAGCCTTCAGGCTAAATCAAAACTCGAAGCTGTAACTCAGCGAGATTGCGCCATAGTTATGACCTTCTGGCTGGCCCTTAAACTCTCGGCTGCGGTGTACACGCGAAAAAGAGAGTTTGGCGCCGCGATACAGTACCGCCCAGCCGAAGGTTACTTCACCCACCCAATGCTCTTTATCAACAGAGTGGCTATCGCGGAAGGTGTTTCCATCCAGGAAAATATCCCGAACGACGTAACGCCCATTGGTCGCGACAAACACGTGTGCCCCCAGACTGTTGTCCCTGCTATGTGTCCTGTAGCGATCATCCGCCGGCCCCGGGGAGCTGTTGTCACCACCTGGACGCAGTGCGGAGGAACCAAAGTCGTCCGGCAGCCGCCAGCCGAGACGGAATTCAGCACCGGCATTGGCGTAGGTGGCGACGTTGCCCAGGCTGCCGCCCAGGTGGAAGATGGTGTCGTAGGCGAGCACGCCGGTAAGCGGTTCGGGGGCAAAGCGGTACTTCATTTCATGCACCAGCTGTAAGCCCAGTTCGTTTTCCAGCTGGTTATCCCAACCCTGGAATTTCTCGAAGCCACGCAGGTCGTGGATAAAGTCCTGGGCTTCCTGCCCCAGTGCCGCCGGGCCAACGATGCCCAGATTCAGCTGGGTGGTACGCAACACCGCTTCGTTTCGGCTCTGGTATGCCAGACCACCGTACAACCAGCCCGCGTATGGGCGGTCGTTAGGATCAACGGTGGTGCGGTTAAGGTCGTTGGGCGTATAGATCTGCTGGGCGAAGGTAATAACCACGTTGCGGCGTATTTTTTCGTTGCCGTTGGTTTCCGCATCGAGAAATGGCAGGTATTGGTTAACCCCCAAGACCCATTTCGGGAGGCAGTCGTCGGTTAAAAAGTTATCTATATCAGGTGACACCAACGAAACACGAATGCCGTTGGTGTAGTTACGGTCCGTGTTGGTGAACAGGTCGTTATCGAGGTAGAAGTTGGCCGTCCATGGGTCCTTACGCTGATCCAGGCGGTCGCTGCAGGTTTCTGCTGCGACCTGGGGAGCGGCACTGCCAAGCAGTAACGCCGCAATCAGCGGAACAGATCGCGTGATTGGCGACGCCTTCTGATCAGCTTCCATGTAATGATCAGCAGGATTGAGAACAGCATCAACGCCTGTTCTGGAATGCTTAGCCCCAAAAAGGTCCATTGGCTTACGTGGCATTCGCTGGCTCCTTGAAAGATAGCGGACAGTGTTTCAACTGTTGGCATTGTATCAAAGACCTGACTGACGTTAACTTCACAATTTGCTACCGAAGAGCCGTTGATCAACTGTGCCTGAATCCAGACGTGCTTCAGGGTGGCGGAGATACCGGTCAGGGTAAGCAGGAAAGCAAGGAAGCCGTAGATGCGCTGGCCAATGGAACCGGGGTTGTGCAGAAATGCGAGAAGGAAAATCGAAGCGATGGACAGGGTGATTAAACGGGTGAGGGAGCAGAGAATACAGGGCTCTTGAGCCAACTGCTCCTGTAGATACGCTGTTGTGAAGGCTATTGCCCCCGCGCAGACAATAAACCCCAAGCCATTCAGGCGTCGATAGTTGTACTTCGTAGTACCGACATAACCACTCATGGAGGACATCCAGTTTATTTATTTTCTGCCCGTATGCTCGGGCATCTCTTTTTTGCTGATCTTTGTCAGCAGCCTTTAACTCTATTGGCGGCATCCAAAATGCCGAGCGAAAATCATACGGAGCGATTGTTGAAGTTTTCTTAACAAATGCTGAACTTGCATGAAATTTCGTTAATGTCACACAAACTTAACGTGGATCATTTGTTGCAGTCAACGGCGGATAATTTAAACGTTTGATTTAGATCGTGATGTGGTCGCCAGAAACAAAAAAAGGGTCTTTTTGATAGACCCTTTTTTATAGTACCTGGTGCCGCTTACACGGCTTACTTAGCCCAGCTTAGGCTCGTGCCAGTTGGTGTTCTTCAGGAACTTGTGAGCCGGGTAGAACTTGCCGTCTTTGCCTTCCTGATCCTTGGCGGACTTGATGAACGCTTCTGGCAACTCGCCACCGGCGTAGACTTCGATGCCGATCTCTTCACCGTAGTAGGCCAGTGTTGCGTTGATCTCTTCTTCGGTTTTGCACAGCTTGGACAGGTTACTTTCCTGAACCGCTGCCATGTCCGCATCGGCGTCGATGCCCAGAATGTGGGCCATGCCGTAGGTGGTAACCAGCACGTCAGCGATTGCGTCGCGTACTTCGGTGATATCTTTGTTGTCGATACCTTCAACCAACTCAGCCATCTCTTCCTGAACCAGGTGCAGCTGTTTTGCTGCCTTTTCCCATTTTGGATTGCTGTAGTCACCTTTTTCGTTACCAAAAACGGTGTTCAGGAAGGATACATCGGTAAAGTTGCTCATTGAGGCTCCTGTTAATTAGCGTCGGCAGCTATCTGCCGGATTTTCTCAACGATTGCACGCAGACCGTTGCCCCGGGAAGGACTCAGGTGGCGTTGCAGATCCAGTTGATCAAAGTAGTTGTTGATATCAAAAGCGTGAATCTCTTCCGCGCTCTTATGGTTGAATGCGGCGAGGACTAGCGCAATCAGTCCACGAATGACCCGGGCATCGGAATCGGCCAGGAAGTGGTAGATTCCTTGGCTGTCTTTTTTGTAGGTCAGCCAGGTTTGGCTTTCACAGCCCTGTACCCGGTTATCGTCGGATTTGAATTTGTCGGCCAGTTTCGGCAGCTGTTTGCCTAGCAGCATCAGTTCACGATAGCGGCTGTTCCAGTCCTTCAGTGGGCCGAGCTTGGCGAGCAGGTCGTCGGCGCTGATCTCGGTACCGTAAGGCGACAGGCTGAAGGCCGGATCATCCTCTTCCACCGCGGCCACGGGAACCTGTACCTGATCTTCACGGGCGATTAGGTCCAGTGCGGTGGCAAAGCGCTCCACCTCTTCCATGGTGTTGTAGAACGCAAACGAGGCGCGTGTTGTGCCATTTAATCCCAATGCCTGCATCAGCGGCATGGCGCAGTGGTGACCGGTACGCACAGCGATGCCCATCTGGTCCAGTTGCAAGCCGATATCCTGCTGGTGGTGCTGATCCAGCTGGAAGGAGACCAGGCTCACGCTTTTCTCTGGCGCGCCGATGCGGATAAAGCCGGGAATAGTGGCGCAGCATTCTAGCGCGTGCTGGAACAATGCCTGCTCATGGCTATCCAGTACGGCACGATCCTGCTGCAACAACCAATCCACGGCGGCACTCAAACCCAGTACACCGGAGATATTGGGCGTACCTGCTTCGAACTTAAACGGCAGCTGGTTGTAGGTGGTGCCACTGAAGCTGACCTGGGCGATCATCTCGCCGCCGCCTTGCCATGGCGGCATCACTTCCAGAATAGACTCGCGCCCCCACAAAACGCCGATACCCGTGGGCGCAAACATCTTGTGGCCGGAGAACACGTAGAAGTCACAACCCAGATCCTGCACGTCCACGGTGAAGTGGGGCAGGGCCTGTGCGCCATCGATCAGCACAGTCGCACCCACAGCCTTGGCAGCTGCGGCAATCTCTTTGACCGGGTTGATGGTGCCCAACGTATTGCTGGCGTGACCAACGGCGACCAGCTTGGTTTTGTCGCCCAGCAGGTTGTGGTACGCATCCAGGTCCAGATCACCGTTTTCCAGCAGCGGGATCACGTTGATCATGGCACCGGTGCGCTCAGCGACCATCTGCCAGGGCACGATGTTGGCGTGGTGTTCCAGCGTGCTGAGGATGATCTCGTCACCGACGTTTAGGTTGCTCAGGCCCCAGCTGTTCGCCACCAGGTTGATCGCTTCGGTGGTGCCGCGGGTCCAGACGATCTCGCGACTGTTGGCGGCATTCAGGTAGCGGGCCAGCTTTTCACGGGCTTGTTCGAAGCGCAGGGTAGCTTCAGCACTCAGGTGGTGGGAGGCACGGTGAACGTTGGCGTTGGTGGTTTGGTAGTACTGCGCCACCGCGTCAATCACCGCGTGCGGTTTTTGGGTGGTGGCGGCGTTGTCCAGATAGGTCAGCGGCTGGCCGCCAACCTGCTGCGCCAGAATCGGAAATTGATCGCGCAGCATCTTACTGGTTGTTTAGCTGTTTGTTGTAACGGCTCTGCCAACGGGCATACATCATGGCACTGGTAAACAGGATGCCGATCAGGATGCAGGATGCGGTGCCTACAGCGAAGGTGCCCGGGATGCTGGCGTCAATCACGGCTACCATGAAATACGGCATCAGCACAAAGCAGAGCCAGGCATGGTTGCGAGGGTTGCCGCTGATGATGGTTGGCAGGAAAGCCAGTAGTAGCGCGCTTTTCACCAACACGATGGTCAGTGGGTTTGCGTCTGGTACCGGTACCAGCACGAAGTGCCACAGTACAAACAGGGCAAGCAGTGCGAAGTACGATGCAACGGTGATGTAACGGCTCAGGCGCGCTTTCAGGCGGTAGTCTTCAGCCATGGAAATTATTGCTCCAACAGTTTCAGGGCCAGTTCGCCCAGACGTTTGCCCTGTGCGCGACAGAGGCTCAATTCGGTTTCATCCGGTGTGTTGCTATTGTCCCGACCTGCAACGTGGGTCGCACCGTACGGTGTGCCACCGCTTTGGGTGGAGAGCAGTTCGCTTTCGCTATACGGCAGGCCTGCGATCACCATGCCCTGATGCATCAGCGGCAGCATCATGCTCAGCAGGGTGCTTTCCTGGCCGCCATGGATACTGGAACTGGAGGTAAAGACACTCGCAGGTTTGTTGATCAGCTTACCGGAGAGCCAGATCGAACTGGTGCCGTCGATGAAATACTTCATCGGGGCGGCCATGTTGCCGAAGCGGGTCGGGCTACCCAAGGCCAGGCCTGCGCAGTTGGCCAGATCGGCTTCGGTGCAATAGGGCGCGCCTTCGTCCGGCACGGCTGGCGCTGTACTTTCACACACGGTGGAGATGGCTGGCACCGTGCGCAGGCGTGCTTCCATACCCGCCTGTTCAACGCCACGGGCGATATGTTGCGCCAGGGTGCGCGTGGCACCGTGGCGGCTGTAGTACAGGACCAGAACGTAAGGTGAAGACACTTACAGGATCTCCAGAACGGACTCCGGTGGACGGCCGATACGTGCTGCGTCGCCTTTAACGACGATTGGACGCTCGATCAGTTTTGGGAATTCGATCATCTTAGCGATGACTTCATCGTCGCTCAGACCTTCGTTGTCCAGGCCCGCTTCTTTGTATTCCGCTTCTTTCTTACGCAGCAGGTCGCGTGCAGAGATGCCCAGCTTAGCGAGTACCGCTTTCAGCTCATCGGCATTTGGGGTGTCTTCCAGGTACTTAACGATCTGAGGTTCGATACCCTGTTCTTCCAGCAGCGCCAGCGTCTGGCGGGATTTGGAACAGCGTGGGTTGTGGTAAATAGTCACGTCACTCATTATGCAATACCGATTTATAATTAATGCGATGTTGGGTTTAAGCCCTGTATTGTATACGTCTGATCTCCCGCGACAAAGGAAACGTCATGCGTCAGTTGTTAGATAAACCGGCAATCCGCTTTTTGGCCTATCTGTTCCGCCAGTTCATCGCGAATCAGGGCGTGCTGAATGCCTCTGCGCTCACCTATACCACGCTGTTTGCTGTGGTCCCGTTGATGACCGTTTCTTATGCCGTGTTGGCGGCGGTGCCGTCCTTTCAGGGGGTGGGGCAAGAGCTGCAAGGGTGGGTATTCAGTAACTTTGTACCGACCACCGGTGCCGTGGTGCAGGATTACCTGAGCAATTTCGCTAACCAAGCGCGCCAACTGACCGCGGTGGGTGTTGCGGTGCTGGCCGTGACGGCCATCATGATGATGAAAAACATCGAGGCGGCCTTTAACCGGGTGTGGCGGGTGTCGGAACCTCGCAAAGGTCTCTCCAGTTTCCTGCTTTACTGGGCTGTACTGAGTCTTGGGCCTGTGTTGATCGGTCTGGGCTTGGGCGTCACCTCGTATATCGCTTCCATTTCGGTGATCTCGGAAGCCACTGAGCTGGTAGGGCGGACACGATTGCTGTCGATCCTGCCGATGATTCTCTCTGCTGCGGCATTTACCTTACTCTACGCGGCGGTACCGAATTGCCGTGTGCCGATCAAAAACGCCCTTTATGGCGGGTTGGTGGTGGCAATTCTGTTTGAGACCGCCAAACGTGGTTTTGCCCTGTTTGTGACCCAGTTCCCCTCCTACGAGCTGATCTACGGTGCGTTTGCCGCCGTGCCGCTGTTCCTGCTCTGGATCTTTATCTCCTGGATTATCATCCTGCTGGGTTGTGAGCTAACCCGTGGGCTGACTGTATACAGCCGTCTGGATGATGCCCATGGCGTCTCCGAACTGCATATCATGGTGGCGGTGATTCACCGGCTTTGGCAGGCTCAGGGCCGAGGTGAGGCCGTGCCTGACCGGGTGTTGCTGAAAGAGGTGCCGGGGCTGGATCAGGGGCGTTGGGATCAATATGTGCAAATTCTGCTGAATGGCCGCATCATCAGTCGCAGCGATCGGGGAGACTACCTGTTGAGTCGCAATGCGGGCCGGATGTCGCTGGATGAGCTGAACCGCTTGTTACCCTGGCCGTTGCCTGATGCGCCGGTGGCTGAATCGATCTCGGCATGGGAGCGCGAGCTCAACCAACGTTTGGGGCGTGTCTGTGACCAGCGTAAAGATGCATTGAATATTTCGCTGGAAACGTTATTTTCAGATGCCGAACAGGATAGTGGCGTGGCGCAATATAGCGAGCGCAGCGCAGGGGACAGCAGCGCCGACGAGGTGAGGTAACTAAGAACATGGCAAAAATCTGTATACATGCATGGGTCACCGGACGGGTGCAGGGTGTTTGGTACCGTCAGTCTACGTTAGAAGAAGCTGAGCGCGCCGGGTTGGTCGGTTGGGTGCGCAACCTGAGCGACGGCAGTGTTGAGGTGATGTTGCAGGGCGACGAGCAAGCTGTGCGTCACGTGGAAGCGTGGTTGAGCCAGGGGCCGGAACTGGCCACTGTAGCGGAGGTGAAATCCGAAGAAGTTGAAGTATCCGACGAGTTGGTGGATTTTCAGATCATCTGAAGCTGAAGATCGCTCTCACTGTTTATGCGGTACAGCTACTCCCTGTACCGTGTTTGGTTTTTATAGACCCGTTCCGGATACCAGGTTTTACCGTAAGAGCCGTTGTAGCGGGCCAGTGCTTCGGTCCAGTCACCCTTGGCTACTTTCAGGTAGTGTTTCAGGATCGTACAGCCGTAGCGCAGATTGGTTTTGATGTTGGTGAGGTTGTCGTTGGGACGACCGATCTCGTTTTTCCAGAACGGCATCACCTGCATCAGGCCTTGTGCGCCCGCCCCGGAGATCGCAAAACGGTTGAACAGGCTTTCGGTGTGGATCAGCCCCAGTACCAGATCGATGGGTAACTCGTGGCGTTGGGCTTCGGCATGGGCGTACCGCAGGATCTCAACCCGTTCCAGATCATCCTTCACGTAGTTGCGGATACGTCCGCCCATATCCACCAACCAGACCTCCGCCACGTAGCGGTCTTCAAAGCTATCCGCGGTGGCAAAGCTTCGCTTCAGTGCATCGCGCAGCGCCGGATCAAATTGCTCCGCTGAGTTGGCCCAGACGCTGTTTGCAAACAGCAGGCCCACCAGTGTGAAGATCTTTAGAATGTTCATGCAGCGGAGTATATCCTGAGTTTTGCCAGATACAGAATGCTGCAACTCAAAACACTACAAATTGTGCTATAACTTCCTACCAATGTTTTGTTCGTTTAGATGACGGAGTATTCGGATGTCTGTTGACAGCAGCCTCGCAGTAACCCAGCTGGATGCGTTGATCTCTACCCTGGAAGAATCGGTGCTTTTCCTTAACGAGAAAGCTGAGGTGATCAGCTACTCGATTGGTACCAATGATTGGATGAACCCAATGATTCTGCTGGGCCACAACGCAAATGAAGTGATTCCGGAATCTGTCGTTGCATCGCTGACAACAGTGCTGGATAAGGCCGCTACCGACGGTCCTCAGCAGATGGAACAGCTGATCCGCCCGGACAGTGCTCCGCTGCTAAAAGATGCGGGGCTGAGCGAAGCGCTTTGGTTCCGTCTGATCGTTGCCCGGTCGGGCACTGGCTGGCTGATGGTCCTGCGTGATGTGAGTGAGCAGAAGCGCCTCTCCCGCCGCTCCGGTGGTCAGTCCCAGCGCGATATGCTGACAGGGGCCTACAACCGCCGCACGTTGATGCCGGTTGTTGAGCAAGCGGTCGCTCAGGCGCAGCGTTATGACTGGATCTGTTCGATTCTGGCGATTGACGTAGATGGTCTGACTGCCATCAACAACAAGTACGGTTGGGATGCGGGTGACCAGATCTTGCAGCAGTTGGTGCAGACTCTGGATGCAACCAAACGTACCGCGGATTTCCTGGCGCGTATTGCGGATGACCAGCTGGCGTTGTTCCTGCCGGAAACCAACCGTGAACAGGCACTGCTGGCGGCACAGCGTATTATCAACCTGGCCGGTGAGATGAGCATTCCGGTCGAAGGGGGAGCAATCTCTTTCACCGTCAGCATCGGTGCGGCAACGCTGAATGGTGTAGACGATACTGCAGCCAAGATGCTGGATCGCGCGGAAGATAACCTGGCTATTGCGGCTCAGAGCGGTGGCAACCGGGCGGAAGGTGACGACACCTAAGGTCGAAACCTTTCACACACGATTTCAGATTCAAAGGCCGGCTGATGGAAACATCAGACGGCTTTTTTCTGTGCTTTATTTCCCTTATTGAGCAGTGCGCCGCCGCTGAATACGAACAATGCTGCCCAGATCAGTGAGAAACTGATCAACTGGTGGGTGCCAAACGGCTCGTTATACAGGAACACTGCCAGCAGGAAGTGGCAGGTTGGCGCCATGTAGGTCAGGAAGCCGACGACGGTCAGGCTCAGGCGCTGGGCTGCGGCAGCAAATGCCAGCAGCGGCACCGAGGTCAGGACTCCCATAGCGATCAGGCGACCGGCATCGAAGCCACTTTCCAAAAAGTGGTCTTGTCCGGTATCCAGCAGCCAGTACCAATAGGCAAACGCAATCGGGCACAGTACGAGGGTTTCTATCAGCAACCCTGACAGAGTGTCCACAGGCGCTTGCTTGCGCACCAGGCCGTATACACCGAAAGAGCTGGCCAGAATCAGAGATATCCAGGGCAGTTCACCCAAGGCAATGATCTGCCAGAGTACGCCTGCTGTTGCCAGCACTAACGCGAATTTACGGAATTTGTCCTGCTTTTCACCCAGTACCAGCGTGCCCAGCAATACGTTGACTAGCGGAGTGAGGAAGTACCCCAGACTGGAGGCCAGTACCTGGCCTTCGCCCACGGCGTAGATAAACACGCCCCAGTTTACGGCGATCAGCAGGGCTGAGAAGCCCAGGGCCGCCCATATTCGCGCATTTTTAAGATGTGTGACCGTTGTTTTCCAGCTGCGCATCAGTGTCAGAACCAGTCCGGTGAATACGCAGGCCCAGATTACGCGATGGGCGAGCACTTCCAGTGCGGGCAGGTCGGTTACCTGCTTAAAAAACAGCGGGAAAAAGCCCCAGAGGCCATAGGCGATCAGGGCGTACAACAGTCCTTGTTGGGCGGTATTGGTAGGCATGAAAAATCCGTGTGGCGCGTAAAAGGGCGCCGATTGTACGCCCCTTTGTGTGTAACCGCAGCAGAAAAATATGCAATTTTCTGTATCACTTTTTTACCCAATCCGGGCGGATTGGATTTGTGTAAAGACCTGGTCAGATCCAGCCCAGCCATTGCCACCACAGGTAGTCCAGCGGCAGCAGAATCAGAATGGTTAGCGCCCCGGAGATAAGGCAGAAGCGGATCGCATGGCGCAGAGGTTCTTTGGCCAGTTGCATCGCTACCACCAACGGTGCGGACTGGTACGGCATCAGGATGGTGGAGAAACCCAGCACCTGGGTCATCAGCACCGCTTCCAGTGTCATACCGCTTTTGTCTGCCATCTGGTCGGCAAAGGGGGTTAATACTGCCGGCACTCCCGGCAACGTGGCCACCAGTGCGGTGAGGATTGCAGAGCCGGAAAGGGAGGCGAAGTTTAGGGCCGGATTGTCCGGGTTCAGCGGCACCCAGGTGTTGAAGGTATTGGCTAAGACGCCACCGAGCCCCGTGGTGTTGATTACCGTGCCCAGAGCCAGAATCCCCGCCAGAAATACCATCAGGCTGAAGTTCATTTTGTCGTTGAATGTCTTACCGTCCACCAGACCCACTCCGGGCATCAGCAGGAACAACGCAGCGGTAAGGCCTACCCACGCCGGTGAAATGTGGTGGATTGAGTCGGTAAACCAGAACGCCAGCGCGGTGCCCAGCACGAGGATCAGTTTGCGTTGGCCGCCGTTACCACTTGTTTGAGTGGTCTGAGCCGGTTGGTGCTGAGGCGTATCGGGAAACAGCAGCAGGATCAGTCCAATGATCAGCACCGCTTTCAGAAAACCTAAGACCGGAAAGTGCAGAAACAGGTATTCCGAATAGCCTGGTGTTACGCCATGGATGGTTTCTGCGGCGCCTATAAACACCATGTTCGGGACGTTGGCCGGCAGTACGGCAAACGTGGGAACGTGACAACCCAACGCGCCTGCCAGCGCAGTTCCGGTGCGGCCTTTGCTGCCTGGCTTAAAGCCGCAGCTGTCGGCCAGGGCCATCACAATGGGAATCAGCAGCACGGCACGTCCAAGCGAGGAGGGCATCACAAAGCCTACCAATACCGAGGC
This sequence comes from Pontibacterium granulatum, assembly GCF_029961155.1. Classification (GTDB taxonomy): domain Bacteria; phylum Pseudomonadota; class Gammaproteobacteria; order Pseudomonadales; family Balneatricaceae; genus Pontibacterium; species Pontibacterium granulatum. The sequence goes on along the minus strand of NZ_JASBRH010000036.1, from coordinate 22,891 downwards.
GATGACAATACCGCTGATCAGACGCACATAGCTGCCATTGACCTGATGGCTGAGTGCACCGGCGATGCGTTGGCCGAGGCCGGTGCTGTTGATTGCCATACCAAACACCAGGCCGGAAAAGATGAGCCACATCGCCGCCGAGCTGAATCCGGCAAACACCACTTCGGGTGGCGCGACCGAAAACAGGATCGCCGCCAGCATAAAGATCAGCGCCGTGAGGTAATCCGGCAGGATCGCCATCGCCCAGAACAAGATCGCGAACAGCACCAGGGCTGCCCCGGTGGCCTGCTGTAACGTCAGACCCGCAGGTTGCAGGATGATCAGGAGCAAACCGCACAGCAGTGTCAGTATCGCGGTAATGAGCTTGGGCATGGTCGTAACTCGTCATTGTATTGCTAAGGTGTCCATTCTGCGCCTTAATGAAAAGGTACGCATACGATAAATGGACAGGTAATGTTGTGAAACAGACAAAAACAACGCCCAGCGGTATTGGCTGTATCGACGATCCGTTGCGGCCGATATTGGGTATGCGCGGTGTCATGCAAGGGAATGAAGAGGTAATCCCCCATACCCATCCCCGGGCGCAGCTGGCTTACGCCTCGGCCGGAGTGCTGCGGGTGAATACAGCCGACGGTACCTGGGTGATTCCGCCGACACAGGCGGTATGGGTGCCGGGTGATATGGAGCATCAGGTGATAGCGGTATCTGCAGCGGAGGTGCACCACCTGTTTATCGACCAACGGCAGTTTGATGCGCTGCCGACCCAGTGCAGCGTGTTGGAGGTTTCCGCTTTTTTACGTGGGTTGATTATCCGGGCGATCAGTCATGGGCGTGATTACCTGCCGGACAGCCCAGCAGCGCGCTTAATGGCGGTGATTGGCGATGAACTTCAGGCTTTGGAACCGTCGTCGCTCTATCTGCCGTTGGCGGAGGATCGGCGGGTGGTGCGGGTGATGTCGATGCTGCGGGATAATCCGGCCGACAGCCGTGGCCTGGAGGAATGGGCGGCGGATGTGGGTGCCAGCGGGCGCACGTTGGGCCGGTTGTTTCTGCGCGAAACCGGTTTGAGTTTTGGCCAGTGGCGGCAGCAGTTACGTTTGCAGGAGGCGGTCAAACTGTTGGGGGAAGGCAAAGGTGTGACCGAAGTGGCGCTGATTTTGGGGTATCGCAGTCCCAGTGCTTTTGTGGCGATGTTTCGTAAAGCATTGGGTAAACCGCCCAAGCAGTATTGCCTTGAGCTAATGCCGGGGCCGGACGCAAGTTAACGGCATTGAAAGGAGAAAAGTAACGATGCAGATTACCTTTTTGGGCACCTCATCAGGTACACCCACACGCAGCCGGAACGTTAGTGCTATCGCTGTCGGGTTGGAGCGCACACGGGAGTGGTATCTGGTGGACTGTGGTGAAGGAACCCAGCATCGTCTGCTCAGAGCGCCGCTTTCGCTGCTGAAACTGCGTGCGGTACTGATTACCCATATGCACGGTGATCACTGCTATGGTCTGCCAGGTATGTTGGCATCGGCACAGTTGTCGGGGCGTGCTGAGCCACTGACACTGATTGGTCCACGGGCGCTTGAGCCTTTTCTGCAGGCGATGATGCAGTTTGCCGAGCTGAGCCTGGACTATGAGCTGCACTTCATCGATGTGGCTGACAACGAGCTGGTATGGGACGCGCTAGGAATGCGTATTACCCGCTGTAAATTATCTCACCGGGTGCCGAGTTACGGCTACCGCTTTGAAGAAACCAATGTGGAGCGCCGCTTGCTGGTGGAAAAGTTGCGTGAAGAGGGTATTCCCAGTGGTCCTGAATGGAACCGGTTGCAGAAAGGGGAGCGCATCACGCTGGAGGATGGGCGTATTCTGGATGGCCTGTGCTATTCGCAGCCTTCCCGCAAGGGGCGGGTGGTTGTGGTCGGAGGCGACAATGACCAGCCCGCGTTGCTGGAACCTCTGTGCGAGGATGCTGATCTGCTGGTACATGAGTCCACCTATACGCTGGAGATCGCCGCCAAAGTGGGGCCGGAGCCGCAACACAGCACCGCGGCACAGGTTGCTGAGTTTGCCGAGCGGGTTGGCTTGTCGCACCTGATCCTGACCCATTTCAGCCCGCGTTACCTCGATATACCCGCCACCAACCCGGTGACGGGCGAGCAGAAAGGGTTGTCGGTGGACGATCTGCGTGCAGAGGCTAAAACGCTGTACAGCGGGAACCTGCGTATGGCTGCGGATCTGGAACGTTACAACCTGACTCGCAAGGGGGAGTTGCAGTGTGAGAGTCTGCGCAGCAAACGTGATGTGGAGAGTAAAAGCGGGTAAAGGTCTGAAAGAAAACCCCAGGCGGCAGGTGCCACCTGAGGTTTGGATAGCGCGTGGATGCTAGCCCATCGCAATGATGTCAGGGTGCTGCTTCAGGGTATCGATCAGCAGCTGCATCTCGTCCTGGGTGCCGATGGTGATGCGTAGGTGGTTGTCGATGCCCGGCTTGCTGAAGTGACGCACCAGAATCTTGTTGGCACGCAGGAAACCCATCAACTCAGCCGCTTCCACGTAACGGTGGGCGGTAAATACAAAATTGGTTTTGGATGGCGTGGTGATAAAGCCCAGCTCGGCCAGCGCTTTTTCTGTCCAGTCGCGGGTTTCGATGATCTTCTGCGTGGTGTCGCGGAAGTAAGCATCGTCCTCGATTGCCGCCACGGAAGAGGCGATCGCCAGCATATCCAGTGGGTAGGAGTTGAAGCTGTTCTTCACGCGTTCCAGACCTGCAATCAGATCTTCGTGACCAATCGCATAACCCACACGCATACCTGCCAGAGAGCGGGACTTGGAGAAGGTCTGGATCACCAATACGTTGTCATAACGGCGGGTCAGCTCAATAGCGCTGTCAGCACCGAAATCTACGTACGCTTCATCAACCACGACCAGAGACTCGGTGTTATGCTGCAGCAGCGCTTCGATCTCGCTTAGCGCCAGTGCGCGTCCGGTTGGCGCGTTCGGGTTGGCAAAGATAATCCCTGCATTCGGCTCGTTGTAATCGTTCAAGTCGATGCAGAAATCCTCACGCAGTGGGATCTGCTTGTACTCGATGTCGTACAAGTTGCAGTAAACGTCGTAGAAGCTGTAAGTGGTTTCCGGCAACAGCAGCGGACGCGGTTGGCGGAAAAACGCCATAAAGGTCAACGCCAGGACTTCATCGGAGCCGTTCCCAACAAAGACGTTATGCTTATCGACAGAGAAATGATCAGCCAGTGCCTGTTTCAGTGCGCCACAATCCGGATCGGAGTACAGGCGCAGTCGATCCATCGGGAATTCACGGATCGCCGCTTCAGCTTTTGGTGACGGCGGATACGGGTTTTCGTTGGTGTTTAACTTAGTGATCCCAGTGTCTTTTGGTTGTTCACCGGGTACATAAGGGGTGAGGCCGTTGATCGCCTCGCTCCAGTATTTACTCATGGTGCTGACTATCTTCTCTGTAAATGTGGGGTGTCACACTGGACACAGGACAGCTGGAGCATACCAGAGTCGGGGCATGAAATCCGCAAAAACGAAACCCTGTGCAGGCGTGGCGGCACCTATAAATGGCGTGGCTGTTTAGAAAACTGGAGGACAGTTTAACGGCGCGAAATCTCACGCATCAGACCGCTCAGATCCAGATCCTGCATGGACGCAAGGGAATCGAGATCAGTAGCGACCGGCGGAAAACGGCTGGCGCGTTTTTTGGCTTCCTTTTTCTCGGCTACCAATTCTTCCAGTTTTTTCTGAACCTGGTCCAATTGTTCCAGGGAAAGTGGCATCAGTTTCTGACTGATTTCGTCGTTTATCATAAAGCGCTATATTCACAACCGAACGGATGATCAGGACGTCCTTATTACTTCAAATAAGCTCAAGATACATGATTGGAATAGATACTCAGGTACTTGGGCTTATTAATTGTAGTCCCTTCTCCCGGATGAAACCGCATAGCAAACAAAGTGCTTGCACGGTTTAGCCAGGCTCCTGATAAAAGAGGAGAACGAACTTTATAACTAAATATCAGTATATTTCAATATACGCGAATAAAATTCGTTCAGATCAGAGTTTAAACAGCGCAAAAAATAGACAGGGCGTCGTTTAATGCTCCTTATAAATGAGTTTAGACGCTGCCATTAATGAACGTTTGGATAAGTTTCGTGATTGCCTTGAAAATTTTAACCTTGTCGTGAAACAAACATCGCCGTCACTGTATCCATGGTATTGATGTGGTTGATAAACCACGGAACCATGGTTTCGCTCAGGTAGGTTTCCAGGGCTTCCGGGGGCATACCGTCCTGCCAGGCATTGAGTACATCCTGCAGTTCGTTCAATACGCGCTCGTGCTCGCCTTTGTGGCAGCCGTACGCAGGGAAACCGGTGCGTTCCATTTCAGCCTCTTCACGGGCGAAGTGTTCCTTGTCGTGTGTGTAGATTTCAGTCAGAGCAGCAGTGATTAGATCGCGGTCGAAATCTTCTACCTCTCGAGCGTCCAACAGCAGGGTGTGTAGCTTGTTGGTCATCAGAGTAGCTTCTCGGTGGTCGTCGTTCATGAAATCAAGCATCACGCTTGGAATGTTTGTCAGCGGCAGGCTGCTCATAATGGGACTCCGATATAGATGAATTAGCGAGGTCACAGTAGCCGAAACATCAGATCCGGCGATTGATGGAAGTCAATTTCAGACGTTGCTCGCACTGGGCGCTATGGATTCAGTTTTGACTGCCGATAAGAGGGGGAGGATCTGTCAGGTCAGGCTCCCTATATGTTTTAGGTTTAAGGATAATCGCGCTACAATATTTTTTGGGAATAGGGCCTGAAGTGCCAAATTATAAAGGCTTGGCACGCAGTTAGAGGTTAAATGAGCGTTTGAATAGTCACCGGTTTCTTAAGCAAAGGCGGCTCTGGAAGGAGCTGTTGTTTTGCAGCCCCCTGTTCCTCGGAATCATTCTGCTGAACATCGAATTTGATGCAGCGAATCGGGTTTTCGGCTTTCTGGACAGCATTGAAGGTCTGTATCTGGCTGATATTGTGTTCAGCTTGATGTTTATTCTGCCGCTTTATTTGTTCGTATTCGCGCTACGACGCAAGCGCGAGATCGAAACTCTGGTATCCCAGGCGGGTACCGATTCACTCACCGGCGTGCTCAACCGGCGTCGAGCCCTCGAGATCCTGATCAACGAAGTACGCCGCTCCCACCGCTCAGGGTCTCCACTTTCCCTGATTGTTTTTGATATCGACCATTTTAAGCTGATCAACGATACCTACGGGCATCCCACCGGTGATCGGGTGCTTCAGCAGTTTGTGCGCAGTGTTGGGCAGTATGTGCGTAGCTACGATTATCTGGCGCGTATTGGAGGTGAGGAGTTTATGCTGATCGTTACCGAAACCGATGGTGATTTGGCAACGGATATTGCTGAGCGTCTGCGCCTGCAGGTGGAAACCGAAAGCTTTGGTCTTGATCGTGCGGTAACCGCTAGCTTTGGTGTTTCTCAGTTGCGGAAAGGGGAATCCTACGCCGATCTGATGCACCGGACCGACGAGCGCTTGTACTGGGCGAAAAATGAAGGGCGCAATCGGGTGGTTGGACCGTCAGCCGGCAAAAGCTGATCCATTCCTCAGACATACAGTTATTAGCCAATAGGTTAATGGGCGACTACTCACTTATTCATACTTTTGGTGTATAATTTTGCGCCACATTTTTCCGTATTTTCGCGATCGGGTGGGATGATTATTTTGCGAACGCTTCAGAGCGGGGCAGGTTTGTGCTCACTCACAGTGCGAAACCCAAACGGCAGTAACTGAGAAACCGAAGTTAAGTATGCATACAGTCGAAAAGATCGGCGGCACGTCCATGAGCCGCTTCCAGGAATTGATGGACACTATTCTGATCGGTAACCGTAGTGAAGATCAGCTGTATAACCGAATTTTTGTGGTGTCTGCATACGGCGGTATTACCAACCAGTTGCTGGAACACAAGAAAACCGGTGAGCCTGGCGTTTACGCACGCTTTGCCAATGCGGAGAGCGAAGAAGCCTGGGTTGAAGCGCTGAACAAGCTGCAGGTCAACATGCAGGAGATCAACGCGGAACTGTTTGGCGAGAGCGAATACGAGCTGACCGCAGCCAACAACTTCGTTGCCGAACGCCTGAACGATGTGCGCGATTGCATGAAGAGTCTGCACCACCTTTGCTCTTACGGCCACTTCCAGTTGGAAGAGCACCTGATGAAGGTGCGCGAGATGCTGGCCTCCATCGGTGAAGCCCACAGTGCTTACAACTCTGTACTGGCGCTGCGTAAAGCCGGTGTAAATGCACGTTTTGTTGACCTGACCGGCTGGCACATGGCAACCCCGCTGCCATTTGAAGAGATGGTTGCAAAGCAGTTCGACGGTATCGAGTTCGATAAAGAACTGGTAATTGCGACCGGTTACACCCACTGCGAAGAAGGTCTGATGAACACGTTCGACCGTGGTTACAGCGAAATGACCTTTAGTGCCATTGCGACGGTTACCGGTGCAGAGGAAGCGATTATCCACAAGGAATACCACCTGAGCTCTGCTGACCCAATGCTGGTAGGCCCGGACAACGTCGTAACCATTGGTCGCACCAACTACGATGTAGCGGATCAGCTGTCCAATCTGGGGATGGAGGCAATCCACCCGAAAGCGGCTAAAGGTTTGCGCCGTTGTGGTGTTCAGTTGCGTATCAAGAACGCATTCCAACCAGAAGACGAAGGTACCCTGATCAGCCAGGATTACCGTAGTGAAGTACCGCGTGTTGAAATTGTCGCGGGCCGCAAGGATGTTTTTGGTATCGAGATCTTCGACCAGGAGATGTTGGGGGATGCAGGTTATGACATTGAGATCTCCACGCTGCTGCGTCAGTTGAAACTGTATGTCGTGAACAAAGACGCGGATGCGAACAGTATCACCTACTACGTGGCTGGCTCTCTGAAGATGGTAAATCGCGCGACCCGTCTGATCGAAGACAAATACCCGGAAGGTGCGGTTCAGCTTCACAACCTGGCGATTGTTTCCGCAATCGGTTCACACATGAAGGTGAAAGGCATTCTGGCGCGTACCGTAACTGCACTGGCTGACGCTGGTATCAGCGTTCAGGCCTTACATCAGTCTATTCGCCAGGTAGAGATGCAGTGCATCGTCAACGAGGAAGATTACGAGCAGGCGATTATCGCGTTGCATCAGGCGCTGATTGAAAACGGCAACAACATGCACAACGCGGCCTGATCAGAGCTCCTAGAAAAAGGGCGGACCTGGGCATTACCAGCTCCGCCTTTTTTGTGCCCGCAATAAACAGAGCCGTTTCAGGCAAAGCGCAGTACTTTCTCAACCGGAAGCCGGCATTTCTGTGGCCAGTTGTTTTCCGCACCATGTCCTACGGTCACCAGCATCACCGGCAGTTCCTGGTCAGACAGCTCAAATGCCTGACGCAGTACTTGTTCATCAAAACCACTCATAGCGCCACTGGCCAGGCCCATCCCCTGTGCGCTGATCATCAAGGTCATTGCCGCCAGGGATGCGGAGCGGAACGCTTCATCCCGCTGTAACTGAGGGTTGTCCTGGTGCGATGCGGTGGCGGCATCGACCCAACTTGTTTGCACCTGGGGACTGATAATCTCTGCATCAACGGATGCCTGCAGTGCGTTAGCCAACGATTTGTGTGCATTGGTTGTGCCGCAAACGATAAAGGTTACCCCTGCATCCTTAACCTGCGGCTGACCGTAGGCCGCTTCGCACAAACGGGCTTTTGCCGCATCGGACATCACGGCAATAAAGCGCCAGTTTTGTAGGTTGTAGGCGGAGGGTGCCAGCGTGGCGCAGCGCACGAGTTCGATGACCTGGTCGTTTGTGACAGGCATGCCTGGCCGGTAACGGGTGGTGGAGGTACGGGCTTCAAGAATTGGTGTAACTGGATTGGCAGTGAAAGACATAAGCGTTCTCCTTGCTGTGAGGTGGATTAAGGTTTGCGAAATGCGTGCGTCGGTTGTTCTGGGCGCTGTGGTTGGGTTGCGCTCCACTGCACCAGAACCACGCTGATCAGCACGGTGACAAAGCCCAACAGCGCAATATCGGCAAGGCGCTCGCCGAGCAATAGCCAGCCTAGTACTGCAGCGCTGAGTGGGCTGAGTAGGGCGAGGGAAGACACGGCAACCGGCGGTAGGCTGCGCAACCCTCTGAACCACAGCACGTATGAAAGCACGGCGCCAATCAATGTCAGGTATGCGTATCCAAGTAACTGTTTTATGCCCAGCTCCGGAAGTGGTGGGTCTACCAGCATGGCCACTGGCAGCAGCATCAATCCGCCGATCAAGAGTTGCCAACCGGTATTAGCCATCAACGGTAAGTCGTTTTTCCAGCGTTGCGACAGGTAGGTGCCAGCAGCCATACAGGCGGCGCCAGCAATTGCGGCCAGTGCACCGACGGGATCAAGCAGGCTATCTGGCGATAGGAGCAGTGCTGCCATCCCGATCACGCCTATCACGCTGGCAAATACCGCTAAAGGGGTGGGGGCATGACGGTCGCATAACCAGACAAGCGCCATTACCAGCAACGGTTGTATGGCACCCAACACGGCAGCCAATCCACCGGGGAGTCGGTAGGCAGCGATAAACAACAGCGCCTGGAAGACACCAATATTCAGAGCTGACAGCACCGAGATGCGCCACCAATTAACCTGTCGCATATGGCGGGTGGTTAACAGGATCAGTATGAGTCCGGCAGGTAAGGTGCGGATCAGAGCGGCCGTAAAAGGGCGATCCGGTGGCAGTAATTCCGTTGTCACGATATAGGTCGATCCCCAGATAATGGGTGCCAGCGCGGTGAGCAGCATATTGTAGATCGTGGTGTAACCCATGAGTTGAGCTCCATAATATTTATCTTAACTTCAAGATAAATTGGAGTCTTGCAGGTGTTTATCTTAATATCAAGATAAATTTAGACGCATTGTGCGAACAGTGAGATGCATAAATGGATGAGAATCAGCGCCAAGACGCGGTAGACCTGATATTGAAGCAATGGACACGTGAACGTCCGGATCTGGATGTGACAGCGATGGGAACCGTTGGTCGCATGAAGCGTAGTGGTGCATTGCTGCAGCGACGACTGGAACAGGTATTTAACGAGTTCAATATGAGCGGTTGGGAGTTTGATGTGTTGGCGACACTCAGACGGTCGGGGCCGCCCTATTGCCTGGCACCTACGGTCCTGTTTTCCGCTTTGATGGTGACATCGGGCACTATGACCCACCGAATGCAGCGGTTGGAGTCAGCCGGCTTGGTGGAGCGGGTTGCCAATCCGGAGGATGCGCGCAGTAAATTAGTGCAACTTACAGCAGAGGGATTGATGCTGATCGATAAAGCAGTAGAGGCACACACCGCCAACATGACCTCTATGCTGGAGCCGTTGAGCAAGGATGAGCGGGATGCGCTGGATAAAGGCTTAAGCGCGTTGCTACGGGTGCTGGATGAGTAAGGTGTGAGAGGCTTTCTGAAAGCAAAAGAAAACCCCGGCAACCAGAAGTTGGCGGGGTTTCCCGGAAGATCTAACAGGGGCTATTACTTAGCCATGTTAGAAACTTCAGCCATAGCTGCTTCGCGAGCTTCAGTAGCGATTGCAGTGAATGCTTCGCCCTGGGCTTTCAGCAGTTCGAACAGAGCAGTGTTTGCTTCTACGTTGAACGTGATTACTTCTTCAGGAGTTTTCAGGCTTTTAGCTTTTTCCGCTTCGGATTTGAAGAAGTTAGTCAGCTCTTCGCCAGTTTTCTGCTGCTGAGCAACAGATTTGGAGATAGCGTTAGCCTGGATAGTCATCAGGGTTTTAACTGCTTCGAATGGCTTCTGGAAGTCTACTGGGTTAGTCATGATCGATGCTCCAATAATTTTGTTGCAGTGCAAAATTGAGTATGAGGCCATATTACTGGTGAAAAATCGTACAGTCAACACTTTTTTGTGCGGTGCACAAAAAATAATCTGAGTATTTTGCAGTGACTGGAATCGATGGTGTTATGAGGCTTAGAACGGAGAGGGGATAGTCTGGCAGGACGTAGTGTCCAGACATAAGAAAACCCCGGCGATATCCTATCGGCGGGGTTTCCAGGTACTAACCGACTGAGATTACTTAGTCAGGTTAGACACTTCAGTCATAGCAGCTTCACGAGCTTCAGTAGCAATCGCAGTGAACGCTTCGCCCTGAGCTTTCATCAGTTCGAACAGTGCTTTGTTTGCGTCCATGTTGTACTTGATTACGTCTTCTGGAGTTTTCAGCTCTTTAGCTTTTTCAGCTTCAGTTTTGAAGAACTCAGCCAGCTCTTCACCGGATTTTTTCTGCTGTTCAACAGATTTGGTGATAGCGTCAGCCTGGATGTTCATCAGGGTTTTAACTGCTTCGAAAGGCTTCTGGAAGTCTACAGGTGCGTTCATCTTTATCTTCTCCGTAAGTATGTTGCGATGCACAATTGGATTTTATTTTAGGTGAAAAATTGATCGAGTCAATATCTTTTTGTGCGTTGCACAATTCGGATCGTCAGACCGTAAACTGTTTTATGGCTGCGCACGAATGTAGTTAGTCTGGCGGCAGAATGTGACGAGGATATGTCGGCAAGGGGGCACTTTTATTGCAGTGCCCCCCGCCGGGGAGGATCAGCCAGTTGGTGTTAGCTGTTTTCCTCTTCCAGTGTGGCGCGAATCTGGTCGAGTACTTTGCTGGGCAGGCGCTTCAGCGTCAGTGTGCCGCTGGCTTCATCAAACTCGATATCCTTGCCGGATTGCGCAGGACCCAGAGCTTTCTTGGTGAAATCCAGTTGCCAGTTATCTGCCTTCGCCTTTAGCTTGGAGAAGCGATTGATTGTACTGGTGTGCGGCTGGAATTCGTGGCTGACGTTGTATGGTCCGCCGTTGGCGAACGTACCAAAGGTGCCTGCCATGGTTTCTGCCTGCTCCGGTGGAATGTAGGCATCAAACAGGTTTTCGATATCGTTCAGGTTGGCGGTCTGTTTTTCTGAGCGCTGACGCTCCAGGTAGCTCACCACGTCTTCGACGATCTCTTCCTTCTTTTCGCCCAGATCGTGTTGGCTGCAGAAATCCTTGGCTGCTTTGATCAACTCACCGGTAGATTTGCGCGACGGCGTTACGTCAGTGCAACCAAAGGCGGTAGAGAAGTAGTGGGTAATCTCGCCCTTTTGCTTACTGCCGATAAAGCTCAGGTAACTGTCTTTGCCCTGTTTGAAGGTGGTGATGTTGATGCGCGCGGCCTGGTGTAGCTGTTCCAGGTTAACCTCAATCACTTCAGTCGGTTGCAAGCTATCGTTCAGGGCAATGCTGCTGCGGTCACGCACCAGAGCGGCCAATAGATAGTCGGCACGGTCACTGCCGTAAACCGCAAAGATCACGTATCCACCGGTTGCCGAGCGAGCGGAAGGGGCCGCGATGGCCACAGCCAGCTGGGACATGCCGGCTTCTACCAGTTGCTCGAAGTTTTCAGGGGCTTCTTCATTGACCAGGAATTTTTCAAAAGAGGAGATAAACGGGTAACCCTCTTCGTTTTCCTGGTTGAAAGAGCCGTGGGTGAGGGAGGAACGGCGCTCGAAGGCGTTGAGCAGCGAATCAAACAGGTTTTGGATCATGCTGTTGTCGGTATCCATGATACCGCCCTTATCGCTGATCTTGGCAGTTTCTTCGTCGGCTTCTTTTAACAACTCACGAATGGCAAGGTGTTTGAGTTCCATCGTTTCTCCGGCAGGCTGGGTAAGGCAGATAAGAGAGCAATTCTAGCGCAATTTATCGAGTCACTGCGATACCTGATCAGGTGGCTTAACGTATAATGCCGTCTTTCGTTTTTTGCCTACAGGAAGCTTGCCGCTATGGCGCTGAAACCGACCATCTACAAAGTGGATCTGAACCTGGTCGATATGGACCGCAACAACTACCAGCAGTGCAAGCTGACGGTCGCGCTACACCCGTCGGAGACGCCCGAGCGGATGATGGTGCGTTTGCTGGTGTACGGGCTGAATCAGGATCAGGACCTGCAGTTCAGCCGCGGTCTTTCAGCCACCGATGAGCCGGACCTGTGGATTATCCGCCCGGACGGTAGTGTTGATCACTGGATAGAGGTAGGCCAGGCATCGGCAGACCGTATTCGCAAAGGGATCAGCCGGGCACCTGAGGTATCTCTGTACGCCTACGGCAGTGAAACCGATATCTGGTGGGAGAAGAACAAGGATAGCCTGCAGGCATTGCCGAAGCTGTCGATCTACCGTTTCAACTGGGGGGAGATCCAGGCGTTGACGCCGATGGTGATGCGTAATATGGAACTGACTCTGACCATCAGCGACGGCGACCTGTTTATTGCCGACGATCAACACCAGGTAAGCCTGAGCCTGCAAAAACTGTCTTAACGCAGGCAGTCGCCGTCGCAGCAACTATGCTTTGTGCATACGGATATGTTGCTGACGGGAGCGGCGATGCTATTAGGACTGCTGCAGGCACTGGGTGGCCTCGGGGTGTTTATTCTCGGCATGGTGATCATGGTCGATGGATTGCATTCGGGGGCAGGCGAGGGGCTGCAGCGGCTGCTGGCGCGTTCCACACGTAGTCCGCTTACCGGCGCAATCACCGGTGCGGCGTCCACCTCAATTCTGCAATCCTCCAGTGCCACGACCATCGCAGCGGTGGGTTTCGTGAGTGCGGGCTTGCTCTCCTTTCCCCAAGCCCTGGGAATCGTCTACGGTGCCAACCTTGGTACCACCGTCACCGGCTGGCTTGTAGTCTTTCTGGGATTCAAACTCAAACTGGGTACGTTGCTGTTGCCGCTTATCTTTCTGGGCGCCATGCTGCGTATCTTTGCCCGTGGACGATTGTCAGATCTGGGATACGCGCTGGCAGGGTTTGGTCTTATCTTTCTGGGTATCGGTCAGATGCAGCTTGGCATGCAGGATTTTGGCGATGTGCTGACCCCCGATGCCTTTCCTGACGACAGTTTCACCGGTCGCCTGCAGCTGATCGGATTGGGGATCGCCATCACGCTGATTACCCAATCCTCAAGTGCCGGTGTGGCCACCATGTTAACGCTGTTGTATGCCGGGAGCGTCAACTTTGCTCAGGCGGCGGCCGTGGTGATCGGAATGGATCTGGCCACATCCGTTAAGGCGCTAATCGTCACTCTGGGGGGGGGGGGCGGGCAGAAGCTCGCCGCACGGGGGTGTCCCACTTGGTGTTTAATCTGGCCACCGTGGTGATTGCGTTGCTGATGCTGGAGCCCTTTATCCATGTCTGGGAGCATGTGGCTGGACAGAACATTGAGCAGTCGGCAGAAATCGCACTGGTAGCCTTCCACTCGGCGTTTAACTTGGCTGCTGTGGTGGTGATGTTGCCATTTGTGCACCTGTTTGCACGTTTCATCGAGTATCTGGTGCCTGATCGTACTGAAACACCCGCCTTGCGGCTTGATCCGTTGTTGCTGCGTGAACCTTCTATAGCTCTGCACGCAGCCCTGCCTCAGCTCAAGCAGCAACGTGATCTGGTGTGTGAGCAGCTCGCGTTATTACTGCGGGGTGAGCGAGCTGACCGGCGAAGGTTGGTAGAGCTGCAGCATAATCTGGATCACCTGCACAAATTTCTTGACGCAATAGACCTTAAACCCGATCAGGCACGCCTGTGGCATACATTGACGTCAATGATGCATGGTATGGACCACCTGCAACGCCTGCACGAACGCTGTGACGAAGAGCCAGAGCGGGGTATCACCGCGTGCACAATGAAATTGCTGCGCTCACCACTGGTGTCTTTGCGTCAGTATCTACAGGCTGCCCATCCTGATCCTGCGGTGCTGGAGGCTGAATACTATCGGCTGGAGCACCATCGGACGCGCATCCGGCAAGCGGTGATTGCCGATATGGTCAGTGGTGATCTGGAAGTAGAGAAGGGCACGGATCAACTGGAAGCGCTGCGATGGCTGGTGCGGGTCAGCAAACATCTGTCCCGCATCGATTCCCATCTGCAGGATGCCATGCAGCAGGATGGCAAACTACCTAGTAATTAACCTTGCCGCGCAGTGCTTTGGTTTGGCCACGCTGGGTTTTCCTATCCATACGTTTGCGCTGGGATGAACGGGTAGGCTTGGTGGCACGGCGGCTCTTCTGGACAGAGGTTGCCTGCGTGATCAGCATAACCAGGCGTGCGAGTGCGGCTTCGCGGTTAAGTTCCTGGCTACGGTGTTCCTGAGATTTGAGCACAATGACACCGTCGTTGCTGATACGGCTATCACTGAGGGCGAGTAGGCGTTCTTTGTAAAATTCGGGCAAGGACGATGCCCGGATATCGAACCGGAGGTGGATAGCGCTGGAAACCTTGTTTACGTTCTGGCCACCAGCACCTTGTGCACGAATCGCACGTAGCTCAATCTCCTCATCCGGGATAGAGACGTTGTTGGATATCTTTAGCATCCCGATACTCTATGCGATCAGACGGATCGGGGTAAAGTATTTCAGTCTTCGTCGTCGAACACTTCACGCAATGCTTTTTGCAGTTCTCGTTCTTCCTGCATCATCTCTATGCGGCGTCGCTTGCTCGGATTGATACCGGAGGACTTGTAGATAACGCTGGATTCTTCTTCGGCGGAGTCATACTCTCCATCCGCCAGCCATTCCTCTTCGACCGAATCAGATGTCTGGTCGTGTCGCGGGTTTCTAGCCATGATCACCACCCCGTTTGATTATCGAGTATGTGCTGAGTATGGCCCAAATTACGGAAAAATGAACAGAGAAATTCTGGGCGGGAATCGTCCAACTGGATGAGAAATTTTCAGATAGAGAGGCGTGCTACGTTTGATAATTGAACTATTGTTCATTTAATAATCAAAACTATTGTCAAGGTGGCGGTTTAAACGAATCCCTGTATGGGAGATCTACGACACCATTTCGCGGCTTCTAAGCCCGTCTGGATGGCGGTGTTGCCGCGCAACAGGTGTCTTTTCAAAGCGCGGTATGGGCGTGTTCCGTACCGCGTTTTTTAATGCACGCCATTTGCAGCGGCTAACTATGATCAATATCAAAGGGTTCTAATTTTGCACCTGCGAAATTTAGACGATGGTAGTAGAATCAACCACCGTAATATATCCCTGCTATAACGTCATTAGATTTGTTGCACGCTTCGAGGTCCCACTTGAGTACCAAGTATCTCAAACGCTTTTTTAAACCTACCTCCATCGCTGTATTCGGTGCGTCCGAAAAAGAGAACAGCATGGGAGGTGCAGTGTTGCAAAACCTGTTGGAAGGTGGCTATCAGGGAGAGTTGATGGCCGTTAACTCACAAGGCTACGACAAGGTATTTGGTGTGCCTTGTGTGAAAAACGTCGGTGATCTGCCCCAGATGCCTGATCTGGCGATTATCTGTTCTCCACCGGAGACGGTACCGGGCATCATCCGCAAGCTGGGCGCCAACATGGTGAAGGCCGCGGTGATTCTGACCGGCGGGCTTTCCAGTTTGAATGCGGAAACCAAGCGCACGTTACATGACGAGGTGCGAGAAGCGGCACGCCCGTACGGTATCCGTATCCTGGGACCTGATTGTATGGGCATGCTGGTGCCGGGGAACAAGATGAACGCCAGCTACTCCCACGTGAATATCCAGAAGGGCAAGGTGGCGTACGTTGGGCAGTCGGGACTGCTAGGGACCGCCATGATTGACTGGGCCAACGGTCACGATATCGGTTTTTCCCACTTCCTGACCCTGGGGGACGGTGTTGACGTGGATCTGCCATCGGTAGTGGATTATCTGGCCAAGGATCCTTTTACCCAGTCGATCCTTCTGCAGATTGACAGCGTAAAAGGCTCGTCCCGTAACTTCCTCTCTGCGATCCGTTCTGCATCCCGGAATAAGCTGGTACTGGTGCTGAAATCTGACGTGATTTGTAACCAGCAGGTGCAGAGTGATGTGGCACCGGGCCTGGATGACGAAGACCAGGTGTATGACGCAGCCTTGCGTCGTGCCGGTGCTGTGCGGGTTGATACCTCGGATGAGCTGTTTAATGCGCTGGAAACGCTGTCACGCATGAAACCGATGCGTGGCGAGCGTGTGGCCATTGTGTCCAACGGGTCCGGGCTGATCTCCCTGGCGACCGATCGTCTGCTGAAAAAAGGTGGTCAGCTGAGTGATCTGACGGAACAGACCATTGAGCAGTTGCGGGCGCATATGCCGGGTCATTGGGATGGCCTCAATCCGGTGGATCTGCACGCCGATGCAACGCCGGAACGCTTTGCAGAAACAATTCGAATTCTGTCCAAAGATAAAAACGTCGACGGCATCATGGTGCTGCATGCGCCTACACGGCTTGCATCGGGCGTGGAAACGGCCGACGAAGTGGTAAAGGTGGCGCGGAAAACCCCGCGTAATGTGCTGACCTGCTGGATGGGGCGTGCGACGGCGATTGAATCTCGCAACCACTTTACCAGCGCGGGCATTCCGACCTTTATCTCGCCGGAAGAGAGCGTAGACGCGTTTATGCACATGGTGGATTACCACCGTAACCAAGATGTCATGCGCCAGACCCCGATGCCGTATACCGAGCAGAATGGACCGAACCACGTGCGGGCACGGGAGTTGGTGCACGCTGCGCTGGATGAGAAGCGTGATTACCTGACTCACCCGGAAGTGGGTGACCTGCTGGATCTGTACGACGTGCCGACCATCAACACCGCGTACGCTGATGACATTAACGGCGTGGTGGAGATCGCCAAGAACCTGGGCGGATCTGTCGCCGTAAAGGCGCTGCACAAAGACAACGTCTATCCGTTTTTCTATGATGAAAAGTCTAACCAGCGTTGGAAAGATCTGGCACTGGATCTGTACTCCATCAGCGAAGTGAAGCATGCGGTGACCAAGCTGGCCTACCGTGTGGGTGAGCGCTATGAAGATCAGGAATGTATGGGCTTCTGCGTACAGCAGATGAAGCGAGGCTTCCAGTCCCTGCAGATAAACGTGGGTATTACGCGTGACCCAACCTTCGGCCCGATGATTATCTTCGGTGTGGGTGGTTACGCAGTGGACGTGCAGGCGGACCGACAGGTTATGCTGCCGCCACTGAACACGGCGTTGGCAAAAGAGCTGGTGAAGCGCTCCCGCGTATACAGTGTTATCCAGGCCAACAGCTACCAGCCGGAGCGTGATCTGGAGCAGCTGTGCGAGCTGTTGATCAAGCTGTCCGAGATGGTGGTCGACCTGCCGAACCTGGCATGCCTGGAGATCAATCCACTGCTTCTGAACAAACGCGGTCTGCTGGTAGTAGATGCAACCGTATCTCTGGGTGAGGCGGTGGAACCGGCGATCTCGCCGTACCCGGAACATCTGAGCGAAGATATCACCCTGCGACGCTCCAAGCGTGCCGCTGAGATCCGTCCGATTCGTGGTGAAGATGAGCCGAACCACCTGGCTTTCTACAACACGCTAAGCCCGGAATCGATCCGCATGCGCTACTTCTACAGCCGCGGTGTGCCTACTCATCAAGAGCTGGCAACCTGGACCCAGATCGACTACGACCGCGAGATGGCCTTTATCATCTCTGCACCGAAGCTGGAAGGAAAGGGCTCCGAGACTTTGGGTGTCGTGCGTGCCGTGACTGATGCGGACAATATTCGCAGCGAGTTCTCAATCGTGATCCGTGATGATCTGCAGGGCGAAGGCCTGGGTGAGATGCTGATGCAGAAGGTAATCGACTACTGTCGTGATCGCGGAACGCTCGAGATTATCGGCTCGACTCTGCCGTCAAATAAAGGGATGCAGGGGCTGGCGAAAAAGCTGGGTTTCCGCAACAGCTTTAATGCGGAAGAGGAGGTGGTGGACATGAAGATGATGCTGAATGACCCGGTCGAAGACTGGCAGATATACAGGCTCCAGCACTAAGTGGATTAAAACTTTGTTTAAATTCCAGCAACCTCAAAATTAGCTGCTACACTGAATACAGGTTTCGTTTTAGCTGTTTATTTGTACTCTGGATTAGCAAGACGCAATACGCAGGTTAGGACATCTTCTCCGTAGCAGGTAAGTAAGCATTTGGGCCGCTCCTTGGGAGCGGCTTTTTTATGTATCGAATTTGACGTCCAACGCATTGCATAACGGGCTATGCATTGGCAGTTAAGCTATGCAGTGCTAGCATTCCGCCTCTGTTTTTCGGACCTTACTTGCCAGCAGGAACAATGGCTACCTCTCTTAATCAAACCGTATTCAAGGCAACTGTGCCGGTGATGTTCGGATACATCCCGCTTGGTATGGCCTTCGGCGTACTCTTCAGTGAGCTGGGCTACCACTGGTTATTTGCCAGTGCGATGGGCATCTTTATCTTTGCGGGTGCGGCGCAGTTTCTCGCAGTGGGCTTGCTTGCCAACCAGGCCGGCTTGCTGGAGATCTTTATCACCACCTTTCTGCTCAATTCCCGCCATGTGTTTTACGGCATCTCGCTGATCAGTAGCATGAAAGCCAAAGGCTGGCGACGTTTCTATCTGATCTTTGGTCTCACCGACGAAACCTTTTCGCTGCTCACCTCAACCCAGCCGCCGGAAGGTACTGATCGCACCGATTATCAACTGAGGGTGACCTTCTTTAATCAAAGCTATTGGGTGCTGGGATGTACTCTGGGTGGTTGGCTGGGGTCGCAGATCAGCTTTTCGACCGCCGGTATCGAGTTTGTGTTGCCCGCGTTGTTCATGGTACTGGCGATCGAACAGTTCCGTCACCTGCGACGTGCGATGCCGTTTGTGATGGCACTGGTGATTGGGTTGCTGGTGTTGTTGCTTATCAGTCGTGATCAGATGTTGCTGATCTCCATTATGATCTCGGTGGCGGTGTTGCTGCTGTATAGAGGAGGGGAGCGATGGAATCCGTACCGTACCTGATCGCGGTCATTGCCGTGATGACGGCTGCGACCTTCCTGACGCGGGTGTTGCCCTTTGTGGTGCTATACAAGGTGGCAGATCATCCGTTGTTGCGCTACCTCGGTCGTTTTCTGCCGCCGGTGATGATGGTGTTGTTGCTGATCTACTCGTTTAAAAACGAAGACCTGTTTAGCAACGATTTCCTGCCGGAACTGGCGGGCTTGTTCGCGGTACTTGTTCTGCACCTGTCGATGCGTAATGCATTGGTAAGTATCCTGGGGGGAACCGGGTGTTATATGGCGCTGATTCAGCTGGGGGGATTTGCCTGAATCCTTGCTGTTGGTGCAGCAACAGCAGGGATTCAACGTGGCGGTGGGTCCGGTTTTAATTAAACAGACGGGCAGAACATCTCGTGCAGGGTATGGATAATACGCTGCGCAGTATCGCCCTCCAGTGAATAGTAGATGGTCTGGGACTCCCGGCGGGTTGTCACAAGGCCATCTTTGCGCAGAACCGCCAGATGCTGAGACAGCGCAGACTGACTCAGGTCCAGGCACGCGTTCAACTCAGATACGGATAATTCTTTGCCGTCGAGATAACACAAAATCAGAAGGCGGCTTTCATTCCCCAGAGCTTTCATAAGTTTCGCCGCTTTGCTGGCGTTCTCTTTCATCATCTCTAGCGTCGCCGGATCCATCGGCGGCAGAGCAGCTTGGTTCATTTCGTTCAATCTATCACCTAAGGTTTGTAGGTTTATTATTATTGCTGCAAATTTTACTGAATGTGCCCTTCTATCTCAATTTTCTAATATACCATTTTCTAATGCTGGTTAGACCAATGTTGCACATGGTTAGAAGCTTTCGTTGAAAGTGGACACTCATTGATACCCGGTTGTTACCGGTCAAAGTGGACAGAATGTGGACGCTTGTGTCACCAAAATTCAGTGTCCATATCCAATACCACTTTATAATTGATGCACCCTATCAAAGTGAACTCGTACGATATTTAAATCATAGTTCATGTTGATTGAACGGATATCTACCGGGTCGTTACGAAGTACCATTTGGCCTTGATGAAAGTCGAGATTGAGACAAGAGAAAATGTAATCTCTGATGTGCCTAATCTCCCGCAAATGTTTCAGTTCACCTAGCTCTCTAGCCGTAATGCGTTCATCTGGGGGATTGAAATGAGCGTCGTTCACACAAAAGCGCAATAAGCAAAGTAGCCTTCCCAGTGGCACTCCTTGAAACGGGGTATGAAAAACCTGACCATCAAGCAAAGATTCTTCAAAATACCTATCCAGCTTAACTGCTTTTCCAATCAAGGATCTATCTAATGGTAACGGGATCGGAGCACCCGACTCGCTTTTGGTTGATACGCCGGTCAACTCGATTGGAGATATCGAAACTAATGTTTCCTCATATCTACTTATAAGGGCCTCACGGTGAATACTATATACGCGCTGATGCTTTGGGTTCGTTATGAACTGCTCAAGCTGAGTAACCTCGCCTAAGAGCAATCCCGCAGAGATTATTGACTCACTATTCCCGTTTCTATCTACAAGCAATTTCATTGCTTTTTCGGCGGCTTCTTGGCATTGCTCCATATAGTATTTTGAGTCTAGTTCTTCGTCGTGCCGTTCTTCACGTAATCTTTGGTGTTTGTATACAGACAGGGCTGTGAATGCAGCTAATGCGGTTGCTATTGCTCCTAAGGCAGTAGCACCGCTAGATAAGATATCCCAAAACCCAATGTCAAATGTTGCAGGAAAAAGGACATGCAGCGCTGAAAGCACTACTGCCGAAAAGACAAACAAAGAAATTGAGCCCAAGCCCAAGACTGCAAGACGCAAACGTTCCATTTAGACCTCTAATCATCCCTAATCGATTTTGTGACGTTGCAATCGTAACTTAAGCTGCTTTACCTATCATCCTTCGCTCTAACAACCGGTCTCGCCAGTTGTCGAAGAACTCACTCTTTGAAATACCTTTCTGCTGTATGTAGCCAAGTACGTCGTCCCAGATACCGGTGTTCTTCAAAAACTTCCAGCTAGCTTGAGCGCTGTAGCCATGACGGGCGTGGATGGAGAGGATGTTTCCCAGTGCCAGGGCAACGTTACGGGCGTTATCGATTCCAGGTTCTTTGTAGACCCGTTTGTAGATCACATCTTGATGATGCTGGTTGAAGTTGGCGTCCTTCATGAACAGTGTCCATTCAGGGGCATAGAACTTGCCTCTTGGTAGTTGAAACTGGGATAGGGCGTATTCCCAAAGAGCGGAGAGGTGACCGAATGCGTCCGCATAAGATTTCATGTACAGGTCTTTAACGCTGGTATCTGGCAGTGACTGAAACCCATCGTGGAACTGGTTGAGGACTTGGTGACTAAAGCGCATTTCTAACCGCCACACTTCGCCACCTTCAGGATCGAAGGACATATGTGCAGGGTGGAACGCACCAGAGAATTCCCCGGACCATGCTGCGTGCATGAACTCGCGCTTATCGGACCTGATGATCTCTTTGCTTTTGTTGTAGTGACAGAGCTGTAGTGCGGTGACTGAACCAAATGTGTAGGTTTCGCCTTTACCGTAGGTGACGGAAGCGGAGGCGAGGTCTATTTCAGCACGGTCTATACCATCGTGAGTAAATTGGCGACTAGAGCGGCACACCAGACGCTTATCGAAGTCTTGAGCTGGGGTGTATCCCTGAACATCTACCGCAAGGTGAAGAGCCACACCGCCATAACACATGTCACCATCGAGTAGGGTACGGGCGATCCCGTCCATAGCGTCTTGTACGTCAGTTGGTTCTGTAGTGAGTAACAGCTTGGGAGAGCATTCGATCTTTACGTGTGTGCCAGTGAAGTTCTCTTTGGCGTAGTGCGATTTTACGAAGATGATCAAGCCTTCGTCGTTGTTCTGTAGGCGGAACTTAAAGCCAGAACTGCCACCTGGACGAACTACAAAGTCATAGCCGTGTATGTGGACGATACGGGTTTCTAAACGAGCTGCTTCATAGTCTGATTCCAGTTTCGCGTACCATTCTGGATCGATGGTGCCCCGGTAGAGTTGTCTTACGGTGTCCACTGAAGACATCAGAACGTGAATATTACTGAGGTTTTCTGCGAACTCAGGGCAGGCAAAGTATTTTCCTTGAGGGTGTTCTTCAAATAGCCAGCTATCGAAGCGTTCTGCGTGTGTTAGTTTCATATCTCACCTTATAAAACCGGGTCGTAATGGGGTGCTAACTGGTACTTTTACTGTTGTTTTCGTCACGTGTTACAGGGAACGTGACCAGGGTGCCGCCCTGCGCCGCCTGCGCCTCGCATAGCGTCGTTACCAGCGGCGCAGGGCGGCTCTAGTCGCTTTTATATGGCTTGTTGCTCCGTTTCTGTGATGATGCGTCCCGCCTGCTCAGAAAGGCTCAGAAGCTCTTCAGGGGCGTTAGTTGCCAATGTGAGCATGAGGCGAAGCTTGTCATTCTCTGCCTGGACCCTTCGCAGTCGGACAGGAAGCAGGTCGATCAGTAGACGTAGGAGCTGATTGATTACGGGCAATGCGCACAGAGCAAAAAGCACTGTGAGGGATATGTCTGTGATTAAGATTTGGTTGATGAGGCTGACGACTTGTTCTTCTGTGTATGCCATTGGTGGTTCTCCGTTGCGTTGTTGATGCTTGGTTACTTGGGCGTCTTAACGTACCCCCGCCGGTAACGACCCGGCCGGTTCAAACCTGATTCCCGACCCCAATCCGAGACGGTTCGAAGCATTAGCCGGGACTACTGACGCGATATAGCGCCGACAAGTCGGCGGTCTTTGCAACCTCATTGGGGCGCTGCCCCAGCCGGGCGGCTTCCCCGCAAGGGGTGAAGTCACCCCTTGACCGACTATGGCTTTGGTTGGGCAGTGATCCTGAACCGTGTCGCCGATAACCCGCTTACCGAGAAAGTAAACGCCAAGCCCTTCGGGGTGGCCGGACCGCTCCAACTCCATGCAAGCCGACAACAACGG
>NZ_JASBRH010000035.1 GCF_029961155.1 Pontibacterium granulatum | reverse complement strand
GTCGTAAAGGCGACACTGAATTCGAACTGGTTGTACGTCGCAGCTTTGCCGACTACATCTGGCTGTGGATTCAGGATGCCAGCCGCGAGTTTGGTTTGGTAATTGATCGCTGATTATAAGCTACATTCCGCTACCTGATCGCTCTCCACTATCCTGTTTGATGTCTTCGTTGAAAAGCTCTCTGTCGCATGAGGGTGAATTATGAAACCTAATGTAGGGCGAGGGGTGGTAGTAAAATTAAAGTGAGAGCGATTCTTGTTCACGGCTTTGACAGTAGTCTTCGGGCTACTGTCTTTTTTTTGTTCAAAATCAACTAATGTTGTAATCGGCCTTCCAATATACGTGGTCAAGTGTCCTGGATAGCATCACGTGAAGCGATAAGTACAGCGATACGCTTTTTTATATGAAGTAACCAATTGCGGCAATTAATGGCTATACCTTAGTTAATTAATCCAAGGTAAATCCCCGGCTCCGCCGGGGTTCTTTCAGCATGGAATGAATAAAACTGAGCTCAGACAAAAATGCCAGAGTTTTGTCGGCAGTCAGAGTGGGCCCGAAGGCCCATTGTATGTCATTGATCAGTTGCATTAGTGGTTGAGGATCTGACTCAGAAACAGCTGGGTACGTTCGTGTTCCGGATTGTTGAAGAAGGCGTTGGGTTCGTTCTCCTCCACAATCTGGCCGCCGTCCATAAAGATCACGCGGTCCGCCACGGTCTTCGCAAACCCCATTTCGTGGGTTACGCAGAGCATGGTCATCCCTTCATGCGCCAGCTCTATCATTACGTCCAACACCTCTTTAATCATCTCGGGATCGAGTGCAGAGGTTGGCTCGTCGAACAGCATCACGTCCGGGTTCATACAGAGCGAGCGGGCGATTGCCACGCGCTGCTGCTGGCCCCCGGATAGCTGACCGGGGTATTTCAGGGCCTGGTCCGGGATCTTTACACGTTCCAGGTATTTCATCGCAGTGGCTTCCGCCTGCTTGCGTGGAATCTTCTTCACCCAGATCGGGGCCAGCACACAGTTTTCCAACACTGTCAGGTGCGGGAACAGGTTGAAGTGCTGGAACACCATGCCTACGTCCTTGCGGATCGCTTCGATCTTCTTCACGTCTTCAACCAGCGGTGTGCCGTTGACGATGATCTCACCCTGCTGGTGTTCTTCCAGGCGGTTGATGCAGCGGATCATGGTGGACTTGCCGGAGCCGGATGGTCCACAGATGACGATGCGTTCGCCGCGTTTTACCTGCAGGTTGATGTTTTTCAGGACGTGAAACTCGCCGTACCATTTGTTCAGGTCACGGATTTCGACCATCAGCTGGTCCTGGTTTTTTTGTGCTTCACTCATTCTAATACTCTCCAGAATCAGGCACGGTTACCGTGACCGGTATGCAAACGTTTCTCCAGGTGGATGCTGTAGCGGGACATGCCGAAACAGAACACCCAGAACACCAGCGCCACAAAGACATACCCCTCGGTTGAGAAACCGATCCAGTTCGGGTCGTTGGCCGAGGCCTGCATGATTGCCAACAGATCGAACAGGCCGATAATCAGCACCAGACTGGTGTCTTTAAACAGGGCGATGAAGGTATTCACAATACCCGGAATCATCAGTTTCAGTGCCTGTGGCAGGATGATCATATTCATCTTCTGCCAGTAGCCGAGGCCCAGCGAGTCCGCTGCCTCATACTGACCTTTCGAGATCGCCTGCAAACCGCCGCGCACCACTTCGGCCATGTAAGCCGACTGGAACATGGTGATGCCGATCAGGGCACGTAGCAGCTTGTCGAAGTTCATATCTTCCGGGAAGAAGAGCGGTAACATCACCGACGCCATGAACAACACGGTGATCAGAGGCACACCACGCCAAATCTCGATATAGACCACAGATAGGGAGCGTACGATCGGCATATGCGAACGCCGTCCCAGCGCCAGTAATATGCCGAACGGCAGGGCTGCCACTATACCCACAACAGCAAGCACCAGCGTCAGGCTAAGACCGCCCCACTTGTGTGTATCAACGCTTTCCAGGCCAAAGTAGCCCCCGCTCAGCAGCACAAAGGCGATGAACGGGAAGATGAGCAGCGTGAATGCTGCTACCCAGCCTTTAAACGGTGTTTTCGGAATGATCAGCCAGGCGATCAGTGCAGCCATCATGATGAAGGCCAGGTCCAGTCGCCAGGTTTCTGCCTCGGGATAGAATCCGTACAGGAACTGGTTGAGGCGTTGGCTGATAAAAACCCAGCAAGCTCCGTCGCTGGTACAGTCGTTACGTGTGGTACCGATCCAATCGGCACTCAATATTGCCCAATCGATGACTGGCCACATAAAGATAATGATGAAATAGGCCAGTACCACGGTGGCGATACTGTTAAACGGCCCATTAAACAGATGCTTACGCATCCAACCCACTACGCCGAGGGTTCCGGGTGGCGCGGGCAGTGTTGGTTGAGGATCATATTTCACAGCCGGCCTCCTAGCGTTCTATCAGCGCCATGCGCTTGTTGTACCAATTCATGAATATCGAGGTCAGAATACTGAGCGACAGGTATACCGCCATCGTCATCATGATCACCTCTATTGCCTGACCCGTCTGGTTGAGGGTCGTACCGGCGAATACCGACACCAGATCGGGGTAACCGATCGCGGTGGCCAGGGAAGAGTTTTTGGTGAGGTTAAGGTACTGGCTGGTCAGTGGAGGAATAATGACGCGCATCGCCTGCGGGATGATGATCAGGCGCAGTGTACGCACCTTCGGTAATCCCAGCGCGGACGCCGCTTCCAACTGACCGTGAGGTACCGCCAGGATACCTGCACGTACTGTTTCAGCGATAAAGGCTGCGGTGTAGATGGTCAGTGCCAGCCACAGAGCTACCAGCTCAGGAATGATGGTCATCCCGCCACGGAAGTTAAAACCTTTCAGTTCCGGGTGATCCAGCGAGATCGGTGTGCCGGCGACAATAAACGCCAGCAGCGGCAGACCAATGATCAGACCCACACCGCTCCAGAAGATCGGGAACTGCTGACCGGTTACGTCCTGGCGCTTGTGTGCCCAACGGGTCAGTAGCCAGGTTGCTACGATACCAGCGATGAACATGATTACCACAAAGGAGAAGCCGCTTTCTGCGACCGGCGCTGGCATCGACAGGCCCCTGATGTTCAGGTAACTGCCAAAGAATTCAATACTCTGCCGTGGTGAGGGCAGGGTACGCAGCACTGCGAAGTACCAGAAGAACATCTGCAGCAGCAACGGGATGTTACGGAAGGTTTCGATGTAAATCGCTGCCAGGCGGGAGATGATCCAGTTATCGGACAGTCGGGCAATACCAAGGATAAATCCAAGAATGGTGGCACCGATGATACCCAGTACCGCAACAAGGACTGTATTCAGCAGGCCAACGATGAAGGTGCGGCCGTAAGTGGACGCTTCACTGTATTCAATCAGTGACAACGGGATGCCAAAACCGGCGGTTTCATTCAGAAAACTGAAACCGGTGGTGATGCCGCGTTGTTCGAGGTTATTGAGGGTATTGATCGCTATGTAGGTAGCGAAGAGGATGATAGCGCCGACCAGCAGGACCTGAAACAGTACCGCGCGTTTGGCCGGGTCGTGCCAGAACTTAACGTTGGTTTCTGGCGGTCTATCAGAATTGTGTTGGGAGTTATCTAACGACATATGTTTTCTCCGCAGCCCCCTGGGTAAGGGGTACATCACACTATGAACCGAGGGGCGCGCCACTGATCGCAGTGCAGTGCGGGTCAGTGAGCGCCTACCCCGGCAGCCTCATGTGAGAGGCTGTCCACTCAGTCAGGACTGGCGGCGATTAGCGGATTGGCGGAGCGTACTGCAGACCACCCTGATTCCACAGTCTGTTGATGCCACGATCGATGTTCAGAGGAGAGTCTTTACCCACGTTGCGATCGAACGCTTCACCGTAGTTGCCCACCTGTTTCACGATCTGGTAACCCCAGTCTTCGCTGACGCCCAGGCCTTTCGCAAGGCCTTCGGAACCACCCAGCAGGCGCTGAACGTTCGGGTTTTCAGAGGACTTCATTTGATCCACATTGGCAGAGCTTATGCCCAGCTCTTCTGCATTCAGCATTGCGTTCAGGGACCATTTCACGATATTGAACCATTGGTCGTCACCCTGACGTACAACAGGACCCAGTGGCTCTTTGGAGATAACCTCCGGCAGGGCTACAACGGAACTTGGATCTTTCATACGGGTACGCAGGCCGTAAGCCTGGGAGAGGTCGGTGGTGAAGGCATCACAGCGACCGCTGTCGAAGCTGGCTGCTGCCTGCTCGTTGGTATCAAATACCACCGGGGTGTGTTCCAGACCATGGGAACGGAAGTAATCCGCCATATTCAATTCGGTAGTGGTACCGGACTGTACACAGATGGTTGCGCCATCCAGTTCTTTCACGCTCTTAAGGCCCAGGTCTTTCTTAACCATGAAGCCCTGACCGTCGTAATAGTTTACGCCCGCAAAGTTGATGCCCAGTTGGCTGTCACGGCTCAGTGTCCACGTGGTTACACGCGACAGCATATCGATCTCACCAGAGGCCAGTGCGGTAAAGCGTTCCTTTGCCGTTAGAGGAATGTACTTAACTTTGGTGTTGTCGCCCAGCACCGCCGCCGCAACTGCACGGCACACGTCAACGTCCAGACCTTTCCAGTTACCCTTGTCGTCCGGCACGGAGAAGCCCGGTACACCGCTGGTTACACCACAAAGCAGGGTGTTGCGTTCTTTTACGGTATCAAGGGTGTTTGCTGCGTAGGAGGAAGTAGCGAAGAGCAGGGAAGCTGCAACAGAGGCAAATGCTACGTGTTTAATCATTTAGTACGACCTCGAATTCCTAATTGATTGTGTAGGAAGCCGTGAATAAGTCGGAAACCTTGTAGCGAAGGTTCACCCCACTGCATGTTGTGTCAGGAAGCTGAAAAACCAAAGGTGTTTCAGCGTACCTCCCTCATTGCGCAGCAGGTTGAAGTGTCTACCGCAAAGTTCGTTTCGGGCTTATTCTCAGATTCCTTTTGACTCTCTATTTTTATTTTTTTGTAAATCGCCAAACATAAGCCGTTTAGTGAATTACCGAGGGCTGAATAGCCGCTGTCATCGTGATGACCTAAATTAGACTAGTGGATAATTTCTTATTTGAAAATATGTTAATCGCAAAAGCGCATAATATTATTTTTCGGCACATTTGTTGTGCAGTTGCAGCACTAAAAGAGTGCTTTGTAACATATTTATATAATTGGATTTTTTACCGATCTGATGATTTTTTGTAGGTGCGATTGCACAACGCTGGGGCCATGCTTGTCTGATGGGAGTCTCTGGATTTTG
This sequence comes from Pontibacterium granulatum, assembly GCF_029961155.1. Lineage (GTDB taxonomy): Bacteria > Pseudomonadota > Gammaproteobacteria > Pseudomonadales > Balneatricaceae > Pontibacterium > Pontibacterium granulatum. The sequence goes on along the minus strand of NZ_JASBRH010000035.1, from coordinate 29,198 downwards.
CTGCTAACAGTGCGGAAGTTGCTGTGTAAAAGGGGCGCAATACACGTAAAGTGCAGTGAAAACGTCCATGGCGATGGAAGTGGCTGGAGTATGGTTGGTCAAAATATGATCCAGGGCGTTGATCAACTCTATAGGATGTTTCGATCATGTTTGAGTGGGATAGAGAGGAATAAAATAGAGTTATTAACAAAAACGTTCATATTAAGTAACAAATTGATTCAGTGTTTTGTTTTTGTGTGGTTTGTTTGAAATGAGGGCGTATTAAGGTGGTTTCGGGCTTTGGGTTAGCTTTTATAGAGGATCAGGCTGAATATCAGTAAATATGTATATCCAGCCGATCACGGAATTAGAAACAGGTGATTCAGCTTAATTGAGTAGCAGACTCAGCGCGATCGACCACATGACCAGCGCTATGGTCAGATCCAGTAAGCGCCATGCAATTGGTTTGGCGAATAACGGTGCCAGCCAGCGCGCGCCGAAGCTCAGTGAAAAGAACCAGATAAAGGACGCACAGACTGCGCCAACGGTAAACCAGATCTGAAGACCTTCCGCCTGCTGGCTACCGATACTGCCCAACAGCACCACTGTATCCAGATATACATGAGGGTTTAGTGCCGTAATCGCCAGCGTAGTGATGACCGCCTGCTTGAGGCTGCTGACGCCGCGGTTTTCGCCTTTCAGGCTATTCTCCTCAAAGGCCGAACGAAACGCATTCAAACCGTACCAACAGAGAAACAGAGCTCCACCCCACTTGGTGATTTCCAGCAGTGCGGGAGACTGGGAAACTAATACGCCCATGCCCGCCGCGCCGAGGGTGATACAGAGTGCATCAAACAGGCTGCAGATACCGGCAATCGGCCAGTGGTACTGGCGGCGCAGCCCTTGGGTCAGTACAAAGGCGTTCTGTGCACCGATGGCTATAATCAATCCGGCACCTGTGCCGACCCCTTTAAACAGGGCTACCAATTGAGCGCTAAGTAGAAAGCTCATGCGTGTTCCTGATTTCGTGTTTCATTATTTCTATGGCGCTATTGTTGCTTCAGGAGTAAGGTAAGTAAATCTAATGTTTTTTATATTTGATAAGAGAGATTAATAATTGCTCGATTTGCGACAGATGGCGGCCCTGGCTGCGATCATTGAGGAACAGAGCTTCGAAAAGGCCGCCCGCAAACTGCACATTACGCAGTCTGCGGTATCCCAGCGCCTGCGACAGCTTGAAGAACGTCTGGGACAGACACTGGTGGTGCGCTCCAACCCGATTCAGGCCACACGTGCAGGGCAGCAAGCGCTGAAGTACTTCCGTCAGGTCAGTATGTTACAGAATGAGTTGATGGACGAATTGTCGCTGGAGCAGGAGAGCGGTTTCACCAAGGTGGCGATCGGTGTGAATGCCGACAGTCTTGAAACCTGGTTTCTGGATGCACTCACGCCACTGCTGGATGCGCGTAAGTTACTACTGGATCTGAAGGTCGACGACCAGGACCAGACGCATCATTTGCTGCGGACCGGTGAAGTGCTGGGGTGTATCAGTGCGAGTCCCGAAGCGATGCAGGGCTGCAGTTGTATCCCACTGGGCGTGATGCCTTACCGATGTCTGGCGAGCCCCGATTATCTCATGCGTTATTTCCCGGATGGGGTGAACGCAGAAGGCTTTACCCGCGCGCCGGTGGCAGAGTTTAACAACAAGGATGAGCTGCAGAATCGATATCTGGACAAGTTTTTCAGTGTCGCCGCAGGGGATTATCCGCGTCACCGTATTCCTTCATCAGAAACCTTCTTTGATCTGATTGTGCGGGGTTATGCCTGTGGCATGGTGCCGGATCAGCAAAGCTTGCCGATGATTGAAGCTGGCCGAGTGATGGATATGACACCGGGGCGTTACCTGGCGATTCCGCTGTACTGGCATGTGTGGAATCTGAAGTCAGATCTGGCCAAGGAGTTGACCGAACAGCTGATCAGCGCGGCGGAGGAAAAGCTTGATTGCTTTGCGGATCACCCCGAGCTGACCCATCCGGGCTGACGTTTACCTGCAACGGACAGGCCGTTGCAGGTGTGTGGTGCTGCCGATGATCAGATATCGGTAAAGATCTTCTCTTCGGTGAGGCGGGATTTTGGCAGGCTTGCGTTGAAATCCTGCTCGCTACGATAACCCATCGCCACGATTGCAACTGCGGTCATTCCCTGTTCACGCAGACCCAGCTCGGCATCCAGCAGTTTCGGATCAAACCCTTCAATCGGGCAGCAATCCACTTCTAGCGTCGAGGCACCCAGCAACAACGTTCCCAGCGCCAGGTAAACCTGCTTTTCAATCCAGTGCTGGCTGTCTTTCAGGTCGAAGCGGTGCAGGTCGTAGTAGAAGCTACGCACTGTGTGCTGAGTCTGCTTGGCATCCGCGTTGGCAAAACGGCCATCGGCGTCTTCCTGTTCCAGTACATTGCCCAAGTGAGCCTCATCCAATGCTGTGCGCGCGCACAGCACAATGACGTGGGATGCATTCAGGATCTTGGGTTCGTTGTACACGTAGTCTTTGGCTGTGGCACTGGCTACACGCTGTTTGCCTTCATCGGTGTTGGCTACCACATAATGCCATGGCTGAGAGTTAACGGATGAAGGACTGAACCGCAGCAGTGTGCGGATCTGGGCGAAGGTTTCTTCGCTGATCTTCAGGGATGGATCAAATGCCTTGGTGGAGTGGCGGTGCTTGGCAAAGTGAGTGATATCCATTGCTACCTTCCTGATTTAACTTAAAAACTATGGCTGCCCGAGTAGGGCATGCCGAATAGGGTGAGAGCTTACTGGTTGTTGAGACAAGGGAAAAGAAGGGAATGGCTGAATCAGTTTCAAAAATTATTTGATAATGAAAAGGAGGCGCAAGAGGTCTGAGAACGAAGGACATGTTCCTTTCAGCATTATTTCTGGTAGGTTTGTATAGAAAATGTACGGATGCAGTTATGGGTGAGATGACCCATATCCGGGTGACAAAACCCTCAAAAGGATGCTGAAAGATGAAGGACACATCTGCCGTGACACGGGCCGAGATGCCAAAGCTCGTGCCGCTTCCTATCCCTACCAAGGGCAAACCTTTTTATAAACGGATCTGGGCCTGGCTTACCAAAGTACGCGAATGGCAGTTGGTGGATGACTGGGAATACAACCTGCCGGATGGCCGCCGTGTGCTGATTCCCAAGGGTTTTGTATTTGATGGCGCGTCTATACCCCGTCTGTTGTGGTTTTTTCTCTCGCCTACCGGGTTGCTGCTGATTCCCGGTTTGATTCACGATTTTGGTTACCGATATGACTATGTCTGGGTGATTGAGAAGGATGGCAGGATCTGTAAGCAGGATCAGGCAATGGGTCAGGATTACTGGGATCAGGTTTTCTACACTGTGGGTGAGCAGGTAAACGGCATGAAAGTGATCAACTGGATGGCGTGGCTTGCCCTCTCCGCTTTCGGTGGTATGGCATGGGATGCAAACCGTATACGGGCTGCTGAAGATATTGTTCCAAACGCTCACGAAGGGGTTGCGTCTGTTGGTGGTTAGCGTGCTTAGCATCGTAGATGCATCGGTTGGGAAAGGAATCGAAATTTTCAGTTTCATTTCAAATCCGTTGTTTAAACTGCGCCTCAATCGAAGCTAACCCCAACGATAAATTAGGAGCTGAGCGATGCGTGTGATTCTGGTAACCGCATTACTGTTAAGTACACAGCTGGCCTGGAGTGCACCGGAAGATTTCCGAGATGGTCAGGTACGCGAAGGTAACAACCGCGAGTTACAGGCGTGGGATAAGGAGAAAAGCCGTTGGCTGGGTATTGAAGCATTCTGGCAAGCCTATGCCGATCGTAAGGGTGGAATTACCTGGGGCAAAAGTGTGGAATACCCACCGTATAATCAGGTAAACGAGTTCGACACCTTGTTGATCCAGCTGGACAGCGGCAACTGTTTGATGGAGTTCTTTCACTCACGCTGGCGCCGTGCCAATGATGTGCGCCGCTGGGATGAATCCTTTAACGCCTACGGTGGTTGTCCACGGGTGTTCGACTGAGCCATCCCCTGGTACGGCGGCATATTGCTTGATGCCTGTGTACAGATCCCCGCCGAGGCTTTTTGACGGGCTGCTTAAGAAGCAGGTGGGGGATCTGTCTCTCGTCTAATCAACTCTTTATCAAGGACTGTTCTGGATTGTGGGTTTCAAAAACTGCCTTCCTGTTGGTATCAGTCGGATCGCATATCTGATTTTAAACCGCTGTTTTTTAAAAAGAGTGCCGTAGGAACAGCGTATACTCGGTTTGTTGTTGCAGCCTGGACAGTGTCGACTGATCTGGTTTATACGTTGTTGTGATTACTGAACAAGACCGGGATGTGTGATTGTGCGAGGAGCCGCACATCGGTTTCACGAAGGCTGACATGGATACTTCATTAGTATCATGGTTATGCTGCATCTCCCTCGTCGCGAAGTAACGGTTACCTCAATTGGTATTGTCGCAGCGCCATCCTAATCCCACGTTTATACTGAATAGGTCAAGAGATGATTAAAGGCAGTTGCCTGTGTGGCCAGGTTACCTATGAAATTTTTGGCGATGTGGGAGAAATCGTGCATTGTCATTGTCGAACTTGCCGTAAGGCACACGGCGCGGCATTTTCCAGTGTTGCCGCGGTAAGCGATAACGACTTTACACTGCACGGTGAATCGTTATTGCGATCCTTTGAATCGTCGCCGGGAAAACACCGGTATTTTTGCAGTTGCTGCGGAACCCAGATCTATGCAAAGCGCGAAGGTACAGAACACATCATTCTGCGCCTGGGCTCTTTGGATAATGATCCACGGACAGTTGAAAAGAACCACATTTGGGTTTCTCAGAAGGCTTCTTGGTATGCCATCGACACAAAGCTGCCGCTGTGCCTGGAGTTTGAATAGTTATTGGATATTAGTAAGGAAGGTAAGTTATGTCGGCATTTGATTATCAGGGATACGAACATTTATCAGGTGTGTTGCCGATGGCGCAGGTAACCCGGTTGCGTGATGCGTTGGCGGAGACCCCGCTGGAGCAGAAGGCCGGTGAAAAAAGTGCGGATAAAGTTTTTCCTATCGTGCAGGAACTGGTGAGCGACCCCAATCTGGTGCGTATTGCAGAGAGTTATCTCACGGGGATTGTTTCAATTGTGCAGGTCAAACTCTTCGAGAGTACGCCAGCGAAGGCGTGGCACCAGGAACGCCACGTTGTGCTAAACCACAAAGTGGATGTTGCAGACTGGGGCCCTTGGCACGAGCAGAACGGTGTTCACTACGTACAGCCACCGATTGAGGTGCTGGACAACATGGTCACCCTGCGTCTGCAGTTGGATGCAGCCAACGAAGAGAGCGGTTATCTGCGTATCATTCCACGTAGTCACAATTCAGGTCTGATGTCTGAAGAGGAGATCGAAGCGTACGCTGAGAGCCATGAAAGTATCGATTGCTTTACCGAAGCGGGTGATGTTTTAGCGATCCGTCCGCATGTGCTGCACAAAACCTGTGAAGGCAGTGGCGGTGTTTCCCGCCGTGTTCTGCAGATTGAATATTGCGGTTATAAATTGCCTGCTGGACTGGAGTGGGCTTGAGTTAGGTGTTGGGCTTTGCTTTGCAAAGGCCAACCTACAATGTAATCCCGTTATGTCGCCCTCGGAGAGGGCTGCTACAGAACGGCGTCATAGTTCCCAATCGCATCTCAGGTCATCATGTCTGTATCAACGACAAAAGCCCCGACAATCGGGGCTTTTTGCGTTGAGTCTCTGGTTTGCTTAACGCTTCAGATACTCACCAAAATCGATATTGCCGGCTGACAACACCGCCTGAATGCGGTTATGTACGTTGAGCTTGCGCAGGATCGCAGAAACGTGGGCCTTTACCGTGGTTTCAGCGATATTCAGGTTATAGGCGATCTGTTTGTTGGACTCACCCTTGGACATGCGTTCCAGCACCAGCAGCTGGCGGCGGGTGAGGGAGGAGAGTAGTTCCGGCGGAATCTGGTTCTCATCTTTGCGGCTGGAGCGGCGGTTTTCCGGTTGGCTGGAACGGATAATATCGGAGGGCAGGTACACGTTACCGGCCAGAATCTGGTTCAGTGCTTCGGTCATCTGCTCGCGTGGGGATGACTTGGTGATAAAGCCCACCGCGCCGTAAGTAATCGCCTGCAATACCACCTGTTTGTCTTCTTCGGCAGAGACTATCACCACAGGGATGGTTGGAGACTCGTTACGTAGGGTGATGAGGCCATTCAGACCGTTCATACCCGGCATGTTGAGATCCAGCAGGATCAGGTCAAGGTCATCGGACTCTTGCGCAATCGCCAATGCACTGTCCAGATCTTCTGTTTCAATGGTCTCGCAACCGGGAAAGCTCTTTTCGATTACATTGGTAATCGCTTCGCGGAACAGCGGGTGATCGTCCGCTATCAGAATTTTGTACACAACACATCTCCAGCCATTTTTGGAACCTGCGAATAAGTCCGAAACGACTCTTAATGCCCCGAAGGGCGGGCGCTAAAACAGCTTTCTGCTTTGTCAGGCAGCTTGGAAAGGACCAGTCATTCCACTGTACTGCCTTTCGCACATAAAGCTGTTTTATCGACCGCAGAGAAAGTCTCGGACTTATTAGCAGGTTCCTTAGTTATTATGTGCGATCTCGATCCCTGAACTCGCCGGTGTGTCTGTGTTCAGACTACCTTATCTATTTTATAGCTCACCTGCGCACAGGATAGGGCTCAGGTGTGCCTTCTTGCAGTTCCAACCCGGCTTCACGCCAGCCGTCGACACCGTCCCGGTACCAGTAGAGATTGGTGTAACCCCATTCAGCTGCGCGCTTTACGGCGTTCCAGGACATCCAGCAATCTGCCCGACAGTATAATACCAGCGCAGCATTTTGCTGATTATTTGCGACCATGTTCAGATGGTGGCGAAAATAATCTTCCCATCCTTTATCGAGTTCACCCATCCCGACATTAGGAATCCAGCGGCTTCCCGGTATCTGCATAATGGCCTCATTTTGCAGAAAGTGGCCCTGGAGCCAGCGTACCGGTTGAACGTTCAGAAGTGCTGGTGGCTGCGTGCCCTGCAGCATCTGATACAGCCTTTGAGTGCCAATCGTTTCTGCACCGTCTACACCTTGTGGCGTAGGGCTGCGATAACGGATGATCCGGTAACCCTCAAATGAGAAAAGCTCTTCCTGGTCCTTGAACGCTTCCAACCAGTTTTGCTGGGGGGCCTCCTGGTTGGGCTGATCGCCTGCAACGGCCAGTGCCGAGCAGAAGAAATAGAGCGCTAGGGTCAGGTTTTTCATCTCTTTCACCTCCATACCTGACTATTACACTCTGCTAAAGTGCCGGCATGAATCCTACCTTGGAGGAAAAAAATAAGTACTAAAGTAGTATTTTTAGGGAAGACGAAATTTAAACATAGACTGATCGACTATGCCGGAAGGGAAAACAGAGGGGACCTGAAAAAGTGAAACGGTGAGCAAAAAAGAACCCGCATCGTCGGCGGGTTCTTGTCGTAATGATACCTCAGGCTTCGCAGGCAACTGTTTCGATCGGAAAGACCTGATCGTAAACCCAGTTAAAGATAAACGCGTACCCCACAAAGAACAGGGCAAACCCTACGTCGGTCAGAAAGGCGTGCCATAGAGTCATATCCAGCCACCAGGCTACGAGCGGCAGGCTGACGGTCAAAAGGCCGCCTTCAAATCCCACCGCATGCACTACACGCATTTTGACCGAGCGCTTATTGGGCGGTGTGTGGTGCTGCCAGCGATCGAACCAAAGGTTGTAAGTATAATTCCAGCCCATCGCAACCAGACTCAGGGCAATCGCCAAGGCACCGATCTCTGCGACCGTGTTGTCCAGAATCACCGCGGCAATCACTGTAGAAAGCACAATCGCTATGCCTTCAAACAGCAGGGTGTGGCGGATTCTGTCTTTAGTGGTACGCATGGTTCACTCCGTTATCTGGTATTGCAAAATATGTCTGTGTATTCTCTCAGTTATTTCTATAGTTAAAAGTTAGAATCTATCTGTTTTATGTATAGGTTGAAGGCCGATGCGATTTAATCTGGAACAGCTGCGTGCGTTTAGCTTGAGTGTAGAGCGGGGCTCTTTCTCTGCGGCCGCCCGGGAGATGGGAAAAGCGCAATCTGCCGTCAGTACGGCGATCTCCAATCTGGAACTGGATCTGGGACTGGAGCTGTTCGATCGCAGCCGTCGTGAACCGACTCTGACTGAAGAGGGAAAAGCGCTGTTGCCTCAGGCAAAGGCTTTGCTGGAACAGGCTCAGTTGTTTGAGGGGCGTGCGGACTCGATGGCCGCCGGGGAGGAAGGACGATTGACCTTGGCAGTGGAAGAGTCATTGATCGGCGATGTGCTGGAGGAGATGCTGGTGCGCTTTGAGCAGGCGTTTCCGCAGCTTGAGCTGGAACTGCTCAACCCGGCAAGGCGGGACATCATCCGCCTGGTGCAGGAAGGCCGCGTGGATATAGGTGTACTGATCAGCGTGATGGAGGCGGGTGAAGGATACTACATCAAGCCCTTACGTCAGATGGCGATTGTGGCGGTTGCGGGTACAAATCATCCACTCAGTGGTCAGATGTTGCCAAGTTTTGCGGAGCTGGGCAATCACCGGCAACTGCGCCTGACCTCCCGCTCCGGACAGATCGTTGCCAGTGAGCAGCTCAGCAGCAGGGCATGGAAAGTGGAGAGCCAATACTTCTTGATGGACCTGGTCAAACGGGGTCTCGGCTGGGCTTGGGTACCGGAGCATATGGCCCGACCGTGGCTGGATGACGGCAGCATGACTCTGCTGCGGTTTGAGGGGCGGGGGGACGTGGTGCATATGCCTGTGGATCTGATTATCAGCCCCAAATACAAAGAGGGTACGGCGGGGCAGTGGCTCTACAAGGAGCTGGCAGAACTGGAGTTTCTTGTCTGAGATAGTCTAATGGGAACACAGGCGGTAGCTATGGTGTACTTATACAGAGCTACGATGCCTGTGCTTGGTGTCGCTTTGTCGGCTTTACTTAAACTTTACTGCCGTACCGCTCACGCTCACCATCATCATACTGCCGTTCTGGCCCACAACTTCGTAATCGATATCGATCCCGATAATCCCATCGGCACCCATTGCACGCGCTTTTGCCTCCATCTCTTCAAACGCGATATCCCGTGCCTTACCCATCTCCTGCTCATAGGCACCGGAACGACCACCGACCACATCACGGATCGCGCCGAACAGATCTTTAAAGATATTTGCACCCAGGATTGCTTCCCCGACGACAACGCCTAGGTAATCCTGAACCGGTCGACCTTCTACGACAGAGGTTGTTGTTTTGAGCATGTTGGTTTCTCCTTGTTGGGAAATAAAGAGAGTATAGATTTAACTTCATTGGTATAAATGAGGACCACTGTTCGGGTTCGGCTCGCTTCTATGCAAAGGATTACTGCCTCAGTTTATTGATAACTTTATGTAAACCCCGACTTCCTAAAGCCAAGTAGAGTCCAATAGCAATCTCAATTAGGGTGACGAATTGTCTGCCAACAGCGTCTGTCCATGCCCTGTTATCCCCGTGGACAAACTGTTTTAGTTCATACATGTATATCGCATTATCAATTAGGTCTGGGACGCTCCAGGATAATGTAAAAACCCCAATGATAACGAAAGCCGAAATCTCCAGACTTTGACCACTTGTGTTGATGATTGGTGAATTTGTAGAAGATCGCGGGACAATCTTGTTAGCGATTGAAGCCGGAAACTTTAAAAGTAGAGCTGCGCACAGGAAAAAGATCACTCCTTCTGCGTAGACGAGATTTGCTGTATCACCAAAGTTGCTTTCAGTTACTTGGTCGTACCTTACGGTATACATTGTGAAAGTTCTCAACGCACGAATAGCGAGGTATATCCCCAGTATTCTGAGTGCAAGCGCAGTAACTTCATTTAATTTCATGACGTTCCCTGTATCGAAATAGTTAGCTTCAGAGAATGCTTCTCTTTCCCTTAACCAAGCTGTTATTGCTACGTACTTATAATAGTCAAGTTTAAAAGGAAAATTCGTAGATGGCGTTTTTGCAATTAAGATTAAGGGGGGAGTGATAGATGGCTTGATTATCTAAAGTATGTCCACTTAACTCTGGATTGATCCTTTCAACTTTACTCAGTAAAGCGAAATCTTAGTCTATATCATTCTTCCGAAGTTAAAATGTGGCACTGGTGAAGTCCCTTCTGCGCAGCCGAGCATTCCTGAAATCCATCGATAGACAGCGATTTCAGCACGAGGCTCGTAGAGCCGAGATAAATCGCTCCGATGGATTTCTGGAACGCGCAGGGTACCCGGCTTCGCCGGGCAAGCAGTAGGGTTGCGGTGGGATTGGTAAGGGAGGGATCAACATCCTTCCCTTACCTCGCCTACAAGGCGAAAGGGGGCTGAGGTGTTAGGAAAAACACCAATTACTTCAACTCCACCTCTACAAATGAAAACTCAAAGTCATTCACATTTACCACATTGTGCTCCACACCCACTGAGCGGTAATAGGACTGCCCCGCCTTTAGATCCGCAACCACTTCCCCTTCCTCTGACTTCAGCAATAGCTTGCCGTCCCGGCCCGGAATAATCACATAGTCATAACCGTGACGGTGCCACCCAGTCTCTGTGCCGGGTTCAAATGTCCACTCGGTCACAATCACACGCTCGTTGTCGATCTGTACGTTAGGCGTCGCCAAAGCTGGATCTGCAGACATGATTCGTTCCTTCTTTTAGTTAGTCTGATTTGGAAAATGGTTATATCAGTAACGTCTAAACAAATAGATTTCGTTCTCTAAATGTTTAGGTTAACCGCTGCTTGCGCGTTGGTAGCGTGCAGGCGGTTTACAGCCAAAACTATAAATCTCCGAAAAAGATGCGCCTTTATCAGCGGTCCTTCGTCTTACCGACACCCCCCCAAAAACGAGGACCCAATATGCTCAAAGTGATCAGCTTTACCATCTGCCCATTTGTACAACGCGTGATCGGCACGGTGGCACGGTCGGGTGATTGAATACCGTACCAGAGCTGGTCGATGCGGCCCTTGTTAGCCAGGATGCTCAGATCTTGGGGCTGAGACGATAACTACAGCACTAATAAAGACCACCAGTCCATTCAACAGATGCCAAAGGAAATGGGTGCCCAGCGGGAAAGAGGTACAGACCGCGTTATCAATGGTACGGAAGGTGAGGGAAAGGCAAAAGATGGCGGCAGCAAGTAGCAGCGCTGAACGTCTATGTGAATAGTGAATATGATGCCAGATTCCCAGCATCAACAAGGTGATAATGGTTGGGGCATAAACAGGTGATCCGTTTAATAGATAGGCATATTGCCTGCTGTGCAGGGCGAGGGCTAGAAAGGCGACCACGCCTAGCAATGCAATGCTCCGCCGTACACCGATGATCTCTACAAAATAGAGCCATAGGAACACCAGTTGGAAAATAAGAATTGGGATGATATCTACCCAGCGCGCCCAGTTGCTCGCCAATGTGTGAAAAATAAAGCTTCCTAGGCCGATTGCAGCGGCTAATAAAATCAGTACCCAATGCGTGAGAGCGGGGCTGCCGGAACGTGATGCCAGCCTCCAAATGAAAAATGCAGCGATCAGGAAAGACAGGTTGGTCAGTGCATTAACGGGCTCTGCCCAGAACGTTGGGTCTAGCCGTTCGCAATAGAGATCAATCATGGGATAGCGGGTAGATTCTTGCTAAGTTTCTTTTTCACCAGCAATCATCGACAGTCTATCTTGCAGTTGTAGCTGGTCCAGATAACCCTTCACCGGATCGGTTCTGCCCTCAAAGACGATCCCAACCCGCATTTCATGTTCGTAGCTGATAACCGAGATCACTTTACCGGTCATCTTTTCGAAGTCGTCACTGAAGGGGAGTAGCATCTCCAGGCCCACCTTTTCTTCCCGAGACTTGAGTTCTTTGAGCGTCTCCAAATGTTCCATATTCTGCAGGCGAATCTGACAGCCGTTGTAACTCAGATCTTTTAACAGCCCTTCCTGCTGAATATCCGATAACAAATTAACCCGCAGCGTACAGTCATAGCGCGGTTCTTTCCGCACGCAGCGGGTGCAAATATCCTTGGGATATTCGAGGACCAGCAGTTGGACTTTACCCGTTACAACATCAAGCACCGAACACTTGAAAGCATATACCACACCGCCTTCGATAAAACGGACAACTACACCGGGTTTGTTTTGCAAAAGATTTTCATACCAGACCACGGCTGCACGTTCATTGTTATTGATTCTCTCCACTTCGTTGCGGGAGGGTAGATGAAGAATTACCGCTTTATCACCCTCAAAGCCAACAAAAGGGGTGAACAGTTGAAACTTACCGTCGGGGGAGCTGAGCTGGACCCGGGTGCCTGTCCTGAGGTGTGGCAGTTGATGAACTGCAGTATCCGAAGTGTCTGTCATGGTGTATCTCCGCCCCAAGCTGAAAAGGTAAGTGGGATGACGTACAACTTAGAAGAGACAACATGGGGAAGCTTAGTATAAAACTGGGAGCCTGTTTGAAATTTTCTTAAATAGCTTATGCAAGGGCTGAGATTTAAGGGATGTGAAATAAAGGCGTGTTTACAAATGGAAGTTTGAGGCAAGGAACTAGTTTGGTCCCTTGCCACCCGTGCCCCGCACACCCCGTTGTGGATTAAACCCCTTAATCGCCAGCACCGAGAATACCAGCGTGGTGCCCGCAACCACCGCAAATGCCTCCCAACTCATCTTCAGATACAGTGCATGACGTACCAGTTCGGTGGCGTGGGTGAAGGGGTTAACCGAGCAGACCCAGTACAACCACTCACTGGCTTCGCGCATTTTCCATAATGGGTAGAGCGCGGAAGACAGGAAAAACATCGGGAAGATCACGAAGTTCATCACCCCTGCGAAGTTCTCCAGTTGCTTGATCCAGGAGGACATAAACAGTCCCAGTGCGCTTAGCATGAGGGCGACCAGCACCAGCGCGGGCAAAACCGCCAAATAACCCAGCAGCGGCGGATCAACCTCCACAAACAGGGCAATGGCGAGGAAGGTGTAGACCTGTGCCAGCGAGATCAGTGCAGTGGACACCATCTTGCACAACAGCAGGTAGCCGCGGGGCAGCGGGCTCATCAGCAGTACCCGCATGCTGCCCATCTCCCGATCGTAGACCATCGAAAGGCTGCTTTGCATGCCGTTAAACAGCAGGATCATGCAGCACAGACCGGGGGCGATATACACCTCGTAGGTGATATAGGTCTCATAGGGTGGGATGATCGAGATACCCAGTGCGGCACGGAAACCCGCAGCAAACACGATCAGCCAGAGCAGGGGGCGGACCAGCGAGCTGAGAAAGCGCGAGCGCTGACTGACAAAACGCAGAAACTCACGGGTGAGGATGCCGGTGAAGCAGTTCAGGTAGGCGGAGCGATTCAACGGTACCAACGGGGTGACCTTTGCCGGGTTGTTCATGCGCATACCTCTTTGCCGGCCGTGAGGTGGTGGAACAGGTCAATGAGCGACTCATGTCCATGTGCGGCACAGATCGCCGAACCTTGGCCCTGGGCTTTCAGTTCGCCCTTGTGTAGCAGCAGGACCTTATCGTCCGGCTGTACCTCTTCGATCAGGTGGGTGGCCCAGAGCACGGTCAAGCAGTGCTGTTCGCAGAGCTTACGCACATGCTGGTTGAGTTTCAGGCGTGTGTGCGGATCCAGGCCCACGGTGGGTTCATCCAGCAGCAGCACACTGGGGTTGTGCATCAGGGCGCGGGCGATCTCCACGCGGCGGCGGTGACCGCCGTTCAGGCTGCGCACCTTGTCGTGGATACGCTCACCCATCTCCATGCGCTGCAGTTCGGATTCGATCCGCTGTTGCGCCGCGCGACCACTGAGGCCGTGTAACGACGCGTGGTATTTAAGGTTCTGGCCCACAGTGAGGTCCAGATCCAGCGTGCTTTGCTGGAATACCACCCCCAGCTTTTGCATCACATCAGTGGGGTGTTGCCGGATGCTGTGGCCGCAGATGTTGATCTCACCCTGCTGCACCGCATAGAGGCGGGTGAGCAGGGCAAACAGCGTGCTTTTACCGGCGCCGTTCGGGCCCAGCAGGGCGTTAAAGCCACCGGGCTGCAGCACAAAGCTGAGGTTATCCAGCGCTTTGCGCGGACCGTAATTGAAGCTGACGGAGCTGACCTGAATACTCATCGGCAACTGTTATGGCTTAACCACAACACCCCATGGATAACGGCCCACTTTGATGGATTTGGTTACCTTCAGCTTATCCACATCCACCACGGAGATATCACCGCTGACACCGTTGGTGGTATACAGCTGGCTCTCATTTTCGTTGAACGCCATATGCCATACACGGCGGCCTACCAGTAGGTAGTCCTTCACGTCGTAGGTTTTGGCGTCGACAACAGCTACATGGTTTGCAGGGCCCAGTGCAACAAAGGCGTATTTCCCATCGTTGGTCAGTTTGACGCCCACCGGTTGCACCTTGTCCGGGTGGATACCCGGGAGTTCAAAGGTCAACTTCTTGATGACCTGGCGGCTTTGCACATCGATCACCGATACTGTGCCGCCGATCTCGGAGGAGGCCCACAGCAGGGAGTCATCCTTGTTGAATTCCACGTGGCGTGGGCGTTGATCGATCAGCGTGTTATCCACCAACTCATAGGTGCTGGTGTCGATCCAATGCACCATGTTGGTGGTTTCACTGGTATTCACTGCCCATTTGCCGTTGTGGCTTACCGCCATACCTTCCGGTTCTACGCCCACATCTATTTGGGCTAGGACGTCCTGGGTTTCGGTATCCACCACGGTGACCAGCGCGTCGTCCTCGTTGGCGATGTAGAGGTGTCGGTCGTTGGGATGCAGGGCGAACTGCTCCGGGTCCTCACCCGATGGCAGTTCGGTGATGATACGGTGTGTCGCCAGGTCCATGATCTGCACGGTGTCGGAGTCGGATGCACAGATGTAGAGCTTGGTCATGTCCCTGGACAGTGTAATACCACGTGGACGCTGACCCACCTCAATGGTGTCGGTTACTTCCATCGTGTTGAGATCGATCACCGACAGGGTGTCGTCTTTTTCGTTGGATACGTACGCGACGGCGCCATAGGAGCTGGCACTGATTGCCATCAGGGCTGCGGGTAGAGCAGTACGGATAAAATTAGGGAATCGCATAGTTTTTCTCCGATTGATTACTGCATGCGGCAGCGACTTTCCGGTTTATCAAAGCCAAGGGTGTCCAGGTCCGTCACCGGGTGAAGGAACCCTTGCTGCGGCGACTGGGAAACCAGCGCGCGTGGATGAATCAGGGGAATTGGCTGACGCAGCTGACCGCTCCAGTCGCGGTAATTCAGCTTGCGGCCTTTAAAGGCGGCCAGTTGGAACTCATCTGACAGGATATAGCTGCGCAGGATGGCCGCATCGTTGGATTTGGTTTGGGTTACCGCTTCTGCGATGGAGCGCACGCCAGCCCAGGCGGCGTAGTCTTTGCCGGTCATCCAGCGATTGGCCAGCGTGTCAAAACGGCTCTGCAGCTGCGCGGCGCCCCACTGCTCAACCACACGGTGCCAGGTGACCGGCACTAAACCCTGGGTGCCGACAATTGGGCGTGGGTACCAGGTGTTGTAGAGCAGGTATTCACCGAAGTCACCGCGCTCATCGGCTACGACCACCACGTCGTATTCGTCGGTTTGGGTGAACAGCGGCAGCTCACTCTGCGCGGTACGGCGCAGGTCGGTATCAAAGCTCCAGGCTTTTTCCTCGATGATCTCCGCGCCAAAACGTTTGGCAGTGCGCTTCAGCGCAGTCGCGTAGGCCCTGTCTTCCGGTTGGTTGCCGGTGACCAGTAACCATTCTTTCAAACGCTTGGCGTTCAGCCACTGACCCAGGGCATCGGTTAGCATGGAACGACTGGGCGTGGTGTGCAGTACGTTGGACAGGCACACTTCGGTACGCAGTTCATCGGCCTGGGAACCGGCGTTAAAGATCAGTGCATCGACCCCCAGCGCTTCGGCCAACTGCTGTAGTTGCGCCGACGGCATGTTGGCCACAAACAGACGTTGACCGTTGTCGTACAGTTCCCGCGCTTCAGCCACGATCTGCTCAGGATCGGCGCTCAGTTTGCTGGTTAGTTGGTACTTTTGTTTCAGGAATCGACCGGTGGTGTTGCTGTCCTTGATACCCAACTCAGCACCGTTCAGACCCGCATCTTCGGGCTCCGGCAACACGTTGGAAAGAGCGGGTGGACGGTCTGGCTGATACTGCAGGTAGGCAATATCGATAGTGAGTGGTTGCTTCGCTGCCATTACAGCGGTGCTGCTTAACAGCAGGGCGGAGCATGCCAGTTTGAGTGGGTTTTTCAGACGCTTGAGCATAGTGATCTGTGTTGTAGTTGTTGTTATGTGATCAGGATAGGGGGGAAGCTCGAGGGGAGAAATATGAAGAAAGTACGAATCAATTAATACCGAAGTACTATTTTTTAAAGCCGGTGCCTCTCTAGCATAAATAAGACCGGAGCCAGCAGCTGTTCCCCCTTGTCGCTGTGTGGCTGACCAACTGCGTTGGCCTGATGAAGTCGTGCGAAATGTCCCTTCCCGTGATCAGGACTTGCCGCAGACGGTGGTCAGATGCAGTAGGCAGGTCTGCTGGCTCTCCCGAAATACGATCCACAGAATAAGAATCCGAGGTCGCTATGAGCATGCTGAAATCCCGTCTGATTAAACCCCTGATAATTGCCGGTGTTGCCGGTCTGATGGCTGTTACTTCTGTTGCGCAGGCTGCAGGTGACCTGACCCGTCGCCCACAGAAATTGCCGGACCTGGTGATGGGCAGCGACGAGAGTGATTACTATCTGTCCCAGAAAGAGTACGAGTTGGAAACCGGTAAAGCGTACAAGCTGGCGATTATCTCCAACGGCCAGAAAGAGTACGCGATGGTGGCACCGGATTTCTTTGCGTCTATCTTCCTGCGTAAGGTTGAAGCGGGTGGTATGGAGATCAAAGCGGTAAGCCTGACCGAGCTGGAATTTGAAGATGCGGCGGAGGCGGAGATCTACTTCGTGCCGGTGAAACCGGGTGAGTTCGCGTTTGAGATGGAAGGCCTGCAAGGCAAAGGTATGGTGGGTGTGTTTAAGGTGAAATAATTGCCTTCACACCTGTATTGTCCTGAGAGGCGTCAGAGTATGGCTATTCGTTTCCGTACATTGAGTGGAAATGTTGCACTCGCTGGATTGCTCTCAGGGCTGGTTCCAACAGCTTAACCTGCCCCATGGATTGATCACCGGCCAGTTGCATAAAACCAACATGGATATCCTGGCTGCACCGCCGGGAAATCCCCCCAATCCGATCACGGCCGAAGAGTTTTACAAAGCTGATTTGGCTGAGTATGGGTTGCCCCCTGATCATCCGTTGATGCCGTCTGTGACGGCTCAATGTCCACATAGCCCTTTGTTTTTTAGATCTGGTTGGTATTGGAGTGTCGGTGGCTGGTGCTGATCTTTTGTATGCTGGCGCGCCTGTCGTAAAGCCGATCTAGTCCGATTTTTTTAGTACTAAGGAACTACTTTTTGACCGCCAAAGTACAGTTCGAAGGCTGCGCATCGGGGCCTATTATTTTGAGTAATGAGCGTGGCGACTGGGTGATGGAATTAATGCCTCGCATACAAAATTATAAAAAGTAGGTGACTGATAATGGCAAAACAGAAAGTGCTGAGTGTAGCTGCGGCTGCGATGACATGTTTGATGCTGTCGGGACAGGCAATGGCGCACGGGGATGTAACGCCGCAGGGAGTGGAAACAGGCGATCTGACCAAGTTGGGTGAAGAGTGGCTGGAAGAAAATCCCTACCGTGGCAAGGATAATGAAAATTACGCTGAAGCCGTTCGTATCGGTGATTCAGCGTACAACCAGAACTGTGCGCGTTGCCATGGTCTGGAAGCGATCTCCGGTGGTATTGCACCGGATCTGCGTGAACTGACGCCTGATTACGACGGTGACGAGTGGTTCGTCTACCGCGTACGTAACGGTGCCGTGCGTGATGGCGCGGTGTACATGCCCAAAATGGCGGATTACCTGAGCCAGGAAGCGCTGTGGGCCATCCGTACCTACATCGAGTCTCGCCGTGACGAAATGTAAATTACTGATACTTTTGCTGTCCTCCTGCCTGGCGTTCGCCGGGCAGGTCCATGCGCGCTACTACGATGATGTGATTTCGTCGGGTTACATCGCGATTGGTCTATACAAAAACTTCCCACCTTACTCTTTTGAGCAGAACGGCCAGCCCGCAGGGGTTGATGTCGAGATCGGCAAGCGTATCGCGGCTAAGCTGGGTGTAGAGTTCCGTCCCCACTGGATCACCCCGGATGAAAACCTGGATGATGACCTGCGCAACAATGTCTGGAAAGGACATTACCTGGATAAAGACGAAGAACAGCCGCTCGCGATGAAGAAGCTTGCCGACGTGATGATGCGGGTGCCGTACGATCGTGAGTTCGCCTTCCGCCGCGAATCAACCGGTGAGATGGCCCATGAGCAGGTGGTGATGTTTGGTCCTTACCA
This sequence comes from Pontibacterium granulatum, assembly GCF_029961155.1. Lineage (GTDB taxonomy): Bacteria > Pseudomonadota > Gammaproteobacteria > Pseudomonadales > Balneatricaceae > Pontibacterium > Pontibacterium granulatum. Next base: position 10,602 of record NZ_JASBRH010000035.1, on the reverse strand, counting down.
GCGCGAAAGTTGGCGTATCACATTCGACGGCCGCAAGCTGGATGAGGTTTCCACCGTAGCTGTGTTCCAGTACCACCCGATAGGTGTCGAGATAGACAGCCTGCCCGCCTTTTATCTCACCGCCGCATTTGGGGGGAGGATGCGTGATAACGCGCGTCATTTCATGAATGTGGCGGAAGCATTTGAGGCGATGCAAAACGGCAAGGTCGACGCGGTGATGGGGATGCGTGCCGAGATCGACTGGCAACTTTTCAAAGCCAATGATCCGAATTACCGCATCGGTGAAAACGGTTTTCCGATGATGGGTAAGCAGAAATGGGATCTCGGGATGGCTATTAAGAGTACCTACCGCCAGCTGGGTTATACCGTAGAAGAGGTGGTCGATCAGATGATCCGTAGCGGTGAGATGGCAAAGGTTTACGGTCAGTATGGCCTGACATACGAACTTCCCGGGCTTTATCAGGAGGTGCAGTAAAGCCCGTCACAACGAGCGAAAGGATGAAGGCGCGTGAAAATAACAACAATACTCACCCTATGCCTGAGTTTAATGCTGTCGGCCGGATTACAGGCCAACCCTCAAACGGACCCACTGAACTCGGTGATGTGGGACTACAACCGGCAGATCTTCCTCGGCAATAAGGCCGAGTATGTGTTTGATGATCGCATCAAAGTGGGTGTGCCCGCGTTTGCTGAAGACCCGACCCAGGTACCGCTGGACATCGATGCCACCGCATTGACCGGCAGGATTGAACGGATCGTCAGCTGGGCGGATTTGAACCCGATTCAGCATATCTTCACCTATTACCCCCATTCTGATGTCTTGCCCAAGATTTCACTGCGTATCAAAGTTCAGCAGGCGACGGCGGTGCGCGCTGCTGTGCTGACTACAGACGGCGTGTGGCATATCGGCAGTAGCTGGCTGGAAGCTACCGGGGGTGGTTGCACCACACCCAGTGTGGGCAACGCGGATCCGTATTGGGAAAGCCACTTGGGTGAAACCAAAAGTCGCGTGTTTAAAGGGGCTCAGTCCAGTCGCTACAAATTCCGTGTGATCCATCCGATGGATACCGGGTTGGTGGGCTCGATTCCCGAGTTCTTCATCCAGCAGGTGGAGTTGCGTGACGACTCGGGTAGCGCATTGGCGCGGATGGAGTTGTCTCCACCGGTGAGCGAAAACCCGGTGATTACCTTTGATCTGCGCACAACCGATGCGCAGCACCACCTTTGGCTACGGGATAACAACGGCAACGAATTTGAGAAAGCGCTCTAGGAGGCCATGATGATAAACAAGACGATGCGAGCGCTCCTAAATGTTGTACTCCTTATATGGGCAGGGCAGGTGTCTGCACTTGAGTATCAACTGCAACCCAAACAGATCGCGCCGGATACTTACCTGTTGCAGGGAAAGATGCAGGACTTCAGCCGTGATAATGGCGGCAATATCATGAATACCGCGTTTGTGGTGACCTCTGAAGGTGTGGTGGTGTTTGATACAGGGCCTTCCCGTCACTATGGCGAAGCAATGCGGCAAGCAATCGCGCAAGTGACCGATCAGCCGGTGTTGCACGTGTTCAACAGCCATCAGCACCCGGACCACTTCCTTGGTAATCAGGCGTTTGCTGATGTTGAAATCTGGGTGTTGCCAAAAACCGGTGAACAGATCGCACAGCATGGCAGCGCATACGCGGAGAATATGTACCGCATGGTGGGGGATTGGATGCGGGCGACGGAAGTGCGGTTGCCGACAAAACCACTGGATCAGCCTTTGATGCAGGTAGGGGATCATCGCTTTCGCTTTTATCCGTTTACCGGTCATACCGGTGCCGATCTGGTGATGGTAGATGAAACCACCGGTGTGATGTTTGCCGCGGATATGGTGTTTTTCCAGCGTATGCTCACCACACCACACACGCCGGGTATTGGAACGTGGGCTAAAGAACTGCGCGAACTTGCCGCTATCCCGTTTAAGCTGATGGTGCCGGGGCACGGTCCTGTGGTGAATGACACGCGGGCTGTGGAGCAGATGCTATCCTACCTGGAGTGGTTGGATCGAACCCTGACCGATAGTGCGGCGCAAGGTAAAAGCATGCATGAGGTTATGCAGAGTAAATTGCCTGCAGCGCTGGCTGCGATCAATCTTAGCCGGGCGGAGTTTGTGCGCAGTGTGGTGCATCTGTATCCGGACTATGAAGAAGCTGCGTTTTGATTAATTGGGGTAAATTGACAGGTAGATGGCGCGTCTGAGTAAGAGGCTGTTTTCGCATTGTGTGAAGATAAGCCCTTGAAACTAGTCGCCATTATCCCCATATAGTGATTTAGAACGATCCGCGGATTTTTCTGTCCAACCAGATATAGCTTCGGCGGTGGCCGCAACCTCCATGGTTTGCAGGCCCCAATAGACATGTGAAAGCATGTTGTTGTTTTTTTGCCCGCTTTGCGGGCTTTTTATTGCCTGTCGTTTCTGAAATCCCACCCATAACACCTCATCTCTATCCCGCTATGTCACCGTGGATTGGCATGGTAGTAGTACCAAGGGACTACAAATCTAGTCCCGCTGTTGAATTGTTGATCAGGCGGTAAAAACCAAAAATTCATCCAAGTGTTGGGAAAATTTCCCGGCCCTCCTGAACGCCCAAATAAAAACGAATCCGTAAAGGAGAGAGCGATGAGTAAGTTTGCCGCAGGCAAAGGCTTTGCTGTCACAGCCCTGGTAGCCGCGATGTCATTTTCTGGCATGGCTACTGCCGGTGTAACCGATAAAGACATTTTGAACGACCAGGCCACGACGGGTGACGTGGTTTCCAACGGCCTTGGCCTACGTGGCCAGCGCTACAGCCCGCTGAAAGCGGTAAACACCGATACGGTTAAGGATCTGAAAGCGGTTTGGTCTTTCTCCTTCGGTGGTGAAAAACAGCGTGGCCAGGAATCCCAACCGATGGTTAAGGATGGCGTGATGTACGTCACAGGTTCCTATTCCCGTGTATTCGCAATCGATGTGAAAACCGGTGAAGAGCTTTGGCAGTACGATGCGCGCCTGCCGGATGGCATTATGCCATGTTGTGACGTGATCAACCGTGGTGTTGCCCTCTATGGTGATCTGGTGATCTTCGGTACCTTGGATGCCAAGCTGGTAGCCCTGAACAAAGATACCGGTAAGGTTAAGTGGAAGAAGAAGGTCGGCGACTACAAAGCGGGCTACTCTCTGACTGCTGCACCGATCGTGGTTAAAGGCAAGGTCATTACCGGTGTATCCGGTGGTGAATTCGGTATCGTGGGTAAGGTTGAAGCCTACGATGCAAAAACCGGTAAAATCGCCTGGACCCGTCCGACCGTTGAAGGTCACATGGGTTACATCTGGAAAGATGGTAAGAAGACCGAAAATGGTATCTCTGGTGGAAAACCCGGTCAGACGTGGCCGGGTGACCTGTGGAAAACCGGCGGTGCAGCAACCTGGCTGGGCGGCACCTACGATCCAGACGTAGATCTGCTGTTCTTCGGTACCGGTAACCCGGCACCTTGGAACTCCCACCTGCGTCCTGGCGACAACCTGTTCTCCTCCTCCCGTCTGGCGATCGATCCGGACACCGGTAAGATCGTATGGCACTTCCAGACCACGCCAAACGATGGCTGGGACTTTGATGGCGTAAATGAGCTGATCTCATTCGACTACAACGATGGCGGCAAAACCGTGAAAGCGGCAGCAACAGCTGACCGTAACGGTTTCATGTACGTCCTGAACCGTGAAAGCGGTGACTTTATTCGTGGTTTCCCATTCGTAGATGAAATCAGCTGGGCCAGCGGTCTGGATAAGAACGGGCGTCCGATCTACATCGATTCCAACCGTCCGGGCAACCCTGCCGCTGCTACAGACGGCAAGAAGGGTAAAGCAATCCGTGCAGTACCATCTTTCCTGGGGGGCAAGAACTGGATGCCAATGGCATACAGCCAGGATACCGGTCTGTTCTACGTACCGTCTAACGAATGGGCGATGGATATCTGGAACGAACCCGTATCCTACAAAAAAGGTGCGGCATACCTGGGTGCGGGTTTCACCATCCACCCTACGAATGAAGAGTACATCGGTGTTCTGCGTGCGATGGATCCTAAGTCCGGTAAAGAGGTATGGCGATACAAGAACTACGCACCACTGTGGGGCGGTGTTCTGGCGACTGCGGGTAACCTGGTCTTCATGGGTAACCCGGAAGGTTACCTGATGGCATTCGACGCTAAGAACGGTGAAATGAAGTATAAGTTCAACACCGGTTCCGGCATCGTTGGTTCCCCTATTACTTGGGAGATGGATGGTGAGCAGTATGTCTCCGTTGTTTCCGGTTGGGGTGGCGCAGTACCGCTGTGGGGTGGTGAAGTTGCCAAGCGCGTCAAGCACTTGAACCAGGGTGGCAGCGTATGGACCTTCAAACTGCCTAAAGAAGATTCCTGATTGATGCTCGAAAAGTGTCAACGTTATTCAGGACGGGGCACTTCAAATAAAAAAGGCCGGTATTAACCGGCCTTTTTTATTGTGACTCAAAAGATGCTCTTGGGCGCCTTTTGAGTTCGATACGCGATCGCAGTTAGTTTTCCAACATCAGCAGGGTATCGTCACGGAAATCAAAGAAGTCGTAATCACAGATGCCCATAAAGTTAAGAATCGGCTCCAGATCGCTGATCAACGGTACATCTTCTTTGGTGACGCGCCAATAGGTGCGGTACTTGCGGCTGATCTCTTTGGCAATCAGCAAAATGCAAAGCTGTGTGCGCACGTTATCGCGGTCGTCTTTCTGCTCAGTAACAAAAGATTTGTACTCAGGTTGCAGTCGAATTGCTTCGCAAGTGGCTTCTGGCAGGTTCCAGGACTTTGTTAACGCGTAGCCCAGGTCGTAGTGGCTGATACCGTATTGTTCGATCTGTGCGTGATGCAGTCCTGAGATACTGTCACACGGAATCTGCTGCAGAAACTCTTTGTAACCTGGGAAATTATGCATCATCAACGGTAAGCCGCAATCATGCAGCATACCCAAGGTGTAAGCATCATCGGGGGTTACTTCCGGGAAGCGGCGTGCCAGTAACGCACAGATCTGTGCAACATCGGAACCTGTATCCCAGAAACGCTCCAGAGGGCCTAAGGTAGACAGGCTGTTACGCAGCGCTGCCAGGCGAACGATGGTAAATACACGATTGATACCGAGCAGAGATACCGCGTGCTCGATTGAGGTGATTTTGCGGGCAAGACCGAAATAGGGGGTGTTTACCGTTGCAAGAACACTGGAGAAAAGTGCGATGTCTTGCTTTAAAACGTTACAGATTTCACTGATATCCAGATCTTTCTTATTTATCAGCTTATTCAGCTGGATCAGAATTTCAGGGCGAGAAGGGATGAAGTACGTGTCAGTTGCTTGACTCATTAATATCGTCCTGGATCTATTTCCTAACGCATGGCGATTAGCCATTCAACAACTACATACTGCGCAGCTCTGTCCAGACAGTCAACGCTGAAGTATTGCCTTGGGCTTATATTGATAGTTCTTTGTCGGATAATTTTCCAGTATCAGAACCCGTTCTTTCACTTAAGGTTATCGGCAGAAAACCGGATGAAATTAGGGTTTTTGAATGCCATAGACCTATCGTCTTCTGGTTGTAGCACCCAAAAATTACTACTAAGGGACTAATTGAAGTGGTCCAAGTGATGATACCTGCCTCTCGGGACTGCTGGCTAATATGACAGGGTGTCTTAGCGATCAGGCCCGACCACACAACAGGGCCTGCAATAACAAGAAGAGGCTTTCAAGATGATCTACGCACAGCCAGGAACAGACGGCGCAGTTGTTTCCTTTAAACCACGTTATGAAAACTTTATCGGCGGCAAGTGGGTTGCACCGGTAAAGGGTCAGTACTTCACAAACACGACGCCAGTCACTGGTGAAGCGATCTGTGAAATCCCACGTTCCACCGCAGAAGATATCGAGCTGGCGCTGGACGCGGCACACGAAGCAAAAGCCGCTTGGGGCAGTACGTCTGTCACCGAGCGTTCCAACATCCTGCTGAAGATCGCTGACCGCATTGAAGCGAACCTGGAGCTGCTGGCGGTTGCTGAGACCTGGGACAACGGTAAAGCAGTGCGTGAAACGCTGGCTGCTGATGTGCCGCTGTCTGCAGATCACTTCCGTTATTTCGCTGGTTGTATCCGTGCGCAGGAAGGTTCTATCGGCGAAATCGACGAAACCACGGTTGCGTACCACTTCCACGAGCCTCTGGGTGTAGTTGGCCAGATCATCCCTTGGAACTTCCCGCTGCTGATGGCTGCCTGGAAGCTGGCGCCAGCATTGGCGGCGGGTAACTGTATCGTTCTGAAGCCAGCTGAGCAGACGCCGGTATCTATCCTGAAGCTGATGGAAGTAATCGAAGATCTGCTGCCAGCAGGTACCCTGAACGTTGTAAACGGTTTCGGTGCGGAAGCGGGCCAGGCGCTGGCAACCAGCACGCGCATTGCGAAGATCGCATTCACCGGTTCTACCCCGGTGGGTTCTCACATCCTGAAGTGTGCGGCTGACAACATCATCCCATCCACTGTAGAGCTGGGCGGTAAGTCGCCTAACATCTACTTCTCCGACGTAATGGAGCAGGAAGATGAGTTTGTATCCAAAGCGGTAGAAGGTACCGTGCTGGCGTTCTTCAACCAGGGTGAAGTATGTACTTGTCCTTCCCGTCTACTGGTTCAGGAAGACATTTATGACCAGTTCATCGGTAAGGTGATCGAACGTATTGCTCAGATCAAGCGTGGCAATCCATTGGATACCGACACCATGGTGGGTGCTCAGGCGTCTCAGGAACAGTTCGATAAGATCCTGGGTTACATGGATATCGGCCGTGAAGAGGGTGCTCAGGTCCTCACCGGTGGTGGCGTAGAGCAGATGCCGGAAGGTTTCGGCAGCGGTTACTACGTACAGCCAACCCTGCTGAAAGGCGACAACACCATGCGGGTCTTCCAGGAAGAGATCTTTGGCCCGGTTGTATCTGTAACCACCTTTAAAGACGAAGCGGAAGCGCTGGCGATTGCCAACGACACTGAGTTCGGTCTGGGTGCCGGTGTATGGACCCGTGACATGAACCGTGCTTACCGCATGGGTCGTGGTATCGAAGCGGGCCGTGTATGGACCAACTGTTACCACATGTACCCTGCACACGCTGCCTTTGGTGGTTACAAGAAATCCGGTGTAGGTCGTGAGACCCACAAGATGATGCTGGACCACTACCAGCAGACCAAGAACATGTTGGTTAGCTACAGCATCAACCCACTGGGCTTCTTCTAAGCCTCGGTGACAGGCTGCCGGATACCGGCAGTCCGCGTTACTTCTCTCTTGAACGCATCTGCGTTATATCCTGTCTGCGGCCCCATATTGGGGCCGCTTTTTTTGCTCCTTCTCGGCCTGATTCATCGCTTCCCTTTATACGAGGAGGGAAAGCTGCCGCCGTGATAGAGTTGGGGCATCGGCGCATCAGCAGAAAGGTTACGTCTGGATGCATGTCGGTGGTTGTGCGAAAGGCGCAGACAGGTCTTCACCATCGCAGCCTGGTAGCACGAGCATCACCGATCGGCAGCGCTAAAGCGGGAAGCTGTAGTTGATGATAATGGACTCAGACCCTGGGTTTTCGTCTTCCAGCCCGAAGTTCGACAGGTGATAGATCCCGATACCTATCCTGGATCTGTTCTCCAACTTGTAAGCTAATTCGGCGCCTGTCCGGAACTGGATGTTACCGCCAAGATCAATGCCGTCTCCATGTTCGTAAAGTGCAGCGGAAATGTGGGGCGTGAATACCCACTTCTCCGCGAAATCCATGTCGTAACGGAATCCACCATAAAGCCAGTAGTCATCGTCTGAGTTGACGCCAATCCCTAGTGCAGGCACCAGTCTCGCGACTGATTTAAGCGGCCTGAAGCGATACTCGAGACCTACCTCTGTGGAAGCATTTTCAAAGGCATCGTACGCGCCAACTGAAACCGCAAGCGCACCTGAGTCATCGGCGTTTGTGATCGTTGAAAGAGCGAGCAGTACCATCGCTGACAGGGCCGACAGAGGCCTGCGCAGACGAGAGTGGACTGAAGCACTCTTGGATAAGGACAACATACCTTTCACCTCCGTGGGCGTTTCAAGCATGTGTTTCTATAAGTTTGTTGCGAGTTAATTTCAGGCTAGATGCGTTATTTGGGGGAATCAAGGAATGAAGGCTTCCGCCGTCGCGAGAATCTGCTTGGCAGAGCAATAAACTAATGGGTGCGATAGGGGAGTGGATACCGATCAGAAAAGCGCTATCCTGCAACGGATGACTGTGTCGCCACGTCAGAAGATCTGATCGGTTATTGGAATGCTTTCGGCAACATCGGGTGATGATGCTGGCTGCATCCTAGCTTGGTTAGAAGCCAAACTTGTTGGCTTCTTCCTCCTCCTTCCGGCGGCGTTCCCGTTCTTCTTCCGCTTTCAGCTCTATATATTCTGCCATACGGTTCATGCGGTTACGCAGTTCAAACAACTGGCGATCCAGCAGGTGGTTTTTGTTCAGATCGCTGAGACGGATAAAGCACTTTTTGTAGGTATTAAAGGAACGTTTACCGTCATTCACCTCTTCGGAAACGACGGCTTCCTGCAACTCCAGGTCTATCTCCGTGCGCTCAAAGCCGTGCTTGGCATGCTGAAACATCACGTTGCTGGCGCCGGAGGAAATTTCACCCTTGGCTTCTATCTCTTTCAGGAACTTAACAAACTCCTTAATGATTGCTCGGGCACGCTGGGCATCATTAGGGGTTTTGAATAGCGTGAGCGAACCTTCCGGGTGCGGTGGTGTTTCCATTGGGGCTTCGCTACGCCCTTGAGTTTCTGTCAGGATCTTCTCCAGCGTTTCCGACTCTTCCAGTTCGAGAGCCGCTTTACAGCGCTGGGAAAGATATAGCGTCAGAAACTTAATGATCTCTGGGCTTTGCAGCAGGGGAGGGTAGTTCGCTAGCAGGTGGTGAGCACGACGGACCACGGCTTGAAGGTGCATCAGGCGCAACTGCCGTTCTTTCTTACGGTTTTCGTACATCTGAATAAAGTAGGCTGCGGCGGCCATGATGCCGACACCCGCCAAGATCAGAAGAGCAATATTTGTTGGACTCATTTAACGACTCAAGCCAAGGCAGATCAAAATCTACACTAACGGAAAACATTTTGATTTTATACGAAAAAAGTTAAAAAAAGTGCTTGAACTCTAAAAAGACCACACATAGAATACGCACCACGTTTGAGGCGATGCCCCAGACGGTCCAGCGTCCCATTCGTCTAGTGGCCTAGGACACCGCCCTTTCACGGCGGTAACAGGGGTTCGAACCCCCTATGGGACGCCATCTTCTCATCCTGAAGATGACATTGGAAACGGTGCGGAATTAGCTCAGTTGGTAGAGCGGAACCTTGCCAAGGTTCAGGTCGTCGGTTCGAGCCCGATATTCCGCTCCAATCCCTCTCCTTTGTCGCTACTCCATCTTATTAATACCTGGTTTCATAACCCCTCTGTTCTTATTGGTCTCGTCTGCTGCGTGTCTGTGTGCGGACAAGGGATGTAATGTTACACCCCAGAGTCTGTATCGCTGTTTAGTCGTTTATGTATACCAGAACCTTTTCGATCTGTTTTTGTTCTTGCGGCAGGATCGTTTTGAAGCTTTCGCGCGCATAGCAGCGTTGCAGAAATGCGTGCAGCGCAGACCAGCGTGTTTCATCCAGCATGTGTTTGGCATGTTCCATATTGATCAGCTGACATGCGATTGCAATGTCTGCCAGGGAGAAGGTGTTTTCGACAAACCAGTTATTATCACCCAGCTGGCTGCTCAGATAATTGAAGAGCGGAGGGAGCTTCTCCTTTTTGGCTTGTTCAATCAGAGCGTGATCTGTTGCCTGTTTTATCAATGGCAGTATAAGCGTGTGGCGGAAGAGGGTTGCTGTGGTGTAGGGAGCTAACTCGTAATCCGCGTACTTTTCGAGCCACTCACATCTGGCGCGAGCTGCAGGAGACGATGGCATGAGTGGAGTGTTGCTCGCTTTTTGCTCGATGTAGTGACAGATCACAGCGGAGTCAGCAAGTGTGACCTCCTCGTCCTGATAGGCGGGAATCCGCATCAAGGGATTCAGTTTTTCATATCCTTCCGGTAGCTCGTACGGCACCGCCATCTTCAGTTCGTAGTCGATGCCTTTTTCCGCCAGCATAATGCGTACTTTTCGTACGTAAGGAGACAGTGGGGCGCCGTGTACCTGGATCGTCATAAATCATCCTCAGCATTATTCTTTTTCTTGTGTGTAAGGGATAGTACCTATTGAGCGTGTGTTGTTGAACACTCACTAAACAGTGCCTGTTTCTTTTTTGCTCAAAGAGGAAGTTTTTTGATTTTTATGGAGTTTTTTTGAATTTAGGGGTTGACGCTATGCGGCCACCTCCTTAATATACGCGCCTCCTCTGGTGAGGAACACCAAACACGGTGATATGCGTCCCATTCGTCTAGTGGCCTAGGACACCGCCCTTTCACGGCGGTAACAGGGGTTCGAACCCCCTATGGGACGCCATTCTCTTGCGAGAAAT
>NZ_JASBRH010000034.1 GCF_029961155.1 Pontibacterium granulatum | reverse complement strand
GATGTGAACTATCCGCTTAGCGTGGATGAAGTGATCACTCTGGTACGTGCAGCATTCGCCAACGATACCGCAGCCGCAGCGCATGCATTGTTGGCTGGCTACAACGAAACCTTCGACTGCCCGCTGGCGCGCGCCGATCTGTAATAGATAGCGCGTAAAGCAGACGGGAGAGCAACGCTCTCTCTGTTGAAGGTACAAAAGAAAAGGGCGGTTCCCTTACAGGAATCGCCCTTTAGTATGGTTCGGTTTACGGAATGGGATTAACGGTTTTTACCATTACCTTTTCCGTTACCACCCGTGCTACCAGACAAGCTGATGGATACGGTCGCAGTCGATGTCTTCTGGCCATCACTGATGGTGTAGGTGAAGCTATCGCTGCTCTTGAAGCTCTTCGACGGAGAGTAGTAGATCGTACCGTTGCTGTTGACGCTCACGGAACCTTTACTACCCTGGGTTACACCCACAATGCTCAGCGCATCGTTTTCCGGATCGTAGTCGTTGCTCAGTACGGAGATAGTCACTGCAGTTTTGCTAGACAGAGTTACGCTATCGTTGACCGCAACAGGCGCAGAGTTATTATTCACCGCCGCTACAGAGACGCTTACGTTTGCGCTATCGGAACCACCGTTACCGTCAGATACGCTGTAGCTGAATACTTCAGTGCCCGCATAACCAGCAGCCGGTGTAAAAGTGATAGTACCGTTGCTGTTGATCACAGCACTACCGTACACCCCGCTTACAGAGGTGATAGTCAGTGCATCGCCGTCAGCATCGTTGTCGTTGTTCAATACCGGAATCACAACAGAGCTACCGCTAGTTGTCGCTGCGGAGTCACTCTGTGCAACCGGTGCAGTGTTCGTGTCAGATGCCGGGTTATCAACCACGTAGGTCACGTTGCCAGTTTTGCTGTAACTGCCACTTGCGGCGGTAACGGCGATATCGTAGAAACCGTCAGCTGCCGGACTTGCGGAGTTTACGGTCAATACAGTAGTCGCACTCTGACCTGGTGCCAGCGATACGCTGTTCGCGTTGAAAGACGCACTCCAACCGGACTGCACATTAGCAGACAGGTTAAAGCTGTTGTTTGAACACGCCGCACCGTCATTGTTGGTTACGGTTACGTTGTAGTTCACTGCGGTGCCCGCAGCAACCCAAGGACCCTGAGCAGGGGAGAACGTCAGAGTTGGGTTGCTACGTACACAACTCTGTGTACCCATAGATACGGTTATTACAGCACGGTTCTGGTCACCGGAAACGGCAGTGATGGTTACACCTGCTGCAGAATCGGTGTAGCTGCGACCGAAGGTCAGCGCCGGATCACGGGTGTACAGGTCGTACGTTTCAGGCGTCATATCCAGCAGGAAACTGGTGTTGCTGCTCTCTTCAGGTACACCGGTACGGATCACAACACCGTTCATCACGTTGTTCTGGTCACCGCTGGTCAGCGTCGCATCGAAACCTACAGGCTGGCGGTACTCGACGTAGTAGTACTCAGGATGGCCCCACTGGTCGAAACCTTTCTGCACTTTCAGTGCCTTGGTGCCGTTTGTCTGAGACGCATAAGGCTCGATCTCGTAGGTACCGTCGCTAGTAATGAGCTGGATACCCGGCGTGTTGCTCTGGTTCAACCAGCCCAGGTATTCCTTAGGGAACGGTGCGAAGTGGCTTGAAGAGGCCCAACCCATTACATCCACGCCATCACCGTATTCCAAGTGCTGACAGCTTGCGCCGATCGTCTCACCGTTACAAGACAGGGAGTGGGAGTGGTGCAAACCGAAGTTGTGGCCCATTTCGTGCGCGATTACGTCCATGTCGATGGTGCCGTTAATCCAGGCTTCAGAACCACCAACCAATGCAGTACCGGACCAGCTGCATGCACTGGTCTGCGGCAAGATATACAAAAAACGATTGTATGCAGATACGTTCACACCTGCGTTGGTTGCCGCCTGTTTAGCAGCTGTCGCGATGTCACGGTTGTTACAGGTAGAGCTGCTCAGAGGCAGTGTGTACCAACCCTTGGTGGTACCTGCCAGCGTAGTCTGACCGTAAGAGTTTTCGTTGAAGTAGCTGTTAACTTCGCCAAATACGGCGTTGTTTACCTGGCTGGTGGAAAACGGCTGCGCAGTGTTGTCCTGAAAGTTAACCAGCAGCACCAGTGTGTCCTGCTGACCAGTAGTATTGTATGGGGAGACTGGTGTACCACCATTGCTGCCACCAGTTGCGTCGCCACCGGCTGCCAGCATCAGGATGCCGTCGTCATCGCCGTTTACAACCAGGCTTTCTTCGCCATCGGTGTTGGTAAAGACAACGCCTTTGGCGTTGACATGACTACCGGTGAACAGCTTACCTTTGTCACCTGCAATGTGCAGTTTTACGCGCTTGCCGTTGTTGGTTTTCAGCTCGTGAACCAAGCGAGAGTTTTCAGGATTGGTGAAATCGTCCCGGTAAGACACTTCCAACTCTCCATCCAGGTCGATATGTTGTTCGATCAGTTCCTGAACTTCGGCGGGCATATCCTGCGCAACGTCTGCAGGAATAGCGATACGTAGTACTTCAGCCGGATCTGTTTCTGCCAGCTCGGTCAGCAACTGCTGACGGGCCTGCGCTTTTTCGATCAGCTTGGCTACACCCAGCTTTTTACCGTTACCGCGGGACTGAACCCACAGACGATGTTCGGTAATAAGATCCTGGGTCGCAGCTTCAGCGTTTGCACGCTGTGTGCTCGTTACGGAATATGCCTGAGGCGCAGCGTTGTCGTGATAAGGGGCAGATACCGCATAGCCCGGAGTCAACAGCAGGGCAGATGCAATGCCCATGGAAGCAATCAGATATGTAGGTTTTGGCGCCTTGAGCGTCATGAGAATCTCCGCAAATTGGGTTCGCGAAAGATCCTCAACAGCTGCGTACTGACGCGCGAGGGTTTACTCTCCATGGGCAGTTCGGCCATCCCCACAACATAGATGGGACCCGTGACTTTGCGACGCCTGATTACTCAGGTTGTGCCTTTATCCGGAGAGGATCTTTCAATTCTTTACGCGGTACTGTTTTCCCGCGAACAGACCCTGTTGGCCGACTCTCGTCAGTGAGACCGTTATCCAATCACATCAATGTGCCCGTTGACCTTCCCTGTCCAAAGTGGATGCGTTCAGCCAGTCGGGTGGTAAAGCGAAAGAATAAGGGGAGGTGATTGATACACGTGCGAGAACAAATGGACGCATGAAGCGAGTCTGTCTGTGCCGGATTTCCCTACCCAAACCCGGCGCGACGGACATTCAGCTGTTCCCCGCAATGTATCGCCAACTCTCACCGCAACCTTCGGTTCGTTCGCTTTACACGCTGTAAACTAAATTAACGGGGTGCATCCTAACATTTACAGCTGATCATGTCTTATACAGTTGTGGAATAAAACATGCGTTTGACTGAATAAAAAGTGATCGTTCGTTCAGGAACTTTTTGGAATATCGATGAACATGGGACGGTTGTTACTGTTCAATCTATTAATCATCATCGTAAATATCGGCGTCATCAGCGGAGATGATGTTCTCGTCAAGTTCGTCCCATAACAGGATGATTGGACCTGCACTGTAATGAACATGTTGATGGAGAAATCTGCGGGATCTATTTCGGAAGGAGGGGACAAGATGAGGATAAGCGCCGACGATGTGATTAGCGCTTTGATCACTCTTAGCAGGAAGATTACGATCTGGGGGTGACCCGTTGTCGTTCTCCTGATGGAATAGTTTTGTGTCTGGACTGCGGTGCATACTTACCTCCATCCCCTAAAGATAAGTATGCAACCTTTAAGCCATCAATTAAAAATCTTTATTTTCAAGTAGATACGTTTTTAGCTTTGAGGAAAGTATCACAAAACTGTTAAGGCACTGAAACATCCTTCCTCAAACCGTACTTGTCGATCAGGCGATAAAGAGTCACACGTGACACGCCCAGGATTTTTGCAGTTTTGGTAATGTTGTGGTGGGAGTAGTGCAATCCACTCTTTACGGCCATCTCTTCAGCATGGTTGCGCGCTTCGTCGAGGGACATGACCTGTAAAGAGACCGGCGCTTGAGTGAGACCCAGGTCACTTGGAGTAATCAACCGATTTTCACCCATCACCAAGGCCCGCCTGATCCGATTTATCATCTCGCGTATATTGCCCGGCCAGTGGTGTTTGTTCATCGCTTCAACGGCGTGGTTAGAGAAGCCTTGAACGCGGGTATCATATTCCTGTGAGAACTTGCGCAGGAAGTATCGGGCCAGCAGCTCAATATCTTCGTACCGTTCGGCCAGGGTTGGCATCTGAATATTGAGCACATTCAGCCGGTAGTAAAGATCTTCACGGAATCGACCCTCTTCGACCGCCTTTTCCAGGTCAACGTGGGTGGCGGCGATGACACGCGCATTAACGCGCAAGCTTTCATTACCTCCCAGACGTTCGATCGTTCGCTCTTCCAAAAAACGAAGCAGGTATACCTGAAGCTCCAGGGGCAAATCGCCAATCTCATCCAAAAAGATTGTGCCATTCTGTGCCGCTTCAATACGACCAATCTTGCGTTTATAGGCACCGGTAAAGGCGCCTTTTTCATGCCCAAACAACTCTGCATGAATAAGGGTGTCCGGCAAAGCGCCGCAGTTTACGGCAATAAACGGTCCATCATGCCTCGCTGAACGCTGGTGTATCGCGCGGGCAACCATCTCTTTACCGGTACCGGTGTCACCACCAATCATGACCGGGGCGTCTACATTTGCGACTTTGCGTATCTCGCTGAAGACTCTGCGCATCGGTTCACTGGAACCGACCATCTCGGTTTGATCATATTCATTTGCGCCCTGGCTCTCCAGTGAGCGCAGAAGGGCAATCCCATAAGCGTGACCAAGCGCCGCTTTCAGATAGTTAAGGTTGTTGTCGAGCGGAAGTGTAAAGTAGTCGTGGAAATTCGCGCAGATCAGATGTTGGAAGTTCGCATCAAGCAGGTCATTGTGTTCAATGAGGGCGATCCAGATGGTGTTATATTCTCGACTCACAATGTCCATAACCTGCTGGCGTTGCAGGTCATTCAGGTGGCTGAGATATACAATCCCCACCAGATACTGATAATCGTGAATACACGCTTTTGCACGGGGGGACGTTGTCACCCGATCAAGCGCCCAATCGTCGAAATGAAAACTGTCAATGTTGCTTGGATGGTACTCCGCCATGTCCAAGTACAGCGCTTTACGAATCCCTCCATCATCCCGCTGCGCTAGTTGTGAAACCGGGTTCATAGCTGAGGCCTTATATTGTTGTTTGTGAACAGGTGTACAAACATTACCCAACCAATATGTAACTTAAGTGTAGACACCGATCACACGCACTGAAGTGAAAACCTTGCAATACACTGCTATTAAACTTGCGTTACATCGAATCTAAATATGTCATTAACGTGAACGCTTAGCTCAAACGAATGTAAGAATGGCTGTACAAAAATCGCGCATTTATTCCAGGTCAGATCTATATTTGTATCTGTAACCAAGGGGTACTTGCCATGTATAGCAACTACTTTGGATTATCCGAACCTCCTTTCGCGATCGCGCCCGATCCGCGCTTCCTTTACATGAGTGAACAACACCGCGAAGCGCTGGCTCATTTGCTTTACGGTATAAACAGTAATGGCGGATTTGTGCTGCTGACGGGCGAGGTCGGTACCGGGAAAACCACTGTCTCACGCTGCCTTCTGGAGCAACTGCCGGAAAATACCGAGATCGCATTTATTGTTAACCCCCAGTACACGGCAATCGAACTGCTGGAAGCGATCTGCGACGAACTGAGCATTGAGTGTCGAAAAGAGGGTGAACTCAAGGACTACGTCGACGCAATCAACGAACATCTGCTGGATAACCACCGTAACGACAGGCATACAGTACTCATAATTGATGAAGCTCAGAATCTGTCCGCCGATGTGCTCGAAACCATTCGGTTGCTGACAAACCTCGAAACCAACACCCAAAAACTGCTGCAGATCATCCTGATTGGCCAACCCGAGTTAACCGACAAACTATCTCAACCTGAACTTCGCCAGGTAAATCAGCGCATCACCGCACGTTACCACCTGCGTGCGCTATCCAGGGAAGAGCTGCCCGCATACGTTGCCCACCGTTTATCTGTTGCAGGTGTCGACGGTCAGCTGTTCCCGCCATCGTCGATTAAACGCTTATATAGACTCACCAAAGGTATTCCGCGCTTAGTAAACATCATCTGCGACCGGGCACTGCTCGGCGCATACGTGCAGCGGGAAAATCGGGTTGAGGAAAAAACGCTTGGCAAGGCGGCCAATGAGGTATTTGGTGACTCGTCACCGGCAATATCAGAAAGAACTGAAAAACGGGGTGTGATGTCACTTGCAATCGCGGCCTGTTTGTTTGCATCTGCGGCGCTGGGTTATGTGCTGTACACCCACAATCCCGAACAAAGCATAATGCAGTCAGCTCAATCGGTTACATCACAGGTGATAGAGCAGGGTGAAAAAACGATTTCCGCCATCACTAAGTCAGATGGGCCTGGCACGATCAGCAGTGGGCAGGAACTTTCAAACCCTGCCAACTGGCAGTGGCCCACAGGTACCGATACATCACGGACGGAAGTGCAGGCCTATAAAGTACTGATGCAACAGTGGAACCTAACCTACGAGCCCAGAAAGCAACCTGCCGTATGTCGTTTTGCGGAATCCAATGGGCTGCGCTGCTTATTCAACATCGGTAGCCTGGATGAACTGATAAACCTGAATCGGCCAGCGGTACTGAAATTATTCAACGCTAAAGGGCAGAACTTCTTTGGCACATTACTCGCCGTAAAAGATGGAATTGCAGAAGTCGCTATAGGAGGGGAAGTACGCCGGGTTACAGTAGAGGACCTGAAGTTATGGGTCGTTGGCAAATACACCGTGATGTGGCGAGTGCCGGAGCACTATAAGGCGCCAATTCAGCCCGGCATGGAAGGTCCTGAGGTCATTTGGCTGGATCGTCAGTTGGCCTTATCCCAGAGCAGGGCGCCGCGTTATTTCAGGCTGCAAACCTATGACGGTGGTTTAGTACGACAAGTGAAACGCTTCCAGGCCAGCAACGGGCTCGTCCCCGACGGCGTAGTCGGCCCTCATACCGCAATCCTGCTCAATTCGGTGAGTGAGAACGACACCCCTATGCTGAAAGCTGATCAAGGGGAGGCGTGACATGTCATATATTCTCGACGCCCTCAAACATTCTGACCGCGATCGCAACAGGGGGAAGGTTCCTGACATACAGACCCAGACGCTCCAGCTAGTGGAAACATCCAGTGGAAAGCCGATCCCTTATATGTGGGCCGGCGTCGTGTTTCTGGCAATTGCTATCGTGCTTGTCGCGGGAAAATCCATCCTGGATGGTACGACAAACCCCGTCCAAACGCCTTTTCAGGCACCACAGGCTGAAGCCATTCCTTCTATATCCTACATGCCGGAAAAAAAAGTCCAGGTGCCTTTGCCTATTCAGGCGACCGATCCACCTTTACGCAACGACGAGTGGCTGCTTTCAGCTGACGCTTTGGAAGAGGTGGAGAACGTGCGTATCAACACCACTCAGGCACGCCAAAACGACCTTTCTGTTGCAAGTACACGGTATGCGGATAACTTGAAGCAGCAAGCTATAGTCAGCACACCAAAACCGACAAAGCCTACACCACACATTTCAAAACCAGCTTCACCGGAACCGGCAACCGTAGCCTTCACCAAGCCTAAGGCAGTGCCTAAACCCCAAACACCGGCAGAACCCGATCCATATGCAGGGATTCCACATCAAAAACAGCTACCGCTGCAGGTCCAGCGGGCATTGCCTGAACTTAACTTTACGGTGCATATCTATTCCCCAAAACCCGCATCACGTCTGGTTAAAATTAACGGCATGAGACTGCGGGAGGGGGATCAGATCAGCAGCGCACTAAAACTAAAACAGATCACCAAGGACGGGGTGATTCTCTCCTACAATAATCGCCCATTCTGGCGTACAACACGATAAGCAAGCCGGTATGCACTGTGGGAGCGGAGGCTCCCACTCACACCTATTACATACTGTTACATCTCTGCACAACTCTCTACATCGCCCACAAATCCTATTTACAGCTCAGCGTTAGTCTAACTGTCATGAACTTTTGCGTCGTGGCAGCTTCCCCTTCCTGCCCGCAGTAGAGGTTCATCAATAAAAACAAATAAGAACGCTACTGCGGAGGATGAACACAATGAATACGAAGATGAAACGCCGTGTATCTGGCGTTTTGCTGGGTGCAGCCATTGCTGCAGCTTCCGGCACAGCATCTGCGTACAACCTGGTTAACGAAGACGGCAAAGAACTGAACTTCGATCTCGAAGTTATTGCAGGTTACTTCAGCAGCCAGGAAACCTACGGTAACAGCGAAAGCGATCCTAGCTGGACGGAAGCTTACGCAAAATACGGTTTCTCCGGCAGCACTATGATCAGTGACGACGCAGCACTGTACGGTGCTGCAAACGTCGTTACGTCCGCAACCTTCGGCGACGGTGACGCCGCAGGCCTGACCACCGGTGATGAAAGCGAAACCGAGATCGAAGATCTGTACGCAGGCTTCCGTAACGACATGGTCGACTTCTCTTTGGGTCGCCAGAACGTAACAATCGGCGACGGTTTTATCCTGAATGGCGACTCGCTGAATATGGGTGAAGGCCTGGACGGGATCGTACCTGGTTTCAGCGCCAACCGTGGCGGCGCGTACTGGCTGGCGCCGCGTAAAGCGTTTGATAAAACCGCAGTACTGAAACTAGGCGGCGATTCGGGTTTGCGCTCCGATATCTTCTGGATCGAATCCGACAACCCAGCGCAATCCAGTGTAGAAATGGCGGGTATCAACGTCGAGCATGTATCTGAAACCGGTACTTTCGGCGCGATGTACCTGGAAGGCCTGGACGTTGATTCAACAGCCGCAAGCTTCTTCGGCCAGCAGGGCCGAGATGGTCAGGAGACACTGAGCATCCGTTACCAGGGCAATGCAGGTGTAGAAAACCTGTTCCTGTCCGGTGAATACGTCACCCAGGAAAACGGTGTAACCGGCGCTGATTCAGATGCATGGTACGCAGAAGCGGGCTGGACCTTCGCCGATATGCCTTGGTCTCCGACTGTTAACTACCGTTATACCAGCTACGACAATGGTTACGACCCACTGTTCTTCGGCTTCAACCGTGGTTACGGCACATGGTTCCAGGGCGAGGTTGCAGCGAACTACGCAGGTCCATTCGGTACCGATTCTGATGTTCACTACCTGGGCGTGACTGCCACTCCAAGCGAAACCCTGACCGTTGGAGCGATGTATTTCGATTTCAGCGACACCAACAACGGTGCGGGCACCAACGACGCAAACGAAATCAACATCTGGGCAGAGTGGGTTGCTGCAGATCACCTGATTATCAGCCCACTGGTTAGCTTCTACACCCCTGACAGTGCGTCCAGCACACAGGGCAACGATGACACCAACACCTACTTCCAGGTACTGGCGATCGTACCGTTCTAATCATAAGGATCGGACGAACAAATACCGGCCCCCGCAAAGCGGGCCGGTTTATTCGGTATAACAACCTATAAAGGAACAACCTCCATGCAGACAGAATTCAGTTTAATCATCAACGGCAATAAGGTAGCGGGAGATCGTGGCACTTTTGATGTGATCAACCCTGCAACAGAAGAGGTTGTTGCCGCATGCCCATACGCATCTGTTGAGCAGCTTAATGCCGCTGTAGATGCCGCTGAAGAAGCCTTCAAGACATGGCAGTACAGCAGTAACGAAGAGCGTAAACAGGCACTGCATCGCATTGCTGACCGTATCGAAGCGAATGCGGCAGCACTGGCCGAAGTGATCGTAAAAGAGCAGGGTAAGCCAATGTTCCTGGCTCAGGCGGAAGTGGGCGGCGCAGTAGCCTGGACCCGCTATACAGCGGACCTGGAGATTCCCGTTGAAGTGCTGGAGGATTCCGAAAACAAGCGCATCGAACTGCATCGTAAACCACTGGGCGTCGTGGGTTCTATTACCCCTTGGAACTGGCCGCTGATGATCGCAGTGTGGCACATCATGCCAGCGCTGCGTACCGGTAACACCGTGGTCTGCAAACCATCCGGCCTGACGCCACTCAACACCATCATGCTGGCTGAGATCATCAATGAAGAAGTTCCGGCAGGTGTCATGAACGTTCTGACCGGTGAAGCGGGCATCGGTAGCGCAATTACCGGCCACGAAAAGATCCGCAAGATTGTATTTACCGGTTCTACCCCGACTGGCCAGGCAATCATGCGCAACGCCGCATCCAACCTGAAACGTTTGACCCTTGAGCTCGGTGGCAACGATGCGGGCATTATCCTTCCGGACGCAGATGTTGATGCGATCGCAGAAGGTATATTCCAGACTGCATTCCTGAACATGGGCCAGACCTGTGCGGCACTGAAACGTCTTTACGTTCACGACAGCCAGTACGATCAGGTGTGCGAAAAGCTGGTCGCGATCGCCAACGCCCAGGTTGTAGGTAACGGCATGGCTGAAGGCACCACCTTCGGACCGGTACAAAACAAAGACCAATTCGAACTGGTAAAAGAACTGGTAGAAGACGCCAAAGCCAGCGGTGCCCAGGTGCTGTGTGGCGGCGAACCGCAATCGGGTAAAGGCTTCTTCTATCCACCCACCATCGTCGCGAATGCAACCGATGATATGCGCATTGTTGCTGAAGAGCAGTTTGGCCCGGTACTGCCAGTCATCCGCTACAGTGATCTAGAACAGGCTGTCGCACTGGCAAATAACTGTGATGTGGGTCTTGGCGGCTCTGTGTGGTCATCCGATATCGAGGCCGCTCAGAAAGTCGCTCAGCGTCTTGAGTGTGGTACTGCGTGGATCAACGGTCATGCGGAAGTGCTGCCGCACGCACCGTTTGGTGGCTGCAAGATGTCCGGTTTCGGTGTCGAGTTCGGCCAGGAAGGGCTGTTGGAGTACACCGTTCCTCAAACGCTGAACATCAACAAGTAAATTCTATTTACCCCTCAAGCTGTGGGGCTCAATAACCCCACAGCAGCACTTTCGTGTGCTCTTTTCCTGTACTTTTCTTGTCACTTGGCTGTCTAGCTATTTCTCATGCTGGAGTTCGCAGGAACCTTCGGGTTCCTGCTTTTTTTTGCTTGGAGTTTGGTGAGGTGGTTCATACTGGATCCTGTAGGGCAGCTTTTAGAGGGTGTCGCGACACGACTGCGCTGGCTGATACGGCGTTAAAAATATGCTCAAAATGCTCATTTACACCTACATATTGTAGGGCAGCGTGAACGCTGCCGGCAGCGTGAACGCTGCCCTACAGTCTATCCCGTCCTAAAGTGCGTTTTCGCAGCTTTTTTGCCTTGTCTCAGCTACGCTCGTTACGTTTTGCGACACCCTCTAAAGCTGCCCGTGATCACCTACGATGACGACGCTGCCCTACAAATTCCTATCAGGTATATCCAATAACAAAAACTGTACGCATTCTCACGCAGAGCACGGGAACGAGGAGAAAGGTAGCTTTCCCCGGCAATCAACGATCAACCTTTTTAAGCAGTAATCCACTACATTCCTTAACCATAAAGATAACTTTGCCTGAGAGCTGTACAGCCGACTCAATAAATTCAACAGCAAAGTATTGGAAGGTTTGAGATCAGAAAGGTAGTGACATTCGTCCGCCCGTCGCTTGATCCATGATTGTTGGGCTTCGCGATGGGAAGACCAGCCTACGTGAGCGTTGTAGGTTGGCCAACCCGCTAAGCGGCGTTGCCCAACACTGAAGCTGGCTTACTTCGACATAAACGATGAACTCTCGTTCCGACGCAGTTTTCAGGAACCATAACAAACACTTCGCTTAAAAGGGCGTACAAAAAGACCGGAGAGCTATGGGAGAGTAGAAGAGGGTAGAAATAAGAAAGGGCACGAACAACGTGCCCTTAGGATGGAGACAGTAACGAATTGATTCTTGGCTTTGAACAACTCTTTACTGTAGAAAATCTTGAACATTCTAGAGCATCCTTGCTCTCCAGAGTTCCCGACTTTTCGGCTTTGATCAGGAACTCAACCTGTTATAAGACTCTTTCGCTGGAGAAGCCATAACAGTTAAGCTAATTAAGGACGTAATCACGTATTAGAGCAATACGAAGGATTTCGTATTTGAGTACTACTCTCTCTGAATTATCTAAATATCTTGTTTAAAACAGGCTAATCCGTTGTGGTGTCGACGCTTGATTCAGATTTACCGTGTTTAAGATCAGCGCAGTAATCCCGATCGGTGGATTTTGGTGTAAACCAGATGAAATCAGCCACCGTGTTTTGACCTTTCAGGTAGGCAACGTAATCATCGATATCCGCGTCAACTTCCTTCAGCATAACAACCGCCACATCCTTCTCAGCACCGTTGAGTTCGAGATGAAACGGAACCGCAGAGTCTTTTCTAACATGATAGGCGCCTGCGACAAGCACAACACGTGATGCCTGCGAATCGACAATAGCGCTTGCCATCCTCGCGTCACGCGCAAGTTGAATACTTAACATTGGATTCAGTGATTCACGTGGCATCATTTTACAGTGCTGTTCATAGATCTCGGTCAGCAGGGTTTGTTTGACCTCTTCATTAACGCGCAGCGCAGACTGAAGCCGTTCATCCGCTGAGAGCGCCTCAGATCCACTCTGATAAATTTTCTTTACCTGATCCCGTGACAGATTGCCCGCGGCCAATTTCAGCCCGCTGGATACAGCTAGCTCTACCAGAGGACCATACGACGCCCATGACCAACCCTTGTCATTCCACTGCAGTTTTTGTTTGAGCTGGCTACCCTTCATTTCGCGATCTACCGTTGTTAGAAGAGCAGATTGGCTATCGTCCAGCATTTCCATCACAACATCAGGAGATTGCTTTGAAAGCGCAGCTAAGATCCTTTTTTCAATCAAATGATGATCTGGGTTGTCGTGTTTTTCACCGATAAGAACAACCTCAACACGCGCAAGGTGTTCAAGAAGCACGCTTGGGGAAATCAGTTTCTGTGACTGCAGGTCCACGACCTTACCTACCATGGGGTGATCTCTTTCAAGCGGAGATTGCCAGTCATCCTGCGCAAAGCTACCTGCTGCGTATGCCAGAGCGGTAATACAGAAAAAACGTACAAGTGGTTTCAACATCAACAGGGCGCCTCCATATGCAAAAACCCCCAACCGGACTATTCCGCCTGGGGGTTTACGTAATTATTATCCACTCAGATCTTACTTCAACTGTAGATTCCGTAGTGTTTCTTTTTCGGATCCGCCTGTTTCTTGCCACCACCAAAGAGACGAGTCAGTATCCACCAAAAGGCAAAGAACAGAACAACAAGCAGTATCCAGAATGTTGTGCCTAGGTTACCAACCACACTAGCAGCCTCTTCACTGTATTCCTCAGCTGCTTTCTTCACATATTCAACTTCAGCCGAGTTCAGGAATGATCCGCCATCGGACCCGTCGGAAGATGATTGAGTCGCAGACTGAGAGGTTTTAGTGCTTCCAGCACTTTGACTAGAGTGTTCTGTAATGGCGGCGGTACTTGCTATAGCCGCAGTTCCAAACCCACCGGCCGCTCCGCTACCGCCACTTCCCCCTGAACCATCAGCTCCGGCACCGCCAGAACCTCCAGAGCCGCTTGTATTAGATGCTGTCTGAGCGGCGGCACTTCCGCCGGATGTACCTCCTGCGCCTGAACCACCTGAAGTGTTAGTAAAACCGCCGGAAGAGCCTGAACCGCCTGATGAACCTCCACTGCCAGATCCAGACCCTCCGGGTGATCCACCTCCACCCGGTGTCCCTGCAGCAGCTACATCACTGCCACCACCAGGAACGCCTGAACCTCCACCACCGGACGAACCGCCACCTGTTGAGCCTGACCCTGAAAAACCACTACCTCCACCAGGGAAACCCGATCCTTCGCCGCCTCCAGATCCGTTGGATCCTGAGCTACCGGAACTTCCGCCAAATCCGCCAGACGAAGAAGCACCGCCACCCGAGGTGGTAGATGTGGTTACCATATTCCCGTCCACCGAATCAGAGAGGCTCACAATATTATTTGCAACTGTACTTCCCAACGATTGAAAGCTGCCGATGACAGCGGCTGACAACAAAGCACCAACAAGGGCATATTCAACGGTTGTAAGCCCCTTTTGCTTTTTAAGTAACCGTTTCATAACAGGGGCACCTGTAATTATTAGTTTTGCAGTACGTAACAACGGTCTACATACTGTAAAGTCTAGTTAACGGCGTCTGCGATAGCGAATACCCCGACTTGAGACGTTTTCACGCCTGAACATTAAGTTTGTACGGTGGTTCAGTTAAACGCTTTGCGTTAGTGCCCAACTCCCTTCATTAAGAGCAGTTTCAGATACAGCCGTCTCATCTCTTCGTCTTTTAACTCAGCTTCCGTTTTTTCAGTTTGCTCATCAGCCTGATTGCTATCATCAGCAAATTCTAAGGGCGGATCTTCCGCCACCATACCAGGCGCTGATAAGGCATGGCTGACACCGGCGATTAACAGATCCTGTTCATTTGAGAAACGGGCATCCAAATTGATAGGGGATGTCACAGTGACTACCGCGAGAAAACTAAGTAGGGCGGTGGGAAGGAACGTCATCACAACCTCCTTGATACAAGCACCTTTACTCGCTGCTGAATGTATCTGGAGTGTATCGCTGCATTTACAACAGCTTTATCTCCAACACATAGGTGTGCTGGCCCGATTTGCTGCAATTAGCAGCTTCGTATATCAGTTTAGTATCGTAGAATGCCGAAACTTGGGAGGATTATTCAAATACGACCGGTGGAATAAATCAAAACCGGTGATCTAGCAAAATCTACCGTTTTCAAAAAATATCTTGTATTCAGTATGTTATGAACTCCCAAGTGTAAAGACAACTTTACAGTTCAAAAGGTCATGAACCCTGTTTTGCGCTCAAGGCCTTTAAATCAGGGCGTTTCGAGAAGATGAGCAGTACATGAATTTCATGCAGGTCTGCCGTCGTTTTTGACGCTAATCCTCTACCGCTCAGCGTTCAGAAAGCTCCGGAGGTTCTTAGTGCTCTGCGCGTACATTTCGCGAGCATCTTTAATTCGCTCGCTAAAGAAGCCAGGGTCGTTGTTGTCAGACAGCTCAATCTCTTTACAGATCTGTCCAAGCTTTACCAATCCGAAGTTAGAACTTGCCCCTGCGAGCTTATGGCTGACACTGCGCAGATCTTTCCAGTTTTTGGTTTCCAGTCCTACCTCCATCTGATCAAAAATTTCATCTGCCTGGCACGTAAAGCGCGAAAATAACTGATCAAAACGCTCCTTACCCAGAAACTCCTGATGTTGCTTTAGTAAGCTTTCATCGACCAACGGAGACGTGCTCGGACTGAGTTCGTTTGCTGCCTCTACGAACGTCTGACTTACATCGGACAACAGTGCATGCAGCTGCTCAAACTGCAACGGTTTAGACAGCACGGCATCGACACCGGCTTCGTGGTACTGCTGTACTTCTGCATCTGTTACCGATGCGGTAAAGGCTACAATCCGAGCTTTGGCCTTTTCAGGGTTGCGGTGCATCCGCATCCGGCGGGTAGTTTCCATCCCATCCATATCTGGCAGATGAATATCCATCAGGATCAGGTCGTAGTCGTTGTCGTTGTGAAGGGAGAGGGCGGTGTAACCATCGTCAGCAATGGTTACATGGTGACCTTCGCTCTCCAGCAGTCCTGCAGTGACCTGCTGGTTAATCTCAGTATCCTCGACCAGCAAAATGTCCAGTGGCGCAACCTGGTGATTGTGAGCATGCGTAATCAGCTGCTCAGATTCATCCTTAGACGTCTCCATTGGCAGCTCGAACCAGAAAAGGCTGCCATTGCCGGGTTCGCTCTGACAACCGATAGCTCCGTGCTGCAGCTCCACCAGTTGTTTACAGATAGATAAACCGAGACCGGTCCCGCCAAACCGCCGTGTGATAGAGCTGTCCGCCTGACTAAAGTGCTCGAAAATCTTCTCCTGCGCCTCATTTGAAATCCCGATACCGGTGTCTTCAACCTCAAAACGAATCTGGCATTTCTTATCAGTTTGATCAACGAGTTTGATCCGAACTGCAACCATACCCTGCTGGGTAAACTTCATCGCGTTACTGCAGAGATTCAGGAGGATCTGGTTGATCACACGGCGATCGCCCAACACCCATTCTGGAATCTCATGATCGCAGCGAGCCACCAGATGGAGGGACTTTTCATCCGCCGTAGGTTTAAGAATCGCCTGGAGTTCGCCCAGCAGTTCACGAAGGGAAAAGCTATGCCGTTCAAACTCCATCTGACCGGCTTCAACTTTGGTAAAGTCCAGCACATCATTCAGGATCGACAAAAGCGACTGCCCGGAATTATAAATCGCCTTCACCTGCTGGATTTGCTCAGCGCTCAATTCACCACGAAGTAACAGCTGGGCCATACCGAGAATACCGTTCATAGGCGTGCGAATTTCGTGGCTCATGGTGGCGAGAAACTGGGATTTGGCATCGCTGGCAGCTTCGGCTTTCTCCCGAGCGACGACTGCAGCCATGCGTTCATGTTCGGCAATTTCACGGCTTTTACGCTCGCTGATATCTGTCAGCGAGCCTTCATAATAGAGTACGTTTTGCTTATCATCCAATACCCGCCGGGCCGAGATAGAGACATCTAAGGCGTTGCCTTCTGCGTTGATCCAGCGCGTCTCAAAAGACTGAACCTGGTTGGCATCATTTAACTGCGCCATAAATGCTTCCAGATCAGTGCTGCGCTCAAAGCACTGGCTGGCCACGTCGGTAATCGCGTCAAGAAATGCTTCTGCTGATGCGTATCCCAGAATCGCAGCGAGCGCAGGGTTAGCCGAAAGGAAACTGCCATCGGGCGATGCACGGAAAATTCCCTCTACAGCGTTTTCAAACAACGAACGAAATTCACTTTCTGATTGCTCTAGACTGGAGTACAGCTTCGCATTTTCGATGGAGATCGCCGCCTGAGCTGACAGTATTTGAAGTGTTTCCAGACGCTCCCGGGTAAATACGTCAGAGCTTTCGTTGTTTTCCAAATACAGTACGGCTGTCAACTCCCCGTGATAGAGAATCGGCATACAGAGGAGGGAGCGAGGATTATGCTGACGAATGTAGCCATCATGCATAAACATTTCATGTTCCAGCGCGTTCCCCAGCACGACAGTCTCTTTGGTGCGCGCAACGTAATGCACGATATTAACCGGCAGCTTATCGCCGCCGTTTTCAACCGCCAGACTGCTGAAGAAGCAGGGTGCCTGGTCAACACTCGATTCCGCTTCAATAAACAGTGTTCGTCCACGCTTCAGCGCCAGGATCGCACGCTGTGCACCTGCGTTCTCTTGCGCAAGGGTCATCAGGCGTCCAAGCAGCTTCTCCAGCACGATCTCATCTGCAATCACGTGGGAAGCTTTTATCACTGAGGCAATATCGATCGCCTGGTTACTCAACACCGATGGCGTATGGTTATCGCCGACAACGGTGCGGCTGCTGATCGCCTGTGATTCCGCGAGATCCAACTGATCAGCGTACACGTGGAGCATCTGCTCGACTTTGGCGCTGGCTCCCATGGTTTGGTAAACCTTAAGCGCATCCTGCAGATATGCGCGCCCAATTTTAGGCTTGCTCCATTCGAGGTATAGCAGGGCCGCACGCTCGTAGGCCTGCGCCAGATCCAGCAAGAATCCACTATCCAGAAACGCGTTAATAGCCTGATCGTACAGTGTCATGGCACGGGTATACCGTTTCTGCACACGCGCCATTTCGGCCTGCAACATCAGATGATGATGGCGGTGATTTTCGGGACACTGATTTGCCCACCCCTTGGTCAGACGCATCGCCTTACGAATATGACGGACGCGGGCGGGCTGCTGCAAAACGTTGGTATCACGCAGTACGGCCAGTTGAGCCATAGCACTGATGTAATGAAGCCATGGCTGAGAATAGGTGCCATGGATGGAGGAGATAAGCTGTTCACCTTCAATACCATGCAAAGAAGCCTCTTCATACTCTCCAAACATGTAATGCAGCTGAGCTTTGTACATATGTAACAAGCAAGCAGCTGTACGATGGTTGTTCTCTCGATAGTCAGCCAGCGCTTTCTTTTCCTCGCAATACCGTCCCTCCAACACCGTTGGATTGCGACTCAAACCCCTAATATTATCAATAGCTTGTAGCGCCAACCTAGAATACTGTTCAGACTGCTTTTGGCCCGACGATTCCATTTTGTGCATATACTGCTCAAGCTGCGGCTGCACTTTTTCCATATCCTGAATCAGAATAAAGCTGTACTGAATGTAAGCCGCAATACAGTAGGTTCCCCATTCAACGTCGCCGCAATCAAGCGCCAGGTGATAGCCTTTTTGCAGCGATTCGAGGGTGTTTATCAGCGGTTCTTTCCAGTGACGGATGTAAGCGTTAAACAGCGACAGGGTTTTGTGGTGGGTCAGTCGTGACGGTAACTTATCGTCAATGGCTAGCGCGGTGGTACCCAGCTGATAACCCAGATCGATTGCATTGTAGCGACCACACAACACGCCACCGTAGCCTGCAAAGGCCAGGGCAGAAGAGGGACTTAGCCCGTATTTCAGTGTGAGCTCTACCTGCTTGGCCATGATGAGTGGGCGCAGTTCTGAACTGGAGAATTTAATCGCACCAAACATACTCGCCATGATTGGCAGTGCCGCCAACACCGAATCAGACTCCATCGCGGGCATATCCAACACCTGCGCCGGCGGCGTGTGCTTGAGCTTGAGGCGCAGTTTTAGTTGGATCAGGGCGTTGTAAAGATCACTTGGCTTAGCCGGAATGGTGATCCCCAACAGCTCCAATACCGTCAGCGCGGTGCTCATGGCCGCATCAAATTCATTTCGCGCCACGTGGGCCTGAATCAGGATTTCATAGAGACGCACCTTTTCCAGCAAACTTTGCGCATTCGCCAGCACCAGATCGATCAGCTGTTGCAGCTGGCTGAAATCGTTACGAATGTAAGCGGTCTCAGCGGTATTCGTGTGCAGGGCCAGCGCCAGCTCATAATGCTGTTGCCAGCAGGTCTCAGGTAGCAGGCCCAGGCCGGCATTGAAGTATTCGTAAGCACTATCAAATGCGGCGGCATCCCGCGCACTGATACCGGCTTTTAGGTTTAGTCCGGCAATACGAATACGCTCCTGCGCATCATCCAGCAGGGTATGCGCAACATTGAAATGGTTGGTCACCTCAAATATACGGTTTTCAAACTCTTCAGGAGAGAAGTTATCAAGCGCAAGCCTGCCGATCTTCAGGTGTAAGGGCAGGCGCTCTGCATCACTCACCAGACTGTATGCGGCTTGCTGTACCCTGTCATGAATGAAGCGATATCGCGTGCTATCTGCGCTGCTCTGATCCGGGAGCAGGAAATTGTCGACCGGCACAATCAATCGCTCGGCGATCGCTTGCCAGAGGTCTGCGCTGGTTTCCTGCGGTGTACGCTGATAGACCACGGAGAGGATGCGTAGACTAAACGGGCTCCCAATACAGGAAGCGAGCCTTAACATCTGCTGTGTATTGGGCGACAGCTTCTGAATCTTGTTAACCATCAGGTCGACTACATTGTCGGTCATCTCCTGTTGGTAAATACCGTTCTCATCCCACTCCCAGTGACCACGGCTAAAACGTATCAATCCCTCTTCATACAATGTGCTGAGAAACTGGTTAAGAAAGAACGGATTCCCTTGGGTTTTCTCCATGCTGATCTGCGCCAGCGATTCGCAACGCTCAGGTGAATACTGAAGGGTATCGGCGATCAGTTGGTTCACCTGCACCAACGTCAAGGGTTCAAGCCGGTATTCCGACAGGGGCATACCTGCATTGCGTATACGTTGCAGGCTGGTTGCCAAAGGATGGGTGCTGGAAACCTCCTGATCACGGAAGCTGCCTACCAGCATCAGGTGTGATACGCGTTGTTGAGCGACGGTTTCAATGAGACTGATCGATGCTAAGTCAGCCCAGTGCAAATCATCCAGGAACAACACCAAGGGACGATCTGCCGATGCCAGTGTTTGGATCAGACGGATAAACAGGCGAGAGAAGCGGTTTTGCTCTTCTGCCAATGCAAGTTTTGGAGCCTCAGGCTGCTTGCCTACGATCAGTTCAAGTTCAGGAATCAGGCGGATAAAGACCTGGGCGTTGTCACCGAGCGCTTCCAGCAAATTGCTGCGCCACTGAGCGATACTGCTCTCAGACTCGGTCAACAATTGTCGAATCAGGCTTTGC
Organism: Pontibacterium granulatum; assembly: GCF_029961155.1. Taxonomy (GTDB): domain Bacteria; phylum Pseudomonadota; class Gammaproteobacteria; order Pseudomonadales; family Balneatricaceae; genus Pontibacterium; species Pontibacterium granulatum. Next base: position 15,445 of record NZ_JASBRH010000034.1, on the reverse strand, counting down.
AGCGCGAATGTGATAGCAGCATAGGGACGGTTGCGACGAAACTGATCAAATTTACCGCTGACAAAGCTGCCTCCGCGCGCATTTACATACTGACGGATTTCATGCACCAGGCTGGACTTACCGATGCCGGCATAGCCAGAGATCATTACCAGAGAATGGTGCCCGCGCGTGGTCTGGTCGTAACAGGAGAGCAGCTGTTTGATGATCCCGGCGCGGCCGTACAAACGCTGCGGAATGACAAAGCGCTCGGAGCGGTCTTCCGATGCAATGCTGAACGGCTCGATACGACGGTTTCGCTGCCACTCCTCCTGACAGGTTTTCAGGTCCTGAATCAGGCCGAAGATCGACTGATAGCGTTCAGAGGCATCCTTCGCCAGCAATTTACTGATGATTTGGGATAGCACTTCTGGCAACGCACGATTGATCACATGCGGTGGATCGGGCTGCTTAGCGATGTGACTGTGTACCATCGCCATGCGGTCATCGTCACTAAATGGCGGCCGGCCCGTCATCAATTCATACAGTGTGGCGCCAAGGCCATAGAAATCAGTGCGATAGTCGATTGCTCGGTTTATACGACCGGTTTGCTCCGGTGCAATGTAGGGCAGGGTCTCTTCAGCGAGCTGGTTGTAGTTCCAGGTCGCCTGCTCACGTTGCAGATGGGTCGCCTGGGTAAAGTCGATGATCTGCAATCCAACCGCCGGATTTTCTGGATCAACAATGATGTTATCGGGCGAGATCTGCTTATGGATGATCTGGGCTTTGTGTATACGACCCACCTGTTCCGCCAGGGCCACCGCTAATGGCAACCAGTGATGCCAGGGGCGTGATTCCCAGTTCAGCAGCTGCCGTAATGAGACACCGCCGCCATCGGCAAACACGGTGGCGATACTGTGCTCGGTATGGATCTGAGTAAGGGGGCGAATCACCCCGGGAACATCCAGCGTACTCAGCAGATCATATTCGTGCTGAAACAGCCCTATCTCTTCGCTGGTTGCCTGATTGGCATTGAGCTGTTTGATCACTACCTGCGCATCATCCTGGGTACGGATTGCGCGACTGACGTTGCTGCGCCGGCCCTTATGAAGATGTTTGATGATTCGGTAGCCGGGCAGGGTGGACATCATGTTTACTCCAGCTCACCGGCAAACATGTAACCTGCGCCATGGGCGGTCAGGATGAAGTGAGGATCGGACGGATTGTCACGCAATTTACGGCGCAGGCGACCAACCAGCACATCAACGGAACGGTCGTTGGGTGTCCATTCCCGATCGTGGATCGCATCCATCAGTTGATCGCGGGAGAGCACCTGTCCTGAGTTGGTAATCAGTGCCTGCAGCAATTTGAACTCACCCTCCGGCAGACGCTCAGACGTCTCGTCCGGAGCCGTCAGCAAACGTTTGCTGCCGTCTAATGACCAACCTTCAAAATGCCACTGTTGTGCTTGACGACCATTCTCACGCTGCGGTTCGACGGTTTCACGCACACGCCAGAGCAGGTTCTTGGCACGTACCAACAACTCACGCGGATTGAACGGCTTGGTAACATAATCATCAGCGCCCAGTTCAAGCCCCACAATACGATCGATCTCATCACCTTTGCTGGTCACCAAAATAATGCCAACACGGGACGCGGCCCGCAGTTCACGGGTCAGTGTCAGTCCATCCTTGCCCGGTAAGTTGATATCCAGCAACACCAGGTCAATTTTGTTCTGTTCAACCCGCTGCACAAGATCGTCAGCCTGTTCAGTCTCGCTGATCCGGTATCCCTCCTTTTCAAAGTAACTAACCAGAAGGGAGCGCGAAGCAAAATCGTCTTCTACGATCAGGATATGGGGTGTGGCTGAGCTGTCTGGAACCATGGTGACGATCCAAGTTGAATATACGTTACAAAAATCAAAAGCAGCGCGTCGGTTTTGTGTCTAAGATACCCGCTAACGTACTTATATTTACGCTGTGAATACGGGAATATCAAACAAAACAAGGGGTTATTTTACAATTTTGATCGCTTGTTACATTTTGATACATCTACCTACATCTTCGAACAAAAGCGCGGAATCTTATTTACACCACAAGGTTAGGTTAGATATACGCTAAATGGGTCTGCACAGCGGATCAGATCCAGCTATCAATATATGTCTGAAGACATGGGGATGGCAGGCGCCAGATACCTCATCCGAGGGTATCTCAACGGCAGTTTGTGTTGTATCAGGCCCGTTTCTGGCTAACACAATCCGCCTGAATCACGAAAAATTAAGGAGTGATGGCCTTGAATAATAACAAGACAACGCGCGCACTTCTGGGAACCGGCGCACTGGCCCTCGCGGGATTGGTGACGTTACCGGCTCAGGCGGCGGATGCAGAACGCATCATTCGCGATCGCTGTTTGTCGTGTCATACCGAAACCGGCGAAGCGGCAACCCCGTTCTCCCGAATCAGTGAGCAGCGAAAAACACCTGAAGGCTGGATGATGACCATCAGCCGCATGCAGCAGCAACGCGGCCTGGTTATCTCACCGGAAGAGAAACGAGCGGTGGTGAAATACCTGGCAGACAATCAGGGCCTGGCCCCGTCCGAAACCGCGGGCTTGCGCTATCTGCTGGAGAAGGAACCGAACGTGGTTGAATCCTTCGACCAGCTACTTCAGGAAACCTGTGTACGTTGTCACTCCGGTGCACGTATCGCCTTGCAGCGTCGCACCGAAGATGAGTGGAAAAACCTGATCCACTTCCATATGGGACAATTCCCAACAGCCGAGCTTCACGCCGGTGCACGTGATCGTGCCTGGTTTGATATCGCGCTGACCAATGTGGCGCCAAAACTGGCCAAAGACTACCCATTCAACAGCGACGCCTGGAACAGCTGGCAGAAAGTCATCAAGAAAGATCTGACCGGTGGCTGGGCTATGCACGGTTATGTCCCTGGCAAAGGCACCTTTGACGCATCTTTGCACGCAACCAAAACCGCCAACGACACCTACGCACTGGTACTGGAAGGTCACTACGCCGACGGTACACCGCTGGCTGGCAAAGGCCGCGCGGTGGTTTATGCAGGTTACGAATGGCGTGCAAGCCTGACCATTGATGGCGTTAAAGTGCGCCAGGTACTGGCAGCATCTGCCGACGGTAATTCGCTGGAAGGCCGTATGTTCGAGCGTGACGACGAGATCATCGGCGGCAGCGTTAAAGCGGTAAAAGGCACAGCGATCACTGCGGTAACACCGTCCTATATCAAACGCGGCGAACGCAAACTGCTGACCATCTCCGGCAACAACCTGAAAGGCAACGTAAAGCTGGGCAGCGGCCTGAAACTGCTGAACGTGGTATCCCGTGATGCCAACCGTGTGGTTGTGCTGGCAGAAGCGTCTAAAAATGCGGCTGTAGGGTCAAACACCGTTAAGGTGGGTTCAGTCTCAGCTCAAGGCGCTTTGGCGGTGTATGACACCGTAGCGCGTGTCGAAATTACGCCATCCGACTCCATCGCCCGTATCGGCGGCGCCGGTGGTCCGATCCCTAAACAGAAATCTGCATACCGTGCGGTGGGTTATGCGGCCGGTGCCGATGGGAAGCCTGGCACCGAAGATGATCTTCGCCTGGGTTACATGCCTGCTGCGTGGACGCTGAAGCCGTTCGACGAGATCGCCGAGCACGATAACGACATCAAGTACGCGGGTACCATCGATAAAGACGGTATTTTTACCCCTGGTGATGCCGGGCTGAACCCGGAACGTAAGATGTCCACCAACAACGTAGGCAACCTGAGCGTAGTCGGCACCGTGGTAGACGGTGGCAACAGCGTACAGGGCGAAGCCCACCTGCTGGTGACCGTGCAGAAATTTGTTAAACCGGTTATCGAATAACCGGCGAATAAACCTCCAGACAGATTCGCGTTCCGCGAAATAACAACAAGGTGAGGTAGTTATGGGTTCTTTATCCCTGGTGAAGCCAAATATGCATCTGGTGGATGTGGACACACGCAAAATGATGTTCCACGTGCCAACCAGCAGTCTGTTTGAGCTGGAGGGCCTGAGCCGCGAGCTGATCGATCTATTTTCCGAGCAGGAAAGGGTGACTGCTCAGATGATCCGCGACCGCTTTCAGGGCCGATACCAGCCGCACGACGTCATGGATACCATCGAAAAGCTGAAGTCTCTGCGTATCCTGTCAGACGGTGGTGCAGTACAGATCAATCACGAACCGCAGAAGGTTAAAAACTTCCCGCTGACTACGATTGTTCTGAACACCAACACCGGCTGCAACCTCAGTTGCACCTACTGCTACAAAGAAGACCTGACCACGCCGTCGGCGGGCGACAAGATGTCGTTTGAAACTGCGGTGAAGTCAATCGAGATGCTGCTGGAGGAATCTCCAAACCAGCGTCAGTACAATGTGGTCTTCTTCGGCGGCGAACCACTGACCAACATGCCACTGATCCGTAACGTGGTGGCATATTGTGAAGAGCGTTTTGCCGACCTGGAGTCAGAGGTCAGCTTCACCATGACCACCAACGCCACCATGCTTAATGAAGATTTGGTGGACTGGTTTAATGAACACCGCTTTGGCCTGACCATTTCGATGGATGGTCCGAAAGCGATGCACGACAAAAACCGGATTACCGTTGGCGGACAGGGCACCTACGATGTGGTGAAACAAAAAGTGGGCATGCTGCTGTCCCGTTATACGTCACGCCCGGTGGGTTGCCGTGTAACTCTGACCCGCGGCATCACCGATGTTGAAGCTATTTTTGAACACCTCAGTGGCCTGGGATTTGCCGAAGTGGGCTTTGGCCCGGTGACATCTGGCGACATCACCTCTTTCAACCTCACACCCGATGAGATGATTGAAGTGTTTGCCGGTATGAAACGCCTTGGCAAGAAATACCTGGAAGCGGCGCTGGACAACCGTAACTACGGTTACGGCAACATGCACCAGTTGATGACCGATTTGCACGAAGGCAACAAGAAGCAACTGCCTTGTGGTGCAGGTGTCGGTTTGCTGGCAGTCGATACCAAGGGCGGTATCAATCTCTGCCACCGCTTCACCGGCTCGGAACTACCTACCTTTGGGGATGTAGAAGAGGGCATCGACAAAACCCGCCTGGGCGAATTTGTCGAACAACGCCTGGATCGCAGCAACACCGGCTGTGAAACCTGTCGCATCCGTAATATCTGTTCTGGTGGTTGTTACCACGAAAGTTATGCGAAGTACGGCGATGCCGCGCGTCCTTCCTACCACTATTGCGACCTGCTGAGAGACTGGGTCGATTTCGGCGTGGAAGTGTACTCGCGGATCATGCTCGAGAACCCGGCGTTCTTCGATGCTTACGTATCTCCTAGAAGGAGTTCATAAATGAAACACCTTAAGTCGTTCAACAAAAAAGCCAAAATGCTCGACCAGGCGACCTCACAGAACGAGGTGGAAGAGGTTGTAGCGATGCAGTCCATCGTGGGCTGCACCTCCGTAAACGATCCGGGCTGGGAAGTAGACCCGTTCGGTGGCCTGGGCTCTCTGTGTCAGCCAATGGAATCCGACCTGTACGGCTGCGCCGACGCTTGCTGGTGGCCCGCGCAGGTGCCAGACACCATGGTGAATCACACCGCCTTTGGCGACACCGCACCGAAAGCCAACGAAGACTGGCGCAAGATCGACAGCGTCTTCCCGGAAGAGTGATGGAGGCATAGCCAGATGAAACTGACAAAGATCTTTAAGCACGCCGTACTGGCCAGCACTATGGGTGCTGCTGCAATGCTGGCGGGTTGTCACAACGCGACTACAGTCGCGGAAAGTGCGCCAGCCACCATCAACGGCATGAAGGCGGGCGGACACGAGTACATTTTAACCGTAACTCGTCCAAACCAGCTTCATATTGTTGATACTGAAACCAACCAACTGGTACGCACTTGTGATGTACCGGGCGTATTTGGTAACGGCGGTATTGCCATGTCTCCTGACGGTCGTATCGCGTATGTGATGACCAACAAATGGGAAGACATTTATGGCTTCGATATCACCAACTGTGAAATCAAGTTTTCCGCCAAGCAGTCTTACAGCAATGTGCAGGTAAAAAGTTTTATATCCATGGCAGTCAGCGCTGACGGTAAAGAGCTTTACACCGTACAGAACCCGGTGCGCAAGCTGACGGACCGCTTCGAAACCATGGAACCACGCCTGGCGGTATTCAACACCGCTGACGGCCTAAATGCCAAACCAGCACGCACATTCCCGGTCGATCGCCGTATTACCAAGATCGGCAGCATGCAGAACGGGGAAGTGATTCTGGGTGGTGGTGACCTGAAAGCAATCGATCCGAAAACCGGCAAGGTGCGCATGCTTAAAGCGCTTCAAAACTGGGATCGCGCACCGGACAAGTGGGTTCCACCTGATGCGTTTGCCATGCACACCATGGGTGAGCACGTAGGCGAGTTCATCATGCCGTACTTCACCATTCGTTGGAACGGTGCACCAGGCGATGAATCCAAAGCGGACTTCTTATGGGGTCACGTACGTATCGATACCAAAACCGGTGAGGTGGAGAGCATCGAGACCGTACCGTTTGAGTTCATCGTCTTTAACTGGGTAACCGATCCAAACGACAAAGACATCCTGTACGGGTCGTTTAACCAACTGTCGAAACACAACGTGAAGACCGGTGAAACGGTGAAGGTTCAGCCGATGGACCACACCTACTACAACATCAACATGACCGGCGATGGCAAGACCATTTATATCGGCGGCACCTCCAGCGATATCTCCATCCACGATGCAGAGACACTGGAGAAGATCGGCAGCATCCAGCTGACAGGCGATATGTCTACCGCAGACCTGCGCCTGGCTCGCCTGAAGTGATACAACCGGGTTGACCGTTGTGTCGATCACCCTTGAGGCTGCCTTCGGGCAGCCTTTTTTATGTTTCATCGCCCGCTAGCGAGGCCCCGAGAAAGCGACTCGTTTGTAGGTTGGTCTTCGCAACGCGAAGCCCAACAGTTATCGGGTAATGTTGAGCCGACTTGTTGGGTATTGCTTCGCGATGTCCAACCTACACTTCTCTAAACCTCATACCCATTCTTATTTGAACCAACACGGCAATTCAGCGAACAGGTCAGCGTAAGGACTGGGACCGAACTTGTAACCGGTCTAAAACCAAACATTCTCGCATAAGCGAGTAGGGCAGAGTGATTTAAACCGGTAAGGATTAAAACTACTTACCGGGCACTCACCACTGCCAGCAGCTTCATGTAGAAACTGCGCAGATTTTTTTTACTCTGTTTCTTGGCCTCTGCCGCTTTATTTCGCTTTTCATCCAGGGCTTGAACCGCCTGTTCAATCGGCTCCGGCGCCAGTGACACCACCGGGTAATGTTCATGCAGCACCGAGTAGTGGTAAGTAGCCAGAACAGCTGAGTCGTCCAAGTCAGATGCAGCAACCTCTTGAGGGACAGCGAGCGCAACAGCACAGGCGAGAATTGGGACCATGCAGGATGACCGTTTCATGTTGACCTCCGCGATACATCAGCAAAAGATCCTCAGAAACTGTCCATAGGGTGGGCTCTCCTTCGGTGGTCCGGCTATCCCAGTGGGACCCGTGACTTTGCGTCACCCGATTACTCGGGTTTTGCGGTATCGAGAGAGGATGATCTACTGATTAAACAATCAAAACGTGCGTTTGATACTAATGTTTGATCGAATACTACCACTGTTTATGCGTGTTTTTTATACAGATGTGAAATAAAGGAAATAGCTGGTTGCTATATGAGTGCATAACGACCTGATCTAGGGTAAAAGCCCGTTTGAAATTGACGACAGTTGGCAACGTCAGGCGTTGGTTTTGGCGAAATACACGGCGGGAATAGAGGTAGGGTAAGAGGAGGGTGTAGCGTCCAATCCGCACCCGTTACGCCAAAGGACTTGACCATCTTGCTGAATGACGAGTCCTCTATGGCGTCAAGGTCGACTAAGGAACTTAAACGTTTATACCGCCATTTTCAGACGCGAATTTCCAACACGAAGCAACAGCCATCCCCGGTTTGCACTCTTCATCCAGGATGTTCCGCACACTTCACATCGGTAGATAGTACCTAACTCTAACTTACAGACTTCGGCCATGAACTCATGGGGTACATCTTGTACCTGCTGATACTCACAGTGGTCACAACATTTATTATTATTCATTGCGCTGCCCCCAGTGTTATTTTTGTGGTTAGTAAATGTACATCTGTTTCCAGAATTGCGATATAAGAAAAATTCCTAATTTAAAAACGGTGTCGGATCATTGTAGACAATGATCCAGCGGCATGCTTGACTTTGAGGCGTATAACGCAAATTTCCTGAATACCTGTCCTCTTGATTTAGATCAAGCTGCGGCCAATTCACCACTCCCGATACTTACGGTGCAAATCTGAATTCGGATCAAAGGATGTGTCGCGTCAACACACAGAAGCGCCTTTAGCCGCAAACAGCAGGTCAAAAAACTTCGACTAGCAGCTAATCGGCAAATGCGCCTGGGCTTATTAGGGTTGTGAAATCACGACTTTATAAAGGAAGCTCCCGTATATGAATTACCTTGTACCTGAGTTTTTAGATACCGAACGCCTCACCTTGCGCCCGTTCCGCGACAATGACTGGCATGCCCTCCACGCTTACTACAGCTCGCCGGAGGCAACACGTTTTACCGTCGGACGGGCGTTCACCGAAGGGGAAACCTGGCGCACCATGTGCAGCATGGTTGGTCACTGGCAGATTCGTGGCTATGGCCCTTACGCGCTGGAAGACAAGGCAACAAGACAGGTCATCGGCACAGCAGGGTTTTGGTACCCCAATGATTGGCCCGAGGCGGAGATCAAATGGGCATTAGCACCTGAATACTGGGGCAAAGGATATGCCAGTGAAGCTACACGGGTCGTCCAGGCTGCGGCCCATGAGCACTTGCCTGATACGCGTCTAATCAGCTTTATTCACTCTGAAAACCACCCGTCTATTCAACTCGCACAAGCGGTCGGCGCTATGTTCGAGCGAGAGGTCGAGTTTCGCGGTGCGTCGTGGCATCTCTATCGCCACCCAAGTGCCCCGTAAGCGAAGATGTCGCCTATACTGCTTTGCAGTATTGAGAAGAGCTTAGGTTTCACGGAGTAGTTTAAGCGATGGATACACTCTTTATGATTGCGGTGCTCGCCGTGATCGCCTTCATTGTCATTCGGATTTCACGCAAAAGCCGGGCGAAACAACGCAGTGACCTCATAGACAGCTACGAATTCCCATTACGCATTCGCGACAAGGTTGCCTCCACTTATCCGCACCTGGACGATCGACAAGTGGACCAGGTATTGGACGGCCTGCGCGATTACTTCCACGTCTGCAATACTGCCGGTAAACGGATGGTCTCCATGCCATCACAGGCAGTCGATGTGGCCTGGCACGAATTCATACTCTTCACCAAAAACTACCAGCAGTTCTGTTCCAAGGCCCTGGGACGCTTTCTGCACCATACCCCGGCCGAAGCGATGAGTTCGCCGACCATGGCTCAAATCGGAATCAAAACTGCCTGGCGCATCGCCTGTACCCGGGAAGAGATCAATCCTAAAACACCGGATCGACTGCCACGTCTGTTTGCTATGGACGCCGCACTGGCGATCCCAGGTGGTTTTACCTACGCCCTCAATTGTAAAACCTCAGACTACCAACCTGGCAATTATCCATACTGTGCCTCACATATCGGGTGTGGCTCAGGGTGCAGTAGCGGAGGAGAGGGATCCGATATAGGTGGAGATGGGGATTCTGGCTGCGGGGGAGGTTGTGGGGGTGACTAACTGAATTATCACTCTTCCCCCATCGCAGGATGTATGTGCCGGGATATGCCTCGCACATACTCCGGCCCTTCCATACATTCATTCTTCCTTACGACTGTCTTAGCGATCAAAGACGCGCCAATCCAAGTACACCCGCATTACGCGCACTCACAACCAGCTGTGTTCGGCTGCGCACCTGGAACTTACGGTAGATGTTGGTGAGGTGGTATTTCACGGTGCTTTCGTGAATACCCAGCTCGTAACTGATCTGCTTGTTCAGCATGCCGTCTATGATCAGTTGAATGATCTGGAGCTGCTGAGCAGTCAGATCGTCGGTGGAGATCTGCGGCAGCTCTGCAGGAATGCCGTTCGCAGCGCTACGCTTACAGATATCGGGCCAGTAGGTTCGGCCACTCAGCAGTGTATGGGTAACCTGATTGATCTTCTCCATAGAAGCATCACGCGGCAATACACCACGAATCCCAGCCTGGCGTGATTCTCGAATCAGGACAGATGTTGCCTGATTACACATCAGCAGAGTCGGGATACAGGTTTGGCTCACAAGCTCTTTCAGCGTCCAGTCTGGCGCTTTTTCGAGCAGTTCGAGATCCATAATCAGCAGATTGTAACCACCATGACGGCGAATCTGACGCAGGACCTCATCAACGGATGAGACACAGTGGGCGTTAAACAGCAGGTATTCGGGACCACTGTTTAAGGCGATTTTGAGACCTTCCCGGTGCAGCGGGAAACGGTCGGCGATCAGGATCTTATGAGGCATTGTATCGGCTAGCCAGCGCCACGCGCGGCCCATCTCTTTCTGACTCATTATCCCATCCATGTTTCAGACAGGCTGAATCCACTAACGCGGGTACGTTTTAGGCGGGATCAATCGGCTGAAGCGGGGGAGGGAGGGAATAGCTGTCCGGTAACGTGTTGCTACCGGACAGCCACATGACTTACCGAATATCGAAGTCTACAACTACTTCGTCGGAAATCGGGTGAGCCTGACAGCTCAGGATGTAACCCGCTTCGATCTCGTGTTTCTCAAGACCGTGGGAGATATCCATGTCCACTTCACCTTCTACCACCTTACATTTACAGGTGGAACATACGCCTGCTTTACAGGAGTACGGCAGGTCCAGGCCGTTATGGATACCCGCATCCAGGATGTTTTCGCCAACGGTAGCCAGATCAAACATCACTGCACGGCCATCAGACTTCACGGTCACTTTAGAGGTCTTCTCTTCGCCAAACTGCTCTTTACGTGCAGCCGCTTTCTCCAACATCTCTTTGGAGTCTGCAGAAGAGTTCGCAAACAGTTCGTAGTGAATCTGATCGTCGGTCAGGCCTTCCATACGGAAACCACGAGACACTTCAGACATCATCGCTTCAGGACCACAGATAAATGCTTCATCAACTTCTTTAATGTTGATCAGGCCTGCTTTCTGCAGCGCGTAACCTTTAGCGTTATCGATACGACCGTTCAGCAGGTCTGCCCCCTGATCTTCGTAATCCATTACGTTGATCCACTGGAAGCGGTTCATGTAACGGTTTTTAACGAAGTTCAGTTCGTCTTTAAACATCACGGAGTTGCTGCGACGGTTACCGTAGATCAGGGTCACTTTGGACTCTGGCTCGGTAGACAGTACGGTCTTCATGATGGAGATCATCGGCGTGATACCAGAACCCGCCGCGATGCACATGTAGTTTTTCTTCTGGTCAGGTTTAACTTCGGTGTAGAAGCTACCCTGCGGAGGCATAACCTCTACAGACATACCTGGCTTGAAGTTGTCGTTTGCGTAGTTAGAGAACTTACCGTTCTTAACACGCTTGATACCCACACGCATGTGGCCATCGTTAACGCCGGAGCAGATTGAGTACGAACGACGAACATCTTCACCGTCGATCTCTGCACGCAGAGTCAGGAACTGACCCTGGATAAAGTTAAACTTCTCTTGCAGCTCTGCCGGTACTGCAAAGCTCACTGCAATCGCCGTGTCCGTTTCCGGCTGCACATCAGCGATCTTCAGCGTGTAAAAATTGGTGTCAGACATGCTTCACCTATCGTCTGTAAGACCGATCGGGGATCAGATCTTTTTGAAATAATCAAAAGGCTCGCTGCAGTCATCGCACTGGAACAGTGCTTTACATGCAGTTGATCCAAACTCACTCACCCTGCGAGTGTTCTCAGAACCGCAGTGAGGACAGAGCGCGTGCGCATCCGGGGTCAGGCCATCTTCGTCCAGCGGTGCATCTTCCGGTGGCGCAATACCGTAGTTACGGAGTTTTTTGCGACCGTCCGCAGACATCCACTCGGAGCTCCATGCAGGGGAGAGGGAGGTTTTGACCTTCACATCTGTGTAACCTGCATCATTCAGGGCCTTGGTCACGTCGGTGGAGATATTATCCATCGCCGGACATCCGGAGTAGGTTGGCGTGATGGTGACAACAACCGTGTCACCTACACGTTCGATATCACGCAAGATCCCCAGATCCCAAATGCTCAATACCGGGACTTCTGGGTCTTTGACTGCATCGAGCAGGTCCCATAGTTCCTTTACGTCTGCGGCGTTACGCTGCTGCAAACGCTGGTACTGCTCTTCCGGCATCAGTGAGATTTCGTTCATAGCGCCTTTTACCTTTCTTACCATTTACATCCTGGGTGGGAGCGGTGCACGATCTGCATCTCGGTCAGCATGTGGCCCAGGTTCTCGGTGTGGTAACCAGTGCGGCCACCGCGAACAGCCCAGCTGTCTTCCGGCACAGTCAGTGTCGCTTCGGTCAGAATATCGCTGACCATCTTCAGCCACGCATCACGCAGTTTGGATACGTCAACGCCGATACCTTCATCAGCCAGCAGCTGCTCGGTATCGTCCATATCAAACAATTCGTGCGTGTAGCCCCACAGTTGGTCAACAGCTTTCTGAGTGCGCTTGTGGCTCTCTTCAGTACCGTCGCCCAGACGCAGCACCCAATCACGGCTGCGACGCAGGTGGTATTTGGTTTCTTTGATCGCTTTGGCGGCAATCGCAGACAGGGTTTCATCTTTAGACTGCAGCAGTTCTGGCAGCAGCAGAGTGTAGTACACGTCTGCGAACAGCTGGCGCACCTGAGAGTATGCGAAGTCGCCTTTTGGCATCTCCATCAACAGCAGGTTGCGGTATTCACGATCGTTACGCATGTAGGCGAAATCGTCTTCGTCACGACCATCGTTAGCCAGTTCTGCAGCGTAGGTGTAGAACATACGGGCACGGCCGATGTAGTCCAGAGAAACGTTGCCGTATGCAATGTCTTCTTCCAGGAAAGGACCGTAGCTTACCCACTCGGAGATACGGTGACCCAGGACTACGGAGTCGTCGCCCAGACGGGTCGCGTATTCCTGGATAGCGTCTTTAATCTGATCACTCATTCTTCGCTCTCCCCAAATTACATGTTGTTAACTGGGTCAGGCAGAACGTAGTAAGTCGCATGACGGTATGGTTTGTCGTCGCTTGGATCATAGAAGCAATCCGCATCGTCTTCCTGGGAAGCACAGATGTCAGCAGACTTAACAACCCAGATGCTTACGCCTTCGCTACGACGGGTGTAGCAGTCGCGCGCGTATTCCAGCGCCTGTTCGTGATCTTCGGCGTGCAGGCTACCTACGTGCTTGTGGTCCAGACCACGCTTGGAACGTACAAAAACTTCAAACAGTTCCAGTTTTTCAGTGATGTTTGTCATTTCGGATACCTCTTACGCCGCGTTTTGCGCTTTTTTAGCTCGTTTCTTTTCGTTATATGCAGAGATCGCGTCACGAACCCACTCACCTTCGTCGTGTGCAGCAACGTGGTGCTCGATACGCTGACGGTTGCAGTGGCCGTTACCGTTGATTACAGACCAGAACTCGTCCCAGTTCAGATCACTGCTGTCGTAGTGACCGCGCTCTTCGTTCCACTTGATGTTCTTGTCAGGGTGTTCCAGACCCAGTACTTCGATCTGCTTAACCGTCTGATCAACAAACTTCTGACGCAGGTCGTCGTTGGTTTCACGCTTGATCTTCCACTCCATGGATTTCTGGGAGTGAGCGGACTCGGAGTCGTGAGGACCGAACATCATCAGGGCAGGCCAATAGAAACGGTTCAGGGCATCCTGAGCCATTGCTTTCTGCTCTGGAGAACCTTTAGCCAGAGCCAGCATCGCTTCGTAACCCTGACGCTGATGGAAAGACTCTTCCTTACAGATACGGATCATGCCTCTGGAATAGGGGCCGTAAGAGGTACGCTGCAGGGAAACCTGGTTTACGATCGCTGCACCATCTACCAGCCAACCGATCGCGCCCACGTCAGCCCACGTCAGAGTAGGGTAGTTAAAGATAGAGGAGTACTTCGCTTTACCCGTCTGCAGCTGCTCGATCATTTCGGAACGGGAGATACCCAGGGTTTCACAGGCACTGTACAGGTACAGACCGTGGCCCGCTTCGTCCTGTACTTTGGACAGCAGAACCGCTTTACGGCGCAGAGACGGCGCGCGGGTGATCCAGTTACCTTCCGGCTGCATACCGATCACTTCGGAGTGAGCGTGCTGGGAGATCTGACGGATCAGGTTTTTACGGTACGCTTCAGGCATCCAATCTTTAGGCTCGATCTTCTCTTCAGCCTCGATCTTGCGCATGAAGTTTTCTTCTTGAGGTGTCATATGCAATGGCCTCCGCAATTTTATTTTGGCGCGCGTTGTTCATTATGAGTCGAACTATGTGACACAAATACACTGCCGACTCTTTGTTTTATTGTATCACTATATCGTATTCAGACAGCAATCTCATAGCATTTGTTCGCTTGAGATTGCCGATCTGTACAACTGGTTACATATCCCTCGTCATACAGAGGCGAGGGTGTAATCACCGGTGCTTAGCGCTTGTCGAATACGCGCTTCGCTTTACCTTCAGAGCGCGGCAATTCGCCCACCGGTACAATCTCGATCTTGGTGCTGATACCCACTACAGACTTGATGTGGTGTGCCAGTTCTTTGCTCACTGGTTCCTGTGGTGCGCCCTGCGCTTCAGGAGTGAGCTCAACCTTCACCAATACCTTGTCCAGGTTGCCTTCTTTGGTGACCACGATTTCGTAGTGAGGCGCCAGAGCAGGGATCTTCAGAATCTGTTCTTCGATCTGGGTCGGGAATACGTTCACACCACGGATGATCATCATGTCGTCAGAACGGCCGGTGATCTTGTCGATACGACGCATCGGACGTGCAGTACCCGGCAACAGGCGGGTCAGGTCGCGGGTGCGGTAACGGATGATCGGCAGCGCTTCTTTGGTCAAAGAGGTGAAAACCAGCTCGCCGTATTCACCGTCTGGCAGCACTTCGCCGGTATTCGGATCGATGATCTCAGGGTAGAAGTGGTCTTCCCAAATAGTTGGACCGTCTTTGGTTTCGATACATTCCATCGCTACACCCGGGCCCATTACTTCGGACAGACCGTAGATGTCGACAGCATCGATACCCAGACGACCTTCGATATTCTTGCGCATCTCGCCGGTCCACGGCTCAGCACCGAAGATACCCAGACGCAGGGCCAGTTTTTCAGGATCAACGTTCTGGCGTTCCATCTCGTCGATCAGGTTCAGCATGTAGGATGGCGTCACCATGATAATGTCCGGATCAAAATCCTGGATCAGCTG
>NZ_JASBRH010000033.1 GCF_029961155.1 Pontibacterium granulatum | reverse complement strand
GAAAATGATCGACGTTGTCTTGCCATTGGACACCTCTTCCTACGGTGGTGACTTTACCACCTAAATTGGTGTCCGGGTTCATTGAACCACTACACTTACTTCCCACCTTCGTTTTGTGAAAAACCACCATCAAAAGATCGCGCGTGTAGCCTTAGCCACAGATTCCATGCTCGGTGACTTTGCGGAAAAAATTGCCGGTCACTTTGTAAGTGCAGAAATTCAGGCATTTTCTTTTCAAGAATTTGATAAAGCCAAATCCTGGGTTATTGGCAATTCCCAATAGTTTATTTGTCAGGTAGTCCGGTGCCACACTGGCCATCGGTGTTACGACTTGGGCCCTGTCTCCTATCAAGTTCCAGGCCGATATGGGTATCCTGCTTACATTCATGTTTGTGTGGAACATGCTTGGGGCGCTGATACTGCTACCAGCCCTCGCCTGCTTCCTGCATAAGCGCAAAAGCACCACACAGACGCACCAGCACTGCCTTGAGTCACGTAAAGACTGCGTAGGCTAAGCCAACGGGCACACCCTCTGGGCCATCAGTATCTACCCCTTCAGATATTGATGGCCCAGCACCAACCTAGACCTAACATCCCCGGCCATGCGGTGTTTATTTGTGCCCAACTCACGCTGGATCAGCTAACAACACCTCCGTGCCATTCCCTCAAGCCTATATGTTCAGGAGATCATCATGCTGTATAACATCTTTACCCTGTTGAAGGTGTGCGTTGCTACTTTTTATCTGTTTTGCCTCGAGTCCCTGGTAATGGGAACGATGAAGGCATATCACTTAACTCTAATCTCCATCGTGACTGCTTTGCTGGTAGCCCACCTGATGGAATTCATTGCCGTCAAACAAAAACTCAAGGCGTTGCATCGAGGATCGACCAGAATTCATTTCCTCAATGTTTTGCTGTTCGGTTTCTTGCATTGGATACCTTTACTCTATTCTCCTGACACCAACCGGAAACTGAGCCGTACCGAATAACCGCCTGGGAGCACATCCTGCGCTCCGTCCTACAATACGGATGCCCTCGCGGAGCATGGGAAAACAGACAATCTTGATGGTATTCACCCAAACTAACGGACATAAAAAAGCGTAGCTTGGCCATCGTGAAGCGATGCCCAACCGGTCGACACAAAACGCCCCCTTGCCTGTTGGGCTTCGCGTTGCGAAGGCCAACCTACAGCCAAATCGCTTTATCGGTTTCCTCGCTCCCACGCTCCGCGTGGGAATGCATATACTCTCCGCCCTTATAATCCGGATTCCCACGCAGAGCATGGGAACCAAACGATGTTGACGGTATTCGCCCTAGCAAACAGGCATAAAAAAGGGAGGCATTAGCCTCCCAAAGCTCACTTTAACGGATGAGTAGAAGAAATTGTGCGGGGATGGATTGAGATGAATAGATTGAATACACCTAGAGGACGTTAGTTTCCACGTGCGCCATAAACTCGGCAGCTTCCTGTCGTGTGAAGAACTCGCCAAGACGAACAAAACCCGAAACAATGCTGGCTTTTACTGTAACCACCCGACCTTTTACGTCCCTTTCCAGGATCCATTTATCCGGTAATCCATCCAGCAAATGAAAGGGTGCGGGCTGACCGTTTTTAAACCGTGAGATCTCAACCTCTCCGGTACCGGCATCCTGAAATGCGGGAGCGAAATTGGCTTGCGCATTGTTTTCGCTTACACCACCGGTACCGGCAAACTCTCGGTTTTCTTCAGCCAGGCTAGGAACTTGGTGTCGGGTTAACATATTCGCCACCTCTTTTATCGTGTATTGAGGCTTAACTCTTTCTTCCTTACGTTCATTGACTGCAAATGCCTTGGATCCTTTGTTTCTTTAACTTACCGTGCTGAGCAATATTCGAAATCACCCAAAAGGGGGGTAATAACGGCATTTGGTAGGATTTGGGCGTGAGATTACCGGGGCTTGGTAAACAGAGCCGTCTGGATAACGCTCTTCGAACGTTATCCGGCCTTGAACGTTAAACTTTAAAGGTCGCCACCACACCCTGTAACTGATCAGCCTGAGCTGTCATCTGCTGGCATGCTGTAACCGTGCCTTTGGCACCATCAGCAGTTTGAATGCTTACATCGCTGATTGAGCGCACATTGCGCTCAATCTCACTGGCAACCATGGTCTGCTCTTCACCTGCAGACGCTATCTGAGCGTTGAACTCAACGATGCGAGAGATCGCCTCTGAAATGCTTTCTAGCGTGCGACCAACCTCCGACGAGTTAGTCACCGTTTGACCGACTTTCTCATGGCTAACCTCCATTGCCCGTACCGCATCGTTTACGCCAGCCTGCAGGCGGGTAATCATCTCCTCTATTTCCGAGGCCGAGTCCTGCGTCCGTTTCGCCAGCGTTCGCACTTCATCAGCCACTACGGCAAATCCACGCCCCTGCTCTCCAGCCCGGGCGGCTTCTATTGCAGCGTTAAGCGCCAGCAGATTGGTCTGCTCCGCTACCCCCTTAATGACATCCAACACCTGGGTAATGCTGTCGCTGTCTTTGACCAGTTGATGGATCACAGCCATCGCATCATCAATATCTCGGGACAGCTGATCGATGTCGGCCAGGGTGTTTGTCACCAGCTGCTGCCCCGTCGCAGCCTTGCGGTCCACCTCTTCTGATTCTTGTGATGCGATCAGGGTTTTGTCGGCCACTTCCTGTGCGCTGCCCACCATCTGATTGATTGCAGCCGCGACCTGATCCGTTTCCCGGCGCTGTGTTTCAGTCGCTTCGCTGCTTTGCTGGGCGATCGCATCAACCACTCCGGCTTGGGATGCCACCGACTCAACCGTCGTGGTAACCTGCGACAACAGTAATCGCATTCGCTCGATCATCTGATTGAACTGAGTGGCTAAAGTGCCCAGCTCATCTCGGTTGGAAATCTGTACCTGGCAGGTCATATCGCCCTGCGCCACACGCTCGGCGGCATCCAAAATCGCCTGAATGCTGCTGCGTACCGAGAAGTTAAAGGCCAACATCAAATAGTTGGTGATCACAAAAACCGCCAGGACAACGGCCAGCAAGCCGAAGTACCGGTTACTTTGTGCACTGTCCCTCACTTGCAGACGTGCCTCCACAAAGTTGAGCGCACCATAGATAAAGCTATAGATTGCCTCCCCCGTATCCGACTCCTGCTGGAAATACTGCTCCCAGTTATGATCCAGGTTCTCGTCGATCAGAATGTTGTTCTCAAAGCGTTCGGCCCCTTGTTTCAACTTCACCAACGTTGCTTCAGCCCGTGCAATCAGGTCCAGTCCAAAGACCCCCTCCGCCGCGGCAATCGGGCGTAAGCTACTAGCCAGGCGTTTCTGATCACTGACCAGTTCATCCATAACCCGATTAAGCGTTTCCATCACACTGGAATTCACCATCCCGGCCTTGACCACTCGAGTGGAAAAGGCACGCTGCTGCCCCTGATGCTCCAGCAAGGGTTCCATTCCATCCAACACCACCTTCATCAGGATAAAGTTGTGCGGGTCTCTGTCCTGATAGACGCCGGTCTCGTAACTTAGCCTGTGCACCAGTATCCAGGTCTCCAGCACCAGGGCATTGTTTTTTACAAACATCGCCGCTTCGTTCAGCGTGCCTGCACCTCTTTCCTCCGCAGCCAAGCTACGCAGCTTGGATATGAGCTCTATCAGCTTTTCCGCCCCATCCATTCTGGCAATATCCTGCTCAAGGTCGTTCAGGCCCTCACTGTATTTGCCCTGCAACGCATTCAACTTCGCATTCACGTCTAATCCGCTACCCTGAACAACGGTCAGGTCCCGTAGATCCGATGCGGTTTGGGTCAGTGCTATAGCCTGGCGCAGTGCTTTTATTCCACTTAACTCAGTTCGGGTAATCTGTTGTGACACAGAGATCTCATCCAGCTGCATATAAGCAAGGCTCAATAGCGGGATAAGAAACAACACATTGATAAGTGAAAACTTATAGAGGTAGTTCAATCTGTTCATCAGACCAATGGCCGGAGACAGCAATGCACTCAACATACTTCAGTCCTGATTTATTATTTTTTTAGTGGCCAGGTAAGCCTGGCTTACCTGGCGCCCCTTGGGTACGTCGGAGATATGTGGCGTAGGCCGCTTTGAATTCAAAGCAGTCAAAACTCGCCACCTAGACAAACGTCTAACGGACTATTCTGGCTAGTTTCTGACCTGCGAAGCTATTACCGATCAAGCCATTAAGTTGATAATTTCGGACAGGGCATTGAGGTGTGTGCAGGAGAGTAAAGCTAAAAAAGACCGGTACATCGCACCATGCACCGGCCAAGATCGATAATCGATATCAGAAGATTATTGAGGGACACAAAGTTTGTTTTACACCGGAGGCGAACGGTTGGTTAAACCTGCTCACGAATCAGTTTCTTGTTGATCTTACCGACGCTGGTTTTCGGGATTTCAGTGACAACGTTGATCTCCTGTGGGATCGCCCACTTGTTGATGCGGCCGCTTTCCACATACTGCTTCAGGTGTTCCTGCAACACCGTTGCACAGAGTTCAGCGCCGGCCACCGGAACCACCAGCGCCAATGGTCGTTCATCCCATTTCTCGTCCGGAACACCCACCACGGCCACTTCGCCAACAGCCTCGTGCTGACTGATCAGACTCTCCAGCTCCAGCGAGGAGATCCACTCCCCGCCTGTTTTGATCACGTCCTTGATGCGGTCTTTGATCTGCAGCACACCCGCTTCATCAATCGAGCCCACATCGCCGGTATGCAACCAGCCATTGGCCCACAGCTCCTCGCTTTTTTCCGGCTCTTTGGCGTACCCCTGGGTCAGCCAGGGTGCACGCACGACCACCTCCCCCATCGCTTCACCGTCGTGGGGTACGTCGTTACCCTCCGGATCAACGATACGCAGATCGACCATGCCACACGGCATCCCAGTCTTGATGCGCTGGGGCATCTGATCGCTCATCGCTACATCCCGCTCGTTGCTGTGCAGGTAGGTGGCGGTCAGCAGCGGACAGGTTTCGGACATGCCGTAGGCGGTATGGAACAGGATGCCGCGTTCGGCCATCTCACGTGCCAAGCCCAAGGTTGGCGCGCTGCCACCGGTGAGCAGTTTCCAGCCGCTCAGATCGGTGTCTTTGGCTTCGTCGCAACCCAGGATCATCTGCAACACGGCAGGCACACCATGCGAGAAGGTCACGCTCTCATCGCGGAACAGGCGCACCAGTTTGTTCGGTTCGTAACGGCCCGGATAAACCTGTTTTACACCCATCATGGTTGCCACATACGGTACACCCCAGGCGTGCACATGGAACATCGGCGTCATCGGCATATAGACATCGTCAGATCGCAGCAGCGGCAGGCCCTCGTAGGCGCCCAGTGTGGTCGCCATATTCAGCGTGTGCAGCACCAGCTGACGGTGGCTGAAATACACCCCTTTAGGATTGCCGGTGGTACCGGTGGTGTAGAACGTGGTGGCAACCGAGTTCTCATCAAAGTCAGGGAATTCGTACTGATCATCGGCATCCGCGATAAGGCTTTCGTATTCGCCAAGGCTGTTCAGAGAGGTCGAGAGCGGCTTGCCATCATCAGACAGCTGGATGTAACCGCGCACACTCGGGATCTGATCCACCAGGGTTTCGGCAATTGCCAGGAAGTCATCATGCACCAGCACCAGGTCATCCTCGGCGTGATTCATGGTGTAGGCGATCTGATCCGGGCTGAGGCGGATATTCACATGGTGCAGCACCGCACCAATCATCGGTACGGCAAAGTAGGCTTCCAGATAACGGTGGCTGTCCCAGTCCATCACTGCCACAGTATCACCGGCACCGATCCCGGCGTTGGTCAGTACGTTGGCCAGCTTGCGGATACGCTGGTTGAGGGTGCGGTAGTCGTAGCGGATGTTGTCGCCGTAAACAATTTCACGGCCCGGTTCGTAACGCTGTCCAGACAGCAGCAGGCTTTTGATCAACAGGGGATACTGATAAGCGCTATCGGTTGGTGCGAGGATTTTGGTTTTCATCGTCTTCTACCTTTCGGTGTCTGTTTATTATTTTTCAGGTGCACATCGACGTAGGTTGGTCTTCACATCGTGAAGCCCAACATCGGTTCTAAGCTGTTGGGCTTCGCTCTGCTCAGACCAACCTACGTTTGGAAGCTACTTAAAGTTGCACTGCGCCAGCATGGCACCGTAGGCCTGATCGCCCGGGATCACCTGCTCAATGGCAAAGATATCGTCGTCGTTTTTGCGCTCGTCGGCTTTTTTGATTCGTACCTGGTACATGTCGTGCACCATACGGCCGTCGTTACGCAGGGTGGCGTTGCGGGCGAAGAAATCGTTCGGTGGCGTGTTTTTCATCTCGCGCATCACCACATCGGCATTATCGGTACCGGTGGCTTTGATGCTGTTGAGGTAGTGCATGGTGGCGGAGTACACACCGGCGTGGGCCATGGATGGGATACCGCCGTGACGTTCCTTGAAGCGTGCGGACCACTGGCGGCTGTCGTCGTCCAGATCCCAATAGAATCCGGTGGTCAGTTTCATGCCACCGGCAATAGCCGGATCCAGTGCTTTAGCGTTCTGGGTAAAGGCCAGCAATCCCGCCACATCCATCATCTCAGTAAGGCCAAATTCAGAAGCGGTCTTGAGGGAGTTCACAAAGTCAGCACCGGCATTGGCCAGCGCAACTACGTCTGCACCCGAGGACTGGGCCTGCAACACGTAGGAGGAGAAATCGGTGGTGCCCAGCGGAACCCGCACGGAACCCACCACTTCACCGCCGTTCTTGTTGATTACCCCGGTTGCCACCTTCTCCAGTGCATGGCCGAAGGCATAATCGGCGGTGATAAAGAACCAGTTTTTCTTACCGGCCTTTACCATCGGTTTCACCGTACCCTGTGCCAGTGCCACCACGTTGTAGGTCCAGTGGGCGTTGTACGGACTGCACGCCTTGGTGGTAAAGGCATGGGACGCGGAGCCGGAGATCAGGGCGATCTTCTTGGCATCGGTGAGTACCTTGGTTACCGCACCGGTCACGGAGGATGCCACCAGCCCGGTCACGGCATCCACCTGCTGGCTTTCAATCCACTCCCTTACTTTGGCTGAGCCGATATCCGGTTTGTTCTGGTCGTCGGCACTGATCACCTCGATCGGTTTGCCCAACACCGTACCGCCAAAATCCTCGACAGCCATCTGGGCAGCGGTAACACAACCCGGCCCACAGACATCGGCGTATACACCGCCCATGTCGCCAAGCACGCCAATCTTCACCTTGTTATCTGAGATACCCTGCGCCTGCGCGGTTGAGAATGTCATTGCGCTGGCGATAACGGCGGTCAGCAGTGAAGACTTCATCGTTTTCATCATCTGTTCTCCTGGAACGTTTTTTATTGTTATTTGTTGCATGACAACTCCATTCAACAGCAGGAATCTGGCAACGGTTTGCCACAAATGCACCGAAATGTGCGCACAGGCAGAATTCGGCCAGGATTGGCAGTAGACTGAACGGAAATGGCAGACAGGTTTTATGTTCGATGATGTCAGGCACAAAGCTGGTACGGCGCTTCTTCTGGGTGATCCTGATGATCATCGCGGTGATGTTTATCGCCGTATACGTTTACTCCGTGCCCATGATCCAGAAAGAGGTGTACGAGATTGAGCGCAACTCTGCACGACTGGCACTGAACAATGTCTTTCAGCTCGCGAACAAGATGTACTCCAATCTGGAGAGCTTTCGTGCGCAGGCGTTGGATGCCCATAAGCAGCGTCTTAAGGCGGTGGTGGAACTCACCGAAGCCCAGATCGCCAATACCTTCGCGCAAGCTGAACGCGACAACCTCAGTGCCGAACAGGTGCGCACACGACTATTCGCCAACCTGCGCAACGTCACATACGGCAACGACGGCTATATCTGGGTGGCCGACCATGACGCGACCCTGCTCTCCCATCCCGACCCACGCTTCCAGGGCTTTGAGATTTCAAAAACCGACAACCGTGACCAAAGCCACCTCATCCGACAGGTGATCGACGCGGCGGTAAAAGAGGGCGAAGGGTTTTATCAATACAAATGGCAGCGCCTGAGTGAAGGCCCGGCCATCGACAAACTCTCTTACGTGAAGAACTTCCCGCAATGGGGATTTGTGATCGGTAGTGGGCTCTATCTGGATGACCTGGAAGCGGAGGTCCAGGCCCGTAAGCAAGCGGCGATTCAGGAGGTACGTGAAGCGCTCAGTGAGATCCGGGTGGCAAAAACCGGCTACCTGTATATCTTCGACAATAAAGGGCACTTGCTGGCCCACCCCAACCCCAACATCGATCAAACCAGTGCCCTTACCCTGATCAATCCCTCTTCCGGCCGCCCGATCATCGAGGAGCTGATCGACATTGCGGATACGGGCAAGGAGTTGCACTACAAATGGGATAGCCCATCCGACCCAGGTAACTACGTTTACGACAAAATCTCCCTGGTGCGTTCGATGGAGGGGTTCGGTTGGTATATCTGTTCGTCAGTCTATGTGGATGAACTACGTCACAGCTCGGTCCAGCTCAGCCAACGTATCCTCACTATCGCCCTGATCTCTATCTTGCTGGCGATGGGCTTGGCGGTGTTTTTTATCCACCGCATCGTGCAACCCATCAAGCAGCTGGCCCTCACGGCCGAGCGGGTTCGCGGGGGCGACCTGACCGCACGCAGCGGAATCCAGCGTGACGATGAACTGGGCATGCTGGCGCAGACCTTTGACAGCATGGTGCACCGACTGCGCACCAATATTCAGACCCTGGACAGCAAGGTGCAGGAGCGCACCCAGGAACTCGCTTTGCTGGAGGAGCGTCAGCGCCTGATCCTGGACGCCCTACCCGCACAGATCGCGTACCTGGATGCAGATCTACGCTACCTCTTCGTCAATCAGGGCTACGCCGATCTGTTCGGCGGTGATAAACAAAGCATCGTAGGCCGTTCAATTGATGCGGTGATCGATCCAGAGATGATGGACACCATCAAACCACAGATCGAACAATGCCTGGCTGGCGAAGAGGTTGCCTTCGAGTACAGTTTCAATCGTGACGGTCAGGAGATGATCACCAAGCGGATCCTGCTACCGGATATCAACAGCAACGGCGAGATCATCGGCCTGCTCAACCTCTCCCTAGACATTACCGCGGAAAAAGAGGCGGAACGCCGCCTGACTGAAGCCCAGCGGATGAACGCCGCAGGGCAACTGGCCGGTGGTCTGGCCCACGATTTCAACAACCTGCTGTCGGTTATTCAGGGTAACCTTTTGGCAGCAAGTGATCGCTTTATTGAGACCCAAGGTCTGCAAAAATACCTCACCCCGGCTATCCGGGCCTCCCGTCGCGGCGCCGATATCACTGCCCGTCTACTGGCTTTCTCCAGGCGTCAGGCCCTGGCACCCACAGCTGTTGACGTAAAGTCATTGATTGAGGACACCGTCGAACTGGTCACCAGCTCCCTGCCCGGCAACATCCTGGTGATCCAGGAGATTGAGTCCGACGCTGCGCTGTTTGTCGATCCCGGCCAGCTGGAAAACGCGCTGGTCAACCTGGCCCTCAATGCCCGGGATGCGATGCCCGAGGGCGGCGAGATTGAACTTCGGGTGCGCAACCTCCGTGTCGACCGACCTCTTGAATATGATGAACCCGTGCCAAGAGGCGACTACGTTGAGATACGGGTCAGCGACACCGGCTGTGGGTTTCCAGATGAGGCGCTGGCCCAGGCCTGTGAACCCTTCTTCACCACCAAAGGAGCGGGCAAAGGCTCCGGCCTGGGCCTCAGTATGGTGTACGGTTTTATCAAGCAATCCCGTGGCTTCATTACTATTGTGAATCGCCCGGCAGGTGGCGCCTGCGTCTCTCTGCTGTTGCCGTTAACCGACGTGGACCTTCAGCCACATCACCCCCAAAACGTGCCCGCGCCAACTCATCAGGATTTCACAAATCAGCTTATGCTATTAGTGGAGGATGATCGGGATGTACGTGCAGTGGTCCGTGATCAATTGATCACGTTGGGTTTTACGGTGTTGGAAGCCGGTGATGCAGACGAGGCGGAACAGCTAATCCGGTCGCTGCCGGAGATTGAGGGATTGGTCAGTGATATCGACATGCCCGGACGGCTGAATGGATTTGGCCTGGCAGAGCTGATGCGTGAACAGAACAGTAACAGCACCATCGTGTTGATCAGCGGAAACGCGGTTTATCAGCAGCCGGAGAGTACACACCAAACATGGGAGATTCTCCCTAAGCCCTTTGAGGGTGATACCCTGGCCGCGGCCATTAGTGCCGCCAAACGACCTCAAAGCGCCAACAGATAAAACAAGAACAATCAACGTTAAGGACAATGGGCATGAACAGAAGTGACCTGATCTATGTAATAGATGATGAAAAAGACATCTGCGATCTGGTCTGCACCGAGCTGGACTACTACGGCTTTGATATGCGGGCGTTTCACACCGGCGCACAGGCACTGCAGGCAATCAAACGCCAAACCCCAAAGCTCTGCATCGTTGACCTGGGCTTACCCGATATGGATGGATTGGCGCTGGTAAAAGAGCTATGTGACAGCGCCAATATCGGTGTTCTGATCCTGTCTGGGCGCGGCAGCCTGCCGGACCGGGTTTTGGGGCTGGAGCTGGGCGCCGACGATTACATCACCAAGCCGTTCGAACCCCGGGAACTGGTTGCACGTGTGCACAGCCTGCTGCGGCGGATCAACAAGGACGAGGGCCCAGCTCAGTCATGCACAGTAAAGAAAGCCCGCTTTGCCGACTGGATCTTTAACCCATCCACTCTGACCCTGAAACGAGACTCTGGCGAGGAGCTGACGCTGAGTACTGCCGAAGCCGACCTGCTTGGCACCCTACTCCGCGCGCCACAACAGATCCTCTCCCGCGATCGCCTGTTGGGAGAGCAAGCCATCCCTTACGACCGCAGCATTGATTCACGCATGTCCCGCCTGCGTAAAAAGCTGGAAGCCGATCCCAAAGACCCACGGATTATCAAAACAGTGTATGGTGCGGGTTATATGCTTTGTACGCCTGTTGAGTGGATAGATAGCGAAGGAAAGAATCGTTAACGGGAGACTCATCAGACCTTCAATGGATTGTGGAACTGTCCATTAAAGGTCTTGGCGCTATACAGGCAACATGCCGGTCTTGTTTTGCGTGATGAAGGGGAAAATTGACCTGAGCCTGACAAGGTTCTGCTAATAGAACGCGCTATCGGGGGAACGATCTGCCGCAAGACACGTTGAAGGCATGCGGTGAATAACCTTTCCTAGCCTACGCCTGGAAATGACCTTCTCCCAGCAGAGTGCCCTCCGGGACCCACTTTCGATGCTATGCTTTTTCTGACTGCGCCGACCTTTAGGCGTGCATCGCGAGGAACTGACATGCAACAGCGGGTTCTGCTTCTTCTGGGCTGTCTAATGCTCAGCCTCAGCCACCTGACAATGGCGGAATTCAATGTCCCCGAGCCTCTCAGACCTTGGAAAGATTGGGTAATGAGGGAGCACCTGTCCTTCGCCTGCCCCTTCCTCTATAACCGATTCGACCAGAAGCGCTGCGCTTGGCCCAGTCGTCTGGAGGTCACCACCGACAACACACAAGCGCAATTCATCCAGCAGTGGACTCTCTATGCAGAAAGCTGGATCACTCTCCCCGGCAGCACTACCCTCTGGCCGACCGACGTGAGCGCCAACGGCTCCCCGTTAAAAGTTACTGAACACAACGGCGTTCCCTCGGTGTTGTTAGATCCAGGACAATACGAACTCCGAGGCCATTTACGGTGGCGAGAACCACCACGCTTCCTCCCGATTCCGACGGACACCGGGCTGCTGTCATTGCGTGTAGACGGAAAGCAGGTCTCCAGCCCGGTGTTTGAAAACGGACGCCTCTGGCTGGGTAAACAGGAGACCGCGACGACGGAAGTGATCGATACCCTCAATGCCCGAGTCTACCGTAAGCTGGTGGACGCTCTGCCTCTGACAGTCGAGACAGAACTGCAACTAACCGTTTCTGGGCACGAGCGTGAGGTCCTGCTCGGACGTCTGTTACTGGCCGATTCAACGCCATTGTGGTTGCGGTCTCCTCTTCCTGCCCGCATAGAGCCAGATGGCCGATTGCGTATTCAACTCCGCCCCGGCAACTGGATTGTGCGCCTCAAGGCACGCTTCAACCATCCCGTATCCACATTGGCTATGGAACGCCAAGATGAAAACTGGCCGGAGCAGGAAGTCTGGGCGTTTCAGCATCAACGCCACCTACGCGGTGTCGAGATACAAGGGCCCCGCCTGACTGATCCCAAACAGGTCGAAGCACCGGCCGCCTGGCAAGCCCTGCCAACCTATCTGATCACCCCTGAAGACATATTCAAACTCGAAGAACGCTATCGCGGAGATGCCTCGCCGCCCCCCAGCGATCTTAGCCTTAAGCGCCAGTTCTGGCTGGACTTTGATGGTCAGGGGCTCACCGTTAAAGACCAGATGAGCGGGCTCATCCATCGGACCGACCGCTTTCGTATGGTACCCACTTATACGCTGGGGCGTGCGTCGCTTAACGGTATCCCCCAACTGATCACTGTGCTGCCGGATGAAGAACCAGGCCTGGAGGTTTCCCCCGGAAGCCTGTCGCTGGAAACACTCAGCCGGGTGGAGTTGCCCTTCTCTGTCACGAGCAGTAGTCTGCCGGTGGTGGGATGGAATCAACATGTTAACCAAGCATCCGGGACCCTGAACCTGCCGCCGGGCTGGCGTCTGCTGCATGCGAGCGGTGTCGATCAGGTCAGCCTCTCCTGGCTGTCTCGCTGGACACTATGGGACCTTTTCCTCTGTCTTCTGATTGCCGGCGCGATGGCACGTATTACACGTCTGCACTGGGGCGTACTGGCAGGGATAACCTTAGCGCTGACCTACCATGAGCCCTTTGCCCCGGTTGGACTCTGGCTCAATTTGATCTTGGTCATCGGACTACTCAGAGTTATACCAACCGGCAAAATGAAAAAGCTGCTGCGAGGTTATCAGTTGGTCAGCATACTGGCACTGCTTATGGTAGGGATCAATTTTTCGGTCGATCAGATCCGCAAAGGTATCTATCCCCAATTGGAACTTACCCAGGCGATCCACCGTCCCTTCAGCTACGAACCCCGTACGAGGGAGGTTGCCGACGCACTATCTCGTGAAGAGAGTGTACTGAGGACACCGACCGGTGAAGCGCCCCTTCTTATGCAACAACACAAAGTCACAAAATCCCTGGAATTGGACCCGGCTGGGCGCATTCAAACCGGGCCCGGTGAACCCAAATGGCAGTGGCACCGTGTTGGGCTCTCCTGGAGTGGACCGGTCACCCAATCACAAACCATGCAGCTCTACGTGATAAGTCCATTCATGACACGTCTCTGGCGTTTTACGACTGTAGCTTTGCTGGCCCTGTGGCTATTCAGTCTGTTACGTCAATCAGGCTGGAAACAACACCATCCAGCGTCGTGCGAGTCAGCTACAGGGGCACTCTCAGCGATCGCACTAACCATTGCACTCGGCGTTGCCTCCCCTCAGGCCGAAGCCTCTTTTCCTCCAGCACAGTTACTAGAACAGTTAGAGAACCGGCTTACCCGCCCCCCAACCTGTGTGCCCGACTGCGCTGCCATTCAGCGCATGCACATCCAGGTGAACGGACAGCAGATACAGATTCGGTTGGCGGTCGATGCGCTGGAACAGATCGAGATCCCCCTGCCACATGGACGCAACACGTGGGCGGCTTCGGCCGTCACGCTGGATGGACAACCAAGTCCGGTGCTGGGGCGTAACCATCAGGGTCAGCTATCAGTCATGCTTCCTGAGGGCAATCACCAAATCACGCTGCTTGGCACTCTGGCAGACGATACCGCCACGGTTCAATTCCCACTCAAACCGCGAAATGTCACGCTAAACGCGCCCGGTTGGCAGGTCGCAGGACTTGTTGATACGGCTGTGCCGGGAGATTCCCTGCAGCTTGAGCGCAAGGTCAAAACCACTCAGGATACAGCACAGGAACGCCTGCTGCCTGATTCTGCCCCTCCCTTTGTGACCGTCGTACGCACGCTGCAATTGGGATTGGAGTGGGAGGTAGTAACAGAAGTACGCCGCGTTGCGCCGCGCCGTGGAACAATTAACCTCAATCTCCCCCTACTGCCGAATGAATCGGTGCTGAGCGAGGATCAACGGGTAGAAAGAGGTGAGGCGATCGTGACCATGAGTCCAGACCAGTCCCTTGTCAGTTGGCGTTCCAGTCTTCCGGTCACTGAACTCATTACCCTGACAGCCCCCGGAATCGATCATTGGATTGAACACTGGCGCCTGAAGGCAGCACCGATCTGGCATATCCAATCAACGGGTATCAATCCGATCAAACAGGATGCCCAAACAGTGGATCCCCGTCCCGAGTGGCGCCCCTCGCCGGGCGATCAATTACAGTTGGCTATCACACGTCCTGAAGCTGTGGCAGGTGCATCCCAGACGCTTGAACATGTTGCCCTGGCCCACCGTCCCGGTGCACGTATGAGTGAATCCACCCTTAGCCTGCAGATCCGAGCCAGTCATGGCGGTGAGTATGCTGTGACGCTACCAGACAATGCCCAGGTCCACGAAATTGAGATCGATGGCCAACCACAAATTATCCAAAGCGAGCAGCGGCCCTTAAAATTACCGCTGCACCCAGGCCTGCAATACATCCAGATTAGCTGGCGGCAGTCGCTTGATGACTCGCTGCTTATGAAAACACCACAGCTGCACCTTTCCACCCCGGCCAATAATATCGACCTGACGCTCCTCCTTCCCCACGACCGCTGGCCACTCCTTCTAGGTGGACCAGCGATCGGTCCCGCCATGCTTTATTGGAGCATATTAATCGTAATCATTCTGATCGCGCTGGCCCTGGGCTGGAGCGTACGCCATTTCCGCTTAGACATTCCTGTAAGAGCATATCAATGGATCTTATTAGGGCTTGGTGTCAGCACGGTGACAGCGGTCGGCGGACTACTGATCGCTGTTTGGTTCTTTGCCTTTGAGCGTCGGCAAAAACTCTCTGCACAACTGCCACGCTGGCAGTACAACCTGACTCAACTCGCCCTGCTTACGCTCTCGATTGCCGCATTGGGCTGCCTCCTGGCGACAATACCGTTCAGCCTGCTGGCGACACCAGACATGAAAGTATTAGGCAACTTTAGCAATAACTTCCTCTTTAACTGGTATCAGGATATATCCAGTGAGACTTTACCCCAAGGCTGGGTGTTCTCCCTGCCTATCTGGGTATACAGACTCACAATGCTGGCCTGGTCTCTCTGGTTGGTTTTTGCCATGCTGAGATGGCTGCGTTGGGGCTGGCAACGTTTCAGCCATGGACTGCTATGGAAAAAGCAGCTGAAAGTGGCTACGGCGAGCACTGACCCGTGGGGTGAAACCAAACCGAGGGAAAAACCTACTAGCGAAAAGTAGGCTCCCGATAAGCCTAAAAGATCATAGTGTAACTAGCCACGAACGTTAGCAATTGCATTTCTCGCAGCACTTAATCATTTCCGGCGCGTGATTCTTTTAGTCGTCCAGTACTTATTACTCCCCGGTTAGGTGAACATACACATGAGCATCTGCGACTTCGGACGCATTCGATAAGGCCATGCCATGCCCCTTCCGACATAGTCCTTCCCCCCTCACAGCTATCGAACATTGCATCCCATAGGTCTAAGCATCAAGCTTTGCATCTACTTAGATCGAGCGTCGTCGCCGCGCTTCCCGCACCAAAACACTGACCGGTGCCAGCGTATGCGAACTACGCTTTAGGATGTGATGGAAAACGTCCAAATTCTGAGGAATCCCGATGTATATGACCAACCATGTGGCTTTTATCGGTTTCGGCGAAGCGGCAATCGCATTTGTGAATGGATGGGACAGAGCCGCTATCAGAAAAATAAGTGCCTTTGATACGGCAACACAATGGCCGGAGTCCCGTAATACTAAGCTGAAAGACTATGCTGCCGCAGGCGTGGAAGGGTGTGACAACCTTGAAGCCGCCGTCGCTGATGCCGGTTTGGTCTTTTCACTTGTAACGGCAGATCAGGCAGCTTCAGTGGCACAAGCTGTCGCAAGGCACATCAAGCCAGGACAGTATTATCTCGACGGCAATTCCTGTTCACCCAATACCAAAAGGCGCAACGCTGCACTCATTGAGGCTGCTGGCGGTCATTACTTGGACGTAGCTATCATGGCACCGGTTCACCCCGCCCGACACCAAACGCCGCTGCTAGTCAGCGGACGCGATGAAACCGCAATGCGGGATATTTTTGCCGCACTGGACATGAATGCCGAAATCGTTGAAGGAGGCGTCGGCGGTGCATCCACTATCAAGATGATCCGCAGCGTAATGATCAAGGGATTGGAGGCACTGAGTGCAGAGTGCCTGTTGGCAGCCCGCCAAGCGGGCGTTGACCGAACGATTCTCCAATCCCTCGCAAACAGCTATCCCGGCTTCGGCTGGCAGGAACAATCCGGTTATATGTTGGAGAGGATGATGGTACATGGGGTACGCCGGGCGGCCGAAATGCGCGAAGTGGCGGCCACCATTGAGGAGCTAGGAATCAACAGCGCTATGACCCGAGGGGCCGTCGAGTGGCAGCAACAAATTGGGGAGCTTGGATTAGCAGCAGAGACCGACGCTTTTGGAGCACTCGCTGACAGCATATTAAAGACGATTCACCACACTTAGTACCCACAATTGAGTTACACAGATAGAAAGATAATCTGCGTAAGCGAGACAGCTGCCACCTTTTGTAAAATCGATGGTCCCCACAATGGTTCATCGCACTTTGACGGGAAGGGCCACGTTGAATCTGCGGAAGAAATAAATCTCAGCCCGGAAGCTATAGGCCATACATTGCATGCTTTTATCTCCGGCGGACAGGTTTGGCAGAAACGCCCCCATCTTATCGAATTTGATCGATAAGCGAGGCATTCCTAGGTAACCGCGTCTTCAGTTCAAACGCTAACCATACCGCCCCCCGGATGCTAAATAAAAAACCAGCTACTGCTCAGTCACTTTGTTGAAGAAACAGGTAGGCGGCGAACGTCAGGTGGCCAGAAGTCGAAACCAGAAGAGGTTAGACCCCTTCAGAGCCGCTTTTAGTGTATCTGAAACTGCTTCATTGGTAGCGGCAGAAGCTACGGATTTCACCTTCTTGCGCTGGTTATCCAGCTCGCGGGCCTCTTACTCCACAACTTCCCAGCGATATACCTCCATCGCCCCAACCTCGACGTTGGCCTTGCGTTTCCCTCCCCTGGTTTTCCCTATCGCCTCGTTAGCCGTTTCACCACTACCGCCAGCTGCCGCGAATAGGGCTTTCATCAGTCCCTGACTGCTACCTGTTGGCAAAAGTGCAGATCCACGGGTAGCGATACCCAACGCCTCCTGTTCCAGAAATGCGAAATCCTGCATTAAACCCGTCGCGGGTTGGCTCAGGATAATCAGATCTTCCAATCCTTCCGGCTCTGGGTACAGTTCCAACTCAATGGTCACCGATTTGCCCGGTTCAATACGGTTCACTTCACCGGATTGTTCCGGAAAGTACTGAGTAATGCCGTACCGGCTATCTTTATACAGAACGCTAATGTCCTGGGATTTCTTTGAAATGTTGGTGATGGTCACAGACACTTCATCACCCTCTTTAAAAACCGGTATCGCTGTTGTTGGATACGCTTGAACCCGGCCATTTCGTGTCATGCTCAGATCGACTTTGATCTTAGATGAACCTTTTAACCCCGCATGTGACACCAACTGCTGCATTCGGACGATATTTTCCCCCCGCGCAATGCGGTTCAGGCCGCTGCCTGCAGCATCCACCAACTCGGCTTTACGAACGCCGTCCACAGGCTGATTAAGCAAACGTTGTGGTGAACGCAATGCGCTGCAGGATGCCAGTTCTTCTGCATTTAACAGCTGCTGATCACATGGCAAACTCTGATCTGCATGCAAGAACCACAGCGAGTTCTCAAACATACTCACTCTGAGATCCGCCTCGTCTCCCGCTTGCCATTGGCGCAGCAAAGGACTTCCCTTTGTCACCTCGGCTACAACCTGCTGTAGGACTTTCAGTTGATCCGCAGTCATCTCCTTTGATGCAACAGCCTGAACAGAAAGAGAAAAATCGACGACTGGATTAGTAATTACAGCAAACACCTGTCGCGGCAACTTCTTGACTGTTGTCGATAACAGTTTTGCGCGACTGGACAGCGGACTTGCCTTCACCACTTCCGCAGTCCCCAGCAGGTCTGCTTCACCGGCGACAACGGACTTATACAAAGAGACCCCCGTACCCATCGCGAAGCCCTGCATTTGCCCTGCCTGTATGACCAGTTCCTTGCCGGCCTTTGATACTGGCCATATTTTAATGGAGGACGGCTCCTCGCCAAATACAGTGGCATTCAGATCTGTTGCACTGATCAGAGGCTGGCTGTTACGCCAGGGCAGCATACGGTATTGGCCAAGAATATACTGACCAAGCTGGTCGTAACTAAGCCCCTTGTATTGCGAAAGTGCGTTCATCAACGTGAATGTGAACAGTCCATGATAACGACGCTCATCGCCCTGACGCGGCAAACGCATTTCCGGCGTTGTCTGAGTCGCCTGTGCGGCAGAAAATGCAATCAACGCCCCCCGTGTATTATTGTTCGAGTCGCTCGCTGACAGATCACTCATGAGGCTAAACGCGGGCGTTTCATTTTCGGATTCATCGTTCCAGCCACGCGAAACAACAGACCCACTTGCTGAGCCATACGCTGACTCGGGAATACCCAGACTGGCCGGTGATAGTTGCCGATAGCGCACATCCTGCAAAGAACCACCACGGGTCATAGTGCCGGAATGGCAGCTATCAAACACCACCCATACATCTGTTCCCTTATCACGAATGCGGTCCAGATAACCCGCAATTTCGTCATCGGTGATAGCATTCTTGACGGCCCCGATATAGCTGTCCCATTCAGACGCATCCGAGGGCAGAAAGATCTCATCCAGCCCATCTGTTTCAGTGTTGTCCGTTGCGGCGGCAGGCTGTCGAGATCCATGCCCTGCGAAATGCAGGTAATAAAAATCTCCCGCTTGCGCTGACTTTACCAGTGCCTCCAACTCACCCAGAATTTGTTCCCGCGTCGGTTTAGCAGACGCCTTCTCGCTCTCACTGAGCAATGTAATATTCTCTTTCTGAAAACCACGCTCAACCAACACCTGATACGCTAACTCGGTGTCGTTTTTGGGGCCAACCAAGTCCGCATCTTTAAGTTGAGGGTATGAAGTGACACCGACCAATAACGCTCGCTTTTCAGCCTTCGCGACAACAGAAAACACAAGACAGGAAAGTAGCAGACAGATTTTCGGCAACATGTTCACGGGAAAAGTCCTTTTATGGGATCAGGCTACTATTCAACCACAATCAATCCAGTCTGATAAACCACGCGCGTTTCGTAGCGGGTTAATAAAGACCTGCCCCTTTTTCCGACAATATTGGGCATCCAGCTATCTTAGCTTTGCAGCACGTTAGCAAACTCAATATATTGGGCATGAATCTCTTATCAGATGGAGTGCAGGTGTCAGCGATCACAACACAATATGGACGTTACTGGGGTAAGCTCAATCGACATACCCGGCATATTCTGATCAACTGCTTTATCGGAATAATTGTTGTACTGATCGTTCATAAAGCCCAGGATTTAAAATTCATTTCCAGTCAGGTGGCACAGGGATTCGACCTGATGCTACGCCTGCAGTCCAACAGCGATCTGGAAGATGTACCGCCCTTTGTTTTTCTGGACATAGACAGCGACAGCCACCTGGCATGGGGGGAGCCGGTTGTCACCCCAAGGGATAAACTCGCCCAGCTTTTGGAATATGCGCTGTCCAGTCAGGCCAAAGCCGTGATCCTTGATATCGATCTCAACCTCCCGGTGGATAGTCAGCCCATTGAATCAGTGCTGAACACATTCGGCTCGCCCGATGCAGGTTCACCACCTCTGATCCTGATGAAAACGTTCCGTGAATTGAGCCCGAAAAACGCAGATGGCTATCGAGAACTTCGCCCTTCTACCCTGGATTCACTGGTCGCGAAAACCGCACACTACCACTGGGCATCGCCGCTATTTGAGGTTGACAGTGATTTTATACTACGCCGTTGGAAACAGTGGGTTGCGGGTTGCAGCAACCACGAACCACGATTGATTCCGTCCAGCCAGCTCTTACTGCTAGCTGTTTACAGTGACCCTACTGCAAGAAACTTTTACGTTGCGATGGAAAAACTCACACCGTCAAGCTGTCTCGGTTGGAAAAAGGCAAGACCGGGGTTGCTCAATACTACCGTGCAAGCCGGTGAGCATGATATTCACTGGCAAGGGAGTGATCTGCAGCGCCTTATTATGTTCAACATTGGCTGGCCCTCATATCTGAACAGCAACGCGGGCGTTCCTGACACCACCTTAAAGGAAGACGGTCAGGCATATCGATTCAAAGCGCTGACAATTATTCCCGCCCACATCGTTACTGAGTCACCGGTTATACCCGATACAGCGCTGCTAAAAAACCACGTCGTGATTATCGGCAACAGCAGCCAGTACGGTGGGGATCTCCACGCGACCCCATTAGGCCTTATGCCGGGCAGCCTGGTGATCGTCAATGCGGTGCACTCGCTGTTCAGCATTGGTGAAATAGAACCACCACCGCTACCGGTCATTCTGCTTATCGAGCTGGGGCTACTGATCGGGATCAGTCTGCTATTCACAACCAATCCGCCAGGACGTGCATCCCTACTCTCCACCGGCTTGGTGGTATTTGTTATTTTCCCAATCGCCTGCATCGTGTTTAAAGAGGGAGTATGGCTGGATTTCACGTTACCCCTGATTGCCGTCGAACTGCATGAACTGCTCGCCATTGCGGAATACAAATTCAAAACTAAAAAACAAGAAGACTCATGTTTAGAAAGCCCTTCTTCCTGATTCACCTTGTCCTGCTCGCCCTTACCTTGCCGGTAAAGGCCGACACAATTAGCCAGTTGGGCTGGATAGAACGCGTGCAGGCGCCCCAAGATGGCTACTATGTGGAACGGGCCGGTCAAAAGCGCACACTAACACCACTGGCGCCGTTGTTTCTTGGCGATACCGTCGTTGTGACGGACAAACACGCAACGCTCTCGCTCATGGTCAATGGCAAACAGGTTAAGATCGATTCAGTATTATCTCCCTTCAGAGTCGTACCTGAAGAGGAGCCGGGTTTACTGTCGAATCTCAGCCAGAAGGTTGCATCTCTGCTCTGGACCGATTCCTCGACACGCGACGTGGGTGCAATATCCAGGGGCCGTGGACTCTCCATCAGCGGTTTGAACTCTATCTCCCCCCTGGTGCAATCCAGAGACAGTCTGCATTTTGCGTGGCAGAACGGTGTGCCGCCCTTTACCCTGATCCTTACGAATGCCGAAACAGACGCCCAGCTATATGAAGTGACAACGTCAGACCAGAGCGTGCAACTAGCGACTGCCTCAGGCCTTCCCAATGACGTTCTCGTGACACTGTCCGACAGCAACCAGCAATTGCGGTACACGCTGCAAACCATCGCCCAGGACCAACTTCCTCCAGTACCTGATTCGCTGATTACAGACCAGACGCCTGTTGAAACCGCTTCAGTTCTCTATTCAGTCTGGTTGTATGAGCAAAAAGATGGTAACTGGCAATTTGAAGCGCTGCAGCAGCTGAGTCTGCAAGCCAATGAAGGCAATCCGCTCGCCATAGAGGTGCTGAAATCACTTCGGCAATAAAACGCCACTCATGAACTTAAGTGCCACTACCCTGAGGCCATTCACAGCACCAGCACTCTGAGTAGCGTCTTAGTTTTCGGGGATAAACGTACGGATGCGACACTAAACCTTACTGCCTCGATCAGCCAATTCCATTTAACGCGATACATGCATCAGAACCTATTAAAGTTCTTGTACGTGTTAGGTAACTATGTTTATTTGTTTGGGGCCGGTAGGAGTTTTTCGGTCGATTCAAACATCATAAGCAAACCAGGAGTGCCAATATGCTGTTAAAGAATACGCTGGCTGTAGGAATAGTCGCAGCTGTGATCAGTTTTTCTGCCAATGCTAACTCGGGTAAAGACATCAATGCCGGTGAAGCATCTACCGACAGCCCCACTTCCGCTGTTGAAAAACTGGCTATGGCATCGCAGTTAATCGATTACGGTGTAGAAAACCAGGATCCTCTTGTCCTGTTAGTCGCAGCCCGAATGCAAGCCGCAATTCCCACCAAAGAAGATAAGCAAAGCAAGCAGGTAACCGGTAACGGACTGTCCGAATCCGCCACGAAAAAGTCTTCAGACCCACAACTATCCCCTCTCGAACTTGCCCGTGAGCTGGCGACCGAACAGCAGTTACAACCTGTACTCGCCCTGATCGACGCTCAGGAAGAAGTACGTGCACGAGGCTTGGTTGGAGGCCCGGCAATCCACTCGGATCGTGTTAAAGCGCGACGTAATGATATCTACACTCTGAACTTCAAAGGGGGCGAACAGGCCGCTGTCTTTGTGAGTGGGGATGGCGATACGGATCTGGACCTGTACGTTTACGACGAGAACGGCAACCAAATCTGCAAAGACACCGACGGCTCCGACACGATGCTTTGCCGCTGGACCCCTCGTTGGACTGGCGAGTTTGAGATCAAAATAAAAAACCTGGGTACCGTATATAACGACTACACCATGATTTTTGAGTAAATCTCGGATCTCGCAGTTTACAAATCATAGATAACGTCTCCCTATTCAGGCGTGTATTTAGCTTGAATAGGGAGACCAATAAAATATCAGGACCAACCAACCGGAGTTTAAGTATCAGTTTCAATCCAAACGCTGAGTTAGACCGTCGCTCGACATCTCATATTCCGTGCAGCGTTAACTAATTTAATGGTTCGTATGTAGTTGCATGGTTTGGTCACCA
Source organism: Pontibacterium granulatum (assembly GCF_029961155.1). Lineage (GTDB taxonomy): Bacteria > Pseudomonadota > Gammaproteobacteria > Pseudomonadales > Balneatricaceae > Pontibacterium > Pontibacterium granulatum. The sequence goes on along the minus strand of NZ_JASBRH010000033.1, from coordinate 23,800 downwards.
CGATAGAAATCAAATAGTCCCGGCATCTGCACCTTTTCAACCCGCGGCCTGTTTTTACGTTTTGCCCCGCGACTCAACTTCAGCGCAGAGCTGTTACCTGCTTTTAAAAGCCGGTAGATCTGAGGCACACGCTGTTGACCAAACTTCAACCATTCACTGGCGGTAAGCACACCGTCCTGCGGCAGGAAGTCTGCCTGCTCGTTCACGAGTCCATCGTTCACAAGCGCATAGGTCAGCAAACCATGTTCAAGCAGACTGCTTTCCAGGGCAACATCGTTGGCTTGGCTGGCCGTCAGAATCTGCATCCCTTTGTACCAGGCCAACTGGCCAAATCCCTTACTGCCCATCGGCCCCGGTTTAAACGCGCCGCTGTCCACCGCAGCTGCGGAGTGGCAAGCATCGATAATCAGAATGAAGCGATGCACATCAATCCCTTCTATCCAACGGGACAGTTCCGTAGCGCTGACGGCGCCCTGGAGATTGTCCTGCATATCTACAGAGTCCGGCCCCATAGTCGAGGTCAGGAGATAGAATTCGCCCGCCTGATCCACATAGCCGTGTCCCGACCAGGTCATGATCACTGTGTCATTGGGTGTGCTTTGTGCAAACCCTTCGGGATCGGTGCTATCGGAACTCCCCGCATTCGCCAGACGTTGAATCGCAGCTCGAATTTGCGCTTTATCGATAAACTGACCGGGCTGAGTCACCAGCATTTTACGACCAATCGATGCATAGTCTCCAGATGCCTTAACATTGTCTGCCAATGTCGTTGCCAGCAGCCGGGCATCATTACCAGCAAATGCCAGATTCCAGGCGGGATTGGTGTAGTGGTCGATGCCCACGTTCAGGATGAAAGCACGGGGTGGCTGGATTATCCCTGTCTTCTCGGGCACGTACTGCGCATAGGCTGTCTGACTTTTGACCCCAGCAGCATTAAACGCCATTGCGCTGAACTCCACCGCCTGTCCCTTTTGCAGATTCGGCAGTGCAACCTGTTTAAACACGATGACCCTGCTGCCGCTATCACTTAAGTCGATCTCGCCATGATCTTGCGGATACACATCCACCTGCTGACCGTTACGGAATAACCGAAGATCGTAGGCTTTTGTCTGAGCTGAATCAGGCCACGCGCCTTTATTCAGTTCCACCGTGACATTGAGTTTGCCTTTGCCGTCGTCCTCCACCTGCGTAATCTCGACCTCGGGCTGCCAGCGATTGATTCGACGCAAATCAGGAATCGGACTGAACGGTGCATCATTGAGTAACCGGGGAATCAGCCGTGGCTCGTAGAAGTTTCGCAGGAAGATATCAACTGGGTAGGAACGCAACGGTTCCTGTGGCAGGCGCCAGGCCAGAAAATCAATGTTGCTCAGGTCATTGGTATCAAAGCGTCCCTGCTGATCAATCACCGCCCAGGTTTTATCCGGCAACAGGTACATCGAGAACATGGCCTCATTTTTGGTGAGCGACCAGAACTCGATACTGCCGACTTCCGTAGATACCATCAGGTAGCGGCCTTTTGAAGATAAGTTGATCCCTTTTGCGATACGATCAAACAGTACGTCACTACGTACAACCGAACCGGATTGTCGATCGACTTTACGCAGGAGCGTAGAGCCGGAGATTTCATAAGCAGCGATAAAGTGCGATGCAGTTGGATGACCTGCAACGGCAATCAAACGGCCAAACTCATCTGAAAAACGAACCTTTGGATTACCTTCAAAATCGTAACCCACCAAGTGGTTATCAACACCAATCCAGATGGTTTGGTTCTCTACATCAACCCAGGTCAGTTCGAGATCGTCGAAACCACCATATTCACTAGCAATGGAGATCTCCGCCCGGATCACGCCATCTTGCAGGGACCGGATAAGCACCTTTTTTGCACTGGCTGTGACTAACCGCTGCGCGTTTGAATCGATTGCGCCGATACGCTCACCTTCCAATGTCCAAGGCAGTAACTTAACCTCAGTCATATCGACGTTGCTCCGCCAGATACGGCGCTGACGCGTGTCACCCAGATACTGATCCCAGGCCGTAAAGTAAAGCTGCTCGCCAGACTCGAATACCTGAAGGTCCGCACGTACGTTGCTATCAACGATCTCCTTAGGCAAAGACAGGGGCTGAGTCATCAAAGTCCCCTGCTCGAAATGTCCCCAGCGGTTTTTCTCCGGTGAGTACCGTTGTACCTCATCAATTAGCGTAATCAGCTGACCGTTGATATACCCCGGATTAACCCGGGGATAGTGTTTTTCACGCACGATCTCCTGCCCGGTACTCATATCCCAGATATGCAACCGGTCGTAACTGGACGAAACCATCAACCGTTCGCGTTCCTCATCGTAGAATACCAGGCCCGGATCAGAAGTAGGCTGTTTAAGCCTGTTAACGAGCTTTGACGAGGGGTAGTCAACCACACGTAGATTCCTGGAATTCTTATCGCTCACGATTGCGCGATCACGCGACTCCGATAGCGCCACAAACCTGCTATCTTTCGCATCAGCCAAGGGCTGCAAATGCAGTGCCTGCATATCCAACCGGATATCACCATCTCTGGATGTCAGGAGAACCTTACGCCCCTCCTCCACGGCACCTACAACATGTACTGCGTTGGCAAAAGCAAAGTGTGTGACTTCATGTAAGCCGTCATTCAGGCTCCAGACGGCAAGACGGTACTTATCCTTATCCACCTCGCCGTTGGGGTTAAACCCTTTATCTGTCAAAGTGAGAAGCTGCTGCACACCGGGAATATATGTCAGCTCTCTTACGTATCCACTAACAGGAACACGATGCTGTATAGCTTGGCGTTCAAGATCATAGACAAACAGTTGCCCGTCGCTCACAAAGAACAAACGCTTGCCCCGATCATCCGTAGTAAAAATCACGCTCCCGTTAGCCGCTTCAACAATACGCGTCGTAGCCGGATCATGAGAATCCATTTCAACCAACTGGGCATACGGATTCGAGAAATACAGAGAGCCTTCAGCACGGTTGATAGCATAGGCTTTCCAGATATTGCTGCTGACCGGCAGGGTATACAGCGCCTCGCCCGTTTCAAGCGCCCACAAGGTCAGTAAGTTATCAGCGCTTTGCACTAGCAGGTGTTGATCATTATGGAGAAAGTCCATGTATTGCACGCGATCGCTGCTGTTGATACGCCGGAAAGGCAGTCCGTTATCCGAACCCCAGAGGGTGATCTGGTTGCCGTTGGCTAATGCAACGGTTTGGCCGTTTGTGCTGAGTTGACTGACTGTCGCCCAATCATCATTTTTAATCCCCGTGACCAGCGTGGCCCCGGTTTCGGCAGTACGTGTTGCAGCCCCCTGAAAGTAAGGGAAACCATTCTTTTCAATGTCGCTGTTAAAGACCAGTCTGTTGATAAAGCTATACAGGGGTACAGGCGTATTGAGGATCGAGCCTGCCTTGGCCCCCTGATTATGGGACTGATACAGTTCAAGCGCGGTACGGTTTAACGATTGTGCCAGAGCCCCGTAACCTGCCCCCGCATGTTTGATAATCAATTCAAGCGCTTCGTTACGTTGGTTATTCAACGCCAAAAGCGACACCTGATAGGCAACGGCCAAGTCAGAGGGTGAATTCTCCTCTGACAATACAGCAATGGCCCCCTCCAGATCGCCTGCAAGATGCCTCGCTAAGCTGAGATTTTGGCGGTACACCACCCGATCCATGCCAGAGAGGTCCTCACTGATATTGGTCAGTGTGTCGATGGCAGATGGATAATCACCCTGCTCGATATACAACGCCGACAGATTGAGTGCAGCTGACGATAGGCCCTGGTTGTTGAGTTCTGTAAAAAAAGTCACCGCATCACCAGTGTCACCAAAACTCACAACGGCTTGCCCAACGATATCAATCAGCAGGAAATAACGGCTCACCCACAACTCTGCCTCTAACGACTGCTCTTGTGCCAATTGCCCAAGATAAGCAGCCTGTTGTATCAGTTCATTCATCACGCTTTCTACGGTTTCCTGATCTGCAAATTGCAGCGCAAGCTCCATACGCAAGTTTGCTGTATCAATCAGGTAGTGGCGTAGATCGAGTGGCGTGCTGATCTGGTCAGCCCGAGCCAAAAGATCTGAAACCTGAACATAAGCAGCATCGCCCACAGACTTGATGCTAAACGCGGCCTCGCGTGCCCGATCAATCAGGTGCCAGACTTTTACCTGCGTATTGCCCGCAGTTTCGGCAGCACGCTCTATATGATCGGCCAATACTTCAGCACTGTATATCCTGGCTGCAGTATCAGGGTTTGAGTGAAGGGAGGCGTAGCCAAGCTGCGCTTTCAGCGCCAGGAGATACCCTAACCGCGTCTCGGCATCCCTTTCCTCCTCGTAGGCTTGCTGCAAATAGCGGTATGCCGTAAAACGAAGCTGCGCATAGCTATCCGAGTCAACAGCAACAGGGGTGGCCAAGGCTTTATCGATCGCCAGCATACCCAACCAATATGCTAAATAGGCACGCAACGACATCCGATCGCCTTCAGACAGTAAGTTGCTGTCCTCCCCCAGTTTGGCGTGCACGTCCGTGAGGGTGTGGATGGCTTTTTCATAGTTCTCGATATCACCCAACACTTGGCTTTTTGCATAGAGTGCAAGGCCTAACATTTGGGTCCGAAGGAGCTTGACGGTCGCCGGTTCAGCGGACTTCAGGTAGTTAGCCGCCTGGTGTGCATTCTGACTGGCAACAAAGATGTTGCCATCGCTGTCCTGGAAATCGAGTTGCCCAATCCAGTAGATCAGCAACCCTTCCCAGGCAAACAGGTCCGCCACCTTCTCAGTAACCTCCATATCGCGGCTACCGTCTTGTTTTGTTAACTGACGAAGAAGCTGCGCAAACTTACCCTTTATCTCCGCACGACAGGCTTTGATGGACTCAATGGACATCACCTCCATCGGAAAGTGTTTATCCATTGACAGAAAAGCATCACACGTAGGTGTGCCCACGGCACCAAAATACTGCAGATTCTGGCTCAACAAGAGTCGGCTATGGGCCTGACTAGCATGGGCGGAAAATGCGGATATATTCAGCAATAAGGCGATTAACACGGAGATAAGCCGCACAAGTACTCCTTACAAAGGATGGTTTTTCCATAAACAGCGTTAAGCGTCTCACATTGCAAATCGCTTTAAAACTGACAGCTCACCGCATCCGCCATTTACCTGCTATACAAGGTATGATGCGGTTATAAACCAGGGTTCAAACAGTGATGGGAATAGTGCGACCTACAGACAAAGATTATCTGACGGGCAGAGGAAATCCCTTTATGGTCACCTGCAGGTCACTCAATAATTTCACCGGCGGCGATCGGTTCGGGCTTCTCTTTTACACGGCTGCTATTAATACGCGTATCCACAGGCACAACCTGCAACGGGCCGGGCAAGTTGGACATCAGGCAAGGCATCAGCGATCTGCCGTCGATCTCCGGATTTAACCACTGCTGCAACATGTCCCGCTCCAGCATTACCGGCATTCGGGAGTGAATATGGCGAAAGCCCGGCACCGCATCCGTGGTGATCATGGTGCAGCTCAAGATTGTTTCCGATCCCTCTCCCCAACAATCCCAAAGACCAGCCAAGGCAAGTGCGCCTTCCCTTAAGCGGATATCGTAGGGCTGCTTGCCATCCTCCTTCCGCCACTCGATAAAGCTACTGGCGGGCAAGATACAGCGCTGCCTTTTAAAGGGATGCCGGAAAGCGCGGCTCTCGGCCAGGCCCTCTGCCCGCGCGTTAAACATGGCGTATTGGGTACTTGGCTCTTTGGCCCAGGAAGGCACCAACCACCAGCGCATACGGCATAACTCAACTCCAGATTCACCCTGCCGGATTACCGGTACCATCTCGGTGGGTGCGATGTTGTAGGTGGTCTGAAGATATTGCCGAATCCCCAGATATGCCAGTAGATCGCGGATGGCCGGATCATCAATGATGTTGTAGCGGCCGCACATGATCAGTCTCGTTACTCAACCTGTCTACAGCCTAGCAAAGCGACGCCTAGAGTCGTCAAATTTGCCCTCCGGTACCGATGATCTAGTATGAGGAAGAGAAGCGGAAAGGTCCCGCTAGCCACGGAGTGTCACGATGAAACACTGCCTGATCAGTATCCGTCATTTAATCATTGCGTTGCTGCTGGTATGTAGCACAGGATCTCCAGCAGCTCAGGATACGGGGGCAAAGGCATATATCAGCCAACTTGCGGTACAACTCCAACAAGCGCTTCAGACAGGTTTAGAGAAAAACCTGCTCGACAATGATCAGCATCTTGACCAGATCATCGACGAAAATATCCTGCCCTACGTGGACCCGGCACTTCTCAGCAAGCGGATTTTCCATCCCCGCTGGGAAGATATCATCGCGGCGGGCAAGCAATTACAGGCCCAAACCGCGGTTATCAGTTCATTGCGGCGCACCTATCGTATAGCCCTCAGGAGCTATAACGGACAACCTTTTTCCGTCGGAGACAGTCGCGATACGCCCAACTACAGTGTCGTCAGAATAACCGTCCAAACGGGACAAAATGCCCACTTACTGGATTTTGCAGTACGTCCAACCGAGGGAGATTGGAAGGTATTCGATCTGTCGGTTGACGGTGTGGTTCTGAGTAAAACGCTAAATGGCGCCATTCACCAGGAGCTGTCTGGTGATAGCATCGATGCAATCATTAGCGCCATCAACCCACAGTCGGATTCACAGTAAACGCATGGACGCCCTATGAATTCGCGCACCTATACGGCCTTTGCCTTTCTACTTCGCCACCCGTGGCTAATCCTGTCTGGTCTTACAACCCTGCTGATATTCCTGTTATTCCAGCTTCCAAGGCTGACCCTGGATGCATCGGCCGACTCGCTCGTACTCGAAGGTGACAAAGCTCTGGAACTGTATCGGGAAATGGGCAAACGCTATCAATCCAAAAGCTACCTGGTGGTGACCTACACCCCCAATGAGTCGTTGTTTTCTCCTGACGTACTCAAACGTTTGGCGCAGCTTCGCGATGAGCTGAAAACAATACCCGACGTGGACTCGGTTATCACCATATTGGATGTGCCGTTGCTTTACAGCCCTCCGGTCAGTCTCGGCAACCTCTCACGGGATATCCGCTATCTACATGAGGATGAAACCAGCACCGATCTTGCCCGGCAGGAGTTTCGCCATAGCCCCTTATACAAGCAACTACTCACCAGCCCCGATGAGCGCACCACCGTACTGCAGATAAATCTGGAGCGGGATGATAGGTTCTTTCAGCTTCTGGAGGCACGAGATCAGCTGCGCAGCAAACGCCTCCAACACAGGCTGATCCCCATGGAGACGCAACAGCTGGCCGAAGCCGAGCACGCATTTCGCTCCTACTCCATCCAGGCCAATGAACGACAACGCGAGCTGGTTACCCAGATCCGAAAGGTGCTCGACCGACACCGCGATCACGCCACAATCTTCCTCGGCGGAGTCCCCATGATTGCGGTGGATATGATTAGCTTTATCGAAAGTGACCTAATCACCTTCGGGAGCGCCATCATATTATTTATCATCGCGTTGATGGCGCTCATCTTCAGGCGCCTGCGCTGGATGATCCTACCGTTGCTCACCTGTGTGGTTACCTGCCTCATCATGCTTGGCTTTATCGCGTTCGCCGATTGGCAGCTCACAGTAATCTCCTCAAACTTCACGGCGCTGCTCCTAATCATCACCCTGGCGATAACTATTCACCTGGTGGTGCGATACCGCGAATACTATCGGGCACAACCGGGTTTCAGCCAGCGGCAACTGGTCCTTAGCACATTGGCCTTTATGGCCAAACCCTGCCTCTTTACTGCCATTACCACCATGATGGCCTTTGTCTCATTGGTTGTCAGTGATATCCGCCCGGTCATCGATTTTGGCTGGATGATGAGCATCGGCGTTGGCGTCGCGCTCATAATGGCTTTTACCCTGTTACCTGCGTGCTTGTTGATGATTCCCAAAGGTAAAAGTGAGATAAGAGGCAAAACCAAACCCCTTACCCACTACTTCGCCCGGATTACCGATCGATATGGCATAACGATCTTGGTCGTCAGTGGCTTTCTGCTGATCGCCAGTATTATTGGCATCATGCGCCTGAAAGTGGAAAACCGTTTTATCGACTACTTTCATGAAACCACCGAGATCTACCAGGGCATGCTGGTGATCGATCAGGATCTGGGAGGAACCATCCCACTGGATATATTGCTAAGAGCACCTGAGGCTGCCTCTCTGGCCACGAAAAGCACAGACAACGATCCGTTTGACGATGATCCGTTCGGTAACCCGGTAGATAACCCCTTTGCAGAATCAGGTACGCAAAGCACCAATTACTGGTTTACGCGCTCCGGACTGGAGCAAATAAATAAGGTGCAAACCTATCTTGAATCACTGGACGAAACCGGCAAAGTTTTATCGCTCAACTCACTGTACCAGGTGTTTAAGGATATCACCGGCGAAGAGCTGGACGACTTTCAGCTGGCACTGTTGCGTAAAAATCTACCGGCAGATGTTCAACCGCTGCTGATAGATCCCTACCTCTCTGCCGACGGTAAAGAAACCCGAATAACCGTGCGAGTCATGGAGACCAGCAAGGGCCTGCAACGTGATGAGCTTCTTAGACAGGTACAAACATTTTTGATCAACGAGATGGGCTACCAGCCCGACCAGGTCAGCCAGACCGGCATGCTGGTGTTATATAACAATATGCTGCAGAGCCTGTTTGGGTCACAGATATCAACATTGGGAGCGGTATTTGTCGCCATCACCCTGATGTTCAGCCTGCTGTTCCGCTCCGTTTTTCTGGCCTTGATCGCCGTAGCACCCAATCTGCTGGCTGCCGGTGTTGTACTTGGGGTCATGGGCTGGGCCAACATACCGCTGGATATGATGACTATTACCATCGCGGCAATCACCGTCGGTATCGGCGTAGATGACACAATCCACTACATTCACCGTTTTCGGAATGAGTTCCCCAAAGACCGAAACTACCGCGCTACCATGTATCGCTGCCACAACAGTATCGGTAAGGCGATGTTCTACACGTCGGTGATAATTATTGCGGGCTTCGCGATTCTTGCTCTCTCCAACTTTACTCCCACCATCTATTTCGGACTGCTTACCGGCCTCGCAATGTTCTCTGCATTGATGGGGGCGTTATTACTGCTGCCCCAACTGATCATCAGCTTTAAGCCACTTGGCCCTGAACAATAAGCGATACCGCCTACAGATAGCGGCTTCCACGAACTCTCCTATGCTTAGATATAAACACACCGTGCCCTAGGGAGGCTCAGGATGGACTGCATATTCTGCAAAATCATCGCCAGAGAGATTCCGGCAAACATCGCCTATGAAGACGATCGGCTCCTCGCCTTTCACGACATCAGTCCACAAGCGCCAAGCCACGTACTGATCATTCCCAAACACCACATCGCAACGCTTAATGACCTCAACAGCGACAATGCTGACCTGATCAGTCATATGGTGCTGACCGCCACCAAACTGGCCGATGAGCAGGGGCTGGCGAAAAGTGGCTACCGATTGATCTGGAACTGCAATGAACAAGGTGGTCAGGATGTGTTTCACATCCATCTGCATTTGCTGGGTGGCCGGGCCATGCATTGGCCACCAGGGTAAGGCACAGTGTCAAGCAAATCGTCTGCGATACTGTTCCCGCGCATGTACTGGTGAGATGCCAAAGAAATCTTTAAAGCAGTTACTGAAATGGCTCGTTGAAACGAATCCACATGCTATGGCGACATTGGTCACATTATCGTTGCTCTGCAATAGTAAACGCCGTGCATGTGTTATCCGTAGCTCTAAATAATATCGGTATGGTGACGTTTTCAAATAACTCTGAAACAACCTTTCTAACTGACGCCGAGAAGTACCCGTACAAGTCACAAGCTCATCAATGCTTAAGGGATCTTCAATGTTGCTCTCCATAATTTGGATGATATGCCTCAAATCATCGGGCAACGTGGGATTATCCGATATCCCGGATAACTTGAAGCTCTCTTGCTCTTCAAGCCTGTCACAGCTAAGAATCTCGCGAACCGCACGCATCACCTCTTTGCCTTTTAACTGCGCAATTAATTGAAGCATCATCTCCAAAGCACTGGCGGGGCCGGCACTGGTGATAATTCCTGGCTCCAGCGCCAGTGTATTCTCAGTGACCCGGACTTGACTGAAGCGCTCTCGCATAAGCGCATGATTATCGGGATGTAATGCACAACGCATGTTGTTCAATAATCCGGCGTAGGCTAAGGCTAACGCGCCGTTCCAGATTCCACCGACGATCATTTTACGTTTTACCGCGGCTTTCAGTACTGATGTTAACTGGCGGCTTTCTTCACTCGAACAACGAAAACCACCACAGACAATCAGCACATCACATGCTGCCAGCTCCTTCTTCCCCAGAGCCTCAAGCTCGCCATCGGATGTTATCTCTATACCCAAATCGCTGATCACACAGCTGGAGTCTATTCCAAAAGTCGAAAACTGAAAAAGCGGCGCGGTGTGTACCAGATTGGCTGTTACCAACACATCCACTGCCGCTGTAAATGACATCATGGAGAAGTTCTGAGGTAACACAAAGCCAACCTTCGTCACCTTCGTAGTGACCAGTGGCTTTAGGATAAACGCGCTATTCGCATCACGCATAACGTTACTAAACGTACGTGTGCCTTTTTCCAACTTACGTTTGGCGCTATCTCGCAAAACTATTTTACTGGAATCGGTATGATCAAAAGACTTCTGCATTTTTATTATTCTCCTGGCCAGAATCCATCTGCTTACTGACGCTCATCTCTGAGCCTCCGAACATGTGTACAGGGATACTGATAAGAAGATGCTATTAAGCCTTCCGACATTAATCCAACTAATAGTATTAATGCCTTTATTTGCAATATTTATACACCAAAGGTATGTTTAAAAATGTTTGCAGGCTTTAAAAAAAACCACTATCCATCATTTGCCATGAAAAACCTTCCCATGGACTTGCTCCGCACCTTTACTACCATCAACGATCTGGGTGGATTTACACAAGCAGGCGACCTGCTCGGCCGGTCACAGCCAGCAATAAGCCTTCAGGTAAAAAGGCTGGAAGAGATGTTGGATGTAAAGCTATTTAACCGGATTGGAGGACTGAAGCTCACGGAAGAGGGGCAAATATTATACAACTCAGCACTTAAGATCCTGGAGATGAACGACGCGATTGTATCTCGCCTGTCAGCCCCCTCTGTCAGCGGAACGGTGCGTCTGGGAACGCCTAACGATTTCGAAGTTTCATTCCTTCCTGTCTTGTTATCCAAGTTTTCCCGTGCTTATCCGGAGGTTACGCTGGACGTAAGTACTGACGTCAGCATCAATCTACGCGACGGTTATAAAAAAGGGGCATATGATCTGGTGATGTCAATGGATGAGCACCAAGGCCATGAGTTTGAGGAAGGTGACTATATTGTTGAAGAACTGTCCTGGATTGCAGATGCCGATTTCGTACTAAATACAGAACAACCGATACCGCTGGTATTGTACCCACAGGGATGTATTTACCGTAAGCACATCACAGATGCATTAAACCAAGCAAATATTCCATGGCGGGTACTTTACTGCTCCTCCAGCCTTTTAGGGATCCAATCCGCAATAAAAGCGGCGCTGGGTATCAGCGCTTTAGGAACAAGTACCATTCCAGATACTTTTAGAGCAGGCAACAAATGCGAGGAGCTACCACGCTTGGGCAAAGTGACGATAGGTTTTAACTACGATAGCCACAGTCTCTCCCCAGCTGCGACGTTGTTGCTGGACTTTCTGCGTAACGGCCTATTGCAAAGCCAGAATTATCCGGCGTCATTACAGATACCTTTAGAGGGTAAAAGCGGCTTTTTATCGGTACGATAGGCTGGCCCATCACCGCTTCCTTGCCGATAGCTGAAACAGTAGATTGCAACTGATAGGGCCAACATACCTGCCAACATAAAAAATAAAATACGGTACTGATTGATTGCCCCCAATTGTGCTGCATCCGCAGCACCGAGCACCCAACCACTTACGCCCTGTACTATTGCAACACCAAGAAAACTAAATGCGGTCATCACCGCCATCCCTCTTCCATGGTATGACGGAGCCAGAAACGTTCTACTATGGGACATCAGTAATGGGTAATTAAATCCAAAAAGACCTAAAAAGATAAAGGCCACCATCGAATACACTAGGCCTTGATCAGGGCGGACCGCCAACATCAATAATGCAAGCAATGTCAGACAGCTACTGCTGATTACCGTCACCTTCGTATGGGTAAAACGACGATCGGTCAGACTCAATAAAAAGGTGCCACCTGCCATTGCCACTGACATCAAAAGCAGGACCCGCCCCCTCTCAGCAGTATCGGAGTTGAAGATATCAAGAAGATAAGGGCCACCCCATACGCCCCTTATGGCAATAAGAACGGCATAACTGGTGAGAAACATGGGCACAATAGGCCACAAAGCCCTCACACTGATAATTTGTGCCATCCCCTTGAGCATTTGCTTATAGGATTCACGCGATACTTCGGGCCGATCACTTTCCAGGCCCAACAAGCAACACAGTGCAATCAACGCCGTTATTACCATAATGAGCTGTAATGCCCCCCTCCAACCCAACCATTCTGTGAGTAAAGCCAACGGCATAGTTCCCATCAGGTCACCAACACTGCCGATAGCTAGTACCATTGCGGTGATATAAGTAAATCGTTGCGGTTGAAAGCGTTTGCCGATAAAAAGCATGATGCCGGTGAAAACAGGGGCACACCCCGTCCCGACCAACATCAGCCCCCCAACCGCCAAAGGGTAACTTCTTGCAACACTGAACAGCCCAATGCCCATCACAGCAAACCAGAGTGAAAGACTGACCGTTAGCTTTCCACCAATCCGGTCGAGCAATACACCACTAGGAATCTGAGCAACCGCAAAGCTGATGAAAAAGCAGGATGCCAACCCACCCAACCGAACTTCATCCAGAGACAGCTCAGCAGCGACCTCTGGTGCAACAACTGCCAACATTCCCCTAAAAAATAAGCTAAGGGAATAAGCAGCACAAAGCAGAATCAGCGTCATCATTTGAGGTGTTAACTAGCCAAGCTGCTTTTCAGTTCGGAAATGCCCAACTTGATGCAGAGTCCACTGGTCAGCCCCCCTAGCGCATTCTCAAGCCGGGATTCAGACAGTGGCCGACTCAACTCAGCCTTAATATGTAAACGCATCTGCACACCATCCCAGAGGGATTGTTTCTGAAAATCATGATTGAGGTGTGACACCCGCGCTCCGTAGCTTTCAAGCATTCGGCGGATATCATGCTCCAGACCAAAACGATAGGCTCCCTTAATGTCCAGCGACAGGTGTTGCCTCACCCTGCAATCGTCTTCTATCTCCTTTAATAACACGATCTCCAGCCCATGCACGGCAAACGCTGCAAACTGCCGATGAGCAAAAGAAAGATGTTGTTTAGGCAAACAAACTTTATAGATTGCCGTGCAATGCCCCCCTAAAACGGCCTGCTGACTATCCAGGATAATGCCTTCCATCATGGCGAGCAGTTCGCAAAATCGCTTAAACAGTTCGGGCTGATCTTCTCCCGTTACAGTTAATACCCAAGTCACCATTGGAACGCTCCTAATAAAGATTGCGAGGGGAGCGAAGACCTCCCCTCTTATGGTGTTTTTTTGTTGGCCTTGCTTGGATCAGTTATCCAACAAGCTTGGTAGGTAGAGGCTCAGCTCTGGTACAAAAGTCACGACAAACACCATCGGCAGGTGTCCCAGCAGCAGAAACTTCATTGTTGGGCCGATATAGCGGTCGAGTGAGAGCTTCGTAACCCCACCTGCCATATAGAGCAAAGGGGCGCATGGAGGTGAAATGTTCCCCAAACCGAGGTTGGTACCAACAATGGCAGCGAAGTGAACTGGATCGATACCGATTTTCTCTACAACCGGCATGAGGATAATCGCTGCCAATACCCCTCCGGAGACGTCATCCACAATCATCCCCATCAGCAACAACAGCAGGTTGATGATAAGCAATAGTACGATCTTGTTGTCCGAGACACTGAGCAGCAAATCAGCAAATTGATTTGGAATCTGCGCCAGAATCATTCCGCGACTGAGGATGAACAGGAAAAACAACACCATAATCACTGATCCGGTCAGAATGGCGGCGTCCTTACTGGATTCATACAAGTTTCGGAACGTCATGGTGCGGTAGATCACAAATCCCACAAACAGGGTGTACACCAGTGCCACCGCGCCCGCTTCCGTTGGGGTTGCCACACCGCTATAGATCCCTCCCAGGATAATGAACGGCATGATGATCGCCAACGTCGCTCGCTTACCCGCAGTCCATATTTCGCGTCCAACTTCCCGCAGGGGTAATTTAGGTGCCACCTGGATACTGGTGTTATTGCGCAGGAAGAAGAAGTTGAGCGCACAATAGACCAATGCCAGCAGAATCCCCGGCATCATCGTTGCCAGAAACACCTTTGCAACGGACTGGCGAGTAGCAATCGCAAACACGATCATCGGGATACTGGGTGGTATCATCAGCGCCAGTACCGATGACACGGCGACCAGGGCGGTCGCGTGTCCTTCCGGGTACCCTTCCTTGATCATGCGAGGGACCATAATGCGACCGATAGCTGCGATCGCCGCAGAAGCGCTGCCGGAAATTGCACCGAACATCGCACAACTGAGCACAGTGACCGCTCCCAGGCCTCCTTTGGTACGTCCAACAAAGGCATTCACGAAATCCAGCAAACGCTCTGATATACCGCCGGTGCCCATCAACGTTCCCGCCTGCACAAACAGGGGCAGTGCCAACAGAGAGAACGCACCAATCTGCGAGTACCCGTACCCGGCATGGAAGGAGATGTCGGTTCCGGTCATCAGACCATAAGCCAGAGCCCCCAATCCGAACGAGAAGCCAACCGGAACCTCCAGTAAAAGCAGGAGAATCACGATTGCAATGGTGATAAAGAATATTGTCATGGCCGCACCCTCTTATTGTTTATTCGGGCCATTCTTCAGATCACGCACATCGGCGATGATCTGCAGGCAGTAGTAGAACCCCATCAGCGTAAATCCGGTGACCATACTGAAATCCCAGAGGTACTTAGGCCAACGCATATAGATACTCTTGCGCCCCAGGTCCAGATTGAACTGCGCGAAATTCAGAGCAAAGTAGCCGAACACGCACACCGCCAGCAGGCAGGCAAGACTCGCACCCAATCTAATACACTGGATGACAGTTCGGTTCTTAAAGATCAGGGCAACAATGCCTCCGGATATATGATCCTGCTCGCGGGTAGCGTAGATCATGCCCAAAAAGTAAGCCCACAGTGCCAGCATCGGCGCCAGCTCCTCGATTCCCAGAAAAGGAGACTCCAGGCCATAACGCATCAACACCTGGGCCGCCATCAGCAGTCCCAGAGCGATCGACGCCACAACCATGCCCACCGAAACGACCTGTGCTAGACGGGCCTCAATCCGGTAAAGCAAACTCTGACCGGTTTTCACATCTGCAGGGACCGGCTTCACATGCGCAGGCCCGACCAGATCATCCGGATGGGTGTACTCGATAGTCATATCAAGCTCCTCATGAATGTACTTTGACAACGAGGGCCTGCGACATTTAGGTACACAGGCCCTTTGGAAAACCACTCGGTCTTACAGACCAGCGGTTACCCTCAGGTCATCCATTACCTTTTTGCCAAGCAGCTTTTCCATGATTGGCCACTCAACCTCAATCACAGTTTTCTTGTAGGCAGCAGCCTGCTCAGGACTCTGTTCCAGTACTTCGATACCTGCGGCACGGATCTTGTCTAGCCAGCCCTGACTAAACGCTTCTGCATTATTCCACGCCCATTGTGTGGCGTGGTCTGCAGCCTGACGTACCCAGGCGCGCTCTTGATCACTCAGGCTTGCCAACCAACTTTTGCTGGCAATCCAGAACGTAGGTTCAAAGGATTCACGGGTATAAACGTAAGCACGCAGCACATCTTCAAACAGCAGTACTTCGTATGGAGGAGAGAAGGCGCGACCGTCAATCGCACCGGTTTGCAGTGCGGTGTGCACTTCAGAGAACGCCATTGGCATCACGGAGAAGCCAAGAGCGCTGTAACGGTCAATCGCCATCGGATAGTTAGGCACACGGATCTTGAAGCCCTTGGCATCCTGCGGAATGTTAACCGGGATATCCACGCCCTTGCGGACAACGTATCCGGTAAAGTCGGTAGGCAAAGTACCCAGCAACTCAACATTCAGACCGCCATAGATTTCACCGAACAGCGCATCCATCTTGCTACCCGGACCATAGACCTTGCTTGCGCTTTCCCAGTCATCAGCCACGTAGCCCAAGTTGGCAATATCCAGGCGTGGATCCAGCTCGGAGTTGGACCAAGCCATAGTCATTGGCAGAGCGCCCTGCATCACCTGCTCGGTAATAGTCGCCCAATCCCCCAGGTCTCCGCCGGGGTGATACTCGATCTTCACTGTGCCACCAGAGAGTTCATCCAATTTGGACATGAACTCCTGGGAAACGCTGTTGAAGATATGGTCGGTTGGCATCACATGGGCCAGGATATGCCCGCCTTCTGCGGCCTGAACGTCATTCGGAAGGGCCAACGTCAAAGCACTTGTGGAGAGTGCTACTGCGGCTAGTGCACCAGTTATTTTTTTTCTCACATTAATCACGGAACCACCTCTATTATTCTTATTTATCGGGTTAAAGATTTTTCGTTACCTGCTGACGTCGCAGCAGAGAGACTTACCTCCCACATCACCCAAGAAGGGTGATGCAGCAAGAGGTTGCTGCTTGTACCGGCCATAGCGAAGGCTAGCCGACACAGAGCTCTGCCGGCCCGAAGAGGACGAGCCCTGCCCTCTTCAGACCAACAGAAATTGGTCATCAGAATCGGCAATTAGGATTTGATGATGTTGTACTCAGGACCGAACGGGAATCGGGTGATGTTTTCTGCACCCTCTTCGCCCACAACCAGAATGTCGTGTTCACGGTAACCACCAGCACCGGGCATACCTTCCGGCAGCATCAGCATCGGTTCCATGGAGACAACCATGCCCGGTTCCAGAACGGTTTCAACGTCTTCACGCAACTCCAGTCCCGCTTCACGGCCGTAGTAGTGGCTCAAGGTGCCAAAGGAGTGACCGTAGCCGAAGGTGCGATACTGCAGTACATCGTGCTTCAGGAAGATCTCATTCAGTTCGGCTGCGATATCACAGCAACGTGCGCCCGGTCGAATCAGTTCCAGACCTTTTCGATGCACTTCACAGTTGATCTCCCACAGTTCCAGATGGCGGTCGGAGGCATATTCGGCAAACAGGGTGCGCTCCAATGCCGTGTAGTAACCTGCAATCATTGGGAAGGTGTTCAGACTCAGAATGTCGCCAGCCTGTACCTTACGACTGGTCACCGGGTTGTGAGCGCCATCGGTGTTGATACCGGACTGAAACCAGACCCAGGTATCCATCAACTCCCCATCCGGGAAAGTCCCTGCGATTTCTCGAACCATTGCCTGCACACCCGCCAGGGCAATTTCGTACTCAGGCACGCCTACAGCGATTGCATCACGAATGGCTGCACCACCCACATCAGCAACCCGAGCCCCCTGTTTAATCAACGCAATCTCTTCATCGGATTTGATCATGCGCATTTTCATGGTGGGTACGCCGATATCTGTGAATTCGGCATTTGGCAGAATGGCCTTCATCTTTTCCAGATTTTGCAGCGGCATGTGGTCATACTCGATTCCCACTTTGCCTCCGTCCTTGATCAGCTGCTTCAACGCGTGGAAGAAGTTATCTTTCTGCCAGTCGGTGTACACCACGTTATCGCCCAGTTGATTGCGGCGATAAGGCTGGCCACCATCAATATTGGCAGTCACCGTAGTGTAGGAATCCTGGGTAACAACCAGTCCATAGTCACGGCCGAAACGGCAGTAAACGAAGTCACTGTAGTAATTGATGTTATGGTAAGAAGTGAACACCACGGCCTGCAGGTCATTTTCCGCCATGTAGCGACGAAGCTTCTCCAGGCGGGAATTCATCTCCTCCTTCGAAAACGTTGGACGCACTTTTTCGCCGTTTGGAATCGACAAAGTGTGTGGCATCTGCATCTTAGAAATCCTCTTTATTGTTTTAATTAATCACTATTTACCCATGACGCTTTCAGGTCTGCGGGTGAAAATCGCAAGCGAATCAGCTGCTACGAATTCAGACTATCCGCCTTCGCCGCATAACAGAAATCAATAGTCAAAATGTTTCCATTAACATCACAAATGACACAACAACACCTAGGCTTACCGGGAGGTTGTTGCAAGAAGAGAGAGAAAAAGCGTATGGAAACTGGTCAACGAGGGGAATTTGACGTGAAAAAAGTGCTGTGCGCAGGGCACTGAAAGAGGTGATCGCAACAGCGCATTGTTTCATCATAAGGGTCTCCGGCTAGCAAGTGGACATGCCCCACATTGCTCGGAAAGGAAAGCTACCGCTTGGTCAGTAACTGTAATATACCGGCCATCTTCAGCTTACCAACGTCAAAAAGGGGTAGATTGCGTTCCGTTTAAAAATAGATAACGTCTTGTTATCAGAACAACTTGGCATATGCTCTGGAACTTAGAACTGACCGCAGCTATCTTGATTAAAAGCGAATTTATGTAACGCCTACACACTTCAAAGAAGCTAGCTGGCATACCGTCTTTTATTCGCTCCTCATTGCTGTACGCCCACTTACCGGGAATCGAATGTGGATCTTCCTTCGAACCAAGCAGCTATCCGCACTGACAATGAAACACCACAGGACTCACCGGCTGTTTTGCCGTCCGGGTGGTGTTCTCCATGATCGGTATTCCCATCAAAAACGGTCTTCAGTGATCCGATACGGAATTGGGCTTGCTCCCCTCTCTTACTTACTCAAAGACTCCCTGCTGCGCCTACCCTAAATGGCTCAGCCTGCCCGGTTGGTCATGGTTTCCGTGTTCAGATCGGCTTCTCCCGAAAGCCGAAGCACTTCGCGCCGCGTAAGATCCCGTAATTCGAGCGCCCGCTGCCATGAGCTTTCGCCAGCAGCAGACTGACTGGGTATAACAGCCCCGATCGTTATGACGATCTGCCCACGCCTTGGGAACCAGCTATCAGCACGCAACATCGACCTTGTCCCACGGATTGCTATGGGTACGATGGGCAGTTCCTGCCGAATGGCGGTGGTGAATGCGCCGAGATGAAAGGCCCTAAGACCGGGCATACGGGTGAAGGTCCCCTCCGGGAAAAAGAACAGCGGATCATCATGCTTACCCTGCGCGGCAAGGCGCAGAGTATCTGCGCTCCCCTGATCCGGATCGATACGGTCTACATACTCGACACCGATCTTATCCAGTAAGAACGAGATCAGCCGATTGTCTCTGAACTCCCCTTTAGCGACAAAGCGCACGCATCTGGGCAAAAAGGCGACCAACACATACCCATCCAGATAGCTGGCGTGGTTGCAAACATACACACAGCCTTCTCTCTCCGGCGGTAAATGCTCTAATCCTTCCAGACGAACGGAAGTGCCCGTCAACAGGCTCAACATCCGAGCGGCACGGCTTACAACCCTCCAGCGCGCTTTCTTACCCGGTATCAGAAGGAATACCGGCAACGCCAGACAAAGCAAGCCCCCATAGATCAGCCATCCATACCCAGCAAACGCATACTCCAGAGTTCGATAACCGAAACGCCTCATACGCCCTGCCAACTCTCCCACACCAATGCGCAGCCACTGCTGCCATTGAGGTGACTGCTTACTGAGCTCGCCCTGTTCATAGAGGGTTTTACAGGCGGATCTACGCACTTTACCGCTGGAGGTTTTTAATACCTGATTGGGGGCCAGAAGTACCACATCATCTGCGGGTTGTCCCAACAGATCCACCGCAAGCTGGTTGATCATTGTGGTCAATTCTACGCGGCGTTCCTCCTCCCGTTCGCGTGTTTCCGCCAGCACAACTAATCGCTCGGTAACACGCTCAACATTTTGCGATGTATAACGACTGCCAAATACCACCACACTCCCCTTGCGAATGCCCTCGACGTTCCCCACGGCGGTTTCCAGCTCGGCGGGATGAATATTGCGTCCTGCTATGATAATCAGATCTTTCTGCCTGCCGGTCACATAGAGCTCCCCGTCGCAGACGTAACCCAGGTCTCCACTCTCCAGCCAGTCGCCGTGAAACAGTGAGGCTGTCTGTTTAGGGTTTCGATAATAACCACTGGTTGAGGACGGTCCCCGAAACTGAATCCGCCCCTCCTGGCGATCAGGCAGTTCGCGATCACTGGCATCCACCACACGCAATTCGTGTTGGGGTATAGCCCGGCCACAGGCCACTACATCCAGCACACCTTTGTCGTCGGCCGTGCTGGGTATTGCCCAACCGGTCCGGGTAAACCGCTCGCGCTCGATTCGGTCTAGCAGGACGCCTCGCTGAAGGGTCGGAAAGGCGAGCCCCACACTGTTTTCAGCCAATCCATACACCGGCATCATCGCTCGGGGGTCAAAGCCACAAACAGCAAAGCGGTCACAAAAGGCTGACAAGGTTTGGGGGCTTACCGGTTCGGCACCGTTGAAGGCACAACGCCAGCTGGACAGGTCAAGTTGAGTTAGCGTCTCGTCCTCAATCAGTCGGACACAGTGCTCGTAACCGAAGTTAGGTGATGCCGACAGTGTCCCCCGATAGCGGTGAATCGCTTCCAGCCAGCGCTGGGGGCGACTGATAAAAGTGAGCGGCGACATAATCACCAGCTGCGCACCGTGATACAAACTCCCGAACCAGGCACCGATCAAGCCCATGTCGTGATACAGCGGCAGCCAACTGACAAACACATCGCTGGCGTTGGCATGCACCACCTGCCCCATCGCACGTACGTTTGCTAGCAAATTGGCATGGGTCAGCACCACCCCCTTCGGCGTTCCGGTGCTTCCGGAGGTATATTGCAGAAAGGCAATATCGTCAGCATGAAGTTTGGGTAGCAGAGGATGCTCATTGGCCCCTCTAAGCTGCTGCGCGGTTACCACATGACGCAACGAACGTACCCGGCTTTTGAGCAACCCGGCAAAGGGTAAAGCCTCCCTCTGCGTTACCATGATACCGGCCTGGGCATTCTGAACGATGCTCACGTGTCGGTTGAGGTGCTCTTCAATCTGGCTGATCCGGCCGGGGGGGTAGAGAGGGCAAGGGACTCCCCCCGCGTACAGAATGCCAAAGAAGCAGTAAAAATAGTTTTCGCACGTATCGAGCATTAGCACCACAGGCTCCTGTGGTTGCAGATCCAGTTGCTGCAATCCCAACGCTACCTGTATCGCGCCTGCTTTCAACTGGCGATAACTCAACGCAACACCGTCACTGTCGGGGGCGTACAGGCGGATATGCGTGCGATCCGGATCGGTTTGCAGATACCACTCCAACACTGCGGTTAACGTACAGGCCTGCTCCGGAACAGCGGACGTACTCGGTAACACTGCTTCAATATGCTCTATCTCAGGCAGTTCGAAAGCCGCCAACCTGGAACGCCCTCCCAGGACAGCACGCAACAGATCACGTGGGGTGTCGGCGCTACTCAGCAAGGCATCCGGCAACGCTACATCAAATATGCGCTCAAGGCGCAACAACAACTCGACCCTGCCCAGACTGTCAAATGCGAAGTCCGTAGCCAATGAGCTATCCAGACTCAATTCTGCTGAAAAGTGATGTTGAGGATGCAGCTCACGCGCAACCTGCTTTACGGTGTGTAAGAGTTGGGTGGCAGCCTGTTCGGCGCGTTCTGAATTATCCTTCAAAGCGGTCTTACCTGAGGTCGAGGCTCAGTAGCAGTATAGGAAGACAACCCAGATTACGGGGAACTACAGCGGGACCGTGCTCAAGAAACCAAAAAAGCGACCCCGGAAAGGATCGCTTCATCGTTACTTCTCTCTAAAAAGAACAAAGAGTACTTAGTTAGAACCGAAGTACAGATCCGCACCGTAGACGGGCTCTAAAGCGTTACCTGCTTTCAGGTTGCTGTTGTCTACCACCACCTGCTCCAGACCATCGAAATGGGACGTGCTGGCAAATTCAACACCGGTGCCGAAGTGGCTGATCTGGCTGGATTCTACCGCTGCAGATGCAGTACCGGCGAAGATAGCGGAAGTCAGGGCGATTGCAGTTGCGATGTTTTTCATGTCTGTATCCTCAAAAAAGCTGTTCTGTTCATTTAAGTCGTGATGGTTAACCCAGCCTCTGTTGCGGTTGAGATTAACCGTCATCCTGATAGAATTTTACATGTGGCTCGCTATTATCTTGCGCACAATCAATCTGCAAACCATAATAGCCAGCAACTAAATTGTGCGCAATATATTTGACCGCTATTTAAAATAACAATTCAGGATATGCTTATGAGCCAAATGAATAACGACGACGCACTCTGCCTGGAAAAGCAGAGCTGTTTTTCCCTTTACAGTGCTGCCAACGCAATGGTGCGCTCCTACCGTACCGCTCTGTTGGAATTGGATCTGACCTATCCCCAGTACTTGGCAATGATGGTGCTCTGGTCGGAAGACGGCCTCAGTGTGAAACGGATGGGCGAACGGCTGCACATGGACTCGGGCACCACCACCCCGCTGCTGAAGCGCCTGGAAGCCAAAGGATTGTTGCAACGTGTACGTTGCAAACAGGACGAACGTTCCTGCCTGCTGCAACTGACCGATGAAGGTCTGGCACTCAAAGAGCGTGCGTTGGAAGTGAAAAAGGCGATGGCGTGTAAAGCCCCCCTGACCGAGGAGGAGCTGGAACAGCTAAAATCCCTGTGCGACAAGCTGCGCGTCCATCTGTGTGATCAGTGAAGCGTAATAACAGCAGAAACAAAAAAGCCTTGGCATCAACCAAGGCTTTTTTGAATACACACTGTTAATCGTGTGATAGTGGCGTTCGAATCAGAACGGCACGTCATCATCAAAGTTTACCGGCGCACTCTGGTCGTATGCTGGAGTCTGATCAAACCCATCACTGGCTGGTGCTCCGGTCTGAATCTTCCAACCCTGTAGGTTGTTGAAATAGCGGCCATTGTATTCACGACCACGAATATCAAAGGCGACTGTTACTTCCTGGCCTATCTGCAGGCTATCCAACAGCGCCACTTTATCCTGAACAAATTCCAGATTGATGTCCTGCGGATACTTACCATCTTCAACAGTAACCACCATCTCACGCTTGGTGAAGCCACTGTTAAAGGTCTGTGGATCCTGAATTAACTTAACTTTACCGGTCAGCTCGTAAGCCATTCCCAATATCCCCTATACCAAACAAATACTCTTACTTCGGCCTATTAAATCAAAACGAAGCGAAAATTGCCGCTGAATTATGCAAAACCGGCCCACTTCCGCCATAAGAAGCAAGCGTCAGCCGCCAGAGCGAATAAGGAAGAAACATTGGTTGCGCTAAAGACTTGGTCGGAAGTGCTGCATGTCTTGTCCTGAAATAGTGTCAACCTATATCAGGACAGGACACACGCTGAGTACGCTTAGTGCTTGATTTCATAACACTCTCCGATTTGTTCCTCGAAAAGTGTCAACGTTATTCAGGACGGGACATCAGAAACAAAAAAGCCTCGGTCACAAACCAAGGCTTTTTCGTATCAAAATAGGCTGGCGGTGAGGGAGGGATTCGAACCCTCGATACGTTTCCGTATACACACTTTCCAGGCGTGCTCCTTCGGCCACTCGGACACCTCACCGCAATGT
>NZ_JASBRH010000032.1 GCF_029961155.1 Pontibacterium granulatum | reverse complement strand
GATACCGGTAAACAACAGTGCGATGAACGACAGGAACATCGCAATGACAAGAATCTCATTGATGTCCATTAAGCATCTCCTCGCAGCAGCAGCGTCAGGTCACGGATCAGGCGGGAAATCACCGCCAGACCAAGCAGGGCAAAAGTAATAGGAATGGTACTTTTAATCAGCCAGCGCCACGGAAGACCGGATGGAGCATCGGAATGTTCGTTAATACGCCAGGAGTCGGCGACAAAATCCAGACTGTGGAAAAAGACGACGGCAATAAACGGCAGTACCAGAGTCAGTATGCCAACCACTTCCACGATCCTTTTTGTCTTGGCACGGAAGCGGGAATAAAACAGGTCAACACGGATGTGGGAATTGGTTGTCTGTGCATATGACAGACCAAACATCACACCCACGGCATACAGATGCCACTGCAGCTCCTCCAACGCGATCAGGCCACTGGAAAAACCCTTGCGCAAAACAACCTGAAGAATAATCACCAGCACCAACACGATATAAACCCACGCAACGGTAAAG
This sequence comes from Pontibacterium granulatum, assembly GCF_029961155.1. Lineage (GTDB taxonomy): Bacteria > Pseudomonadota > Gammaproteobacteria > Pseudomonadales > Balneatricaceae > Pontibacterium > Pontibacterium granulatum. The sequence goes on along the minus strand of NZ_JASBRH010000032.1, from coordinate 46,608 downwards.
CCTATCCGTTGTATGAAACGATCTATGCTGTCGGCCAACCGCACTTTGGGTTGCAGCTCAAATTCAGTCACTGGGAAACACCTTTTATAGTTATATTTTTACGGGAAAAAAGGCAGGCTCCGAGCCTGCCAAAACACACTCAAGACAGCAGAGCATGAAACGGGCAAAAAGCCCCGGCTGCCTTTCGGGGCTTTTGTAGAGCGGTTTTCTCTTTAGTTGTGTTGGGCGCGTGGGAGGAAGGCGTTCGCTTCCCACAAGTCGTAGCCCTTACGGAAGGCGCTCATGTCATTCCATACTTTCTTGAAGAATGGATCAGCAGCGCTTTTCTCTTCGGCTACGTCCTGCCAGGTGGATTCGAAGGTTGCCAGCATCTCCTGGCTCCAGTAACGGATCTGTACGCCGTTGTCCTGGGCTTTGGCCATCACATCAAACTGCGAGTATTCACCCTCGGCAATGGATTGGGTCATCGACGCTTTACAGGTGGTTTCCACGGTTGCCTTCTGGCCCGGTGTCATCTCTTTCCAGGTATCCTTGTTGATTAACAGCTCGAACAGCGTCGCCTGCTGGTGCCAGCCCGGGAAGTAGTTGTATTTGGCAACTTTATGCAGACCCAGCATCTTATCGATCGCCGGCTGGGAGAACTCGGTGGCGTCGATCGCGCCTTTCTCCAGTGCGCCGAAGATCTCACCGCCTGGTAGCTGGACGGTGCCCACACCCAGTTTTTCCAGTACCGATCCGCCAAGACCGAAGAAGCGCATATTCAGGCCTTTCAGGTCGTCGATAGAGTTGATCTCTTTCTTGAACCAGCCGGAGGTTTCCGGAGACAGCACCGCACAGGGGATTACCTGAACGTTATAGCCGGCGTCGTCGTACATCTCCTGATACAGGCTCAGACCGTTGCCGTAATAGAGCCATGCCATGTATTCGCCCGCTTCAGGGCCAAACGGAACGGCGGAGAAAAGCGCTGCGGCTGGCATCTTGCCCTGCCAGTAACCGGCTGTGGCGTAACCGGAGTTCACTTTACCGGAAGAGACTGCATCCAGGATTTCGGGAGGGCTGACCAGTTTGCCTGGTTCATACAGCTTCATCCGAATACGGCCGTCACTCACCAGTTTCAGTTGGTCCGATACCCAGGTAATGCTGGAACCCAGTGCGGGCAGGTGTGAACCAAACGCGATCGGTGTTTTTAGCAATAGCTTGTCACCGGCATTCGCCGGAGTTGCTGTCATTGCAAGGTTACCGGCGACAACGGCGGTGAAGAGCATGGATTTTATTGTTTTCATGATTGCGCTCCTGATGGTTTTTCTATCAATTTGAAGCAGTCCGCCGGGTGATCTGTTGACCGGACGGCTGCTGGTTATCCCAAATTGGGAAATGGGTGAACCTGTTACTGTCCGATCACTGTGCGGTCCAGCCACCATCTACCGGCATGGCGGCACCGTTTATCGCTTTGGCGACATCGCTGCAGAGGAACGCCGTCATGGCGCCGATCTCGGCCGGGTTGATCAGCTCAGGGTAAGGCGATTTAGTCAGGATCAGGCCGCGTTTGGCCTCTTCTTCGGAAACCTGGTTCTGTTCGGCATACACTTTGAACTGGTGGTTCAGGATCGGGGTATCGGTCCAGCCCGGGCAGATGCAGTTGGCGGTGATGCCATCAGCGGCGTGCTCCAGCGCCACGACCTTGGTAAAACCGACCAGGCCGTGTTTTGCCGCGCAATAAGCGGATTTATTGGCCGAAGCCACAAGACCGTGTACCGAGGCGATATTGATGACGCGTCCCCAGCCTGCCTGCTTCATCAAAGGCAGTGCCAACCGTGTTAGTTGGAATGGGGCCGTCAGGTTGATGGCCAGAACCTGATCCCACTTTTCAGGGGGAAACTCGGCAGTAGTGGCGGTGTACTGAATGCCGGCGTTATTCACCAGAATGTCGATCCCACCGAACCGGGCGACCGTTGCTTCGAACAGCTTTTCGATTTCTGCAGGGTTGGAGATGTCGGCGCTGCAATAGCCGGTCTTTACGCCGTATTCCTGGGTGATTGCGTTGGCAATCGGTTCACCTGCGGACGCGTCTTCCAAACCGTGCAACATTACCTGGAAACCTTGAGAGGCCAGAACTTTGGCCGTTGCCAGGCCTATGCCGCTGCTGGAACCGGTGACCAGTGCTGTTTTCTTGTCTGTCATTTTGAAATCTCCTCTGTGCTTAGGCCGCGGCCAGGATGCTGACGTAGTTGGCTACACCGGTACCGCCCATGTTGAAGACGCCACCGTAACGGCAATCGGATTGCTGCATGGCGCCGGCCCGGCCGGTCAGCTGCAACGCCGAGAGTGCATGCATCGAAACGCCGGTAGCGCCGATCGGGTGACCTTTGGATTTGAGGCCGCCGGACAGGTTGACCGGCAGATAACCATCGGGAGCGGTCCAGCCTTCAGCCAGAGCAACATAACCCTCGCCGTAAGCCGTCAGCCCCATCGCTTCGTACTGCATCAGTTCGGCGACCGTGAAACAGTCGTGGGTTTCAACAAAGTCCAGTTGATCCAGTGAGAGATCCGCCTGTTGGAAGGCTTTTTTCCAGGCCGCTTCACAGCCTTCGAGTTTTGACAGGTCGCGGCGTGACATCGGCAGGAAGTCGTTGACCTGGGCGATGCTGCTGAAGCGAGCCGTTGGTTTGTGAGCTGGAACCAGGTTTTCAGCGGTGAGCACCAGCGCTGCGGCGCCGTCGGATACCAGAGAGCAGTCGGTACGTTTCAGCTGCCCGGCAACCTGTGGATTCTTGTCCGATGGGTAGCGGCAGAATTCATAGTCGAATGCTTTCCGCAGCTGGGCGTAGGGGTTATTCAAGCCGTTGGCATGATTCTTCACAGCGATTTGTGCCAGGGCATCCAGCTGTTCGCCGTAGCGTTCGAAGTAGTGGTCCGCAATATGGCCAAATACCGCGGCGAAGCTGTCAAAGCGTGATTCCTCTGCCAGATAGCTGGCACGCGCCAGAGCGCCGCCGATGTCGGGGCAATCGGTCATTTTCTCTGCGCCCACGACAAGCACGCGCTGTGCCTGTCCGGACTGGATAGCACGTACCGCAGCATGGACTGCGGCTGAACCGCTGGCACAGGCATTTTCCAGGCGGTGAGCAGGCTTAAAGCGCAGGGCAGGGTCCACCTGCAGTACCAGCGAGCTGACAAACTCCTGTTTGCTGAGCCCCGCGTTAAAGTGTCCCACAAAGATTTCATCGACATCCGCCGCATCGACTTCTGCATCGTCCAATGCTTCGGTCACTGCTAGTCGGATCAGTTCTTCTAGATTGGCGTCGTGTTTGCCGAACGGGGTATGGCCCACACCCAGGATATGCGCGTTTTTCATTGTTACCTCAATTCGTTGGGGAACCTGTAATTCAGTCCCTTAGCTTTTATTTGTGCAGTCGAAGTGTTGGCGCAGGGCGGTTTTCAGGATCTTGCCGGTGCTGTTCTTCGGTAATTTGTCCAGGAAGCGGTACAGCTTGGGCCGCTTGAAGCGCGCCATCTTTTCCAGGCAGTACTGTTCGAGCCTGTCGTTGTTGAGTTCTGTGCCCGGCGTCGGTGATACATAGGCCACGACAAGCTCACCCCACTCCGCATCCGGGATACCGATTACCGAGACTTCACGGACGTCAGGGTGCTGCAGCAGTACCTCTTCAACCTCGCGTGGGTAGATGTTGGATCCGCCACTGATAATCACGTCCTTGGAGCGGTCGGTGAGATAGAGAAAGCCCTGCTCGTCCAGATAGCCGATGTCGCCGGTATAGAGCCAGCCGTCGCGCAGGGTTTCTGAAGTGGCCTGATCGTTGTGCCAGTAGCCAAGCATCACCGCGTCGCCGTGTACGCAGATCTCGCCCGCAATACCCGTGTCTGCAACTGCGTTGTCCGCTGTAACTATCTTCAGTTCGATGCCGAAGTGGGGGAGGCCAACCGATGCCAGGCGCTGCAGCTGCAGACCATTGAGTGATTCCGCGTGCTGATAGCGGTCCAGTACAGTGATATTCATCGGGCATTCGCCCTGACCGTAGATCTGCACCAGCTTATTGCCCAACACTTGGTGAGCGCGCTGCAGATCGGTCTGATACATGGGGGCGCCGCCATAGATAATGGTGTCCAGATTCTCGAAATCTGCCGGTTGGGCGTCCGGGTATTCAACCAGTCGTTTGACCATGGTTGGAGCGGCAAAAAAGGAGACACTGCGTTGTTCGCGCAGCATGGATAGCAGCTCGGGTACGTCGAAACCACCGCTCGGTGGAATCAACTGAATGCCACCTTTGGCGATAAACGGCAGGATGTAGTAGCCGCCGCCATGAGACATCGGGGCGCCGTGATACACCGCGTCGCCGCAAGCAACCGATTTAATCTGGCTGAGGAAACCGTTGAGCATGGCGTGGAGGTTGCGGTGGCTTTGCATCGCGCCTTTTGGGCGACCGGTGGTGCCACTGGTGTAGAACAGCCAGGCCAGGTCATCGCTATCTTTTGGCTCCAGTGCTAGCGGTTCACCTTCGCTCAGACTCAGATACTGCTTGCTGTCCACGTTGATCAGCTGGGTGCGCTTGGCCGTGCCCGCACTGTCTAACAGCTGTTGGTGCAGCTTATTGCTGGTGAAGCACAGCGCTGCGTCACTGTTTTGCAGGATGTAGTGGAACTCGCTTGGGTGGAGTTTGGCGTTCATCGGTACCACCACCAGGCCCGCATGCCAGGCTGCAAACATTGCCTCGACATATTCCGGGCGGTTTTCCATCACCAGCGCGACGCGATCACCTGGCTGTAAAGAGAACTGCTCACGCAGGTGGTGTGCGAGTACAGCAACGCGGCGGTAAAGCTGACGGTAGGTGAGATAGGGCTGGGTACCGAGGACAATAGCCGGTTGATCGGTATAGGCCGCGTCGGCGCGACGGAGAATTTCAGCAATATTCATGACACATCAGTCTTGTTGTTATTTTGCCAATGAAATTGCAGGGGGTGTGCCACTGTTTATATCTAATTGATATTTATGAGTATTTGTATTTTATTGTCGGTTGGATTGTCTGAGGTGTCTTTTTTTAAAGACATTTAATGTCTTTATATGAAGACGTAAATGTCTTACTTTGTAGACATGGTTTTTCGCTGAGGTTAATCAATATGCGTTGGGATGAAATCGGCCAGCAAGATATCAAGCAGCAGGCACTCGCATTTTTCACTGAATCCTTTGAGCAGTTCTATGAACATGCGATTGCAGTGGACATTAAGGGGACGGTGACGTGGATCAGCGAAGCGTATTACAACTTTCTGGAGCTGGATGAGTCACCGATCGGCAATCACATTACGGACATTGTGCCGAACAGTTACCTGCCGGGTGTAATCGCCAGTGGTGAGCCGATCTTCCTGAATTTGCTGTTTATCAAAGAGCAGTGGATCGTGATCAGTGCGATTCCGCTGCAGGATGAACGCGGTAAGGTGGTGGGTGGTTTTGGTTTTGTTGCCAGTGAAAGTGTCGGCCATATCAAACCTTTGCTCACCAAGTACAACCAGCTGCAGAACCAACTGAGGGATGCCCGCAACAAGCTGGCGCTGGAGCGTAGCTCCCGCTACCGATTGTCGCAGATTGTTGGTCGTAGCGATGCCCTGCAGGCAGTTAAAAAACAGGTGCGCCAAGCCGCCCGCTTCGATATCTCCGTGCTACTCACTGGAGAAACCGGTACCGGCAAGGAGCTGTTTGCCCATGCTCTGCATGACCTGTCCAGCCGCAGCGCCGGACCCTTTGTCAGTATCAACGTTGCCGCTATACCGGAGAACCTGATTGAAGCCGAGTTCTTTGGCGTGGCCCCAGGAGCCTATACCGGTGCGGCCAAGGAGGGGCGGGTCGGTAAGTTCGAGCTCGCGGACGGTGGCACGTTATTTCTAGACGAGATCGGCGATATGCCGGTGGATCTGCAGGCCAAGTTGCTGCGCGCGCTGCAGGAGAAAGAGTTCGAAGCGGTTGGCTCAAACACGTTGAAGAAAGTGGATGTGCGGATCATCGCGGCCACCAGCCGGAACCTGATGGAGAGGGTTGAGAGTGGCCACTTCCGCGCCGACCTCTATTACCGCTTAAGTTCGTTGCCGATCCACCTGCCGCCGCTGCGTGATCGATTGACTGATATTGAGGCCTTGGGTGAACGCTTTGTGGATGAGGTTTCGGCGCAACTGGAGCTGCCGGCCAAGGAGCTGACACCGGATGCACTCCAGCTGCTCTGTAGGCAGAGTTGGCCCGGTAATGTCAGGGAACTGCACAACGTAATCGAACGGGCCTGTGTCTTGAGCGACGCCCCTGAGATTGATGCTGAGTGTTTGCGACCATTGTTGAGCAATTCCGTACCATCGGTAAAGTCTATGGAGCCTTTGATGGAAGAGCCGAGTTTTCGTCCGCAACATAGACCACGCCCTTTGGCTGACGCAATTCTTGATGCTGAACGCGCAGCTATCATGGAGGCGCTTGCATATACCCGCGGACGCAAAACAGAAGCGGCAAAATTGTTGGGCATTTCGCGGGCAAATCTTTACGACAAACTTAAAAAGGTTGGTTTGTAGTTTTGGCATCAGCTGAGCTGTAAATGGAACTCTAAAGTCCTTTCGATCTTTCGTCCTTTCGTGCTTAGGAACGGTAATGTTGGGCATCGCGTTGCAATGACCAACCTACGGATCAATATTTTCAATCACATGTAGGTTGGCCATTGCGCAGCAATGCCCAACGTTTATCAGAACCAAAAAAAACGCCCTCACGTTGAGGGCGTATGGCGAAGTCCAATATTCGGACAAAATGATAGGCGTGACCGGCGTGCTTGAAACCGGCCACTGACAGAACTCAGCTTGTTTCCGAGCTGATAGGAGAGAACGCTGTTAGCGACCACCCGCACCCTGGCGGGATTGTTCGCTGTTGGTGACCAGCACTTTCGCACCCAGGCGGTTGATCTCTGCCCACAGTGCATCGTCGATGTCGACGCCGTTTTCTACGGTGAGGTCCTTGTTTGCAGCAACCTGATCAGCGCTGATATAACGCGCTGCACGGTTGCCGCGGGACTCCTGCAGGGAGGAGGTCAGATCCACACGGGAGCTGCAGATGATAGTCAGTGCCTGTGCATCCACTTCGCTGGTTTCCAGTGAGGTGGTCGCTTCGCTGTAGCTTGGGTATCGCTGACCCGCCTTGATCGCAGCGGTGTGTTCGGTCACGGTGTCGCTGCCGTTCTGCCAGTACGCCGCTACGCTGATGCCACGACGACCGCAGTCGGTCAGGGCTTTCAGGATGAACATACGGTTGTGGCAGTTGTGCACGGTTACTGTCGCAATACCACTCTCCAGCGCCTTCGCGTGGGCCAGATCAACGGATGCCGCGATGCAGTTCAGCGCGCTGCGGCCGTGGCTGTCGATGATTGCGGAGGTACTGTCTTCGTAAACAACACTGCTCAGCGGTTTGTCGCTGTCTTCGCCGATGTAAGGCAGTGCACGTTCCAGCTCCTGCAGACCGTTGAGGCCGTGCTTTTCCAACCACAGGATCATGTTCGCAGCGTCTTCGTAGTTACCCACGAAATATCCGGTTGCTTCAAAGCAGCGGCGCAGTGCAGCTTTCAGTTCGTTCATAGAGATATGCATTGTTACTACTCCTTACTGCTTTGGCGCCAGAGGCATGAACCAGTCATCGTTAAAAGTCTGTCCGATATCTTCCAGCAGCGGTGCGCCCTGGAACATGGTGTTACGTACCCACAGACGGGAACGTGGATCGAACTTACTTACCCCGAAGAACGCCAGTTTGCAGCGCAGCAGGTGCATCGGTAGGATCTCGCGATCCAGCAGGTTGGCCTGGATATCACCGTAAACACAACGGTTCATGCTCTGGATACGGCGCACGATGCCGCGCATTTTCGGACGCGCCACCATAAAGCGAGCGGTGGTGTGTTCCGGATGCTCCTGTACGTATTCGCATAGCTGGTCGTAGCACTTACGTACCGCGTAACCAACACCCAGTGCCATCTGCTTATCTTTGGCTTCAACATCTGCAATGCTGCCCAGACGTGGCTCCATCTTCTCCTCAGAGCGGTACCAGCAGGTTTCGCGTGCGCCGTCCGCACTGAAGTCGATCTTCAGAGCCCAGTCGTAACGTGTTTCGATGACTGACTTGAGTTCCTGCAGCGGCATCAGAGGATCTAGGTCCAGGAACTCTTCTGCGTTGTGGTATTCCTCCAGGTCTTCCACCAGCTCTGGGTAGAGTTCCAGCAGGATAGATACCAGCATCTCCTGACCCTGTACGGAGCAGTTTTCTTCGCTCCAGGCCAGCAGGTTGTTCCAGTCGCTGAAGTCGTTGGCGATGTAACCTTTCAGTGCTTCCAGGTCAGCCAGGACCAGCTTGTTGTTTTCGGTCTGCCACGCGTCTTCGGTGAACGTTTCAGCGGTGTGCAGTGCACAGCGCTCGATCAGTTCATCCAGGTGGTGACGGACACGGTCATTGATGTTACCCAGCACGCGGATGCGAGCCAGCGCCAGTTCTCGCATCTCGATCCACTGATTGATCAGCAGTGGGTGGTTAACCAAGTAAGGCGCCATACCCAGACCAGTGGAGTTACCGATACCGAAGTAACGTTTGATATCTGCATCCATCGGCTGGTAGGAATCTGGAGAACGGTGGCGAGCAATGTGCTCCGCCTGCAGCAGGCTGAAGTTACGCAGCATCAGGCAGACAAACATTTCACCGGCAAATGGGCGTGCAAAATCTTTGTGTTTGGTGCGGACTTTTTCCCAATCCGCCATGCCCAGCTTACCGCTGCCGTATACGGCGGTGGTGCGGTACAGGTAACCGACCTTGGCGATTTTCTCTACGTCCGGCTGGTCCCCTTTGGACAGCTGATCAACCACGTAGTCGAAGTTACGGGCACTGCGGTTCGCACGGGACAGAACGAAAACGCGGGCATCAACACGACCGGCTTCCTGTTTAGGTACGTTCTGGCGCAGCTTTTCCAGATAGATATCGTCGACCGCACCCTCTACCAGGGCCATGGTCAGGTCCCATTTGGTAGCGATTACACGGTCGTTCCGCTCTTCCGGCGAGAGGTAATCAGAGAACAGTACGAAGCTGAACAGACCGTGTGGTGCGCGCACCTCGTATACCACGGTGCCGTAACCTTCGTTGTCGAGTTCGAAGCGGGCAGGTTCGATCTGCCAGCGTTCGCGCATGATGCGACGGATAAGGGTGCGCATGAAGCTCAGGCGGCTCTGATGCATCGACCCCAGGCGCTCCAGATCCATGACCTGACTGGCAGGACGCAGCGGCAATGCGTTGTCACCTCGCAGAGAGGTTTGGATAGCTGCAGGCGTTGTCATTATTATGATCCTCTAATTGCTACACATCTGTATTGTGTTGTTAATGGGCCGGCGTTGTTGATCCGGCAGCAGCATAGATGTGTTGGAAACCGACGTTCTCTTTACCTCTGCTGGTTTCGCGTTTACTCGTTATTGTTCGCAGAGAGAGCCGCACCTGTATGGTTAATCATTAACCCTGAATCAGGTACTAACAAATCAAGGTGTTCATCCAGAGCCCTTGAGCATCACCAGAAACTACCTTGGCCAGTCGCTGGGGACCGTTTTATCTTGCGCCAAAGATTTAAGCTCACACAAATCAAAAGGTTATATCGGCTGATAAGTGATGCTTATCAAAGTTGTTAAAGGTATTATTTTTTCTAAGGTTATGGGTGTTGGGTTGGGAGGAGTGTTTGAGGATTTTTTTGTGTTGGGCATTGCTGCGCAATGGCCAACCTACAGGAGGGCTTGAGAATAGGTTTGTAGGTTGGCCATCGCAACGCGATGCCCAACGATGCGGTTCTTGAGGAGAGAGGTATCTGTAGCAGCCCGCTCCGAGGGCGACATTATAGACGGTTGTTCAATGTCGCCCTCGGAGCGGGCTGCTACAAAAGCAAGGCCCTACTCAGCGTCTCCGCTATTCTCCAAAATAAACTGCACTAACGATTCCGCTGCGGGCGTGAGCGATTTGTTACTCATCCGGATAATGCCAATATGGCGCACCACATTCGGCGTCGTCAGCGGAATAAACTTCAGCTTGGTGCTTTCCTGCGGGAAGGCAAACCAGGGCAGGGTGGTGACACCCATGCCAGCCTCCAGCATCGCCACCAACGAAATCATGTTGGAGATATAGAACTGTGAGTGTCCCAGCAGCGGTTCTGCTTCTGAATCTTCCAATAAGCGCGATGTACCGTTACTGATCAGGCGATGTTCGCGCAGCTGGTCCCAGTGCAGCTCATCGAATTTTGCCAGGGGATGATCGGTGCGGCACACCACACCCACGTTATCTTCCCAGATCGGGATGAAGGTTTTGTCGCTGTGTTCTTCTGCATGCAACAGGCTGGCGATACCAAAATCCACCTGTTGGTTCTCCACCATGTTCAGCACAGCCCCCGCATTATCGTCATAGAAACTGATATGCAGGTTGGGGGCATTCTCGACAAAGTTGGAGAGGATCTCCGGCAGCATACGGCTGGCAATCGACGGTACCGACGCCAGTCGCAGGTGGCCGGTTTTGTGTTCCGCCATCAGCGTCATGTCCTTGGCGATCCGGTCGTGGTGTGCAATCAGCTCTTTGGCCTGCGGCAGGAAGTGTTTACCAAAGGGCGTTAGCTCCGCATTGGTTGCTTTGGCGTTGCGTTTTTCAAATAAAGGCTCGCCCAGTTTGTTCTCCAGATCCTTGATCGACAGGGAGATGGCAGGCTGGGTGCGGTGCGCTTTTTCGGCTGCAGCGTGAAATCCCTTTAGCTCTGCAACCCAGACAAAGTGTCTCAACTGGGTGATCTTCAGTTCGGGCAACATGGGGTGATCTCTCTCTTATCAAACGCTATATCAGGCACTTTAATCATAGTGATAAAAGAACCTTATCACTGGATATTATTTATTAATTTTTATTATTAAATCATGGGCAATAAGATGAATCCATCAACTTTGTGGAGGTAAACATGTCTGATTCAGTTTTTCGTAACTACATCGCCGGTGAGTGGGTAGAAGGTACTGGTACCGTGGCAAACATCAGCCCGGCCGACACCAGTGATGTAATTGGTCACTACGCGCAGGCTGATAAGGCGCAGACCGAAGCTGCTATCGCTGCCGCACAGAAAGGTCAGGAAGAGTGGCAGAAGAGCGGTCTGGAGCAGCGCTACTCCGTACTGATGGCAATCGGTGATGAGCTGATCGCACGCAAAGATGAGCTGGGTGCGATTCTGGCCCGCGAAGAAGGTAAAACCCTGGCGGAAGGCGTTGGTGAGACTTACCGTTCCGGTCAGTTCTTCCACTACTACGCAGCAGAAGTCCTGCGTCAGATGGGTGAAACTGCTGATTCCGTGCGTCCAGGCGTCGAGATTGAAACGCGCCGTGAGCCTGTCGGTGTTGTTGGCATCATCACTCCATGGAACTTCCCTACTGCGACGGGCGCTTGGAAAATCGCTCCGGCACTGGCTTTCGGTAACGCAATTGTTTGGAAACCTGCAAACCAGGTTCCAGCATCCGCATGGGCACTGACTGAGATTATCTCCCGTCAGGGTCTGCCAGCGGGCACTTTCAACCTGGTCATGGGCCCGGGCTCCCAAGTGGGTGATGTGCTGATAAACTCCCGCGACATCAACGCGCTGACATTTACCGGCTCTCTGGAAACCGGTCGCAAAGTAGCTGCGGCTACTGCTGTGAACCTGGTTAAATGCCAGCTGGAAATGGGCTCTAAAAACGCACTGGTTGTGCTGGACGATGCGGATCTGGATAACGCGGTTGAGTGTGCAGTTAACGGTGCATTCGGTGGTACCGGCCAGAAATGTACTGCGTCTTCCCGTCTGATCGTCACTGAAGGCATCCACGATCGTTTTGTAGAAGCGGTTGTTGAGCGCATGAAGAAACTGGTTGTGGGTCACCCACTGAAAGAGGGTGTTCACATCGGTGCGGTTGCTGATGCGCGTCAGATGGAACAGAACCTGGAATACCTGGAGCTGGCTAAATCTGAAGGTGGCAAGCTGGTATACGGCGGTGACGTCCTGAAAGAAGAGACGGAAGGTTACTACATGCAGCCTGCACTGTTCACCGAAACCACCAACGACATGCGCATCAACCGTGAAGAGGCATTCGCGCCAATCGCATGTGTCATCAAGGTGAAGGACTACGCAGAAGCGCTGGCCACTCTGAACGACACCAACTTCGGTCTGACCGGCGGTATCTGCACTGAGTCCCTGAAGTACGCAACTGACTTCAAACGTAACGCCAAGACCGGTTGTGTGATGGTGAACCTGCCAACGGCGGGTACTGACTACCACGTACCGTTTGGCGGTCGTAAAGATTCCAGCTTCGGTCCACGCGAACAGGGTACGTACGCGAAAGAGTTCTACACCGTAGTTAAAACTACCTACATGCGTGCTTAATCGGAGCAGGCCTATGACACCTAATCTGCATAAAGAGCTGATCGTGGTCGACGGACTCCAGTACTCCAACTGGAACCGTCAGATCTTCGAACAGCTGCGCGAAGGTGGCGTAACGATGGTGCATGTCACCATCGTTTACCACGAACAGATTCGCGAGACACTGCTGCGTATCTCCGAGTGGAACCGCCACTTCGAGAACAATCCTGATCTGATCATGCCGGTAAAAAGCACGGACGACATCCGCCGTGCGAAAGAACTGGGCAAGGTTGGCATCATGTTTGGTGCGCAGAACTGTTCTCCAATTGAAGATGACATCGGCATGGTTGAGGTTATGCGCGAGCTGAACCTGATGATCATGCAACTAACCTACAACAACCAGAGCCTGCTGGCGTGTGGTTGCTACGAAGCCGAAGACAGCGGTGTAACCCGCTTCGGTAAACAGGTCATCAAAGAGATGAACCGCGTTGGCATGGTGGTGGATATGAGTCACAGCGGCGAACGCAGCACGCTGGATGCGATTGAGCTGTCGGAACGTCCGATTGTGATCTCCCACGCCAACCCAACCAGCTTTCATCCGGCACTGCGTAACAAGTCCGATACCGTGCTGAAAGCACTGGGTGAATCTGGCGGTTTGCTGGGCTTCAGTCTCTATCCGTTCCACCTGAAGAACGGGCCAGACTGCACCCTGGAAGAGTTCTGCGACATGGTGGCCAGCACGGCTGACCTGATGGGCGTAGACCGCATCGGTATCGGTACCGACTTGTGCCAGGATCAGCCGCTGTCTGTCCTTGAATGGATGCGCAACGGTCGCTGGTCGAAAGAGAAAGATTACGGTGAAGGCTCCAAGTCCAATGCGGACTGGCCACGCCCGCTGTCATGGTTCCGTGACAGCCGGGATTTTCCGAACATCACAGCAGGCTTGCAAGCTCGCGGCTTCAGTGATGAGGAAGTGGCAAAAATTATGGGCCTGAACTGGCTGAGCTTCCTGGATGATGCGTTGCGGCCACAGCGTTGATTCACCCTGAAGTACTCATTTAATACCGGTTTTACCGAAACTGGAAACTATGCAGCGCCTCTGGTGCACCGGGTTGCTGCACAGGTTCCAAAGCACTCTGACTGAGAAATCATAAATATAAGAGCCCCGTCAGGAGACTATTATGAATACAACTACTCAGGCAGCCACTTCTACAACGGAGATGGAAATGCCAAATAAATCAATGCTGTCAGGCGTGGATATGCCCGTGTTCCTGATCAGCGGAGGTGTACTCGCTCTGTTCGCAGCGTTTGCATTGTATGACATCGATTTGGTGTCAGGCTGGGTGAACGCGGCATTCGGGATGTCTACGAAGATGTTCGGCGCCTACTGGCAGGTGTTGCTGCTGCTGACCTTCGTTATTGGTCTGTTCCTGACGATTGGCCGTACCGGCGCCGTGGTTATGGGCGGTACGAAAACGCCTGATATCTCCACGTTCCAATGGATCTCCATCATCATGTGTACGCTGCTGGCGGGTGGCGGTGTGTTCTGGGCGGCGGCAGAGCCGATGGCACACTTTACCTCTCCTCCACCGTTGTTTGCCGGTGAAGGTGCAGAAACCGGCACCGTACAGGCCGCATACAACGCACTCGCTCAGAGCTTTATGCACTGGGGCTTCCTGGCGTGGGCGATCCTGGGTAGCCTGACAGGTATCGTATTCATGTACCTGCACTACGAAAAAGGTCTGCCGCTGAAACCGCGCACGTTGCTGTACCCGGTACTGGGCGACCGTGTAATGAAGGGCCCGCTGGGTGCGATCGTTGACTCCAGCTGCGTACTGGCTGTGGTTGCCGGTACCGTAGGTCCAATCGGCTTCCTGGGGCTGCAGGTGAGCTTCGGTCTGGAAAAGCTGTTCGGTATCCCAAATACCTACACTACACAGGTATTTATCCTGGTTGGTCTGATCGGTCTGTACACTGTGTCCGCAGTCAGTGGAGTGAACCGGGGTATCCAGATTCTGAGCCGTGCAAACGTATTCCTGGCTGTTGCGCTGATGCTGTTCATCCTGGTGTTCGGTCCAACCAGCTTCATTATTGATGGTTACCTGCACTCTTTCGGTATTTACCTGGATAAGTTTATTCCGATGGCGACCTTCCGTGCTAACCCAGGTTGGCTGGACTGGTGGACGGTGTTCTTCTGGGGTTGGTTCCTGGGTTACGGTCCGCTGATGGCGATGTTCGTGGCACGTATCTCCCGTGGTCGCACGATCCGTGAAATGGTACTGCTGATCTCCGTTGTTGCGCCGATCATCACCTGCTTCTGGTTCACCATTGTTGGTGGTGCAGGTTTGTCTTTCGAGCTGAGCAACCCGGGTGTGATCTCCGAGCCGTTCACAGGCTTCAACCTGCCGGCGGCGCTGCTGGCGATCACAGAACAGTTGCCGATGGGCTTCCTGATCTCTGTACTGTTCCTGATCCTGACTACAATCTTCGTCGCAACGACCGGTGACTCCATGACCTACGCGGTATCCATGGTAATGACCGGTACCGACCACCCACAGACCAGCGTACGTGTTTTCTGGGGTGTGATGATGGGTCTGATGGCGGCAATCCTGATCTCTATCGGTTCCGGTGGTATCTCTGCACTGCAGTCCTTCATCGTGGTGACTGCTGTACCGGTATCCCTGGTTCTGTTGCCATCTCTTTGGACCGCACCGCAGATCGCGAACAAGATGGCTGACGAGCAGGGTCTGTAAGACGCACGCTAAACTCTCTGAAAAGCTGCCACACATTGTGCTCCGACGGGACTGTGTGGCAGCGATCTTCCTTTTTGTTCTTTTAGTAAAACGTTGAAAATACTTATGAAAACACCCGTTAAAACTGACCTGTTCGCGTCTAAAGCGCCTCTTGAGTGGGCGATCATCGCCAACGGTACGCTGTCTACCGCACAGATCCCTATCGATGCAGAGGGCAATGTCGTTGAAGGGGGGATCGAAGCCCAGGCGCGTCAGACCATGGAAAACTTTAAGCACACCATCGAAGCGGCAGAGTTGACCATGGACGATGTGACTCAGGTACTGATCTATGTAACCGATCGCTCTCAGTTGCCAGTATTCAACAAGGTATACGCCGAATACTTCGAAGCACCGTACCCGAACCGCGCAGCGATGATCGTTGCTGGTCTGGCACGTGAAGAGATGTTGTGTGAGATCGTAGCTTACGCAGCGGTACCACAAGCCTGATTTCGGGATCTCCCCATCCTGGAATGGTTTCGGGAACTGTCCCTCCCAGTGAAACCTTGAGCCGGCGTCAGCGCCGGCTTTTTCTGTTTTGAGAGCACGAGAATCGTCGCTTAGCTATGGCGTAACGATGCCTAACGTGTTCGGCACCGCCAGCGAGCGAGACTGGATTCCCTTCAAGTACCCGTATGAAAATACTGTTTTGCGCCACGCAAAAACCTTTCATCCAACAAAACGCTTAAAGAAAACAACAGGTCGTATTCTGACATCCTCCGTTTTCTGGTGAGCGCATAATCCTCCCTTAATCACAATAATAATCAGCGCTACATATAGTCGCGGAGGCAGTATGTCTATCAGTGTGTTTGATCTTTTTAAAATAGGCGTAGGCCCATCCAGTTCTCATACTGTAGGTCCAATGCTGGCGGCAGCAGAGTTCGCCACCCATCTTGAAACCCTCGGCAAAGCCGCCGAGGTGAAACGTATTCAGTCCGATCTATTCGGTTCTCTAAGCGCCACCGGTGTTGGTCACGGTACCGATAACTCTGTGGTGATTGGTCTGATGGGTGAACGCCCGCACAGCGTCGATCCGGATATCATCCTGCCAGCAGTCGCTACGTTGCAGGAAACCAATACCCTGAAGTTCCTCAACACGTACGACATCGAGTTCATCTGGGAGCGGGATATGAACCTGCTTGAGGAGAATCTGCCGTATCACCCGAACGCCATGCGTCTGATCGCATTTGGCGCGAACGATGAGGTGCTGTACGAAAATACCTATTACTCCATCGGGGGTGGTTTTGTTATCGACGAGAGCGAAGCAACGGCAGACGCTCACGTTGTGCCGCAGGTAGAGGTTCCTTACGACTTCAACAACGCAGTCGAGCTGCTGAAAATGTGTCAGGAGAACAACCTGCGCATCAGCGAACTGATGATGGAAAACGAGAAGGTTTGGCGCAGCGAGCAGGACGTACGCGACGGCCTGATGGATATCTGGGCGGCGATGAAAGAGTGTATCGCCAACGGTCTGCACAAAGAGGGTACGCTGCCAGGTGGCCTGCACGTTAAGCGACGTGCGATGAGCCTGCACAAATCCCTGATCCGTTCCACCAAGCCTAATGTGATCAGCTCTACGCTGGGTGCGATGGACTGGGTTAACCTTTACGCGCTGGCCGTAAACGAAGAGAATGCGGGTGGTGGTCGTATGGTAACGGCGCCAACGAACGGTGCGGCGGGCATCATCCCTGCGGTACTGATGTACTACATGGAGTTCACGCCAAACCCAACCGAAGCGTGTGTAGTGGATTTCCTGTTGGCTGCCGCAGCAATCGGTTCCCTGTGTAAGAAGAACGCGTCCATCTCGGGTGCTGAAGTAGGGTGCCAGGGCGAAGTCGGTTCTGCGTGTGCAATGGCGGCTGCAGGGCTGAGTGAAGTGCTGGGCGGTACGCCGCAGCAGGTAGAAAACGCAGCAGAGATTGGCTTGGAGCATAACCTGGGTTTGACCTGTGACCCGGTGGGCGGTCTGGTACAGGTGCCATGCATCGAGCGTAACGCCATCGCAGCGATGAAAGCGATCAACGCGACGCAGATGGCCCTGCGTGGAGACGGTGACCACTTCATCTCGTTGGATAAGGTGATCAAAACCATGCGCGACACCGGTATGGACATGCAGGACAAATACAAAGAGACCTCTCGCGGAGGTCTCGCAGTAAACGCCATTGAGTGTTAAACGAGCGATTTAACAAAAACAAAAGCCACTGCTGTGAAAAGTAGTGGCTTTTTTGATTTGCGCATATTATTTATTTAGCCGTCGCATTATGCGACAGGGCGCATTAGATCAGGAAGGATCCTGATCTATAAGGATAATTACAAAAAATAGAGCGGTCTGCCTGGGTGGTGGCAGCGCCGACGTGGGCTTAAATATGGCAAACCCTTCATCCGGTTCTGACGTGCGCACTGTACGTTCAGTCGGTTTCCTCCTACTCAACAACTTCACCATGATCTCGCTTGCTTCAGCCGTTGAGGCGTTGCGAATGGCCAATCAGTTAAGTGGTGAACAGCTATATGAATGGCATACCTTAACGCTGGACGGTGAGCCGGTCAGCGCAAGTGATGGCATCAAGATCACACCCGATGCCGGTGCTTTGGATAACCTTGGCCTGGATACAGTGATCGTGTGCGGCGGCGTGAACGTTGCTAAATCCTACGACAAGACCCATCTGAACTGGTTAAAGGAGATGGACCGCAAAGGGTGTAACCTGGGTGGTATCTGCACCGGTGCCCATGCGCTGGCGACCGCAGGTCTGTTAGACGGCTACGACTGCAGCGTGCACTGGGAATACCTGGCCGCCATGCAGGAAGCCTTTCCGCATGTACGCTTTACCAGCAGCCTGTTCAGTCTGGACCGTAACCGCTTTACCGCCAGTGGTGGCACGGTGCCGCTGGATATGATGTTGAAGCTGATCAAGCAGGAACACGGTTACCGCCTGTCTGCCGCGATTTCCGAGATGTTTATCTGTGATCGCATCCGTGACGAAAGTGACCAGCAGAAGGTACCGCTGCGTCACGTACTGGGCACTTCGCAGCCGAAGCTGGTAGAGGTGGTGGCCTTGATGGAAGCGAACATCGAAGAGCCGATCGAGATGGACGAGCTGGCCGAATATGTGGGCCTTTCTCGTCGCCAATTGGAGCGTCTTTTCCAGAAATACCTGGATTGCTCGCCTTCCAAGTATTACCTCAAACTTCGTCTGTTACGCGCACGCCAGTTGCTGATGCAGAACACGATGCCAATCGTTGAAGTCGCAGCCGCCTGTGGTTTCGTCTCGACACCGCATTTCAGCAAGTGTTACCGCGAGCACATGGGGGTTCCACCAAGCGAAGAACGCGCGGCTGTGAAGAAAGGCGCACCACTGCCTGAGCTGGATACACAGCCTCCGCTGCCAAAACGCAAGCAAGTGCAGCCTTTGCAAGACACACGTTCTTCAGAGGTATTTAGCGAAGCTAAGAAAGAATCGACCTTTGGTTCGGTGAATTTAAAGGATAAGTCCTGAACTGAAATCGCGCACCAGTTTACTCAATAACCCGTATTGTTACGCGGGTAATTGGTAACCATATTGGTAGGGTTCTTCATCTATTCTGAAGGCCCAGGATTCCTGGGCCTATCTATCCTTTCCTAATCACTGTCAGGTGAATACCAGCTCGGTACACGTGTTCATAATTCATACTGTGATACAGCTATTCTTTCCTGCCGCATGGTTTTGATGTGACAACGTATTTTGTGGCGTGCCGTGCCTATATCTGATTGCCGATGCTAACCTTTACTCTGTATAAGATTTATATCCCTCCATTTTGATCAATGGCCATTGGTATAAAGTGAAATGGATGACTTATCGCTAACTTTAGGGATCGCTATTTTCATCGTTGCTGCGGGCGTGATTGGATATTTCGGTGTTCAGATGACCAAAGTAGCTCGGCAACTTGCCTCCGATACAGGTATGGGGGAGGCGTTAATGGGGGCGGTCTTTATCGGCGCATCGACATCCCTATCGGGCATTACCGCCTCGGTGACGGCCGCGTCTCAAGGTCATGCTGAACTTGCTGTAAGTAATGCTCTTGGGGGGATAGCGGCTCAGACATTCTTTCTTGTTGTTGCAGATATGGTCTATCGGAAGGCCAATCTCGAACATGCAGCTGCCTCTGCTGAAAACCTCATGATGGCAGCGTTTCTTATCGTGTTGCTTTCAATACCTCTCGCGGCATTCGCCATGCCTGATTTTGCTGTATATGCGATACACCCCGCTTCGTTCGCCATTGTTGGAACCTATATATTTGGCATTTATGTTTTATCCCGAACCCACAAAATGCCGATGTGGTTCCCGAAGCGAACCAGAGATACGCGCGTAGAAAGTTATCAGCGCCCCAATAAGCGAAAACATAGTTTTCTGGGCGTACTTTGGATCAAGTTCCTACTTTATTCTGCAATCGTAGCAGTATCAGGGTGGGCACTCGGACACGCTGGCATAGCAATTGCCGGAACGACTGGATTGTCAGAAAGTATTGTCGGGGGCGTGCTGGTTGCGGTATCCACATCTTTACCTGAGCTGGTGATTGCTGTTACTGCGGTTAGGATGCGGTCTTTAACGCTTGCTGTGGGCGATATTATTGGTGGAAATACCTTTGATACCTTGTTCATCAGTGTTTCTGATATTAGCTACCGACAGGGTTCAATTTACAGCGATATAACGCGTAACGAATTGTTTTGGCTGGCAATGACAATCCTGATGACCGGGGTGTTGCTCATGGGGTTAATTCATCGTGAACGTCATGGAATCGCTAATATAGGTTTAGAAAGTTTTATAGTGATGGTTTGTTATATCGGTGGGTTGGCTCTCCTTGCTTACCAGTGACGCGATCATAAAATGATTTCATAACACCTTCCGATTTGATGCTCGAAAAGTGTCAAGGTTATTCAGGACGGGACCCTTATATAAAAAAGGCCCGAGCTAAGTCGGGCCTAAAGAGGGTTCTAGCAGTACGTTAAAGAAACGATTTATTTGACTCAGTTCGTCAGGTGTACGTAGCTGTCTACGAAACGTTTGTACTTGTGTTGGCCACAGGTGTAGGTCTCGTATTTAGCCGGATTCTCTTCGCTCTGGCAGGTTGGCACCACACTCACTTCCGCATCAAAATCCAGGTCGATGAAGAACGGTACGGAATAGCGCTCTTTGCCGCTGGCGTTGATAACGCGGTGCATGGTGGAGATATAGCGGTCGTTGGTGAAGGTCTGCACCAGGTCACCGATGTTTACGATAAAGGTGTCTTCTACCGGTGGAGCGTTCACCCAGTCACCTTCGCGGTTTTGTACCTGCAAGCCACCTACGGCATCCTGGGAAAGGATGGTTAGGAAGCCGTAGTCGGTGTGTGCGCCGATACCGATCTCTTCCTGGCTAATCTCACCTTCCTGCGGTGGGTAGTGCAGCAGGCGCTGGATGGTGATCGGTTTCTGCTGCAGTTTTTCAAAGTAGTCGGCTGGTAATCCCAGGCTAAGGGCGATGGCGCTGATCAGCTTACGGGCCAGGTTCATCATTTCTCCGTGGTACTGATCCATGGTTTCGCGGAAACCTTCCGGCTGTTCCGGCATCAGGTTCGGGCCGAAGAACGGGGCGACTTCCTGCTCATGCTTGCCGAAATCAAAACACTCTTTGAAGTCACGGGTGTTTTCCGGGTCTACGTTCTCGCCGTACATCGGTATATAACCTCGCAGAGTCTGACCGGAGTTGATGATATTCAGCTTATCTTTCTCTGCCAGTGGCAGGTCGAAAAACGCTTCGGTCTGGGCGTACACCGCTTCGATCAGCTCTTTCGCCACACCGTGGTTTTTGATGTAGAGAAAGCCGATGTTTTCGCAGATATGGCCGATCTCGTCAGCCACTTTCTGTGGGTCGCTGCCGTCGATCAACGGACCTACATCCACAATCGGGATTTCGCTGAAGGAAACGGTTTTGCTGTGAAGACGAACGTCCTGGTAAGAGGTCTCTGCGGCAGAAGTAGCATAAGTCACTGTAATTCACCTTGATTGTCTGGGGCGCCCGTAACACGTGGCCTCACGCGAAAGCGACCCTGTTCTTATTGTGTGGTGACCAGTTTCTCTGAAGTGGGGTGGTGGCCTATATCACAAAAGCGAAGAACCCTGTTCTTGAAACGAGAATTTGACGGAATTTGTGCGTACTAGAGGAAGGAAAATGGGGTTAGCTCTGGCGCAGTTCTGATGGACGTTTGCCGAACTGTTCACGGAAGCATTTACCGAAGTGACTCTGCGAATTGAAACCCGTCGCTTGCGCTATGTTGGCGATACTGAGGTGGGTTTCCTCCAGCATCTTTTTGGCTTGCTGCAAACGCAGACGCAGGTAGTAACGACCGGGGGTGGTATCTTCGTATTTGCGGAACACGATCTCCAAATTGCGTGGGGTGGTGCCAATCCGGCTGGCAAGCGTGGAGATGGAATAGGGTTCAGCGATGTGCTTTTCCATCAACTCTACTGCAGCACCCAAACACGGGGATTTGATACGTAGGCTCAGTTGGCGATGGGTGCTTTGCATCTCTTCACTGCTGCGTACGCGATCCTGCATAAACTGCTGCGCCACACGGTGGATGAACTCTTTACCGTGATCAAGGCCGATCAGGTATAGCATCATGTCCAGAGTGGCCGTCCCGCCAGCACTGGTGAGCAGGTCACCAGTAACAGTAAATAAGTTTTCCTGCAGAGGAATGGATGGAAACAGCTCCGAGAACGTGGTGCGGTATTCCGGCACGGTTGTACAGCTTTTACCTTCCAGGAATCCGGCTCGGGCGAGAATAAACGCACCGCTGCTGAGTGCGGCGATTTTACCCTTGTTACGCTGAATCATTTTCAGTGCGCGGTTGAGTTCCGCGTTATCGTAACGTGCGGCATCACGGTAAGCGCAAACGAATACGATGTCGCTGTTCAGACACTGATCCAGGGTGGTGGTGACGTTCACCGGTACCTGGTTTGAGCTGGTGATGACATCGCCCACGTTTACAGCTTCCGGAGAACAGATGGTGTACTGGTACAGTGTCTGATCATCCAGCCAATTAGCAACGCTCAACGCTTCGACCGCCAGGGAAAACGAGGTGAGCGCAAATCCCGGCAGCAGGATAAAACTGACCTGGGTAGGTGTCAGGGCTGCGTTCATTGATGTAATCGCTAGCTCTGCTGCTTGGCCCGAGCAGCGCTCGGCGATACGCCAAAGTAGTCTTTGAAACAGTTACTGAAGTGGCTGGTGCTGACGAAACCACTGGCGATCGCGACGTTGGTGATACTCTCATTGGTTTGTAGCAGCAAGCGGCGTGCGTGGGTAATACGCAGCTCAAGATAGTAGCGGGAGGGGCTACTATCCAGATGGGTCTGGAACAGACGTTCCATCTGACGGCGGGAGATGTTGATACAACTCGCCAGCTCTTCGAGACCCAGTGGTTCTTCGATGTTGTTGCGCATCAGCTCCATAACGCTGCGTAGAGATTCCGGCAGGGTTGGGTCATCACCCAGCTGCAGCGGAACGGAATCCTGGGCCTCAGCGACCTGATCGCAGCTCAGGATTTCACGGATCGCACGCACCAGGTCGGTGCCTTTCAGCTGACTGATCAGCTTCAGCATCATCTCCAGCGCACTCACCGGTCCCGAGCAGGTGGCACGTTTGTTACTCACAACCAACGTGTTTTTGGAGACGTTTACCCGGTTGAAGGTTTCACGCATAAAGGCGTGGTTGTCTGGATGGGCAGCACATTCCTGGCCGTTTAGCAGTTCGGCGTGGGCGAGGGCCACGGCGCCGTTCCACAATCCGCCCAGGATCAGACCCTGTTTATCGGCCGCCTTCAGGCAGGTGTTCAGTTTTGAATTGATCTCCAGCGAAGAACGGAAGCCGCCACAGACGATCAGAATATCCAGATCGCCCCGATGCTGGATCTGCAGGCTTTCTACGGTACCGTCGGTGGAGATGTTGATACCCAGATCGCTGACTACCATCCGGGAGTCGATACCCAGCGTGCGGTATTCAAAGATCGGGCTGGTGTGGACCAGGTTTGCTGTTACCAGTACGTCCAAGGCACCGGTGAATGCCACCATCGAAAAGTGTTCCTGCAGGATGAAGCCTACGCGGATGGGTTGCTCTGCCGAAGCGTCCGAATTCACATAGGCTTTGTTGGAATCACTGTTCGCTTTGCTGAAATCGCGTTTGGTGGAGCAATTGGTCATAGATAGGGCCTCAATTCCAGATCACAGATCCGATCTGTACAACAATAAATTAAAGCAGATCCAGCTGTGATACCTGACTTAAAGCGACATGCTGGTATATAAACTGCCCATCCACGTGTCGTGGTC
Organism: Pontibacterium granulatum; assembly: GCF_029961155.1. GTDB lineage: Bacteria > Pseudomonadota > Gammaproteobacteria > Pseudomonadales > Balneatricaceae > Pontibacterium > Pontibacterium granulatum. The sequence continues at coordinate 23,077 of NZ_JASBRH010000032.1, read as the reverse complement.
GGGCAGTGATCCTCTCACGGCTGCATGATCAGCTCAAACAGCATAGAGCAGTCTGTCGCTTTTGGTAGGGAATCGATCGCATGCACGATCTGATTCAGCCGTGCTGCAGGGAAACTCACGCTGCCCAGCAGGTGGAATTTGGCAAGAAACTCCTCACGCGTCATTGCGGTTGCCGGGTCACCTTTAGCCTGGGTGATCGGGCTGACAATTTCCTGACCATCTTTCAGCTGAATGGTTACACGAGACAGGATCTCTTCCGGGAAGCGAGCCGACAGGTCATCTGCTTCAACGATCTCAACCTTGCGGCTCACGGAAAGAATATCCTCTGCGGTGATGGCATCGCCGGTGACTTCGGCAGGCCCTACCTGACCGCGGGCGATCAGAGCCGCCAATGGGAATGCCAGACCATACTGTGCTTCATCGGCGTTGGCCGGGAAGTGGCCCTGAAGGCGCATTGATTCGTGGAAGGTTTCTACGCGGATCTGTTCAACGTTACCGCCCGTGATTTCAGGATGCTGTTCCAGCATTGCGGTGACAGCTGTCAGCGATGGCTGTGCCCAGCGGCATACCGGCCACGGCTTAAAGTACTGGGCATCGATCTCCCAGCGTTCACCCAGATCGTTCCAGCAATGGGCAATTTTGTTTTCGGCTACTGTTTCAGCCGGTGCACCAGTGATACCCGCCTGCGCCATAAACACGGCATTTACACCGGCATAGGCGCCCGCACCGTGCGCATCACGCAGCATGGAAGGGAAATCCACCAGTCGCATCATTGGGCAGCGTGGGCCGAAGTATTCGGCAATACCTAGGGCATGCAGGAACTGCTCCTCATCCATTCCGAGCAAACGCGCCGCACCACACACCACACCCAGACCTGAGAAGGCACCGGATGCATGGTATTCGGCAGCCGTGTCCATCAAAGCGACACCTGCACGCAAACCTGTTTCGTAGGCGATAGCAAGCACGGTCAGGAACTCTTCACCGCTGATCTCACGGCCTTGTGCCCGACACGCATCGGCCAGTGCCAGCAGGGCAGGGACCACGGTCGCACCCGCATGACCTTTGGAGGTGAAGTGACCTTCGTGGGCATCCAGGCTGTCGGCACTGAAACCGCCCGCCCAGGCAGCGCCCATCGGATGCACCGCACGTCCATCAAACAACAGACGGCAGCTCAAATCGGTGGCTGGGTAGTGGGTTGCCGCATAGCTACGGATGTTGGTAGTGGTTTCGTTCTCTTTTGCACCGGCCACTACACCCAGAATATCCATCAGCGAGGTGCTGACCAGATAACGGGTGTGTTCCGGGATATCGCTGTATTTGAGATCTTGAATAAAGCTGAACAGAGACATCGTTGTTGTTTCCTGAGACAGAGGGCAAAAAGGCACCTTGCGGTGCCTTTGTGAGCCGTGACGTTATGTTTACTTAGCAGCCGCGCGCGCTTCTGCCAGCCAGCTATCGAATGTGTCCTGGTGTGCAGAGATCCACTCTTTTGCATGACGCTTGATGTCTTTCATAGACTTTTCGCCATTCTGCATCTTCAGGTTCTGCGCACTTTCATCGCCTGCAGTGATCTGTACCAGAGACAAGAATTTGGTCGCGGCAGGGTTCTCTTCGGCAAACTCTTTGTTCAATACTGCCTGAACCTGGTCTACCGCGAAGCCAAGGTTTTTTCCCTGGAAGCTGGTGTTTACGTCGTTGTTGCCATCAGGCAGGGAGGTGTAAGGTACTTCCAGCCAAACAACGTCTTCATTCTCAACCAGTACACCCGCGATCCACTGTGGTACCCAAGTGAAGTACAGGATTGGCTGACCTTCTTTGTAACGGGTGATGGTGTCCGCCATCAGTGCGAAGTAGGAACCCTGGTTGTGGGTTACGGTGTCTTTCAGGTCGTACGCCAACATGTGGTGGTTGATGACCAGTTCACAGCCCCAGCCCGGGTTACAGCCGGTCAGGTCTGCTTTGCCATCGCCGTTTGCGTCAAACAGCTTGGCGATTTCTGGTTTTTTCAGGTCGGTCAACTTGGTGATGTTGTGCGCTTCAGCGGTTTTCTTGTCGATCAAGTAACCCTGCAGTACACCCGGGATTACATCACCTGCTTTAACCATGGTACGGTCGCCGCCAGCGTTCTCGTAGAACGTATCGTGCAGGATATCCCACATGTGTACGCTGAAATCTGCATCGCCGTAAGACAGGGCCAGCATCATGGTGGCGTATTCTGTCTCTTTCGGCTCTTCAACTTCGTAGCCCAGGGCTTCCAGACCCGCAATCGCGATTTCGCCGCGGAAACGCTCTTCCGCAATGCTTGGAAAGATTGGAGTGACTTCTACACCTTTACCCGGCATGGATTCAGCGTTTGCGGTCAGTGCCATAGCGGCGAAAGAGCCCGCTACCGTCAGTTTTGCGATTGATTTGGTCAGTTCTTTAACGCGTGAAAGCATCATCGCTACATCCTCATTCTTGTGCTTATTTTTGAGTTGTTTGTCGGAACTTAAGATTTCGAGTATTTGAATGCTTGAATTCGTTTACTTAGCCTGTATGCCGCGGTAGGCGCGAACCACGAAGCCGACAGGGCCGGTCTCGTACCAGTGCAGTGTGTTAGACGCATCGGTGCGCTCACCCATTGCCTGAGTCAGGCGGTCCAGGAAGATAGCGAGCAGTACCAGACCTACACCGCCAACGGTCGCCAGACCCATATCCAGACGGCCAATACCGCGCAGTACCATCTGACCCAGACCACCTACAGAGATCATGGATGCGATTACGACCATGGACAGAGACAGCATCAGCGTCTGGTTCACACCCGCCATGATGGTTGGGGTAGCCAGGGGCAGCTGCACTTTGAACAGCATCTGGCGTGGGGTGCAGCCGAAGGCACGGGCCGCTTCGATTTTGTCTTCAGGTACCTGACGAATCCCTAAGTTGGTCAGGCGCACCAGCGGCGGCAGGGCGAAGACGATGGTTACCAGGACACCCGGCACGTTACCGATGCCGAACAGCATTACGACCGGTACCAGGTATACGAATGCTGGCAGGGTCTGCATCGCATCCAGAATCGGACGGACAATCTTTTCGATGCGGTCGCTGCGTGCGGACAGGATGCCCAGCGGCACACCAATCACCACACAGAAGAACAGGGAGGTCAGTACCAGAGACAGGGTTGTCATGGACTCGGACCACACACCGATCATCCCTAAGAAGAACAGGGTGATCGCACAGAAGACACCCATCTTCTTCCCGGCCAACTGCCAACCCAGCAAGGAGGACAGGATGATGCCGATCAGTGGTGGGATCGATTTCAGGATTGTTTCGGATACGTCCAGCACCTGATCAATCGGCCAGCGGATCGCACGGAAGAAACCGCGGAAGTTCTGTACCAGGTACTGCAGGATTGCTTCGACCCACTCACCCAGTGGGATGCTCAGGTAGTCAAATGGGTCTAACAGGCTAACTTCGATCATTTTTATTCACCTTCTTGTTCTTATGTGTGGCTCAGCGTCTGTAACAGGCGATCCTTGGAGATCACGCCGCAGAAGGTGCCGTTGCGCTCGATCACCGGTACCGGGTACTCGGCATTGGCAACTTTCTTCACGATATCTTTCACCATGTCATCGCTGTAAACGGCGGCGTGCTGATCAACACGTTGCTGCATGAGGTGGTCGACATTGGTTTGTGCAGCGTCGAGACCGGTGAGCGGTACGATGCCCTGCAGTTTGTCGCTGTTATCCAGCAGGTAACCAAAGTCGTTGTTGGCGGAGTCGAAAGGCTGAACACTGCCATTGATACGGATGGTGCAGCCGCTGGTGGGGCAGGCCACATCGCCTGCTTTCAGGATCTTGCTCACATCCACGCCTTTGAAGAAGGTTTCCACGTAATCATCGGCCGGATTACGCATGATCTCTTCAGGGGTACCGATCTGTACCACGCGGCCGCCTTCCATGATCGCGATGCGGTCACCGATACGGATCGCTTCGTCCAGGTCGTGGGAGATAAAGATGATGGTACGTTCCTGCTCTTTCTGCAGGCGGATCAGTTCGCCCTGCATCTCGTATCGGATCAGTGGATCCAGTGCGGAGAATGCTTCGTCCATAAGCAGGATGGTTGGATCATTGGTCAGTGCACGGGCCAGGCCCACACGCTGCTGCATACCGCCGGAAAGCTGGTGCGGGTAACTTGCGCCATGTTCACCCAGGCCTACCTGCTCCAGCGCTTCCTGCGCGCGGCGGTTACGCTCTTTCTTATCAACGCCGGAGATCTCCAGACCAAACGCGGCGTTTTCCAGTACGCTCATATGCGGCATCAGCGCGAAAGACTGGAAGACCATGCTCATTTCTTTCCGGCGAACGTCCAACAGGTCCGCATCACCCAGGCCGGTAATGTCTTTGCCGTTGAGTTCGATCGTGCCGGCAGTCGGCTCAATCAGACGGTTAAGCAGACGTACCATGGTGGACTTGCCAGAACCGGAAAGGCCCATGATGACGAAAATTTCACCCTTTTTTACGGAGAAGGAGGCATCGAAAACACCGACGGTCTGACCGGTTTTCTCAAAGATCTCGTCTTTAGTCGCGCCGTTGCGAAGCATCTGCATTGCAGTGTCCGGCTGCTCGCCAAACACTTTGTAGACGTTTCTGATAGACAGAATATCTGTGGTGTCTGTCATACTGCCCTCTGTTTTTCTTATGTTTATTATTTGTGCACCCTCTGCGGCAGTGTCCCTGACTTTCTGTTGGGAAGCGGGGGCTGCCAAAAGCGGTTTTGAAGGTATGAATCTGGTGGAGAGAATGCGAGTTCAAACCGGTCCAGACCGCGCCAATCAAGGCCGCTGCAGTGCCTGTACCTGTATTAAGTTAAGGACTTTACGAAATACCGTCCAACGACATATTTACCGTAAAAACCATAACCTTGAGTTATTGGTTGCGGGTGTTTTTGGGGGTAATCAGGGTATATATAACCCTATGTTGTGGAATGCGACATTCAGCTGCGTAACTGCGAAAGGCTATCAGGGGAGGCTCGAAGGTTGTTGTGGCGTTGAAAGGGCTCCCGAGGAATTTTATGGCGCAACGTGATACTCAACAGGCCTATTTCAGGCTACTCATCTGGATCTTGTTCTCCCTTTGGACTCTGTAATACTCGATCTGAATTGATGAGAGGTAGTGATCATGTCCCAGCTTTTTGATAACTGGCCCGATCCTTATGAACAATGGTTTCAGACGCCCATCGGTGCGTTGGTTAAATCAGTTGAGCTGGAATGGGTGATGAATCTGCTTCAGCCTCAAGCCGGGGAGCTAATCCTGGATGCCGGCTGTGGCAGTGGTATTTTCACACAGCCGATTGCCGAGAACGGCGCCCAGATTACCGGGATCGATATCTCACAACCGATGTTGGAACGTGCACAAAAAAGGCTGCCCCGGCACGAATTTCTCGCTGCGGATATCTGTGATCTTCCTTTTGTGGATGAGTCATTTGATAAGACGGTATCGATCACTGCCCTGGAGTTTATCGAGGATGGAGAACAAGCGATTGCGGAGCTATTTCGGGTGACGAAACCGGGTGGGCTGGTGGTTGTAGCAACGCTAAACCGATTAAGCCCGTGGGCAACCCGTCGTAAGGATCGGGCTAAGCAAGACAGTGAATCCGTCTTTAATCATGCCTTCTTTCGCCGCCCGCAAGAGTTGTTGGATATGGCGCCGATGAGAGGAGAAGCATTTACTGCCGTGCATTTTGCGAAGGATGACGATCCAGAGGTCGCGAGGAAGATTGAAGAACAGGGTAAAGATGCAAAGTTGGATACGGGGGCGTTTCTGATCGTATCGTGGCGCAATTCTTAATCTGCAGGCACTTGGATTGTAAGGGTTTACGGGCACGCAACTAGAACAGCTGCACTGCCCTTGTGTATAGCATTGGAGATAAGCCGCTGTTGCTATACAACCCGGTGGTGACTTAACTAAACTGCAGTCAGAGTATATGAGGCACTTACCATGGAGCAGTTGACCAGAGCGCAGTTTGATCAGGATTACGCCGCCGAGCACCTTCGGGAGTTGTCGGTGTTCGGTGCTCTGGACCAGGATTTTGTCGGACATCTGCTAGATAAGTGTGAAATATACCGTACTGAGCCCGGCGATCTGCTGTTTCAGGAAGGCCAGTATCCGAAAGGGTTTTATATACTCATCGAAGGCGATAGCACGCTCTATTGTGGCCGGCAGCTAAAAAACCAGATGGTTAATGTTCTCAGGCCCGGCGAATGTGTTGGTTTTATCAGCATGATCTCGATGCATCCGGTCATTGGTGATGTTACACCGACGGCGGGGTCTGTGATTCTGTATATCGACAACGCCCTGTTTGCCTCCCTGCCGGAAATCGATGGTGAACAATCATTTATCCTGTTAATGAACCTGACTCGTAATGTGTGCCGGGCCTATATAAAACATACGATTCAGGAATAGTCACAGCCAGCATGCCCTAAGGATGTGCGAAACGGTGCTAATGTCCGCTGCGAATGGCTAGTTTGTAAATTTCGTTCCCGAGCCTGAGAAAGCAAGGTAGCACTAGCGTCATTCTGTGCTTTCGTTCGGAGCGGACATCAGCAACCGTTATCCCGCGCTCTCAATATGAGCCGGTTGCCTTTGCTGCATGAGCCTAGGTGAATTGTCAGTCAATACTCGCTCTGGCTGACGTATAACCAATATTACTTTCCTGTTCTGCCTGCCCCTCAGCGGAAACGGCATGCTCTTTCCCTCTAACGAATGCGATCAGGTAAAGGGTCAATGCCATCACATTAAGTCCACTCACCGCAAACAGCAGGATATCCACCACATCGAAGATAATATTGAAGCCAAATACCGCCAATGTTCCGGCAATTACAATCAATGCCATGTAGATAGCGATATTGGTGTTTTCACGATTGTTGATGAATAGCTGCGTGAGGAAAAAGTAAGAGCCAAGTAGGGTGGTTATGCCTGATAGAATGGCAAAGACTGACATCACTACCAAGCCAAAGCTGCCAGTGACGCTGATAGCCGTGTTAAAGAACCCTGACAGGCGCGAAATTCCGTCAGCTGGAAACATGATGAGGTGATGAGCTATGCCATAGGAGGCGATGTAGGAGGTAATGAGCAGTGACACTGCAACGGTGATCGCTGTTGGGATTACCTGGGTCATTGCAGCATTGTGTGGGCTCATATCTTTGTCTTCCGCTGCTGCGAGAGGCGAGGTGCCCAAGCCGGCTTCCGATGTTTGAATAATTCGCTGCAAGCCGAAAATCAGCCCGATAGGTGCGCCGACCGCCATGGTCAACGGATTGGTAAAACCCTCCCAGGCTCGGCTCAGAAATACTGGAATATGTTCAGCTGTCAGGCCAAGGAAGATGAAGAAAAAGATAAAGTAGGACACCACCGCCAAGCCGATCATACCTGACAACGAATTGATAAACAGGGAGTGTTTCTTAGTCAGGATGATACCGCTGGCAATCAGAATGATCGGGATGATAACAAACAGATAACGCTGCATTTCTGTGAGTGTTTCACCTCCGGTTTTACTCACCACAATGCTGGTGACTGTATCAATACCGTTAAACTGGAACCCGCCAAAACCGAAGATATACAGCACCACCAATGAGACGGAATAAAAAAACGCGGCATGTCTGCTGATGTTGTGCCTGATGTACTCAACAGGGGACTGTTGGAGTCGGCGGCTGATAAACGTTTCGGAGTAGGTTAGCGGTATCAGCATACAGGCGCCCAGAATCCCCCACAGGACGATTCCCTCAATAAAACCCTGTCCGGCATCTGATAGTTTGTTCAGTGAGCCCAGCACCCCGATGATGGCCCCCGTGCCAATTTTGGCACCCAACGAAATCGATGCTGGACCGATCATTTTTTTAAACGAGATCGTCTTGGAATTCCGATCGGTTTTTACAAGAAGGGTAAAGGTGGTATACGCGATAAAGAGACTGCTTACGATAAGAAGGGGGAGAAACAGTGGCCAAACGAAGTTTGATATGGACGATGTAAAGTCGGCTATATAGCTCAAACTTTCTTTCATATTAGAACCTACGTGTATTGTATTTATTGTGAACGCATTATCCATGTCAGGGTTTTGGTTTGTGAACCAATTATTACAAAACATGAGCGCAAAACCATAAAGTGCAGGTTTGCTTGAAGATAGGACCACGACCTTTGAGAGGATTGGGCCAGGCTCCCGCATCCAGAGCGTACGTACTGGCCACTCCAAATCGGCTAGCGTGGGAAGGTGTTGGAGGGCATCAAACAAAATTCATAAGGGCTGTTTAACCGATTGGATTCCTGTGTCGTGCAGCGGCATACATCTGGACTGAATTACTACACATGAATACCTCCTCATCTCACTGCGCCTGCCAGGCACTTCGGCAAAATGCCAATCAGCTTTTAAGGTTTAAAGCTCTTCGCGTATCACTGCACCACGATTGCCACTCTCGTTCAATACATACCTATTGTCATTGAGTCGGCGTTCAGCCCAGTTGAGTGCTCATTCTAGGTCGTCGTGAAGCTGTACGTTTGACCAGCTTTAACATCCAAGCCAATTTTGACCTTCAAGCAAAGTTCCATCGATTGTCATTCTAGGTTTGGTGCGCCTCTGGCTTACGCGCTGTTATTTTGTGCTTGTCGGTGACAGACGCTATTGATCAGCGTGCCTTCTTTTGTAACCACCAAGTGTCTGATTACTAATGATTGCTTCTTCGGAATCTCATCTAGCAGTTACTCAGCAATGAGTCCTGTTTTGAAGTGTTAAGAAAGCCTTAAGAAGAAAGCTTCAAAGTGTGCATGCCGGGTGTAAGGCAGGGTTTTCATCAGCAGGGTTGGTTGCTAATCATCTGGGTTGCATTAGCTGTGTCTGATATGCTTTAATTGTCGCAAATGTCGTATAGGGCTGTTGTTTTTTCGCTAGGCTCATCCTCATGAAATTGATGAAGCTATATCTCATTGTGTTGACGAAAAGTACGTGGCGAATTAGAGGGTCGCCTTTATGAATCATCCATACGGTGGGATTGAAGCCCTTTTTGCGTTGAAGGTGGAAAAGGCTGCACACAATAGCAGCGAGCTAGATTCACTAAAGCCAGGGGGAATTTCTGATTTCCAAATTTGGAGTTAGTCGATTACTGAATTACTGCTTGCGTCATTAGATAGATTTCCTGCGCTTGCAACTAAGATTTGCAGGGAAATAGTAGTAAGCGAAGCGGAAGGGATTACGCGGAAGCTTGTTGAAGTATGTCTTTTAAAGACAATAGGGTATCAATAATGCGAAATAACCTTCCCATCACTGATCGTGAGCAGCGGTTTTCTGAAACGCAGCGCTTAATATCCAGCACAGACCTCAACGGAAACATCATGCATTGCAATCAAGCTTTCATCGATGTAAGCGGATATTCTCGTGATGAACTGATAGGGCAGCCTCACAATATAGTGCGTCATCCTGATATGCCGTCCCTTGCGTTCAGAACGATGTGGGAGCATCTAGTGGTTGGTAAGCCCTGGATGGGATTGGTGAAAAATCGCTGTAAGAACGGGGATTATTATTGGGTCAACGCATATGTTACCCCCATCACTGAAAACGGTCGTACGGTTGGATACGAATCGGTTCGGGTTTGTCCAAAGCGCGATGATGTAGAACGTGCTGAAAAGGTTTATGCGTCCGTTAATAAAGGAAAGTTACGCCACCATCTGCCTGCGGAGGTGGGAGAATGGAGCATTATGGCATTGACGGTGCTGATGGCCACAAGCCTACTAATCAGTGGTTATGCCGTAGGTGCAGCTTCGTTGTTGGGCTGTGTGGCAGTTCTGTTATTGGCATATTTGCAAAATCGACGGAGACGCAACATCAATGCATCTCTGTCGATAGTCCCTCAGGCCTTTCAACACCCTCTCGCTGTGAAAACCTATACGGACAGCAGTGGCTTAGAGGGATATTTACGCGTGGCAATCTTAAGCGAGCAGTCACATTTAGAAACGGTATTAACTCGTATTCAGGATGCGTCAGAGATTGTCGCCAATAACACTAAAGACGGTTTGGTAAAGTCCCAGGCGGTATGTACGGCGATGCAGTCACAACAAATGGAAACAGAGCAAGTCGCTACCGCTATGCATGAAATGACCTGCACTATCACTGAGGTATCAGGCCATATACAAGAGACGGCGGTAATGGCGGCACAATCAAGTCAATCGGCGTCCCATGGGTGTGAAATTTCCCGAACGACGCGGCAGTCGATAGAAGGATTACGTGACACCGTGGGGGTGGTAAGTGAATCGGTGATTGATTTAGCAAATCAGACTGCACTTATCGAACGTGCTGCACAAGTGATCGAAGAGATCGCCGATCAGACTAATTTACTGGCGCTTAACGCTGCTATTGAAGCTGCGCGCGCAGGTCAGTATGGCCGTGGCTTTGCTGTTGTTGCGGATGAGGTGCGGCAGCTGGCCCAAAGAACTCAAGATTCAACCAAAGAGATCTATGAAATTATTGAGAAGCTAACCAAGCGTGCTAATCAATCGGTGTTAGTGGCGCAGGATGGTGAGCGTGCGGCTGAAGCGGGGTTGGAGAAAGTTCTAGATGTAGAGGCGAGGTTAGTTGATATCTCCGGCATGATGAGTGAAATCGCCAACATGACGACCCAAATGGCTGCTGCCGTTGAAGAACAAGCACATGTGTCGGAGGAGATTAATCGACAAGTGGTGAACATTGCAGGCCTTACGAGCGATAGTTTGACGGAAGTAAATGAGTCCTCGAATAAGCTCGAACAGTTACATGTTGTAGCCAACAGCATGAGCGAGTTGGTGGGTGGTTTTCGGAGGTCGAATTGATGGTACTTAATGCCAGCATAAGCCAAAGCCAACCAGAGAGTGTTCTCACAGCGCTGCTCGAAGCTGCTGTTGATGCGATCGTTATAATCGACAGCAACGGCATTATCCAGTCAGTGTCTGATTCAGCCCTGACGTTGTTTGGGTATGCCCGGGAGGAAATGGAGGGTGAGAACGTTTGTCTTCTCATGCCGATGCCCCATAGGGCCCAACATAATTCGTATATAAAGCATCATCTCCTGACCGGCGAAAAAAAGGTATTGGGTAAAGGGCGTGAAGTTGAAGGTATGCGTAAGGATGGCACAGCGTTTCCGATGCGCCTCTCATTGGGGCGCTCTGATGCGGATGGCAGCCCTATGTTTGTAGGTATTTGTCATGATCTTAGTGACTTCCAACAGTTACAACAACGAACTGAAGTGGCTGAATTCCGTTACCAGAATATAGTGGAGGATGAGCGAGAGCTGGTTTGTCGTATTGATAAGAACTTGTCCCTTACCTTTGTCAGTACCGCACTATTACAAATGCTTGAATGCTCGATTGATGAAGTGATCGGATACAAATGCAACACACTCTTTAATGACGAGGATATTTCTGTGTTGCTGGGCTCTTTCGCCCGTGGGAGGAACATTTCGTCCCTACAACAAAAATATACCAGTCATCTTACCTGTAAAGGTGAGTCTCATTACATAGAGTGGGGCTTTAGCTTGTCCCCAGCGGCAGATGAAATTCAAGCGGTTGGTATCGATGTAACTGAGCGAGAGCAGGCTCTCTTAACGGCACAGTTTCTGAAGCATCATGATCCACTAACCAAAATGCTAAATCGAAAATCTCTGATAAAGGAGTTCTATACCCGATACCCAGCAAACACCTTGTGTGCATTGATTTACCTAGACTTTAATCATCTCCAGATTGTAAGTCATATGTTTGATCACGACACAGCGGATAAGTTGATTATTGAGGCCGCGCGCAGGCTTATTCGATATCTACCGTCTGATGCCTTGGTTGGGCGCACTGATGCATCGGCTTTCATCGTCGTTATGCCCGCTCATTCGCTGGATCATGCGCGTAATGAAGCGCTTCACATCGTTGAGCAGCTTGAGATGCCTTATGAGTTGGAGGGCGAGGTACTTCGCTCGGACGTCTCGGCGGGCATATCGTTTTATCCTAACGACAGTAAAGATATTAGTGTGCTCATTAGCCAGGCAGAGTCGGCCATTATCCATGGGCATCACAACCATGCCAAAGTGGTTCTGTTTGAGACGTCTCAACACGAATCCTTTAAAAGTCGTGTACGGATGGAACAACAATTACGTTTCGCTCTGGCTAATGATGAGTTACACGTTTATTTGCAGCCCAAGGTCGATCTGATGACCAAGTGTATTGTGGGATATGAGTCTCTATTGCGTTGGCCTATATCTAATGGTGGGTTTATACCCCCAGGGGAGTTTATTCCTGTAGCAGAGCAGACGGGCCTCGGCTGTGAGCTGGATCGTTACGTGCTTCGAAAGGTGGTGGAGCTAATCGCCGAATGTCGAAAGACGGGACGTGTGTACTGTCCAATTGCAGTTAACATTACTGCACAGCACTTCGGTGAAACTAACCTAGTTGAATATGTATCTGAGTTGTTGGATTTTAATGACGTAGACGCCAGCGATATTGAGCTTGAAATTACAGAGAGTGTCATTTTGGGAATTACACCTGATGTTGCGACAACGTTGGAAAAGCTGCGTTGCCTAGGTTTGAAAATAAGCATTGATGATTTTGGGACTGGCTATTCATCATTATCGTATTTGAAAGACTTGAGTGTCGATGCACTTAAGATAGATAAGAGTTTTATAGACGAGATTTCAGATTCGTGTGGTATGCATATTATTAAGGCGATCTTGTCAATTGCTGGGGCATTAAATCTAGAAGTCATTGCAGAAGGTATTGAGACATCGACACAATACCAGCTGCTTTTAGAAAATGGTTGCCGTATTGGTCAAGGGTACTATTTTTCAAAGCCTGAGCCTTACCTAGCTGCATTGTCGAAATTGGATGTTTGGATAGTGGGAAAGCACTTAATCAAGAATCTTTATTTGTTAAGTGGTGATTTGAATTAAGTGTTTTTTATTAAAGACTTTTGATGGTAACAAGATGTGAGTCTTATGTGTGTTCTGAACGTGCTTTAACAGCTAAGAACATGTTTTAGTTCGCGTCGCAGAGCGCTTGTTAGATTTTAAATATGTTACCTTCACAAGGGGGCGTGAGTTTATGGATGAAAGCTTGTATACGATATTGGTTGTTGACAGCGGTTTGGAACGTCGTGTCGCCTTTAAAAGTCTCTTTTCTGACTGTTACCAGGTCGTATTGGCTGAAAATGGAGAGCAAGCACTCCATATGTTGGAATCAGAACTTTTGTTTGACTTGGTGATCTTGGGCGAGAATATGTCCGTGGTGAGCAATTTTGATGTACTGAAAAGTGTTCATCACGCTTGCAGGTATAAAGATACACCTGTTTTGATGATCGCCAATAGTGTCGATGTAGACGATGAAGTACGGGCTTTAAAGTTAGGGGTGGCTGACTATATACACAGGCCTTTTGATCCAGTTGTTTTGAGGCTTCGTGTCAAAAACACCTTAAAGCAAGCGGAGTTACTCAAACAGCTTATAACTCTTGCTGATACTGACTATTTAACAGGACTCAATAACCGTCGTTCGTTTGCCACAATGTTTGATAGGGTCTGGAGACGTAGCGCCAGAACAAACTCCCGTGTTTCACTCGCTATCCTGGATATAGATTTCTTTAAAAGATTTAATGACCGTTACGGCCATGCCGAAGGAGACAAAGCTCTTAAAAAGGTGTCTGAGGTTTTACGGGAGCACTTTCGCAGAGCAACTGATTTTGTTGCACGGTATGGTGGGGAGGAGTTCGTTATACTGTGCACGGATATAGAAGCTAAAGAGTTAGATCACCAATTAGCGAAGACAGTGCAGGCTATTGAAGCGTTGCAGTTGCCGCATGAGTCTTCAAATGTCTCAAAGTGGCTTACAGTGTCAGTGGGCGTAGCGGTTGTCAATGCTGCAGATGGTGTGACTGAGAAGCTATTCAAGCATGCGGACCGAAGTTTATACGCCGCTAAGTCTTCCGGCAGGAATTGTGTACTAAGGCATAGCGAAGCGTTAGAGGGTGGGGTGGTTGATGAATTACCGTAGAGAGCATAGAAAAAACTGTTTTCCCAAGGCCACTGATAGAGCGAACTTATCAATTTTTATGCTGTTATGGCATTTAGGTTGTGATGCAAAGGGCGCCGATGCCCTCGGTATCTCCAGCAAGCTAACTGATAATTGGAATATAGTATGAACGCAATTGTACTGGATAAGCTTATCTCAAGCCTTCCCAATCTAACGGCGCGTTTGGAGAGTATTCATGAATCGGCAATCAATAAAGTTGCATCATTAGATCGAATTGCATGTGCTATTTATGACCCTAAGACAGACTTGCTAAAGACGTTTTTTAATTCAACGATCAAGGGGAGTGCAATCACTAACTATGAGTTTAAACTATCAGACTCTCAGTCGCTGAAAAGTCTCTCTGAGACGGCTTCATGTCGGGTGGTTGATGATGTCCAGTACTCATTTGTTCCCAATACTGAGCATTCCCGATGGCTCCTTCAACAAAATTACTGTTCATCATTTACAGTCCCAATGTATAGCGGGGAACACTTTATAGGGTTTGTTTTCTTCGATAGTTTTGAATCGGGTGCGTTTGATCCAAGGGCCCAGCGTGACCTTATACTATATGTTAACTTGATCACGATGGCGATCTCATCCGAGTTGATTGCAGTTAACTCATTGATGGCGACGGCATTGGCTGCGCGCAAGTTTGCCGACCTTCGGGACTTTGAAACGGGCAAACATCTTGACCGTATGGCGCAATTTTCACGCTTGATTGGCCGAGAGTTGGCGAAATCACATCATATTAATGATGAGTTTATAGAGCACTTATACCTCTTTGCACCGCTTCATGATATTGGAAAAATAGGCATACCTGACAGTGTATTGCTGAAGCAAGGTCGATTTACGCAACAAGAGCGTGAACTAATGGAGACCCATGTTGAAAAGGGGGAAGAAATACTCAATAAGGTTCTAAATGAGTATGATATTGGCCATCTGGCAGACTCAAAAATAATGTTAAACATTGTTTCTTGTCATCATGAATACCTTGATGGTTCGGGTTATCCGAGAGGGCTTAAGGGAGACCAAATACCAATCGAAGCCCGGATTATAACTGTGGCTGATATCTTTGATGCTCTTACAAGTAGTCGCCCTTATAAAGAGCCGTGGAATGTTGAAAATGCTCTCGACGAGTTAGAAAGAATGGTTGAATCGGGCAAGCTTGATAGAAGCTGTGTCGCTGCTCTTCGTGGGCGTAAGGAACAAGCACAAAAAATCGTCCGTGATCTAGTTGATGAGGATATTAAAGCCTAATTCACCGACTGTTGTATGTAAGCATAATCAATTGCAATTTTAGTCTAGCTCAAGGTTGTAAAGTGGCTGTTCTTAAAAAAACAGCCGAAATAGAGGGGCACGCCATTTATATCTGCGAAACTGGCGGCGCTTTATTTCCGGGTTACCCAGGATTAGTAGACACCGCCGATAGTTAGCTATATCCCTACTGTGGAGGTGTATCATGGCTAAACGCAAGTACTATTCCTATAAGGAAGAGTTTCGCGGCGAAGCGGTGAAGCGGGCGAATCAGCCCGGCTACACCGTCGCTTCAGTGGTGAAAGAGTTAGGGATTGGCAATCTGAACCTTTAACCAATCAGCTCAGCTTGTTTTTCATTGTATCGCAGTACCAATCCACGAACTGGCATACACCGTTTTCAGCGATGTCAGAGAATGGGCCTGGGATGTAAGACGGGGAGCTTACGCCGCGGAAAGTTTCCTCAACCAGCTGGCGGTCCTGGTCGTTGGTCGCCAGCCAAACTTTGGTCAGCGTATCCAGGTCGTAGTCCACACCTTCTACCGCATCCTTCGGCACGATCCACTTGGTGGTTACCAGGGTTTCACCGGAACTCAGTGGCAGTACGCGGAAGCTCAGTGCGTGGTCGCCCAGGAAGTGGTTCCAGGTGGATGGGTAGTTGAAGTACAGCAGGGCGCCGATGTCTTCTACGTCTGTGTCATCCAGGCGGCCGTTCACGGCAGGTGTCCCATCCATGGTGTAGCTCACTGCTTTTGCAGACAGTGGGATTCGGGTCATACGGTACTGGCCATCTGCGTCCATCACCAGACGGCTTGGCAGGCCTGCTGCTTCACACTTGTCCCAGTGTGCAACCAGCTCTGGATCGTCATCGCCGCCGACACCGGCAACAGACAGGTTCTCTACGAAGGAGTTCAGCAGTTCAGGATGGTTGCCGTCACAGTGGTAGCACTCACGGTTGTTCTCGAACACCAGTTTCCAGTTACCTTTTTCAACCAGGTTGGATTCGAAGGCAACTTTGCAGTTTTCCAGGTTGTGCGGGGTAATGAACGGGCTCAGGTCCTTACGGAACTGTTCGAAGTCCGGCGCTTCATCAGCCACACAGATGTAGATGTAGGTGTTAACGACTTCACAATGCACAGGCATCAGACCGTGATCGTCGTTGTTGAACTTCTCGCCCATGTTCGCCGCGAACAGCAGTTTGCCGTCCAGGCCGAACGGCCATTTGTGGTAAGGGCATACCAGCTTGGCCACTTTACCTTTGGACTCAGCGCATACACGTGAACCGCGGTGGCGGCACGCGTTGTGGAAAGCGCGAACATCGCCATTGTCATCACGTACGATCACCACCGGATAGTCGCCCACCTGAATGGTCATGTACTCACCGGCCTTTTCGATCTCGAACGTATGACCGGCAAAAATCCACTCCTTATGCCAGATCTGCTCCAGATCCTGCTGATAAACCTCATCATCACGGTACAGTTCGCGGCTCAGAGCGTGGCGAGGTTTACGCTGATTAATCAGCTCCAGAGTTTTGGTTTTGCTTGTCATCTCAGTTACTCCCATGACACTACGCTGCGGTAGGCATTCTTATTGTTGTGGTTTTGTTGGCCTTCGCAGTTACACTGAAACTATAGTATTTTCGCTCAGTGATCTGCTGGCGCTGTCAGTCATTTTGGCGTCGCATCCCGTTGAGTCGCCGCCGGTTGAAATCCGTTTACTTACAGACCGTAGGTTTATTTCAACTTGGAAATCAGTGTATTAACGGGCCGAAAACCGGTAAAGCGACTTTTTATTTAGAGAATTGAATACCTGAAGTTATGGTTAAACACGTCGAACCCGACCAGATATTGGTGAAAATGCCGTCGTTACGGGCCGTGAAGTCCTTTGTGGCTGCGGCGAAGTATCAAAATTTTACCCGTGCAGCGGAGGCACTTTGTGTGACGCAGGCGGCGATCAGTCGCCAGATTCGTGAGTTGGAAGCCTCTTTGGGCGTGGAGTTGTTCAAGCGCGCAGGCAGAGCAGTTGAGCTGACCGAAGCGGGCACTATCTTCTACGATGCGGCCTACCTTTCGTTTGTGAACATCGCGCAGGCGGCGCAGCGCATAGAAAACAGCGGCAAGCAGAAACAGGAACTGACAATTTGCTGTTCACCTGCCTTTTCAGCGTTCTGGTTGTCCTCCCGTTTGCCGAGCTTCTTTGCGGCGAACCCGGATATCGACGTGAATGTTGTAACCACCAACAACTTCCTGCAGATGGAACCGGGCGTTCATCCGGATGTGTTTATCAATAAGGCGAGTGACCCGCGTGAGGGCTACCACTCGATTCCACTCTTTTATGACCTGATCTTCCCGGTGTGTTCGCCGTTGTATCTCAAACAAAATCCGGAGATCGCGACACTGGAAGGCTTAAGGCATACGACCTTGCTTAATCTGAGCCCGTACGGCCGTTCGCAGATCGCGGAACACGTAGATTGGGGGGTGTGGTTCAACACCCTCGGCATTGATATCGACGTGGGTATCGAAGGGGAGCGCCACCTTTTTAACGCCAACGATTACAACATGCTGATCCAGATGGCGCTGAACCATCAGGGCGTGAGCCTGGGCTGGCATCAACTGGTGGCACCGATGATCGAGCAGGGCTGGTTGGTACGCGCGGGTGACGCGGAAGCGAGATTCCGGGAGAAACTGCATTATCTGACCTACTCAGAGAACAAGAAGGATAACGAAGCCTTTTGTACCTTTAGGGATTGGTTCCTGAAGTGTATTGCGGAAGAACCGACATCGGTGGTGAATGCCGAATAGGCATGCGGTAGATACCGGCGAATACCTGTAAATGCGGCACTGCACAGGCCGCATTTTTGCTGCAATGTTTTTGTATGTGGATTCTTGAACTGTTTTAATTATTTGGTCGCAATTTAGTGCTAATGCTGGTTAGTGCGAGTTTCGTGGTGTTAGAATCTGTTTCAATTTGTGTTCAGTGGCCGGAGGCTAGTTCTTGGTCAGCGTTGTCTGAGCTCAAAGGAATGACTGTGTAATCGAGTAATGGACGTTGGAAGGCAACTTGGATACCCCCGTAAATAATATGCTGGGCATGGACGTTGACGTTGGCCGCGCTGCACACGCCGTGACAAAGGCGTTGGACTACGTGGGCGTAAACGATAAGAGCCACGGACGCCGTGTGGGTCTGATCTGTCACCGTGTGGCCCATCTGCTGGGCTGGACACGAAAACGCCGCCACTTCATCCTGCTCGCCGGTATGCTGCACGACAGTGGCGTATCATCCACGGCCGTTCACAAGAAAATAGTCGGTGAACTCGAATGGAACGGTGCCGAAGAGCACTGTGTTCGCGGTGAACACTTCCTTAGCAGTTTTCCTCCGTTTCAGCGTTATGCTGAAGCCGTGCGCTACCACCACACCCGTTGGGAACATATACCTGAATCGCTGGATCAAGCGACTGGCGAATACGCCAACCTGATCTTTTTGGCGGATCGTCTGGATGTTGTGTACGTCTCTTTTATCCAGAAGAACCCATTGCACATGGTGTTGCTGGAACGTCAGGCAATCCTTGAGGAGTTGCGTCCGCACGTCGGGACGTTGTTCTCAGAAAAACTCTTTGTGGCGCTGGAGCAGGCCGCGCTGAAAGACAGCTTCTGGCTGGAATTGCGCGATGAGTTTCTGGACGATGCGATCTTTGAAACCTTGTCTTCCGCTGACTACCGGGTCTCTCTCAGCTTTGACGAGATTGAGTCACTGGGTGAGCTGATCTCCCAAGTGGTGGATGCCAAAAGTCCTTTTACGCACTACCACAGTTTGCGGGTAGCCGATATCGCGTACTCACTGGCGGGGCTAGTGGGCTGCGATCAGTACGAAAAACGTCTGCTGCGTATCGCCGGTTTGCTGCACGATGTGGGTAAGCTGCGCACGCCGGACGAAATTTTGGAGAAACCCGGTGCTTTAACACCGGAAGAGCTGGCGCAGATGCGCAGCCATCCATTGGACAGCCGTCGCGTATTGCAGGCGATATTCCCCAATACCCTGATTGCCAAGTGGGCGGCGGAACATCACGAAAAGTTGGATGGTTCCGGTTACCCGTACGGCTGGCATGCCGATCAGATCGATATTCCGACACGTATACTGTCTATTGCCGATATCTTCCAAGCGCTGTGTCAGAAACGCCCATATCGTGGGCGTTTGGGCGTGGATCAGGTGTTAGCGATCATGGATGACATGGTAAGTGGTGGCCAGCTCGACAGCAGCATCTATGAAGTCCTCAAGGTGCATAAAGTGAGTCTGTATCAGCTGGCGATCCGTGAAGGCACCTCCACGCTCGATCTCTAATTTTCCACTCCTGTTTTACGCAATTAACCACATTGGCGTTACCTGTTTCTCCAATATCTATCTACGCACTCAAAAATTAGGAATTTTTCCTATAGAAAGTTGGGGTGCGTTGAATAGACTTGAACGTACACCTTGCTAGATGGAATGAGATCCTTGATCCAGGGAAGGATCTGTCACCCTTTCCCGAAGTTGGCTATCTGAAGCGGTCTAATTAATCCAATAAAAAGACAGGACCTGACATGGCTATGCTTTTTCTCCTCATGCTTCCCGCTTTCTGCGTCTTACTGCTGATGGCGCTAAGCTCCGGTCGAAATGCTGATGACGAGCTGATCCGTTTGTTGGCGCAAGAAGGTATCAGGCCGAAGCAGTAACCTCAGTACTTTGCTTCAGACTGCGTAAGCTCCAGATCCCAAGGATTGGGCCGGGCAATAAACACCACGCCAACCACCCTACAGGAACTGTACCGATCAATACGGCGATCAGCTCAACTGCGAGCGCCGTGGTCACATACCCCAATGCATTAATCAGCGTCAGAGCAGAACCCAGCACACTGGATGGTGCTGTTTGTGCCGAAAGTGCTGAGAACTGCGCCGAATCTGCCACCACCGAGAATCCCCAGATAAACCAGAACGGCAGTACCAGCCAGATTGGTGCCAGCATCATCAATGGTGACACCAGACAGCAGATCCCTGACACAATCAGCATGTTCTTGGCGATCGCTAGGCTGCCGTAGGTACGTGACCAGATTCCGGCAACCACACACCCAAATGCACCGGTTGCGATGATCATAGAGGTCCAGAACGCGCTGTTTAGGGATTGTTCGTGAGACTGATTCCAGGCCAACAACCAGATCGGGGCCAACGCCCACATCGCATACAGCTCCCAGCTGTGGCCTAGATATCCGCCAACCGCCGCGCGCAGTGGTTTGCAGCGTACGATTTCCGCCAGTGCCCGCAAGTTAATCGGCGCGCCTTGGGTCAGGTTAGGGCCATCCGGCACAAAACACAGGATCAGCGCACCGCCGGTAACGGCTGCCACGCCAACCAGTGCCATCACTTCACGCCAGGACGTATTGGGCAAGCTGGAGAGCAGATGCGGGGTTGCGGTACCAAGCACCAAGGCCCCGATCAGATAACCCAATGCACGCCCAAGTCCTTGTGGATACCAACCAGTGGCGATCTTCATCCCAACCGGGTAGATCCCGGCGAGCATCATGCCGCTGAAAAAGCGTAACCACAGGACCTGATCCAGTGTTTGTGCCGAGTTGGAGATGATAAGGCTGCTTGCACCGCACAGTGTCGCGCAGAGGAAAAACAGCACCCGTGGTGAGATTCGGTCTGACAGCGCAAGAAAGCCAAACAGTAGCGCGCCTGAGATAAATCCCCATTGCACGGAATTGGTCAGTGGTGCCAGAGCGTAATCACTCAGCAGCCATTCGCTTTGCAGCTCGGGCAGGATTGCATTGCCTGCAAACCAGGTGGAGGTGCCCAAGAACTGGGCCAGGATGATGATCGGCAGAATATGCCGCGGGCGGGTTATCTCAGTCAACGGGTGTCCCTGCATGCATGTTGTACCAGCAATTCAGTATGTGCTGTGACAGAAAACTATAGGGACGCTACGAAGGCAGCTATAGGCCCAGTTGGGAATCACGTGTTGGTACCAGCGAGGGATGAGGTGGTCACATAGTGGACTGACTATAGCCACTGATCGATGAGCAATTCACGAATCAACTGGTAACGCTTTGGCAGTGGGCGGTGTTTCTTGGTGATCAGGAAAACTTCGTCTTCCACGGATACCGGCAGGCTGGCGCTTTGTAGCTGGTCCGGAAACGGAAATGCATCCAGAGACGATTTCGGAATTACCGTGAAACCTAGTCCTTTTGCCACAGGCAGCAGAATCTGACCGAGCTGATTGATATAACCCGACTCCGGGATCTGTCCCATACCACGGAAAGAGTCTGGATAATTAGTTTCCAACACGCGGGAGGCGTAGTGGTGGCCGTCTGGGTGATTTATAAAACCCAGTGTTTGCAGTGAATTCCAACTGGCCTCTGTGTTTTGGGGTACGACCAGGCACAGTGTGTCTTTGCCCAGGTGTTCGCTATCCAAGAGAGGATCGTTTACCGGCTGGGTGACTATGCCAAAATCGGAATGGTTGTTTTTGATGCGTTCGATGATCGCAGTCTTTGGGGCCGCCTCTACACTGAAGGTTAATCCGCCATACCGTTTCTGGAGTTCCAGCAGGTTAGGGTAAAGCTGCATCGCCATTGAGCCTGAACAGGCCAATCGACATTCACCAGTATGTGGATCATCACCGGCAAGCTTATGCTGTAGCTCAGTCTCCGCTTCCGCTTGTTGAACGCCGAATTGATACAGAAGTTCGCCAGCATCGGTGAGTTCGAATGATTTACCAAACCGGTGTAAGAGAGGGGTGCCGAGGTGTTCCTCCAGCTTTTTGATGTGCTGACTGACGCCCGGTTGGGTCATATATAGCTGTTCAGCAGTGCGGGTGAAATGATTGGTTTTCACCAGGTGCATAAAGGTTCTGAGGAAGACGGGATTTATCATAATGTGAAATTATCATTTTGATGATTAATGATAATTTTAAGTGTTGAGCGGTGTTTTTTAAACTGGTCTCAATGATTGATTAGGAGACCAACCCATGAGCCATACACCGCAAGAAACCACTGTTCGTCCATATCCACGCACATTTTCCCATATCGGCATCTCCGTGCCGGACCTGGAAGCAGCGGTGAAGTTTTACACCGAAGTACTGGGTTGGTACCTGATTATGGAACCAACCGAAATCGTGGAAGACGAGAGCGCCATCGGTGAGATGTGCACCGATGTTTTTGGTCCGAACTGGGAGTCTTTCCGTATTGCGCACCTTTCCACCGGTGATCGTGTTGGCGTAGAGCTCTTTCAGTTTAAGAACCAGGAAAACCCGGAAAATAACTTCGAATACTGGAAAACCAGTGTCTTCCATTTCTGTGTTCAGGATCCGGATGTGGAAGGATTGGCCGAGCGCATTGTTGCAGCCGGTGGCAAGAAACGTATGCCAAAACCACGTTACTACTATCCGGGTGAAAAGCCGTACCGCATGATCTACATGGAAGATCCGTTTGGCAATATCCTGGAGATCTACAGCCACAGCTACGAGCTGCACTACGCTTCAGGTGCGTATAACTAAAGAGTGATTGGACACTGTCAAACGTGTTGCTGATTGTATAGGTGCTTCTAGTTCAGATTGATTTCCGTTAATGCCGGATGCGGTAACGCGAAAAATGGGAGGATTACCCTTCAAGTATATTCGGGGTCGGGATGGAAATGCACTCTTCTGGAGTGCATATCTAATTGTAAACCTCCCCTAATTAGTTACACGCATAATTAGAGTTTTCCAGCGGGTCATGTTTGGCCAGATATTCCCAGGGGGTGAGGTCACCCAATG
>NZ_JASBRH010000031.1 GCF_029961155.1 Pontibacterium granulatum | reverse complement strand
CGTGATTTCTTCATTGTTAGCTCTCCGTATTGGCGTAGTGTACGCCGGAGAACTCTAAATGTGGATGCCGCTATTTTAGGGGAGGTTTACAATTACAGTCATGACCGCCTGATCTGCGTAGGGGATCTGATCGACCGTGGCCCAGAAGTGATTGAATGTTTGAACCTCCTCAATCAATCCTGGTTCCACTCTACCTTGGGCAACCATGAATTGATGTTTCAGGCTGCTCAGCACAATGACTCAGTCAAACATCTACATATGGCAAACGGTGGAGAGTGGGTTGATGATTATTCTGAACCTGTACTACAGCTATTAAGCGATCTTATTACGCGGGCAATGCCGTTAACGATAACTGCACAAATCGATCACTCTCGACAAATCGGTGTTGTACATAGTACCGCTTTGGATACCTGGAAAGAGACGACATTAATTCGAGACGATGCTGGCATTGAATACGTCGTCTGGAATTTTGCCCATGCATCAAAGGCCAAGATGGGACAGGCCATTGATCATATCTGTGATATTGATGTGGTGGTAAGCGGACACCTTGCTGTTAAGCAGATAATCATTGGTGGCAATCAGATTTGGATAGACACCCAAAGGAAAAGCGGGCGGTTTACGATCCTTAGTGCGGGGCAGTTATTTGATATGGTTTCATAATGTTATGAGAAACGTGCTCGGGTCCTCGCTTATGTGGATTGCTTAAGTCGGAATAATTCACTGTAGACACTCACCAGCCGCTCCTCGTTGCGATTTTCATACTCCACCGGTAATAACTGATGGCGATTCAATAGATCTAACCGTTCACTTCTTCAGTAGTTGAGTCAACGACATCCCCTCTGTAAACCTTGTCGCGACTAAAGCTTCTGCTTCCGCAACAGCATTTGCATTATAAGTTGAGTAACACTTCACTTCTGAGAATTTCAATTTGGAAGGGTCTTGCCCGAATGGATTTTGTTCGCCGGGATAAAAAAGAGAAAACGCACAGAAAAGATGCTCAGGCAGCAAGGTTTCAGCCCGCAATTCAAGAGCAATGGCTACTGCTTCGTTTAGCAAATGCTTGAGCTTTCGGATCTCTCCTCTACTTACGTAGAACAAAGGAAACACAATCCGCTTATCCTCTATCCGTGGCGTCACCTCAAACGGCATCCTTAGAGCTAAACCTTTAAGGAAGCGTACAAACTCTTCCAAATCCTCTGAAAGCTTAAAATATGGTAATTGGCGTCGAAAGATCAATCGCGATGCCCACTGCGGTTCTTCAGTTATGCATTCCGCCCATGGCATTCCAACAAAAACGATCGGAACACAGGCCTCCTCACTGATGTACTTAAAACGGTTAGCTATAGCTTGCCTTGATTTTGCATTCTTAAATTCAATCAACTCCTGGAATTCATTGATAATTATGAGCTCAGTCTGGCACTGTTTCAGTAACGCCACTAATGATTCTGTTAATCCAATATCATTGCTTCGACGCTTACGATAATCGCTCCCAAACTGCCCCAAATCATATAACAGTTGGATCATGGTTTGCTCAAGATCGAGCCTACTAGGAATACGACTAACCAAGATAGGGCATGTCAACACATTTCCTATCTGATGTTTATGAAAACGTTCTTTATAGTAATTGATGAGATGGGACTTTCCGGACCCAGTGTCCCCGGTTAATAACATGCACTGCTGATCTCCTCCGAGCTCGCGATATGTACGCAGACGATCGAAATCACTCAGAATCTGTGTGATTATCGGACGCTCAACAAAACAGCTCTTAAAAGCACTAAGATCAGCTAGCTGCTCTGCACTGAGGCGTAACATCAGTATGCATCCAACTTAGATACATACGAGTCCCATTCTTCCAATATCTCATCAATATCTTTTCCACCACGCTTACTTGAAGGAGTCTCTTCGCCAAATACCTGTGAATCACCTACAGGCTCATTTACCTGGGGTACTATGGTGTACGGACCATCACTACCGATATTTTGACGCCTAGCAACAGCCTTTGCCCCTTTGAGCTTCTTACGCTTTTGTTTTCCTGCCCCAGAAATCATCATCTTTAATACGCTTATCAATGAATGCTCGCGTTTCTGCTAAGTGCTCTAATTCTAATCTAGATCGAGTAAGTAGACGCGCAACACGCCGGTTCGTCTGATGCTGGAACAGAGTCAGTCCTTCTGTGTAGCCGGTAGAGTCAACACTTGGAACCCGAATATAACGGCCCTCCTTATCAAGGTATACATAGACACAAGACAAATTGGACGGATTTATTTTAACTTTAACCTTAAGATTTTCCTTTCCACCACTGGATGGAGCATTCTTCCTATACTCTGAAAGCTCCGGACTTGAGTAGTATATTCCTAAAAATTGTACTCCTGTTTTCCTCAGCGTTCGTTCACGAACCATTCCTAATTCTATTATTAACCTATCCGACATTAATCCATCATACTGAATAGGCGGATACATAGCGACACCGTCATTCCACGTCCAGATTGGTATTCGTGTCTCTCGTTCATCCGGCTCGAAGTGATATTCATCAATTATCCATTTATGAAAAACTTCCATAAACGTTGACACCCGCATCACCGCATCTTGCTCTGGTTTATAGTCTTTGAGCTGAACAACATTAGAAAATGTTTTTCCAGGAATAGAATTTAGTAGCTTTTGATTGACTGTCGAAAAAAAACGTTCGATAAGTGGTTTAAGCCATGGGCGAGCAACTGGATTGTATTGAACGTCTCCAACGACAGCGTTACAAGCATCTTCTAGATCTTTACTCCAAAATTCCGCTCCATTATCAACAACCAGAACCTCTATCTTCCCAGAACATGGCCAATCTTTCTTAATCGCCGGGTACTTGTTTTTAACCCACTCCTTCCTCAGCATAGCGTTTAGTAGAGCTTTACGGACAGCGTCATAACTTGGCTCTCTATATCCAATGTAAAAACCAACAATACAACGACTATACGAATCAATCAGCGCTGTTAAATATGGCCTGCCTAAAGGAATATGTAGCTCATCATCCAAGAGGATCAGGTTTAATGGCGTATGGTCAATTTCGACTCGCTCAAGAACCCTAGTGCTTGGAACATGGACTCCCACTTCTCTAAAGTGTCGGTCAGCATAGTTTTTCCCATATCGGGCAACAGCTACTTTATAAGGTGGGAGCTTATTAATTCGGTCATAAAATGCCCGCTTACTAATAGGCTTAATTCGCCCTTCAACCAAATTTTTATTCGTGATCGTTATCAAGTCAACGTAGTACCTATAAACCCTCGCTATAGACATACGTTCTTTGCGCATGTATTTTTCTTCTACTGCTTTCCAATAATAAACGCTATCGTTAACTACCTTCTGGTTCCTATTCCCTTTTTTCCTATGCTGTGGAACCAATGCTTCCACAGATCGACCTGCTTTTTCATAACTACTTCGCCATTCGGCGATTGTCCTCCACTTAGGAACGGGCCCCTTGAGATGCTCAGGTACCTTAGCAAGAAGAGGATTAAGGTTCTTTTCAGTCCAGCCAGCTTTGTTACTCTTCTGAATCCATTTTATATAACTCAAACGCCTAAAAGCTTCATCAAGTTCTTCTTGTGAGTATGTATCTAGGGAACCTTCAATTTTCCTCCTGTTAATACACTCTGAAGGTGGAGGCGATGGTACGTCCGATATTTCATTTCTCAATACGCTGTCTGAAGCTATTTCGCGGACAAACTCGTCCTCGAATAGCCCTTGTGATGGAGGTTTCTGGTCGGCCATCATTAGCACCAAACGAGAGAATCTCGGCTCAAAGCTTCACTTGACAGATCGGCTTTCAACTTGCCGATTGATAGCCACGTAAGAGTCGAGGCTAGCACAACTCCTTCTGATTCGTTGGTAGCCTCAATAAGATTGCGTACTCGAACCATTCCTGATGACTTAACCAGATCCAATAGCTTGAAATGAAGAGGAGTTAGGCTTTGGATCCCTGAATAGCGGTGTAGTAGTTTGAGATTATTCAGTATAGGACTTACTCGAATCTGTCTCTCGGTGACAAGAATTAGAGGCACCCCCAGTTCATTTGCCGTCGACTGCAGAGCTGAAAACTTATCTCTAAATACCTGTTTAAGTGTTTTCGACGCAGGCTTGACCTCAATGTAGCGGACACCATTTACTCGGTCATAGACGCGAAAGTCCGGAGTGTAAGGCAATCGCTTACCACAAAATGAATAGTAGAAGCCCTCTGGCTGCGCTTCAAAAGCAACAATATCTGGAGAGTACTCAAAGTGAAAGCAAGCGTCATATTCAAGCGCAGACTCAACGACCAACACGTTATCCATTTTAGGACTAGCGAATTTGAAGAGGTTTTTTACGCGGGAATACTTGAGATTGCGCCGATACATAGACTGCGGCCCTATCTGTAGCTTTACTACAAAAAATAGTCTATGCAGCCTTATACTGCAAATTGTGCAAGCTTATTCGCAATTTATGCAGGTATATAGTGAAAGGGACACCAGTTAGATAAACTGGGGGTGACCCCACCAGCCACATCCCGGCACACGAATCCACCGCTGTGGCTGCTCCCTTCCGGGCCTGACCAGATTCACGGTTTATCGTTGCGGGAGGACCAGCAGGGCCACCACAACACGGCTTAGAAAAAGCCTCATCCAGAGTTGGACAACTCAAGATAGGCGCGCAGTATACCAACATGATCTTGATTATCAAGGAGTTTCTGATGAGCAGATCACGAAATAATTTACGATGCCAATCTCGATACGTTTGAGGCTGATTTAACTCAGTCTTCCTCGTCATACCCCTTCAGTAGCTGGCGTACATAGAGCCAGAGGACGCCGGCAATAAGTGGTACGGAAAAGCTCAGCCCCATCAACACATCATCACGTAGGCTATTCCCCGGTACTGTATTTCGTATAGTTCGCTCAATCAGGTCGAAAGCGTAATACGTCACAACAATGATAGTGAAGCTCTCCAGCTTTGCCTGTAGCCGCAGCTGACGACGAGCGCGACCGTTCAGCGCTTCCAACAGATCACGGTTCTGCTGTTCGATCGACAGATCTACCTGGGACCGGATCAACTCACTCACCCGTGCAATACGTTTGGACAAGTGCTCAATACGCTTTCCAGCCGCCTGACAGGTGCGGCGTGCAGGTTCCAGACGTCGCTCCATAAACTGGGTAATAGTTTGCAGACCTTCGATACGCTCCTGACGCAGCTCATTTAACCGGGTATCCAGCAACGCAAAGTAGGCATCACTGGCAGAGAACCGGTTGGCCGTGTCTGCAGATAACTCTTCCACCCGAGCGGCGAGGGTCATCAGCTCCTGCAATACTTCCGATGACTGTTCCTGATGATCCCCGGTCATCCGATGGGTGATATCTGAAAGCTGTTTGTCCAATTCGGTGATCAGTGGCATCGCTCGCTGGGCAAACGGCAGCGCCAGCAGCGCCATGTGGCGGTAGGTTTCAATCTCACAGATACGTTGCAACAAACGCCCCGCCTGGAACGGCTGCAAGGCACGGTCCTCTACCAAGACCCTAACAAGCCCGGTCTTTTCGCGTACGGCAAAATCAGTCCAAAGAGTAGCACCACCACTCATCACGTCTGATCCCGCCAACTGGCGGTCACCAAACTGCTCGGCGGCGAAGTCCCGCTTACCGAAATACTTGCGACACCAAGCCAGTGGATCTTCCCGTCGGCGGCGGAACAGAATTTCGGCCCCCACCAGCATTTCACCGGGTAACAGGTCACCCGAGATCAACGGCAACCAGCGTTCGCCCAGCACGTCTTCAGATTCTGCACCAAAGTGGTACAACGTCAGGCTATAAAACTCATTGTGTCGTTCAAACCTCAGCCCCATCTCTGCGGAGCTGACAAAAAAGAAACCGGAATCAGATGTTTTCGCATCAATACCCAGTCGGACGGCCATATCCAGTGCAGCGTCTACGGCCTGTTTCATCTGATCACTAGGCAACATTATCGCCAGATGCACCATATAGAGCGGCGCCTGAACCTTCTGAAACGGCCGGGCATGGACTTCGTTGGTAATCCGCTCATACAACGTGTGGGTCTGCATCATCACTTAAGGTACTTATCCTCCCCTTCTCGACAGATCATGCTTTTGAAGTGATCCATCCTAAATATCTTTCTTTGGTTGTTGCTAATACTTTTTTCTGAAGCATTATCTGTGCCTAGGTTATCCAAAGTCCCCACTTGAAATAACCGGACCATCACCGGACAATACAACAGATAACATCTTAAGGATTACCCAACCTCTATGCGCAAGTTCGAAGACTCTATTCCCCTGCAACTGCTCAAGGCCCGTGAAGCGACCATGAGTTTTTTCCGTCCGATTCTGCAGGAGATCTCACTAACCGAACAGCAGTGGCGCGTAATCCAAGCCCTCAACGAGTACACCGAGCTGGAATCCAAACAACTGGCAGAGCGTTGCTGCATCCTCAGCCCAAGTCTGACCGGTATCATCAATCGCCTCGAACAACAGGGCCTGATCCAGCGTCGCAAGTCACCAGACGATCAGCGCCGCGTACTACTGAGTCTGACCGATGAAGCCAAACAAATGTTTGAGGACGTCAGCCCTCGCCTGGATGCCCGCTATAAAGCGATGGCCGAACAGATCTCCGAGGAAAAGCTAGAACTGCTGAACGAGTTACTCGGCGAGTTGTGCAAGCTCAAACCCTAAACGCTCTCTTCCTTTCCCAAATACGCCCGTTGATGTCGGGTCGATCGCACTCGACATCAAATGCCCCCATCCATAATCCTTCTTTTTAACACCGGTACTGAATTCCTATCGGCATCATTGGCCATAGACTAAAGGCTAAAGGTTACGAAATCAGCAACACAGTGTGTGCTTTCGACCTTTTGACATTAGATAACATCTTCATTAATTTAATATATTAAATATGCATGTCTCACCGGCATCTGATTCAGGCAGCGAACCGTGGACTGAGCCATCATAGAGATGTGGGACAAAAACCTGATGAGGTGAAAGAGAGATGGGCGAAATCGTACTGGCAGCAAAAATCCCCCACGTACCAACGATGATTCTGTCGGAGTCCGCAAACGAGGCGCCACTGCGCGGCTGCCGTAAGCAGGCAATCGAACTGGACGTAAACACTCAGGAAGCCTTTGGTCCGGTTGCGATCCTCTCCCGCTTCTCCGATTTTGATGCGGCACTGAAGGAGGTGAACAACTCCGACTTCGGGCTGCAGGCCGGTATCTTCACCCGCGATATCTACAAAGCCCAGAAGGCCTGGGATGAGCTGGATGTGGGCGGCGTGGTAATTGGCGATGTACCATCCTGGCGTGTGGACCATATGCCATACGGCGGCGTGAAAGACAGCGGCCTGGGCCGTGAAGGGATCCGCTATGCGATTGAAGATATGACCGAGATCCGTTTGCTGGTCGTTCGCGATCCATCCTGATCACCCCAAACCTCGGGACTGCTATCAACCCGGTAGCAGTCTCGTTATACGTTTCAGGTTTAGCCCCTTCCCCTGAAACAGAGAACACCCTGATCAAAAAACATACTGGATGGCGCTGTTTTCTGCCCTCCCGCAGCTGGAAGCATCAAAATCACCCGCTAACTCTTGTTTTAATCCACAAAAAATATAATGATGTTCGACGACGGTTAATTATAATTTTACGCCCAAATCGCCATAATTTGCGGTAGCTATAAGCCCGAACAGGATCTAAAACTCACAGTAATTAAAACCTGTTAACGAGCACCGGCTTGTTTAGGTTCACATATAGAAAAGTCAGATTTCGCGAACAACCGCTAATTCACTTTTCTAAGAAATACTCGATACCGTCAGGCAACTTAAATAATAAAAAATGCCAAAGGTGAACACTTGCAGTACCAAACGTCACCCATCAGTACGTTAGCTTTGGCCGGCACTTTGCTGGCTATCTCATTTCCGGTAGTAGCGACTTCAGTCGACAGCGACGACTTCTCTACGATGTCGCTCAAAGAGCTGGTTGCGATGGATGTGTTTAAATCAGCATCCTTAGTCCCTACGCAAACCAGCAAAGCGCCGGGCACCCTATACACGTTCAGTCGAAACGACTTTAAACGTTTTGGCGTACGTCGCCTGGAAGACCTGATGGCTTTTGTGCCCGGCTTGCAGCTCAACCAGTACCGCAAGCGTCACCGCTCTGTCTGGTCCCGGGGGCTCTTGGATCGTTACAACGACAAGATGGTGCTGATGGTCGATGGCGTGCGTATGCAGCACCTCTATTACGGCCACTTCTCGCTGGGCGACAATCTGCCCCTGGAATATATCGAGAAGGTTGAGGTGATTCTTGGACCGGCCTCAAGTCTTTATGGCGCCAACGCCTTTGGTGGCATTATCTCCATCACTACACGTGACTTTGCCGAGCAGGCCAACTGGGAAACCACCCTGGAAGCGGGTGATAATCATCGCGGCAAAGGCACCCTGTTTTATAACTCACCAACCTTCCAGGCATTTGGCAGTTATATTGATCAGGACGCCCCATTTCGCAAAGACCGTAAAAGTTTTATCGGTGGCGATGTACTGCAACCGCTGGA
This sequence comes from Pontibacterium granulatum, assembly GCF_029961155.1. GTDB lineage: Bacteria > Pseudomonadota > Gammaproteobacteria > Pseudomonadales > Balneatricaceae > Pontibacterium > Pontibacterium granulatum. The sequence continues at coordinate 39,816 of NZ_JASBRH010000031.1, read as the reverse complement.
CGAGGATTACACCAATCTTCAGCTTAAGGCGATGCCGATAGAGGGCCTGACCCTGGCGCTGGGTTACAACAGCAACGAAACACCGTTTCTGTTTATTCCCCCTACGCAGGATGCATTTGTTAAAGAACGTAACCTGACACTGTCAGCCTCTTATAACCATGGTTCGCTGGATACCGGCCGTCTGGAAAGCACGTTGTACTACCGGGACAACAAAGCCCGCGAATACGAGATCGAGCAGAATACCCGCACCTTGGGGTATCAGGAATATCAAAACGCCACCATGGCAGGCGCTTCGGCAACCGGACTTAAACGCTGGCAGGATCATGTTTTCGCTGCTGGCGTGAGCTGGCAATATGAAGAGGCCGAGCGTACGGACTTCGAACGCTTCTTCCACTACCGCGATGGCTTTCTAAACCCAACGGTTAAGGGCAACCTATTAAACACCCCTGGTATCGCAAACAACAACTTTGCAATGTTTCTGCAGGATGTTTGGGAGATCAATCCCGACTTAAACCTGACACTGGGTGGACGGTACGACTACTTCGATCAGTTCGACGGATACTTTAACTACCGTGCCGCCTTGGTTCATACGCCGGATGCCCACCAAACCTGGAAAGCACAATACGGAACGGCGATCCGTACACCCACGTTCCGTGAAAACCTGAAGGTACTGGAAGGTACAACATTCCAGCCACCCGAAGTTGATGCGGAAGAGATCCATCTGCTGGAACTGGGTTATCTCTACCAATGGGATGAAGCCAACCTCAGTTTCACCCTGTTCCGCAGTCATCTACACGACTTTATTCACGAAGTGCCCACACCGGACGATGCAGACGAATACTTCGCCAACAGCGATGATACCTACAAAATACGCGGCGCAGATGCGTTGTTTAACGCACGTCCTGCCGATGATCTGAACCTGCGCCTGGGGCTGTCTTACCTTCAGGCGGATACCGTAGACGGTGAACTGCCTTACCTCGCGACCTGGAGCGGCAGCCTGAAACTGGATTACAACTACCGCTCGGATCATACAGTCGGCTTCTCCGTCGTCTATAACGATGCGAGGCCCGACAGCAACAGCTTTGATGAAGACAAAGCCAAAACCTATTTTATCGCCAACCTGTTTGGTTTTGGTCAGATAACACCGGAGATAAGTTACTACTTCGGCATCGACAACCTGTTTGATGAAAAGGTCTTTGATCCAGCTGCGGACTTCGGCTCTCAGTTCAACAACGAACGAAGCGATCGGGAGATCTGGCTGCGCATCAAGTGGGAAAGCAGCGCTTTATGAGACTGACCTTATCTCAGAAAGGCGGCGTTAGGGGACCACATACACGCATTAACAGCAGCTATATGCTTGTGGTGTTTGCTACTTTGCTGCTGGCACTACAGCCCGGTACCAGCCATGCAGCCTCTAATGGCTACAAGCGAAACCTGATCAAGACCGCATTCGTATTCAATATCGCCAAGTTTGTTACCTGGCCCGATGATATACACGTATTAAGGCCACAAACCCTGCGTATCTGCTTCTATCGTAAGGACTTCCTGCAACGGGCGTTCAGCTCTATCGAAGGCAAGCGGGTCCGTAAACGTCTGGTTGAGAGCCAGACGATTGAGCACGCGAATGACAGTGCGGCCTGTGATGTTGTGCTGGTCCCACAATCTCAACTCGCTCGCTTTGAAGATGAATCTGCCCCGCAGGCAGAGCACCCGACACTGGTGATCGCAGATCTGACCTCGATGCGCACCAGCCCCCGCGCTTTCCGGGGTGTCACGATGAACCTGGTGCGTCAGGGCAAATCGATCGGCTTCGAAGTCAACCTGAGCGACGTGAAACAACGCGGTTTATCCATGAGTTCCGAGCTGTTGAAGCTAGCTCGCATTATCAACACAGAGCATTGAAAAGATGAGTATCAACCGACAATCACTGCGCAAAAAGCTGATGTTGCTCCTGATGATCGTCAGTTGCTCGGTATTGTCGTTGGTGACCCTGGGTTTTGCGATCAGTGACTGGATCAGCTCCCGCGATGACATCTACGATCGCATGCGTGCGCAAGCCAGCATTATTGGTCAGAACAGTGTCGCGGCACTGACATTCTCCGATCCGGAAGCGGCAGAACGAACCCTGATTACGTTAAGAAACACCCATGACATAGTCGGAGCGGTTCTTTTTGACAACAATCAGCAACCCTTCTCCAGCTACCGCCGCGACAATGCCAAGCTGCCGATCGCACCGCAGGCAACCAGCGAAGGCTCTCTGGCGGGCACCCTTTTCGTACAAATACCTATAGAGCTGGACGGTGAGCAGATCGGCAGCATTGTTCTGCTCTCAGAATTGGGTAACTGGCAGCAACAACAGCTACACAGGATGACCATCGTATTTGGCCTGTTCCTGTTCTCACTGCTGGTCGCGATGGTCCTTTCAAACGTAGGACAACAGATCGTTACCCGCCCCATCCTGAGCCTGGCTCGCACTGCACGCCGTATTACCGATACCCGGAACTATGACCTGCGTGCGGAGAAGCTTTCCAATGACGAAATAGGCAGTCTGGCCGACGACTTCAACCAGATGCTTGATCAGATCCAGCAGACGGAGAAGGAATTACGTGACGCCCAATGCCAGTTGGAAGACAAGGTAAACGAGCGCACCTCCGAACTGCTGGCGCTAACTGAACAGCTGGAGCATCAGGCGTTCCATGACACGCTTACAGGCCTTGCTAACCGTGCGACCTTCGACACTAACTTGCAGGCGGCGATCAACTATGCCAGCCGCAGGGAACTGAAGTTAACGGTCATGTTTCTGGACCTGGACCGTTTCAAAAGCATTAACGACACCCTCGGTCATGCAGTCGGCGACAAGCTGCTGATTGAGATGGCTGACCGCCTGCGTCAGTGCCTGCGCCAAAGTGACACCCTCGCGCGGCTGGGTGGGGACGAGTTCGCCCTGTTGCTGCCCGACAGCTCACCCAATGCCGCTGCCGAAGTGGCCACTAAGGTGATTGAAGCGGTAAAACATCCGATCCATGTGAAGGGCTACAATCTGCAGGTGACCACCAGTATTGGCATCAGCATCTTCCCTGATAACGGCGCAGATGCTTCCACCATACTGAAAAACGCCGACACGGCTATGTACAGTTCGAAAGAAGCCGGACGCAACCAGTTCAGCTTCTTCAGCCCGGAGATGAACGCCATTACCGAGCGTCGGCTGCTTCTGGAAAACAAACTGCGCCGCGCAATCAGCGATAACCGTTTCACCATCCATTACCAACCGAAGTGGAACGTGCACAACGGCGAAATGGTGGGCGTGGAAGCACTGGTTCGCTGGTTTGACGACGAGGAAGGCTTTATCTCGCCGGAGGAATTTATCCCGCTGGCGGAAGACTGCGGTTTGGTCAGCACCATCGACGACTGGGTTTGCAAAAATGCCTGCCTACAGATTCAATCACTGTTTGCTCAGGGCGCCCCCACCATCAGCCTGTCGGTGAACCTTTCACCGACCCAGGTGATGCATAAAGATATCTACAACCGCATCAGCACCATTCTCACCGAGACCGGTTTCCCTGGGCATCGCCTGGAACTGGAAGTGACCGAAGCGATGCTGTCAGCGGAAGTGGAGCATCTGCAAGACGATCTGGATCAGTTACGTCCACTAGGCGTGGAAGTCTCCATCGATGATTTTGGTACCGGCTATTCGTCATTGAGCCGTCTGAAGAACTTACCGATCAACACCCTGAAGATTGACCGTTCGTTTATAAATGACATCGGTCAGGACAGCGGTGATGAAGTGATTATCCGCACCATCATCGATATGGCGCACAACCTCAATCTACGCGTGGTTGCCGAAGGCATCGAAACAGAAGAGCAACATGAATTTGTCCGCCGCTATAACTGCGACATGGTGCAGGGTTACCTATTCAGTCGTCCAGTACCTCTGGATGAGTTGGCGCAGTTACTGGCCGAATCCGAGCGCCATCACACGGTGAACTCATACTAAAATCGACCACCGCGTATACAAATAGCCAAACCGGCCTGGATTGCTACGGGTTAAAATAGCGCATCGAAATAACTCCGGCTTGCGCCAGGACGGGTACCCACAGCTGAATACAACAAAGAGCCTCCCCACTCCTTCAGCCCTGCTTCTAGCAGGCATTGCTATGGCAAGCCCACTGGCACTGAATGCCTTTATCCCCGCGATGCCCGATGTGGCACAGAGCCTGGATCAACCAATCAGCACCATCCAGCTGACCTTCACTCTGCTGGACCTTTGGTACTACACCACCCTGTTTTTGCCGATGGCGTTGCTCACCTTTGGCCGTGGTATGAGTCAGCCCAATGCCCAACTGGCGGCGATCAGTAGCTCTTCCGGCACCGCCGAAACCGCATCGGGCCTGATGGATTTATCCAGCTGATTACCGGTGCTGCCGTGGCCCAGAGCATTCCTTTCCTTATGGACACAAGTGTTGTGCTGCTGATCGCCTTTATCTTTATAGCCCCAGTTCTATCATGGTTAGCTCACCAATTCGCAATCACCCGAACCGAATCGCCGTAGGGACATGGCGCTTAACCCGTAGCGCCTGAAACCCAACCTCTAGAATGTGAGTGCCTGTGCTAAAGCGATCTGATCTGTTTTTTTTGCTGTTCTCTGTCCTGTTGTTTTCACCTCTGATCTGGGTCGAGAACCCCGCACAGCTATTGAAAGCCACCAATCACAGCTACCCGTTGCTAGCGAGCTTTATTAAGTTCGCGGTGTTGGCGACCTATGGCGAGCTGTTGGGGGCACGTATCGTCAGCGGCCACTACCCCCTGGCGACCTTTGGCATCCTGCCTAAAGCAGTGGTCTGGGGCGTATTCGGCATCTTTATCAAACTCTGTTTTGTGATCTATGTGAACGGCGTACCGATGGCATTGGCCCTACTGGGAATGGACCAGGCTGCGTCAGCCCTGCAGGGCCCCGTGTCTGTACAGATGCTGATCGTAGCGTTTGCCATCAGCCTGTCGATGAACCTAACCTTCGGCGTGTGGTTGATGACCGCGCACAAAATAACCGATCTGCATATCGCGGCACATCAGGGCAAACTGGTAGCGCTGGTCCATCCGATCCAGATCGGTCAGATCCTGGCGGCGATGAACTGGCAACGCCTGTGGTCTTTCGTACTAAAGAAAACCATTCCACTTTTCTGGATCCCCTGTCACACCCTCACCTTTATGCTGCCCAGTGAGTACCGTGTGCTGTTTGCAGCATTCCTCGGCATCATTCTCGGATTGATACTGGCGGTTGGAAGTCGCCATAAAACGCCAGAAAACAGTACTTCGGCTGTGTAAAAGACAACCTCTGGTTTGTTTAAATCAAGTTTTCGGCCAACAGGCACGGGCTGCAAAAACGAATGGTTGCTCCGGATATGGAACGATGCTTGAATGTCCTAAATCCAGGGCATGACGAGTGACACATGGAAGACGCTTCCACCAATATCCTGATGGCGCGACAGCCAATCTTCGACCGCGAGCTGAGGGTCGTAGCGCATGAGCTCCTCTATCGTTCGTCGGGAAACCGGACAGCCGCTAACGTATTTGACGGTAACCAGGCAACCTGCGATGTCCTGATCAATCACTTCACCAGTATTTTTGATCGTGGAAACCAAAGTCAGGTACCGGTATTTATCAACCTGACCGAAGACTTGTTGAGCGGCAATAGCCTGCCCGCCTTCGACAATAAGCAGGTCGTACTTGAGGTACTGGAGGATGTTACAGTCACCGACGAGGTAATCACCGCAGTTCGCCATCTGGTATCTGCCGGTTACCGAATCGCCCTTGACGATTTCGAATACAGCCCTGCCCACGCCCCTCTGCTTCACCTCGCGCATATCGTCAAGGTGGACCTGACCATTACCCGCGGTGATGACCTGGCCACACTGGTCAAGCAGTTACAGCCATTTAAGGTGACCCTGCTGGCCGAGAAGATCGAAACCGAAGAGGAGTTTCAGACCTGTGTAGACCTTGGTTTCAAGCTGTTCCAGGGCTATTTCCTCTCTCGCCCACAGGTGATTGAAGGCCGCAAGATCTCAGATAATGAACTGGTTCTGATTGAGCTGCTGGCCGCACTGGATGATCCAGGCACCTCACCACAGCATATTGAAGGGATCATCGCGCGTGATCCACGCCTGACGCTGAAGCTGCTGCGCATCGTCAACTCGTCCCGTTATGCGCTGGTGCAGAAGGTTGAAAGTCTGGCCCAAGCAATTGTGATGATCGGTTTTGCCGAGATCAAGAAGTGGGCAACGCTGATTTCCCTGTCGAGCAACAGCAACAAACCATCTGAACTGACACTGCAAACCCTGACCACGGCTTACATGTGTGAGCGGGTTGCGCAGCGCAGCGCCGACATCAATGCCAGCTCGGCATTTTTAGTGGGTATGCTTTCCACGGTGCATGCGATGCTGGGAATCAGCAAAGAGGTACTGCTGGAACGACTGCCGATGAGCGATGAAATCGTTGCCGCCCTCACCGATCGCAGCGGTGTCCTCGGCCATGTATTGGCTAACGCAGAACATTACATGGCGGGTGAGTGGGACACACTTTCGCAGAATATCGATCTGTCACTTTATCGCGAAGCATATGAAAGCGGTGCAATTCAGGCGACCGAAAGCCTGCAACAGATGTCAGGACTCAAATAGATACACCACATACAACTAAATCAGGATAACGTCACCACGCGGGCCGACAAGCCAATCAGAATGCCGCCGGTAATCCGGTCGATCCACCGCGTATGTTTTTGCAGATAGGTCAGGACCTTGGAGTGGGAGAACACCAACGCCACCAGCAGATACCACAACCCATCAATACCACCTGCCGTCATCATCATGATTAGCTGATCGGAGAGCGTCTGCTCGGCAGAGACAAACTGAGAGAACAGTGCGATAAAAAACAGCGCCAGCTTTGGGTTCAGCAGCGAGATCATCAAACCATCTAGACCCGCTTTCCACCGAGACACGTGCTCGGTCTCACCAACGTTCAATACACTGTCACCCTTCGCGGTGAGTGCCTTGTATCCCAGCCATGCCAGATACCCTGCGCCCCCCCAGGTGATCACCTTAAACAGGATTGGCGACTGCGCAATCAGGATTGCGAGGCCCATTACCGTCAGCAGTGCCCACAGCGCTACACCAGCGGCATGGCATATCGCTGCAGCAATACCGTGCTGACGGGAGTTGGTCACCGTATGACGCAATACAACCGCCAGACTTGGGCCGGGAGTTAAGGCGCCTAGAATGCAGATTGCTACGATGGAGAGCCAGGTTGCTAATGTCACAGCACTGTCCTTTTCTTGAGATCTTCATAAATCTGCGATCCATTATGAGGACCACCTCCACACCGGGGTAATACTTTATCGTTATGACCCAAGCTGATACGCTTGCGGCATGGAACTTTCGCAGATAAATCTTAACCTCCTGCTGTCACTTTACCACCTGTTGCGCACCCACAGCGTGACCCAGGCGGCGGAAAGCGCCCACATCAGCCAGCCTGCCATGAGTCGTAACCTGGCGCAGTTGCGCGATATCTTTGCCGATCCCCTGATGGTGCGGGTGGGCAACGAAATGCACCTGACACCCCGCGGTGAAAACGTATGGCAGCAACTGCCGCCGATGCTGAACCAACTGGAAACGCTGTTTATCCCCAACAGCTTTGAGCCGTCCGGCTATCAGGGCCAGTTCAACGTGGCGTCCACCGACTATGTGACTCAGGAACTGGCGCCGGACTTCCTGGCGGAGCTACAAACCAATGCCCCCGGCATCGGTATCCACTTCCACCTGTGGAAGCCCTCGATGATGGACAGTTTACGTCAGGGGCGTCTGGACCTGGCGTGCTGCTATCTGGATGAGGTTCCCGATGACATCTACGGCCGCCAGGTCGGATCAGACGGTTTCTGCTGCCTGATGAGCCAGCACCACCCGTTGGCAGGGAAGGAAACCCTGTCGCTGGACGACTTTATGGCCGCCGAACATCTGGCCGTGACCGGCGGTGGCGATAAGATCCGTGCGGTGGACAATGCCCTCTCTCGCCTGAATTTGCAGCGAGAGCTGAAGGTCACCGTCCCCTTCATCAACTCCGCACTTGCCATCACGGCGCGGTCCAACTACCTGCTCACCCTGCCGCAACATATCGCCAACGACCTGGGCAGCCGTTACAACCTGCTCTACCGTTCGTTGCCATCTGAACTGGAGGTGGGACGCAGCGCCTACTACATGATCTGGCATCACCGGATGAAGGCAGATCCCGCCCACCGGTACCTGCGCGAGACCCTGTACAGCGTGATTCGCACCGGTGCCCCGCATATTCCCTACAACGATCAAACCGGAATTTAATTGTCTGCAATAAATCAAGAGATTATATCAAACCAGGTTATATCAAATTTGATATAACCCCTATCCCGAATAGTCATTGGAGCTGATCAGCGCTGCGCCCTACACTGCCCGCAAATCACTTAAGTTTGGACGTAGTACGATGGGCGAATGGCTGTTATTGGTGGGTATCTGTTTTGTGGGCGCGATGGTTCCGGGGGCCAATACGGCTCTGGTACTGCGTCGCACACTGGCAGGCGACCGCAAAGGCGCCTTTATCACCGTCTCAGGCCTTTCCCTCGGTCTGGCGAGTCACGTCGTTGCCTCCATGCTGGGCATCACTGCGCTGATCAGCGAAACACCGGCACTGTATGATGCGATCCGCTGGTTGGGCAGCGCCTACCTGGTGTACATGGGTGCCACCTACCTGCTCACCCGTGGCGGCAATGACGCAAAAACTGAGGGTAACACCCACCTTTCCCTGAGCAATCCGTTTTTGAGTGGCCTGATGGTCAGCCTGCTGAACCCGAAGCTGCTGCTGATGTTTATCGCGCTGTTCAGTCAAATCATTGATGCCGCACACGGCTGGCAGATGATGACCCTGTACGGCGCAACACCGCTTGTGACTGAAGCGCTGTGGCTCAGCCTCATCATTCTGTTGCTGTCCCGCCCTACTATTCAGAACCGGATGAACAAGATTCGCAAAGGGTTGGAACGGATGATTGGTGGCGGTCTGGTACTGCTGGGGATCAAAGTAGGTTTGGGCTAACCAAGCCTTCTACCTCTTCACGCAATTTGGTGAGTCCGGCCTTCTGCAGTTGCCGGGTTCGCTCTACACTCACCCGCAGCTGATCCGCCACCTCCTGCAACGTGTGCTCGCGACGACAGTCGATGCCAAAGCGCAATCGTAACACCAGAAACTCCTTTTTACTTAAACGTTCAGCACATCGCTCAACCAACCTGCGCAACTGCTGCTGGTGTGCTGACGCAGAGACATCTTCTCCGTTATCCGGCAGATCAAATTCCAGATCGTCACTTTCCACATTCTGTAGTGGCTGATTGAGGGACAAGCTGGATCTGGGAAGCGCCCGGATACGCTCCAATGTAGCAACACCGATACCGGTTTCTTCGCTGAGCCAAGCCAAGCTTGCCTGTTTTCTGAAGCGATTGATGTGCACCGTTTCCGCCCTGCAAATCTTCGCCAGCTTCTCTTGCAGATAGCTCGGCCGGGATATCAAATGGTATCGCTTCTGCAAGGCCGCTTTGATCACGTTCTGGATGCAGAGCATGGCATAAGTCGAGAAACGGAAACCACGGTGGAAGTTGAAGCGATCCACCGCAGTAATCAACCCCACATTGCCTTCCTGAATCAGGTCATCAAAGGTGACTCCCGTGTGGCGAAACTTCATCGCCACCTGATACACCAAACGCAGATTGCGCTGCACCAACTCGTTTCGCAGATCAAAATAGCGCTGCAAGCCACGTTTCGGATACGGTGCCCGAGGGTAGGCATCGGGCTTTTCAATTAACGCCACCAGCTTATGGCGGCCAACCGACAATGCTGTAACCAGCGCGGCCAGATTCCATGCAAGAGTTTCCGCCACGGGTGCCCCACGCATATCCAAATGCTCCATTACCCGCAACGTGTCTATCAGGGTAACCACCAGATTTTCTACATACTCCGGTGTTTCAGACAGCCCCCATTTTTTCGCAGCCAGACTGTTCCGTCCCTGATGCAATGCCAGATACTCTTCCAACACTGCTTCCAGGCTGTTCAATCCCCACTCCGAATCAATCAGATAAACCAGCATCTGAGTCAGTCGATGGTTGATCTTGCGGCCCAACACCTGCTCTTCCTTGGCAGTCAACAGATCAATACTGCTCAGCTGCTGACTGTAAATATCAAGCGCACCGGCTTCCTGAATACGGTGGATAGCCGGGGAGAAACCCTCTTTGCAGATTGAAAGATCGGCAGACTTCATCACAGAGTGCACCTGGTTGTGGGACATCTCTGTTACGCAATCGTCGGACAATCAGATTGGACGCCCAACATTCAGATGCAACACTACTTCGGGGCGAATAGAACACACAGGATAAGAAAACAAAAAACCCGCCGGACCAACTCCTTGCAGAGTCCGTCGGGCGGGTTTTCTTAAGCGTTAATCTGTTATGGATTAAGCTTCGATCTCAGCGTTGTGGTAAACCTGCTGTACATCGTCACAGTCGTTCAGCATCTCCAGGAAACGCTCGAATACTGGCACATCGTCACCGCTCAGTGGCGTGTGAGTCTGGGGGATGAAGGTGATCTCTTCAATTTCGTACTCGAGATCCGGGTACGCTTCAGCCAGTGCAGTTTTTGCTTTGAAGAACTCGGTGTGCGGCGCCAGTACAGTCAGCATACCGTCTTCGTTTTCGATATCTGCAACGTCCACGTCCGCCATCATCAGTGCTTCCAACACGCCCTCTTCGTCATCGCTCTTGAAGACAAAGATCGCCTGGTGGTCGAACATGTGGGATACGGAACCCGGAGTCCCCATCTTCGCTTTCGCTTTGTTAAAGCAGATGCGCACATCACCGATGGTACGGTTGTTGTTGTCGGTCAGACAGTCCACGATCACCATGCAACCGCCAGGACCAAAGCCTTCGTAACGTGCTGGGTGGTAGTCTTCGCCACCACCACCCTGCGCTTTTTCCAGTGCACGGTCGACAACGTGACTCGGTACTTGATCTTTTTTGGCTTTTTCGATCAAACGACGCAGTGCCAGGTTGCCATCCGGATCAACGCCGCCGTTCTTAGCGCATACGTAGATCTCTTTACCGTACTTGGAATTAACCTTTACACGGGCACCCTGGGTTTTAGCCATGCTGGCCTTGCGGACTTCAAAACTTCTTCCCATTCGGAATCACTCTTAAACCTGATGTTAAGTGGAATGCCATAGATTTTAATCGGATCAGAAAAAAATATCAGGGTTGAAAATAAATTAGATAGGGGTGATTGTGCACTTCATTGCGTTAAATGTGCCTTTCGTACAGGATTTGACCACAAAAAAGGCCGTCCAAAGGACGGCCAATAGCCAATCACACAGCGATGCGCGCATCGACAGACGATATCCGGGGTGACAACAGAACCGGATGGTGATCGGCGAGACCAATCTGTATCCGACCACCACCCTGCTCCACCAGAGCACAATTAAAGGGGCAAATTCATAGCGGTGAATTCCGCGGAGTATTCACCCGTCGCAGTCGCAGAGCGCCACTACAAGAGCTTCGTAAAAGCCCGCGACTACGCAACCTGCTTTACGGCGATCCGTCTGGATTTCCGTTGCTTCTGCTGGGACAGCTCAATCGCACACTGATCCGCGTTGTTCAGAATCACGATGCACTCCAGACACTGGACACACTCGTCGTAATCGATCGAGCCATCACGATTGATCGAGTCGATCTCACAGCGCACCTTGCACAGCTTGCACGGTGCGCCGCACTCCTTCCTTCGTTGAAGCCACTTAAACACGCTGAAGCGTCCCAGAATTGCCAGGCCAGCCCCCAACGGGCAGAGGTAGCGACAGAAGAACTTATGGATATATAACCCCGCCGCCAGCAACAGCGCCGTATACACAACAAAGGGCCAGCTGCGCACAAATGCCATTGTCACTGCTGTTTTGAAGGGCTCAATCTCAGCCAACTGCTCGGCCACGCTGAGTGAATAAAACGCACTGCCCACGAGCACAACCAGCACCAGATATTTGATTTTCTGCAGGAGTTGGTGGCGCTGTTCAGCAATCTTTAGCTGACGGATCTTGAGTAGTTTGGCGGCCTTCGAGGTCAACTCTTGCATTACACCAAATGGGCAGAGCCAGCCGCAAAACAATCCCCTCCCCCAGAGGAACAAGCTGATAAAGACATAGGTCCAGAGCAAAAAGATGATCGGGTCGAGCAGGAAGATGGTGATATCAAAACCATCAACCAGCGCCAGCAGTAAGGTGTAGATGTTAACCACCGACAGCTGCCCCTGGGTGTAGAATCCCACAAAACCCAGGGTGAACAGCAGAAATCCCCAGCGGAAGCGGTGGAACCAGGTGCTGTGCCGGGTCATTCGGTGTTGCCAGATAAACAGCCCCGTCAGGATAACAAGCGCGATCATCAACACTGAAATATCAACAACCCGATCCTTCCAGATCCTCAACCACAGCGGATCAGGTGCAGCGACCTCAGCCACTTCCACCTTCTCAAACAGATACTCCGGTAACACATAGCTGTCGCTGAAGCTGGCCTGATCCCTGATCAGGTGGTTACGGTTCACATCCAGGTTGAAGTTCAGGTTCAGTGGTTGTGCCGGGTCAAAGCCCGCCTGCTCTTTGATGCGGAAGATATGCGCATGTTCAAGGTAAGGACCCTGCGCCGACTGAAATCCGCTGTCATCGAGAAAATCCGTATCGCGAATATCCACCGGCAAGCCGTTCTGGCTCATCCCCACGCGCGTCGGTACCGTACCCGGCCGGAAGTCTTCCTCCACGTAGGGATACGGCCCGTTGGAGGCTACCAGCAGCAGGTGTTCACCGGGCTTACGACTGGCCATCAGACGGGTGTACTCGTCTACACCCAGCAGGTTCTGCCCGATGGAGGGTGGGTTGAGGTACGCATAATACAGATCGCTGAACAGCAGGCGCCCATCCTCACCACGAACCGGTGTGATCTCCAGATCCGGGTAGGTCGCGAGGGATTCACCCAGGCCCTTTTCTACGTCCTCTGTCGCCAAGGACCAACGCCTAACCCAATCTCGTTGATGTAACTGTTGCCAGTCCAGCGCCTCATACAGGTCCAGCCTTACACGGGACGGCTCTGCCTGCTCAAAGCCCTCCAGTTTGGCCCGCGCCACCTTCAACGCAACGGAGAGCAGGATGTCGTTGATCACCAGCACCGATACAGTCGCCTTGGTAACGCCGTCGATGTACACCGTACCGTTGCTGCTCTCGTCGGCACTGGCAGCACGCCGGCTGTCTACTATGATGCGCTCCTTTACAGAACGCCCCGTGTACTGGTAAATAAAATCGAACATCGGACCTTCACCCAGACCGTGCATAAAGATCGGTTCGTGGTGATTAAGCACATGCACGCCGACAAACTTGCCCTGGGTATCGATACCGACCAGCAGATCAATGGGATCACCGGAAAAACCCGGCAGGTTGCTCAGATCGGTACTGCGAAAGGCATAACCTAAAAGCTCATTGAGCTGGTAGACGGGGACGACTGGCGGGTTTTGCTCCGGCTCACCAAGCCGGGTCACCTTGGGGAAAATGGCTTGGATTGATGCCTTCATGTTGTCCGGTAACGGTTTTTCCATTGCCGCTGCTGGCTGGGAGGACATCATAACCAGCAGAACCGCGGCCCAAAATGCAGTTGTTAACAGGAACTGCCTGACCCAATTACACATCAAAAACACCTTCTTTCTCACCCTATGTTCCATTAAGGGTTAGAAAGAAGGTGTCTGTAAGTGCCCGGAACGATGATTCGATCAGTACTTTAGTGCTGACACCTTAGTGCCATTTACTCTTAGTTAGACGGAAAGAGTTGGGAAATCTTCTGCCGTACCCAGATACACATCGGATCGTGATGATGGCGTTCATGCCAATAGAGATAAAAGCGAATGTCGGACTTTGGTATCCCTTTCGGCAGCGGTCGCCTCACCAGCCGCCGGTCTTTGCAAACGTGCTCGGCCAGGCGCTCCGGTAGAGCAAAGACCAGATCAGTATCCTCACAGAAATCCGCAACGGACATAAAACTGGAAAGCCGTAATGACAAACGACGGCTAAGCCCCATGGATTTCAGTACCTCATCCATCCAGCCAGGCCCTTTGCCGGTAATCGACACCATCCCATGCCGGGAGTGCACGTAGCTCTCCAGCGTCATGTCCTTCGCGAGTGGGTTGTTCTGGTCCATGACACAGACCGAATTCATCCGATCGATTACCGTGCGGTGAAACTGGTCGACAGCAAAGTCCGGCGCCAGACCGGTCAGGCTGAAATGCACATCCCCCTGATCCAACATGCCAAAGTGATCCGCCGTTTGCGGGACTAACTCGATCTTCAGGTTGGGCGCCTCGGCGTGTAACGCTTTGGTTAGCTTGGGAATATACAGCGCCACCTCCAGATCCAATCCGGTCAGGCGCAAGGTGTCGGTTGCGCTCGACGGATCAAACACCTGCGGTTGAATCAGGCTACCTGCTTCCTGCAACAGGCCATTCAGCCGGGGCAGAATCTCCCCAGCCCGCTGGCTCAGGTCGTAACCGTTACGGGTCCTGACCAGCAACTGATCATCAAACATATCCCTCAATCGCTGCAGCGCCCGGCTGACTGCAGGCTGGCTCATCGCTAACCTTTCAGCCGTTCGGGACACGTGCTTCTCTTGCAGCAACACCTGCAGTACCACCAGCAAATTAAGATCGACCGAACGAAGATTCACTTCACGCATAATAAAAATACAACTCATGCATTAGACTGATTAATGATGAGTGATTAGAGTAAGTTTCACAATCCAATTGATATGCTTCTGCAAGAAAGCTTTAAAAAACAAAGTCATATCAATATAACGCAAGTGATAATCGCTTTTATTTATTTATAATTTCGCAACAGTGCGTTCGAAAGTTTGAGTGGCACCTCAACCGATCGAATTTGTCACAAAGCGAAATAAACCAACTGAGGTTTGAAACCTGGATGGCACTGAACAAACGCATCCTGAATGACAAGCACAACTACGGCTGGGGATTTATCGCAATCCACTGGCTGATGGCGCTGTCGATTATCGGCCTGTACCCCCTGGGCCTCTATATTGAAAGTCTGAGCTATTACGATCCCGAATACCGCACCGTACCGCATATACACAAAAGTATCGGCATCCTGGTGATGTTTGCACTGGCTTTACGCCTGGTTTGGCGTACCGCCAACCGCACACCGGACGAGCTTCCGCAGCCTAAACCGCTGGCTCTAACCACCAAAGTGGTGCATCTGCTGTTATATATATTGATGGTCGTATCATTGGTATCGGGTTATATGATCTCTACCGCAGACGGTCGTCCGATTGATGTATTTGGTTGGTTTAGCGTGCCAGCATTTGCAACTGGTATCGAAAACCAGGAAGACATTGCCGGTGCGATTCACTGGTACTCCACAACCGCATTAATTGTGCTGGCAGGGCTACATGCGCTGGCGGCCTTGAAACACCATTTCATAAACAAAGACACCACCTTAACGCGTATTTTTGGAATTAAGCAGGAAACCCCATGAAAAAGACTCTGATCTCTGGCCTGGCGCTGGCAGGCCTGCTGGCAACCACCGCTTCTGTTCAGGCAGCTGACTACGTAATTGACACCAAAGGCGCACACGCGTCCATCAACTTCCGCATCAATCACCTGGGTACAAGCTGGTTGCTGGGTCGTTTCAACGATTTCAAAGGTGATTTCTCTTACGATTCCGCTAACCCGGACGCGTCTGTGGTTAACGTAGAGATCGATACTAAGTCTATCGATTCCAACCACGCTGAGCGTGACAAGCACCTGCGCGGCGAAGACTTCCTGAACGTTAAGGAGTACCCGACAGCATCTTTCGCTTCCACAGGTTTCAAGTCCAATGGCAACGGCACTGCTGAGCTGACCGGTGACCTGACGCTGCACGGTGTAACCAAATCCATCACTATCGACGTTTCCAAAGTTGGCGAAGGTAAAGATCCATGGGGCGGCTACCGCGCTGGTTTCGAAGGTACTACCGAGCTAAAACTGAAAGACTTCGGCATCAACTATAATTTGGGGCCACTGTCTGAAACTGTATACATGGACCTGCACGTAGAAGGTATCCGCCAATAATACCCATACCTAACAGTTAGTAATCCTCGTCCATGACGGAACGTAAAAGGCCACTTCAGCTGAAGTGGCCTTTTTTGATCATTCGGGTTACCCCCTGGCATCCCAACTAACTCAGAAACCTCAAGCACCCCGTTGATCTCCAGGAACGGACAACGCTTAGCCATGGCCGGTGCCAACTCCATCGAGTCTGTTTCGACAATGGTGAAGCCATACATCGCGGTTGTACCGCCGTCCGTCACCGAACCGTCGGGATGCACAACACGTGTGCCTTTTAGGGGATTCGCCGGACTGACCGCCACGTAAGTGATCATGTATTGAGGCACCGCGGCTTCCCCCACTGTGTACTTAGTTAACGGTAACCATAGACGCCAACTACGCATTAAGCGAAGTTGCGCCACGCAATCACGCCACGGATATGACTTACCCACTGTCTTAGATCAGCCAGTGGGAGGGCGGTCATCCCCTGTACGGCACTGAGTGAACAGAGGCTTCCGTTTCTCCCAGTAAAGCTTGTGCAACTCATCCACCACAATCAGTACCAGCGCCACTGAAAGTGATGTAGACCAGCTTTCCAGTGTCACCGGTTCTACTTGCAGCACATCGCTCAAGCCCGGAGTATAAAGTGCAGCAATATGGACTGATTGAGCAGCCAGCATTCCGAACAGTAGAAAGGGATTACCAAAGAAATTCTGTTTAAAAATCGATTTGGTTTCCGAACGACTGTTAAGCACATGTACGTTTTCAAACAACACCATTAGAAGCAGGGTCATATTTCGTGCTGTTTCCACCGCCACTCCGTTGTGGAGCTGCCAGGCAAAGACCGTAAATGCCAATCCACCCATGACAACTGCATTTACAAAAACACGCTCCAGCATCAAGCGGTTGAATATCGTCTCTTTTGGTGGCCGCGGTGGCCGACGTAACTCGTCACCCTCCTCGGGCTCAAATGCCAACGCCACATCCTGTATGCCATTTGTGACCAGGTTCAACCACAACAACTGTATCGGAAACAGCGGTATCGGCAGCATAAAGACAACACTGAGAATAAACAGGGTGATCTCTGCCGCGCCGGTAGAAATCAACAGGAAAATCACTTTACGGATATTGCTGTAGACAAGCCTGCCTTGCTTGATCCCCTGCACTATTGAAGCAAAGTTATCATCCGTGATGATCAATTCCGCGCTTTCCCGCGCCACATCCGTGCCACGTTTACCCATTGCGATCCCTACATGCGCATGGCGTAAGGCCGGTGCATCGTTAACACCGTCGCCAGTAACCGCCACGAAGTGACCATTGCGAATAAGCTGCTGAACGATCTGCAGTTTCTGCGAAGGTTCAATACGCGCAAACACCCTAGAGGAGTTCACCAACGTCTGCATGGCTGTACTTGGTTTTCCCTGTTCCTGAAGCGTTTCATCCCGCTCGATTGCTCGCCTTACATCATCACCGGTCACAGGTACACTCCCGGCATCAGCGATATTGAGTTCCTGTGCCAATGCGAGCGCGGTTTGGGGATGGTCACCGGTAATCATTGCCACATCTATATTGGAAAGACGACACTGCTCAACTGCGGCATAGGCCTCCGGTCGCAAAGGATCGATCATTCCAATCAATCCCAGAAAATGCAGTCCTTTCAGCACCGCCAATAGGTCTGTGTTCCCAACATCGACCTCACCTGAAGCGCATGCCAACACCCGGAAACCTTTGCGCGCCATCGCCAGCATCTGGTGTTCTATTCGCACTTCCCAAGGTTCTGGTCGCACCGGGTCTCTACGGCACATCATCAATACCTTCTCAGCACTGCCCTTCACGTGAATGATCAACTTGCCTTCAACCCGATTCAGGCTGGCACTGAAAGCGTTTTCCGATTCATACGGGATACGTTGTAATTCCGGATAGAGATGCTCGACCTGCTGGTGATCAAAGCCAAGTTTTGATGACAAAACAAGAAAAGCCAGATCCACACCATCACCGCTGGCCACCCACTCTCCTTGATGCAGCACCAGACTTGCTTCGTTAGCCAACATGCCACACCGCACCAGGTTGGCCAGATCCTTATCGGCATCAGGAGGCAGGAGGGCCCGCTCACCGCCACTCAAGCAGTGGAGTTCACCATGCATATCCAATCCTTCACCACTCACGCTGTAACGACGCTCATCCGGTAAAATAATTAGCTTGACCGTCATCTCATTCACCGTGAGAGTACCGGTCTTGTCAGACGCGATATATGTACAGGAGCCAAGCGACTCCACCGCAATCAGTCGACGCACGATGACACTGGCCCGGGCCATCCGACGCATCCCAATCGCCAATGCAACCGTAATCGCCGCAGGCAATCCTTCCGGTATTGCGGACACAGCCAGAGCCACCCCCAACAGAAACACTTCCTGTAGATCTGCACCGCGCAACAGCGTAATGACAAACAATAAAGCGATGACCACCAAAATGCCGTAGGAGATACGCAACGTAAAACGCTCAATCCGCTTGAGGAGAGGAGGTTTGATATGGTCAGATTCGGTCACTTCTGCAGCAATCTGGCCAATCTCCGAACGCACTCCCGTAGCAATCACCTCCCCCAAAGCACGCCCGTGGGTCACGATAGTACCGGCAAAAGCACAATCCTTACGCTCCGCGAGAGGGCTGTCATCACCCGAACAGACACCCGACTGCTTTGATGCGGCAAGTGATTCACCCGTTAGTAAGGACTCGTCGACGAGCAAATCATGACATTCAATGAGCCTCAGATCTGCCGCCACCCGATCCCCGGTGATCAGAAATACAATATCACCTGGCACGAGCTCTGCTGCTTCCACTTTTTGAGTAATACCGTCCCTGAGTACCGAAGCATACTGGGGCACCATCTTGTTCAGGGCGACTGCGGCCCGTTGCGCCGAGTACTCCTGAACCGTGCCGATTGATGCATTAATCAACAAAACAAAGAGAATAAAGACAGCATTGAGCTGCTGGTTGAGTATTAAGGAAACTAGCGCCGCTGCCAGCAATACGTAGATGAAAGGACTATTGAACTGGTGCAGGAAGATCAACAATGGGCTTTCACCGGTGGATTCCGGTAATTGATTAGGCCCGTAGAGGGCATACCGCCGTCTAGCTTCTTGAGAAGACAAGCCCTGTGAACTTGCAGGACGGTCCGAGTTTGGGCGTGTCCTATCATGCATATCCGCAATACCTCTGAAGTCTCCCTGAAACCGATATAGCCTCGCTCGCCTCAGGCTATCCATAAGGGCATGATTGAGACACGGCCGGAAGAAAGCGATAGAAAACGGAACTTTCCAACGATCACTGCTGACAAGGCTAAAATTACGAGATACACCCTGTGACCAGTCTTCCATATAGACTAGGTAGGATAAGGGGGTTATGCAAAAACACCCGATGGATCTGACGAATCGCTTTAGCGGGTGGATAAGCTGAGTGGCTGATAATCCTTTATTGATAAATACTGACCCGAACCCCACCAGAGGGATTACTATGAAAACCGAACGACTAGAATTTACCGGCTTTGATGGCTCAATCCTGGCTGCACGTCTTGATCTTCCGGTGGGTAAGCCTGCAGCTTATGCGCTGTTCGCACACTGTTTTACCTGTTCCAAGGACATACCGGCGGCACGACGTATTGCCCAGCGCTTGGCCTCGCTGGGTATCGCGGTGCTGCGCTTCGATTTCACCGGTTTGGGACACTCCGGTGGTGAGTTTGCCAATACTGGTTTCAGCTCCAATATCCAGGATCTGTTGCAGGCGGTGGCGTTCCTGCGGGACCAGTATGAAGCGCCGCAATTGCTGATCGGCCACTCGCTTGGTGGCGCGGCAATTCTGGCGGCCGCAGGCTCGGTGCCGGAAGCTAAGGCCGTGGTCACGATTGGCGCCCCGGCCGAGCCGGAACATGTATTGCACAACATCTCCGACCATATTGATGAGATTTATATTGAAGGTGAAGCAGAGGTGTTGCTGGCAGGAAGACCATTCACCATCAAAGAACAGTTTATTGAGGATATCTGCGGTGCCACACTTACCGATGCCGTTTCCAACCTAAGGAAAGCACTGCTGGTGATGCATGCCCCGCTGGATGAAACAGTAGAACTCGATAACGCCGCGAAACTGTTCCAGATGGCCAAACATCCCAAAAGCTTTATCACCCTAGATTCGGCGGACCACCTGCTAAGCCGCACAGAAGACGCAGAATATGCCGCAGAGATGATATCTGCTTGGGTGCAACGTTATATCGACGTAACGCTGCTGCCAAAATTGATGAATGCGCCAGAGGGGATCACCCGTGTGAGCGAGGCGGATGCCGACAGTTTTACCCAGGATATCAGCGCTGCAGGCCATCACTTGATTGCAGATGAACCGGCCAGTTACGGCGGCAGCTATCTTGGCCCGACCCCCTACCAGCTGATGGCGGCAGGGCTTGGCGCATGCACATCCATGACCATCCGCATGTATGCCCGCCAGAAGCAACTGCCATTAGAGCATGTGCAGGTTGATGTAAGCCACAACAAGGTACATGCCGAAGACTGTAAGAGCTGCGGCCAGAATGGTGGCAAGATTGATCGCTTTGAACGTCGCATTACCCTGACGGGTGATTTGGCCGACGAACAACGCACTCGTTTATTGGAGATTGCCGATCGCTGCCCGGTTCACCGCACCCTGGCAGGCGAAATCGAGATCAGTACGAAGTTGGTGTAATCAAACAGGGCAGCACAATCATCTTCGATGACGACGATGCAGCCCTGCAGGTCTTACTTAGCTCACACTCATCAGATGGTCTGGCTGGAAGGCGACACAGAAGTTGCCCCAGTGACGACCGCCCACATACATCGGCACCGATACTGAGTTAAGGATCTCGCCGGTATCGCGGATAAAGGTCTGTAGGAGGAACGGTGAGGTCTGAGCCGCACGGCGCATCTCTGCCCGATTGGCGTTGTAGATCCGGCGGTTACGGCTGCGTACGTTGTCCACGGCAAAATCACCGGTCATCGGATGCGACACCTTGGTGTTATGCGCCGGGCAATAGCCATTCACATCGAACGCTGACGCGATCAGGAAGTCCGGTTTCTCTTCGATAAAACGATCATACAGCGGGCGGATACGGCTGTCGTAGGCATCGGTGTAGCTAGTATCAAACTTCTCCGGCAACTGACCGTCGTTGGTGCGCACGTAGTTCTGATCAAACAGGTTCATCCCCTGGTCATGCAGACGCTGTATTTCTGCCTCCACCTCTTTCGCCCACCCCTGTGCCGTGCGGATAATGCCTTCAAAGCCACCGTAACCGATGGTGAAGCGCGACAGCAGCTCCTGCATCTCTTCGGTGGCCGCCTCCAGCTCCATGGCATACTCTGTGGACTGCTCCATCTCCGACTTGATCTTGTCGGAGAGGTCGGCAATTTCAGACACGTGGGAGTGGGTGTTCTTGTTGGTGCTGGACAGCTCTTCGATCGCCGCGCTGATGTCGGTGAGCTGACCGTTCAGGCTTTCAAAGTCGCCCACCATGCCGGTGAACTTGTCGTTGGTCTGGCGGATAAACTGATCGGTATCCGATACATAATCCAGAATACTCGCTGCCCCTTTACGGGTGGTATCCACCAGCGAGACCATCTCATGCACGTTGGCATCAATCTCCTGGGTGGCGCCGTTGACCTTCTGCGACAGGGAACGCACCTCGTCAGCCACGACAGCAAAGCCCCGCCCCGCTTCCCCGGCCCGCGCAGCTTCGATGGAGGCGTTCAGCGCTAGCAGGTTGGTCTGGTCGGAAAAGTCCTGTACCAGCGACAGGACTTTGATAATGTTTTCGGAGTTGCTGGAGAGCTGCTGCACCACCGCCTGGAAGTCGTGAACCTGGGCGTCAATGGCACGCACTTTCTCTTGCACCAGAGTCAGCTCTTCACTGGAACTACGGATCTCCTCCAGGTTGCTGTTATTGCTGGCGGAGATGGTCTGGGTGGTTTCCGCGATCTCATCGATCGCCTGGGTCGCTTCGTGGCTGGCCTGGAACACCATCTGCGCGGTGGACTCCTGCGCCGTGGCATCTTGGGTCGAGGCCTGCACGACCTTCTGCAACTGGTTGGCACTGAGTGAGACACGCACACTGCGCTGGCGGGTGTCGGCGATCATCTGTTTCAGACTGGTCGAGAAACCGTTATAGCTCTCCGCCATTGCCGAGATCTCGTCAAAAGTCTCATCCGGCAGTGTGGCGGAGATATCGCCATCTTTGTCCTTCACCGCCCGCAGAACGTCGGTCATGTTACGGATCGGAGTGAGGAACAAGTGGCGCATGAAGACGATGGTGAAACCTGCGGCCACGACGGAGAACGCCAGAATCCAGCCGGAGGCCTGAAACAGGCTATCCGCGGTTGCCATAATCTGACCGCTGAGAGCGTGTTCGCTGCCTAGCGCATCACGCAGGGAGAGCAGGTTGTTATACAGCCAGTAACCGATGCCGATCACCACCAAGTTGGGGGTCAGCAAAAAGGCGACGTTACCGATAATTTTTTTTGTAAGGGTGTTAAAAAAAGTGCGCTCGATCGCTCTGTAAAGACTCATTCCAGGTCCCGTTTCTTATTATGCTTTGGTCTTACAAGCCTTTTTCGTGGCCAAAGAACATCGCAAAATTAAATTGAACATTCAACCAACAAGACAACTCCTTACAACTCATTTCAGCCCTGCACAAACCGTTACAATCCCACACAAAATAGGCACTTCGGCGCAAAGCCAAATAAGTCCATGGAGACCAATTAATCAATGCCGATTTGGAAAAACAGAAGTTCTTTACAGGAATAAGTAAATCACTGGCCAAAGGTCGTAGAAGCCAGGTTTTCAGGCGGATACAGGAAAGGCGGGAACCGCAGGCATCAGGAGATCACCTGCGTGATTAAGGCGTTATTTGATCGCGTGCAGACCGATATCCAACTGGGTGATCCAGCCCCTGTCCAACCAAGCGAATAGCGTCTCGACCATATGCTGGGATGGATCACTGTGACTGATCTCCAACAGTAACTCCGCCACCTGCTCAAGCGTGCTACCGTCGCGAAATGCCATAAACATGGTGAACTCGAAGTTATCCATGCTGGAGAACTCGGTCAGCCGCTCACGGTTGCGCCAGATGAGCCAGGTCTCGTCCTGCTGCAGTGGCTCAGGCGGTGCGCGCTCGGCTTTAATATGCTGCCAGATGTCGACCACATTGTAGGTGGTAGTAAACACAATCAGACTGGGATGGAACACCAGCTTGAGCCCTGGCCATTTTTCCGGTAGCAGGTCGACCAGATCCTGCCTTTCTACCCGTTCCGTATCGGCCGCATCAAAGGCATTCAGCAGTTCGCGTTCAAACCGTGCCAGCTCAGCGATATGGGGGTACGCGCTGAGGGTTTCATCTTCAGTCAGGAACCTGGGCAACTGATCGGCAAACTGACGCAAAGAGCGAAAGTGGGATGGGTAGGCGTGGATATAGTCACGTACCATGTTGTTGAAAAGCTCATCCCCCAGGTAAGTACCCAGCACCGGATGGTCCGTATCGATCACTTCCCAGAAACGTACCTGATAGGCATTGCGGTAGATGTGCAGGCGATGCTCCACCGAGATCTTGCCATGATCGCAGATATGCTCTGCAATCCCGGACTCCTGCCCCATCATGTAGGCCAGTAACTGCTGCTGACGGTCTCTCAGGGTCATACCGCCTCCTTGCACCGTGGCGTCAGCGCCTCCGCCGACAGGGTATCTGCAGCGATACGACGTGCGATATCCAGCTCGGCCATCAGATCCGCCAGGGATGGGATGTTGTCGTCACGCTCGATCATAGTGCTCACTGGACCGAAGTGCAGCAACGCTTGTTTATACAGCTGCCAGACCGGGTCGGGCACATCGTGATCGTGGGTATCGATCACATAGTCACCGTAGTCGGTGTGACCGGCCAGATGGAACTGGCGCACGCGATCCGGGTTGGTGCCCTTGATGTACTCCATCGGATCAAAATCATGGTTACGGGCACTGACATAGATGTTGTTCACATCAAACAGGATATGGCAGTCCGCCCGGTCGCTCACCTCACGCAGGAACTCCCACTCGTTGATCTGCGATTCGGCATAGCTGATATAACTGGAAACGTTTTCGATCAGCATCTGGCGCCCCATGTAATCCTGAACCCGCTGGATACGCTCAACGCAGTGGTTGATCGCCTCTTCGGTATACGGCAGCGGTAGCAGATCATGGGCGTTGACACCGTTCAGTCCGGTCCAGCACAGGTGATCCGAGAACCACTCCGGCTGCAGCTCATAGTGCAGTTGCTTCAGACGTTTCAGGTAATCCATGTCCAGCGGATCGGTTGATCCCAGTGACATAGACACCCCGTGCATCACCATTGGGTAATGCTCACGAATACTGTGTAGGTAATACTTAGGCTTGCCGCCATCAACCATGAAGTTCTCGGAGATCACTTCAAACCAGTCAAGGTCCGGTTTCTGTTCCAGCACATCGTGGAGATGATCAGTGCGCAGCCCCAATCCGAAGCCAAGAAAATGTTGCGACATAAAAAGAACCTTTTACTCACATCCTCGGTGTCCATCTGAATGAACCTACCCCATCGATCATTCAGACCTCACCGCTACAAGATTGTGTTCCCTGCTTAGCAGGCACAGTAAACTGCTTTAGATAGATGCAAATACCCAACAGGGGTAAATCCATCGGATATTCGCATCAACCTGAAAGTTCAGGTCATCAACGCATCATTAAGATTTGCCGCCGATATCGCCACATGCCTTCGCACTCATCAGTACGAAACCGGTACCTTTGCAGGATGCCTGGCCTGCACAAGAGTTCTTGGCACCAGCACAGTCGTTATGGCCTTTACATACGTTCACACCCGTACACTGCACCAGATCTGCTTTCGCCACTTCACCCCGCCAGTCGTCCTGGACTTTACCGCCCACATCGCCACAGGCTTTGGACGGCATTACGACAAATCCGGAACCCTTACAGGAGCCTTGGCCGGCACATGCGTTGTTTGCACCACCGCAGTCGTTGTGGCCCTTGCACACGTTCACGCCGGCGCAATGAACCAGATCGGTTGTATTAGCCGCAACTGCAGTTTCGTTGGTACTGGCTGTTGCTGAACAACCGGCAATCGCGGCCGCCGCAAATGCAACGGCCATCCCGCTCATCACGTTCTTAGTATTTTTATTCATCTGATTTCTCCCTAGGGATCGAGTTTTTGTACTCATTTTCGGAGCGAAATAATTGAATGCACGTTCGTGCACGAAGCAAATTAGCCGCTAAACCTGAAACTAAGCTGAAAGAAATTCTCCTAAGGGAAGCGCCATGTGACTGCAACTTCGCGTAAATCAGCACATTCAGGATGGTTCAGATGAATAAAATTTGCATAATAATGGGTGCAAAAAGAGTGCAGAGAGGCGTTTGACAGGCAGGTAGATTTTCAAGGCCAGCCACTCCCTTTTTGTCGACCTCTTCCGGAGCTGCTTCAGAGATTAGGATTATGGCCCCTCTTCTTTCCATTATCTCTTGCTACGAGAGCACAACGCACAGCAGAAAAGGTAAACATAGTCCCCTTCCTGACGGGTTTTTATAATTTCAAATTACATAAGCGCTTAACGATAGGGCATAAATCGGCCAAAAGCGTAACGCCCGATACGGGACCATGGTCGCAACCGCAAGCGCTTGTCTTAACACAGCATTCCTTGCACACTGCTTTCCGCGACCGATTAAATGCCAGAGATCTATAGGATAAAAGCAGCATGGCCATCGAAAAACCACACTTCACTTGGGATAACGACTATTTTGAAGCGCGCCACGGACGCAATCAGAAGATTCAGCTGGGCCTGATCGGTCTCGCCGTTGGCCTGATGCTGATGGACCTTACCCGTTGGTACACCCTGACCCCTCTCGTGCTGATCCTCTTTTGGGCCAGCAACGATCAGCGTATCGTGGACAAGCTACGCAGCGAATTTGAGGATGCCAGCATCACCCTATCGCCGCGCTCGCTGCTACTGAGCAAGCCTATAGCAGAGAGCGAAGAACGTATTCAGTACCGTGATATCAATTCGCTGGAGCAGAAAGCGAAAGGCAAACACACCACGTTGAGCCTTAAACTGAAAGAAGGTCGTGAACTGGAGCTACCGGGTTTTATCAACGCCGATGAGTGCTGCCGTCTGCTGCAGGAAGGGATCGCTAACGCGGCAACAGCCAAATAAAAGCCGTTCGACGGACACAAAAAAGGGAAGGCTCAGACCTTCCCTTTTTCATTGCTTATCAATGTTGTTATTCGGACAACAGGTGTTTTGGTTCAAAGCCCATAATCAACGCCCCCCAATGCTTGCCATTCACATAGAGCGGAATTGACAGGTCGTTCAGCACCTCGCCGGTATCCCGGATAAAGGTCTGCAACAGGAACGGTGAGGTATGGCTCGCACGACGCTGCTCTGCACGGCTGCCAGCGTATATACGGCGGTTGCGGCTCTTCATGTTGTCCACGTCAAAGTTCCCGGTCAACGGCTCCGACACTTTGGTGTGGTGTGCCGGCGCGTAACCGTTGCGATCCACCGCTATGGCGTAAATAAACTCCGGACGCTCGCTGATAAAGCGATCAAACAGCGGCCGCATGCGCGACTCGTACAGATCCACGTACGAGGTATCGTACTTCTCCGGTAGCTGCCCCTCATTGGTACGGCGGTAATGGGTATCAAAGACGTTGGTTCCCTGTTTCTCCAGTTCTTCCAGCATCGTCGTGGCTTCCTGCGCCCAGCCACGGCCCGCCTGGATCATCTCCTCAAAACCGCCGTAGCCGATGATAAAGCGGGACAGCAGCTCCTGTGTCTCTTCAGTTGCTTTCTCCAACTCACCGGAATGGCCCTTGGAGACTTCCATCTCATCCTTGATCTCCTCAGAGATCTTGGTGATATCGGACACATATTCATGGGTATTGCGGTTGGTGTACGCCAGCTCGTCGATCGCAGCACTGATGCTGCTAAGCTGACCGTTCAGCTCTTCGAAGTCGACCACCATGTTAGAGAACTGGGTATTGGTGTTGCCGATAAAGGTTTCAGTATCGGTGATGTACTCTTTGATCGTATCGGCGCCTTCACGGGTGTTGCCCACCAACGTGGTCATCTCGCTCACGTTCTTGTCGATCTCGGAGGTCGCACTGCTCACTTTCAGTGACAGGGAGCGTACTTCATCGGCCACCACCGAAAAGCCACGTCCCGCTTCACCCGCACGTGCAGCCTCAATGGACGCGTTGAGGGCTAACAGGTTGGTTTGATCGGAAAAGTCTTTCACCATGCCCAGTACACGCATGATGTTTTCAGAGTTGGCCGACAGCTGATGCACGGTACTCTGGAATTCGCCGATCTGGCGACCCACCGCTTGCACCTGCTGCATCACACGGTTCATCTCACTGCTGGAACTTCGCACCTCTTCCAGGTTCTTTCCGTTACGCTCGGAGATCTCCAGGGTATGTGCCGCAATCTCATCAATCGCGCTGGTCGCTTCCTGGCTGGCCTGGAATACCATCAACGCTTGTGATTCCTGCTGTGCCGCAGAGGTATGCGCTTCGTTGATCACCTTTTGCAGCTGCGTCGCACTCAGCGCCACCTGCACACTGCGTCGACGGGTTGAAGCAATCATCTTCTTCAGGCTGTCCGAGAAATCGTTATAGCTTTCGGCCATGCTGGAGATTTCGTCGTAGGTATACTGCGGCAACGTAGCCGAGATATCACCGTCACGCTCTTTCACTGCCCGGAGGACCTCCGTCATGCCACCAATCGGTCTCAGGAACAGATGACGCATGAAGAGCACAGTAAAGACGCCCACAACCAAGGTGTAAAACAACAAAACCCAGCTGGCGTTAAACAATGTCGACGCGCTCTGCACAATCTCATCTGCTGTCTGGGCAGACCTCAGGTCCAGATACACCCAGTAACCGATAGCGGCAATGATCAGGTTCGGTCCCAATAGAAACGTAACGTTGCCTACTATTTTTTTCGTGAGGGAGTTGAAGAAGGTCTTTTCAATACTGCTGTAAAGACTCATAGGATTCGCCCGTATTTATTATTGTCGAAACCCTGCTGCTCACGGTTTTCAAACAAAAACGTCGCAGCAGGTTACTTTTCTAGGTAACTGGAAAATCTAACACAGCAGAGATGCGCTGCAATTATACTTTTAGAAGTACAAAAGAGGGTATCGGCACTGGAGGCCTTGCCTTAAGGGGATATAGTCTACGACAAAAGTAGCAACGAGCGCCCAAAAGCGCCGGCTATGGTCAAAGTGTTTCAGGTGAGCAAGCTCGTGTACGATGACATAATCCACCTGATCGGACGGCGCCATAATCAAACGCCAATTAAGGGAGATACGGCCACGGCTATCACAGCTGCCCCAGCGACGTCGAAAGCTTTTTACGGTTAGTCCCGCAGGTTGCAAACCCGTGACCTGCTGCCAATGCCCCAGGCGTTCAGCGAGGTAAGATTCAGCCCGCTGCTGATACCAAGCCTTAACCAGTTCGGTTACACGTTCCACATCCGGGCGGCTGCCACGACGGCTCAACGTTACGCGTAAGCAGTCACCTTCCAGTACAACGCCGTTACGGGTGCCAGCATCCCAGGAAAGGATCAGTTTTCGATCGAGAAAAGGCAGCAACGCGCCGGGATAGATCGAGACTTCAAAGGCCTCGGCATGCTTGTTCAGCGCTTGTTGCTGCCGTTCGATCCAGGCTCGCTTTTCGTTAACCCAGTTCTTTACCCAGCCATCATCAACCCAATGCGGCACCAACACGCGCACCTGTCCCGGTTCCACTTTGATTGCAGCGGTTTTACGGCGCTTGCTGCGCACAATCTCGTAAGCGAGTGTCTTTGCGTTCATCCAACTGTCTGTGAACCGGTTTGATATGGCCGCTATCATAGTAAACTTGATGGTAAATAACAGCCGCTCACTTAGACGGGTAACTAAAGATATGTCCCAGATCCCACTACAGGATCTATTGGCCGAGATACGCGCCTGCACCCACTGCAAAGACGCTCTGCCTCTGGGTAGCAATCCGGTCGTACGTGCATCCGTCACCGCGCGCCTGATGATTATCGGCCAGGCGCCCGGAACCCACGTGCACAAAACCAGTATTCCCTGGAACGACCCCAGCGGTGACCGTCTACGCCGATGGCTGAATCTCGATCGTGAGCAGTTCTACGACGAATCCCTGATTGCGATTATGCCGATGGGATTCTGTTATCCCGGTAAAGGTAAATCAGGTGATCTGCCACCGCGCCCGGAATGTGCGCCTCTCTGGCATCAACGCCTGCTGGAGCTGATGCCAGACCTACAGCTCACGTTGCTGATCGGGCAGTATTCACAGGGGTATTATCTGAACGACAGCTACAAGACATTGACCGAACGGGTTCGCAACTGGCGTGAATGCCCTTCAGGCCTGATCCCTCTACCCCATCCATCCCCCCGCAACCAACTGTGGCTCAGACGCAATCCCTGGTTTGAAGAGGAAGTGGTCCCGATGCTGCAGAAGCGGGTCACCGAACTTCTGACCGATTAACCCGATTCACCTATAGTCCATTGGCAACGTTACACCTTCGTCTGGCACTGGCGTATCATGTTTAGCATACGTCTTGCCGACGAACCGGTATCATCACCGGCATACCGCATCTGCTCATAGCAATAGGCGATCTCCTGCATGTACAACGCCAGATCCGGACGAATTTCCGCCACACGATCGCTGTAGTTTTTGACCGTCTCCCCCGGTTGCCGTCCCAAGCCCGATTTATGAGCCAGGCGCTGAGACAAACGCTCCAGTGCCTGGTCGTGTCGATCACGCACTAGATGCCAATGGCGCCAGAATAACTTCAGCGCAACCAGACACATCACAATGGCGAACGGAATCAGCAACGCCAGTGCAACACGCAACGGTGTAATTTCCCCCAACAAACGCTTCAGCACATCGGTCTGACGGGAGTGGTAGTTCACCACCCATTGCTGCCAGCCATAGGAGAATGCATCCCATTGCAGCCATAGGTCAGCCAGCAGGCTATTCCGGCCAATGGTCAGGCCGCCAAGCGGCGCATCGCGCAGGAAATCTTCTTCCTCGGAAAATAACTCTTCGGACGGCCGCTCGATTCGTTGTGGCGCAACTGCGGCGGTCGGGTCAATTCGAATCCAGCCTTTTTGCGGTAACCAGGCCTCCACCCATGCATGGGCATCGTACTGCCTTACCACTAGGTAGTTTTCATACGGATTCCACTCGCCGCCCTGATACCCTGCAACCACACGGGCCGGAATACCCACCGAGCGCAACATAAACACCATCGAGCTGGAGAAGTGCCCACAGAAACCACGCTGCGTTTCGAACATAAATTTATCGATACTGTCGCGACCCAGCTTGGGCGGTTTGAGGGTATAAGTGAAGCTGCTTTTGTAGAACGCCATCAACCGGGCTATGAACGCGTCCCCTGATCCGGTTTCAGCATACCAACTTCGCGCCAGCTCCCGTGTGCGACGGTTGCCTATTGGAAGGCTCAACTCACGCACGTAATTTAAGGCCTCCCCTTGCGCGGTCAGACGATACTGAAGTGCCGACTCAAGCGAATACTCTTCCCGCTTTTGCAGCGGTAAATTAAGCCGGAGTGTCATATCCGGGTTGAGTCGCACACCGACCGGCGCAGAAAGCGGCATATCCAGTGTCGGGATATATCGGCTGCCGGTAGCTTCCAGCATCAGATCGTATTTCAACACCGGCCGCTGAATCATCAGTGATTCCGTTGGCACAGGCTGCCGCTCTCGTGCCTCATCCCGGTACCAACTGCGACCATCAAAGTCCGGATAGGTTAAAGCCCGCCAATAGAGTGCATTTTGCGGCGGCCGCTTCCCTTCAAACCGAACCCTGAAAGCAACCTCGGAAGAGCGGGTCAGGTTGGTGATCTCACCCGGGCTCATCGTGTCCGACAACCCTGTACGTGCAGACCCGACATCCATCTTCAGGTTCCAGATCGGCCCCATCCGTGGAATGACAATGAACAATACCAGCATCAACGGAATCGCCTGCATCATCATGACGGCACTGGTGCGAAAGGGGCGTCCCATATCCACATTATGGGTTTGATAGATGGCTAGTAACGCGGCGGTGGTTAACTGCACAGCGATCAGCACATACGCCGCCATCCAGACGCTTTGATCAAACAGCAACGCACTGGTGGCTACGATAAACGCGACATACACCACCAGCAGCGCATCGCGCCGCTTATGAATCTCCAATGACTTGAGACTGAATCCGGCGATGAGCAATGCGACCATGCCATTGACGCCACCAATGCCACCGTAGCTCAGGAAAACACCGGCACACGCAGCCAACGAGAATAGCGTTCGGATGCTCCAATGCGGAAAGGACCAGCGCCCCATATGCACCATTAGACGCCAGCCAACAGCAGCTACGATCAACACTAGCAACCAGCTGGGCAGGTGACTCAAATGCGGTACCACCACTACAGCAATGGCGATAAACTGCCACAACAGCGCAGGGCGACTTAGCCGGTACTGCTCACTCATACCCGGTCTCCGGGATGGAGAGCCAACGCTGTCAGCACACGCTTGCGGTGCTGCTCACCTCGATCGGGCTCAAAGCTTTTACCCGGCAACCTCAATCCGTAGTGATCACCGTGCTTTTCCAACTGGATCACCAGGTAGCACAAGCTGGACAGACGCATCTCGGTGGGTTGACCGGAGAATGCTTCCCAATCCAGCCAGATCCGATCATCAACCTGGGCGTGGTAAGTTTTGGCGTGTAATCCCCGCCCTCGCGCGTAGGCCTTCCAGGCTACGTGGCGTAACGGCATGCCTGGTTGATATTGAGTAAAGCCGGAAAAGTCCTCCCCGCCATCGGTCGCTTGCCGGCCCCCGTCAGCGCCATCCAGGACTTGTGACTTGGCCATCTGCACTTGCAACGGTGCGGGATAGACAATGGCGCTGGATTCAATCTCAAGCCAGCTCCAGGCGCGCAAAAGCCCTAATGGAAACGTACTCTCGATCAACAGTGGTTCTGGTTTTAGTCGGCCTCGTTTCGGTGCAGGGTGGTATAGACGTACCCGACATCCATCGCCGTCTATCGCCTTTACCGTTTGTGGTGTTCCACCTTTCCAAGCGAGTTGTATATTCTCCCGTACCCGCTTTCCGTTCGCAGTCAGATGCAATTCAAACTCAGCGCGCTCACCCGCGAAACAGGAATGGCTTTCCTTAGCGGTCACCCGAATACCGGACAGATTGCCGTATGTATGAATGATCGACAGCACGAACAGACTGAGCAGCAGGAATGCAACTGCATGAACAAGGTTGTTTTCGTAGTTGGTTCCGATCAGCAACAACAAAAGCGCAACCAGCAAAAAACCACCGCCTGCGGCACTGGGGAAGATAAAAATACGCTTCTGGTTCAGTTCGATTGAATCACCACGGGGCCTGCGGCTTTCAGCCCATCGCTGAAACGGCTCGCGGATTGTGCGCAGAGTAAACGACAGTACAGACATCCCCTCAGCCTACAACGTCCACTTCACTGAGCAGACGTTGCACCAGTGCTAAACCACCGTGTTCGGCATAATCCTCGGCGGCGCGCAATCGGTGTCCAAACACGGGTTTAAGAAGCGACTGCAGGTCTTCCGGCACTACGTACTGCCGACCATGCATATAAGCCCAGGTTTTGGCACTGCGCAGCAACGCCAATGCACCGCGGGGGGATATGCCATAGGCAAAGCCCTTGGCTTCACGGCTGTACCGCACCAACCGCTGCAGGTAATCCAACAAACTGTTGGATGCCTGCACCTGCTCACATGCTAAGTAGATCTCTCTTAACGCCTGCTGGTCGATACACACAGGTAAATCGGCAATGCGATCACGTACGTCACCGCCTTTCAACAACTCGCGTTCAGCTTCTGCGGTGGGATAACCCAGCTCGATTCGCATCAGGAAACGGTCCAGTTGGGACTCGGGCAACGGAAAGGTGCCGTACTGGCTAAGTGGGTTTTGTGTCGCGATCACAAAAAACGGATCAGGCAAGGGATAGGTGTTCCCCTCAAGGGAGACCTGTCGCTCCTCCATCGCCTCCAACAGCGCGCTTTGAGTTTTAGGAGTCGTCCGGTTGATCTCGTCCGCCAGCAATAACTGGGTAAACACCGGTCCGCGATGAAAGTGGAATTCGTTACTGGCCGAATCAAATATAGTTACGCCTAGCAGGTCAGCCGGCAGCATATCGCTGGTAAACTGCACACGCTGGTAATTCAACCCCAGAACCTGGGCCAGTGCATGAGCCAGTGTGGTCTTGCCCATACCCGGCAGGTCTTCTATCAACAGATGCCCATGTGCAAAAAGACAGGTTAAAGACTGTCTGATCTGCCGCTCCTTGCCGTAAAGGACACTTCCGATCACTTCAATGGCGTGGTCTATCTTCTCTTGCATACAACTTCCATGGTTCCTAAAAAGAGTACTTCAGACGCCGATTGCCTCTATCTGGTTCCGCAGGTGGTCAACATACCCGCCAGCCGAGCCTGATCAGAATCTCAACGGGATCGATTCGCTGTGATAATCCGCAAAGCTGTTGGTACTGGCTTCATCGTGGGGAATAACCTGCACCAGATTAGCCCGATGCACGCCCGCCCGATGACAGATATCGTAGGCTTCGGTCACGCTGCGACAGGTGATGACAGCGCCGTCATTGTCTTTGATCAGATCCTTGGCCAGATCTTTATCTTTGCCGTACTCGACCTGTATCACCATCGGTCCGCAGCCGGACTCGATAAAGTTAACATTGCGCAGACGATGTTGTTCCGCGAGGGTGATGAATTCAGACATGTTCATAGCACAGGCTCCTCTCGTTGATTGACAGGCTGTACGTTCCGTGTGCTGATTGGATCAAAAGCGCGGATCGATCACCCGATCAATCGGACGGGACCGACGATGCCCCAACCTCTTAAGCTTAGCTGAGGGTTGCGATTATGGGGAACAAACCACCACAAAAAAGCCCGCTGGGCCTAAACCATGCGGGCTTTTTGCTTTACACCCCGTATTTCGGGCATCTGTATCTACGGCTTAGTGGTGGTGACCGCCAGCACCGTGTGCGTGACCGTGCTCCACTTCTTCATCAGATGCAGCACGCACTTCAACTACTTCTACGCTGAAGTTCAGAACCTGGCCTGCCATTGGGTGGTTACCGTCCAGGGTAATACCGTCTTCTTCGACTTTAATTACAGTTACTGGCTGCTCACCCCATGGTGCCTGCGCCATGAACTGCATGCCCACTTCTACAGTGTCGATACCATCGAAGTTTTCCTGAGGTACCTTCTGGATCATCTCTTCGTGCACTTCGCCATAACCTTCAGACGGCTCTACACGTACGTCCAGTTTATCGCCCGCCTGCTTACCCAGCAGCGCGTTCTCCAGACCAGGAATGATGTTTTGCGCACCGCACAGAAACGCCAGTGGCTCCTGACCTTCGGAAGAGTCCATAACTTCACCACCTTCGTTAGTCAGGGTGTAGTGGATCTGTACGACTGTTTTTTCAGCGATCTGCATGTGAGAAATTCTCCATTGAGACAGGAAAAGCGCAAAACTGCTCAAACCCCAGTCAGGCTGACTGTGAGACAGGCAAAAACACCCCTGAACCTTCCCGGTTTTAAAGTATGAAGCCCCATCATACCCAAAGCTTTACGCCATCTTCCAGCCTAACCACTGGAAAAGTCGGTTTATGGTTCAAGATGCCTATTATCCGCGAATAAATGTCGCATTCTGGCTATCCCAGCGCCAGATATTCTGCGGATTAAGGTGCACACCTCCGACCCAACGATCGATTCGATGCTTAACCAGCCAATCGGCCTCACCCGCCAGTACCTGCTCACCCATCGGCGTTAATTGAAGTCGCTGGGACAGGAACGCCTCATCCGGACCAAACATCCCAGGCACCTTGAACTCATCTGCGCCGTCAACTGCCAGCAACGGCGCGGCACTTTGAACCATCTCTTTAATAAATAGCCAGAAGCTGGAATCACCCATAAATTGCGGCGACTCCATCTGTTGTGATGCGGCAAAGATACGGCCCGGCGCTGCAATCCCTTCTGCTACAGCCTTAAGTGCCTGTCGTTGGGTTCGACTGATACCAAAGCAGTCTGGATATTCCTGTACCTGCCGCTGTAGGCCGGCCTTCAGATACGGTAAGGCATCCATGTTGTCGGCAAGCAGTGCAGACAACATACGCGGATTGGTAGAGGTAAAGGCATGCCACGCATCCTCAGCCAGATTGAGCTGTTCCTCTGTCACTTGAGCGCGGGCACTGAAGTACTGTGGCAAATCATCGCTTTCGGTCGCTAAGCCCAGCAGACAAGGTACAAGCACCAGCTCAGGGGGCGCATAATGACGTCCCTCACTACGGTACCAGGCAAGCAATTGAATCAGGTGCAGTTGGTCGTACAACTCAGGAGAGTTCCAGATAATAACCCCACCCTCTCGCGCGGCACTGGCAAACAGAGCATCCCGCGATTGGAAATGTGTTAACGCCTCAAACTCACTGGCCCAACCGCAGTGATGGATGAAGTTGGCCCTCACCTGAGACATCTCGTCCAATCTAAGCCCTGCCGGAACGGGGCCATCGTGCAAAACATCAGCCCATGCCAGATAGCGGCCTTCGATACCCATGGATTGAATCACCTGGTTGGCATTATCGCCATTTGTAATGTGCAGCATACGCAACAGATCCTTTCGCTTAACAAGCGCCTTTATTGTACCTATTTTTCCGACCGGGTTTCCTTTGGAAAGGGGAACAGCAACGGGCAGCAAGTGAAAATTGATTGAATATTCAAACAAAAACATAAATTAAGACAAAATCGATGCTGGCTTCGCAGCGCAACAAATTAGTGAGGTGATATAACAAATTGAAAAATAGGGTATAATTTCGATGTGGCTGGTCTCGACTGGCCACTCTCTCAATGATTTCATCGTTGTTTTTTTGCCGTGACGCAACCTGTTGTGTTCACGGCTTTTTTATGACTTTCTGATGAAATACACACTTCAAACTGGATAAAACTTCATTCCAACGGCATCATTAAATCACCTAATTACCATGTGGACATAGAGTGAGATGGAGTGCTTTCAATGAAGTCTATCTGTTATGGCATAGCGATCAGTCTTTCTCTGGGTTTGTCAGGGTGCCAACAAGAGAAGCTGGATGAGAAAGCAGACGGAAAGGCATTGTTTGTCCACTATTGTGAAGAGTGTCACGGCGACACAGGCAACGGCAAGTTTCTGAAGGGCATCCCTTCCAATACAGCAACCCGTCTTACACGTCAGGAAGTGGTCAACCTACTACTGTATGGACGCGAGGATCAGCCGGCGATGCCAACATTTCGAGACCAGCTATCCCCCCGGCAAGCACGCAAAGTTGCCGATTACCTGCTGTTTAATCTGAAGAAAAGCTGAACTCCAAAAGACGAATGGTCAGATAGCCGGATATAAGCATTAAGCCTCAAGCCAAAGCTTTATATTAAAACTCATTGCCTGCATTGGCCTGCCAAATTAATAACTGCGTCTAACCCATGTGGAGTAAAACGCTTCTGTATGGTCTTTGGCCGAGGATTGAGGTGTGACATCGGTCACCGCGTCCTTTTCACTTTTTGTCTCCCCTCCGTCTGAAGACACCTGTGGCATTTGCAATCCACTCTCCTCTACAGAGGCAACACCCTCGAAACCTGCGCGTACAGTGTTTGAACTTTCCATACAACCAACCGCTAAATGGTAAAAACCAAAAAACTCGCATTTGAATCCACTACTCATACTATATATCGCGCCAAACATTTCAACACCAAAATGTCCAAACCGTTTCATACAGATTAAAACGCCCTGTTCCATATCAAGCTTATGAACAAAAATGCTTTAAAGTCACTGAACTCCAGTCAAAAGCATACTTGATCTTTACAGGAATCATCCGGACACTAACCTTAAGAGGACGTAATAAACATCAGGAACACCGCTATGGACTTAGAGCTGAGCCTAAATGAAACCCGCGTCATTGGCTGCTTGCTTGAGAAGGAAAGCACCACCCCCGACCAGTACCCTCTTTCCCTGAACGCACTCACGCTGGCGTGCAACCAGAAAAGCAACCGTGATCCCGTGATGCATCTGGAAGAAAGCGAAGTTCAGGAAACCCTGGATCTTCTGGCCGAGAAACGTCTGGTTCGTGAAGAGAGCGGATTCGGTAGCCGCGTGGTGAAATATAAACACCGTTTCTGTAACACCGAATTCAGCGAACTGCAGTTTACACCGGGGCAGCGTGCGATAGTTTGTGTGCTTCTCCTTCGTGGCCCACAGACCCCCGGCGAACTGCGTACCCGTACCCAACGCCTGCACGAGTTCGCCAACGTACAGGAAGTCGAATCCGCACTGCAGGCCCTGGCGGAGCGAGACGACGCTCCACTCGTTGTGCGCCTGGCAAAAGAGCCCGGAAAAAGAGAAGCGCGTTACGCACACTTGTTTAGCGGCGAAGTTTCAGCTGCAACACCTGAAACCACCACAGCAGAGCCAAACAGCCTAAGTCATCGCATCTCCGCCCTGGAAGACACCCTGGCCAACCAGCAAGAGTTGATCGATGAACTGCGCGCAGAGATCGAAGCATTAAAGAGCCGTTAAGCGATCAGGAAGGATGCCAGACAGCACCGCTCAAACGAGAGAGCAGTGCTGTCTGTTATATGCTTGCTATTGCAGCATACGGAGCAGCTCATCTTTGAGCTGAAGTCGACGCATTTTCATGTTTCTAAAACGATCATTCGTCAAAGACGTATGCGCCATTTCCAGACCACGCACACTATGGTCTAGCTTGTGATATTCGGCTGCTTTTGAAGCAAAAACCGGATCTTCCAGTTTTAGTTGATGTATCCGTTCACGATACTCGGGAAAGTCTGTATACAGGCTGTGATCCAGGTCTGACATAACGTAAAACTCCGTCACACGTGAAAAGTGCTTGAGATCAGAAAGATCTATACTTTATTGTAGTAAATATAGATTACGATGCCAGATCAACCCTAGGCAATATCGTTATATCCCCCCACACCACAGCATCGTCTATAAAATCCATATTCGGTACAAAGCACTACGGGCACAGTGCTCACTAAGCTATATACAACTGCCGTGATGCTGCTGAAACACCGCTTAGTTCTGCTATGTTGAGAAACCATTTTAACTGACTGAGTTT
This sequence comes from Pontibacterium granulatum, assembly GCF_029961155.1. Taxonomy (GTDB): domain Bacteria; phylum Pseudomonadota; class Gammaproteobacteria; order Pseudomonadales; family Balneatricaceae; genus Pontibacterium; species Pontibacterium granulatum. Next base: position 1,397 of record NZ_JASBRH010000031.1, on the reverse strand, counting down.
CACGCAGATTCCTCCAAGCCATCATCCCCTCTCCTGCCCATATTTTTTTCATATGGGGTACCATAATCATTATGTATTTTTTTTATACTAAATCATGATTACAGTGATTTCTATCGCTTCCATCTGGCTTGATACGGCCCTGCTGGCTGAGCCACCAGCCGTTGTAGTCGGCATCAAATAACAACAATCTGGCTTCTTAGAGGAATAGATAATGAGCGTCATTCATAAAGAAAAAATTGAAGGCCCATCAGCATGGAAAGGAAAAGATATAAAGGATGACGACTCATGGATTTATCATTGGTCTGATGAATCTATCAGCGTTCTCGAAAAGGCCTTACAAAACGTCAAACAAAAAGGACTAAAAGTCCCCGACTTTACTAAAGAAGATTTCCCGATTACAGCTCTCACAGAAGAGATCAATTACTTCAATGAGGAGCTGGAAAATGGTAAGGGCTTCATAGTCATTCGCGGCTTGCCAATTGAACGATATACCAATGATGAAGCAGCCATCATTTACTACGGTCTAGGCCTCCATATGGGCACTCCGGTTTCTCAAAATATGAACGGCGACATGCTAGGGCATGTAAAAAACATTGGCGCAATAGATCCAAAGCAAGTGCGAGTGTATGAGACGAATGAATATCTGCCTTATCACGCCGATCTGTCAGATGTTGTTGGATTGCTTTGTCTACGCAAAGCTAAATCAGGCGGCATGAGTAGTCTGTCAAGCGCGATGACACTCTACAATGAAATTCTAGAAAAACACCCTGAGTATCTTGGGCTTCTTCACCGCCACTTCCTGTTAGAGCATCTTAATGACGGTGATGTTGGCCAAACGCCAATCTTTAGTTATCACAAGGGCAAATTAAGCGGTATGTATTTGCGCCAGTATATAGAGATAGCTCAGGAAAATGCGGGCTTGCCATTATCGAATGTAGAAGTTGAAGCCTTAGACCTCGTTGATTCGATTCTAAGTGATCCAGGTATTCGTTTGGATATGATGATGGAACCCGGCGATATCCAGTTCGCGAATAACTATGCCATTTTCCATTCCCGCACGGGTTTCGAAGATTACGAGGAACTTGACCGCAGACGCCATCTTTATCGACTATGGCTGAAGATGCCCAATGCCAGGGAGTTGGCTCCAGATTTCCCTGGGCGCAATGGTATTTCCAAACGCTAAAAAACGGCTCCCCTAACTATCACTTCATGCTCAACATCCCATATCTAAAAAATATGGGATGTCCTAATCACTATATATTTTACCTATGCAGGCCAGAAAAAAGTGGTTGCTCTACAGATACTGTAAACCTCCCCTAAAATAGCGGCATCCACATTTAGAGTTCTCCGGCGTACACTACGCCAATACGGAGAGCTAACAATGAAGAAATCACGCT
>NZ_JASBRH010000030.1 GCF_029961155.1 Pontibacterium granulatum | reverse complement strand
TTCTTCCTGGACTGGATCGAGATCACGCTGATTATCCTGCCGCTGCTGGCACCGGTAGTCTCCGCCCTGGGCCTGGATATCAACGGCTACGGTGTCGTGGATAACCCTGAGCTGGTGTGGTTCGTGATGTTGGTGGCGATGGCTTTGCAGACATCGTTCCTTACACCACCGGTCGGATTCGCGTTGTTCTACCTGAAGGGTGTATGCCCACCGAACGTCAAGCTGTCCGACATCTACAAAGGGGTGATCCCGTTCATCTTGCTGCAGTTACTTGGCCTGCTCATTCTGGTGTTCTGGCCACAGCTTGTACTCGTTCTCCCGTCTTTAGCGTACGGCTAAGGCAAAACATCTCAAACTCATCAAACGCCATCACGAGGCGCTCATGCATACATGTTCGGGCGCCTCGCATAACATACAACCTTCCAGACACCTTACAGACGTCCCCGTCGATTCCAAATACGTTTAAACCTGTAAAACGTTGTAAACGATATGTAAACAGAGCTTGCCAACTCTACAGGTAACCCTCTAGGTTTAGAGGCAGGTAAATCCCTGCAGATCACTGCATATAATAAAAATAACGTACGTTGTACGGATAAAAGGTCCGATGAATACAGATTCCAGAATCCTCGTGGTCGATGACGAAGAGCTAACGCGCGATTGTTTGCGCAGCTACTTCGAAGAGGAAGGTTACACCGTTTACAGTGCTGAAACGGCTGAGCAAGCCGAAGCGATTCTCAGCAGCGAGCCAATCGATGTGATCCTGCTCGACATCCGTTTACCGGGCAAGGATGGCCTGACACTCACCCGCGAACTCCGCGTGCATACCGAAGTGGGCATCATCCTGGTCACCGGTCGCCAAGATGAAGTGGATCGCCTGATCGGCCTGGAATGCGGTGCCGATGAATATGTCACCAAACCCTTTAACCCACGAGAAATACTGGCCCGTACCAAAAATCTGGTACGCCGCGTGCGCCACTGTACCGACGCCAAACCGACCGACTCCCTGCCCCACAGCTTTAAGCAGTTCGAGCGCTGGAAGCTGAATCTGGATCGCCGTCAGTTGATCGATGAGCTGCAACAGGTCGTGCAGCTGACCGAAGGTGAATTTCAGCTCCTCAATACCCTGATGACACACTCCGGTCGGGTGATGAGCCGTGAACAGATTCTGGAACAGATCCGTAACCGCGAGTGGGTACCCAGTGACCGCACCGTGGATGTGCTGATCGGTCGTCTGCGCCGCAAGTTGGGCGACGATCCGGCAAATCCCAAAACCATTCTAACCGTTCACGGCGCCGGTTACCTGTTCACCCCCAAGCCCGTGGACATGGCATGACCATCCGCTGGCTGGGATGCACACTGCTCAGCCTTATGCTGAGCATCTCCACCAGCCACGCACGCGTTTTAAAAGCCTGTGGGCACCCGTTTTACCCACCGGTGTCCTGGGTGCAGGGAGATCAGCTCACAGGGCTGGCTCCTTCCGTCACCCTTCAGCTGTTTGCAGAGCTTGGCTACACGGTTGAACTCAGCGCTGACTACAACTGGAAACGCTGTTTGCGGGAAGTGCAGTTAGGTAACGCAGATATCGTAGTCGCGGCATACCGTATCCCCAGCCGGGAAACCTACCTCTGGTTCAGTCAGCAACCGGTGATCGCCGATCCTGTCGCGCTGTTTGTGAACCGAGAGAAGCCAATCAGCTTCACTTACTTGGACGACCTGCGCGGCAAGACTGCCGGGCTGCTTTTGGGCGACAGTTTTGGCGAGCGTTTCGACCAGTTCCTGGCGCAGAATACCCGAATCGAGCATGTGTCCCGCAACCGTCAGAACTTCGAAAAACTCGCCCGCCAGCGTATCGACTTCATGCCCATAGGCCTGCTGAGTGGCCGTCTGCAAAGCCGTAAGATGAGGTATCACGACAAGGTTGTCGCATTAGATTACCGGGTAAGCACCGAGTTCTACTACCTGGCCGTCGGCCACCGGAGCGGATTGAACGAGCACATGCCTTTTATCGATCGCCGCCTGAAAGAGATGCAACAGGATGGCACCATTCAGCGTCTGACCAACCACTACAGCCTGAAATACCTCGACAACGCTGATAAACCGGAGCCACAGACTTCACCATGAATCACCCTAAAGGCCTGTTATCCAAGATTGCCAACTACTCCAGCCAACACCCGCTGGGTTATCGGGTTATGGTGTATGTGTGTGCCTGCAGCTTCCTGTTTATTCTGCTCTCCACGGCTCTGCAACTCACCCTGGATTACCGTCGTGAACACAAGGCAATCGACCAGCAGGTAGACCTGATCCGCAGCAGCTACCTGGCCAGCCTTGCCAAAAGTCTCTGGGACCTGGATCAGGGGCAGATCGAACTGCAGCTAAAAGGGATTCAAAACCTACCCGATGTCGCGTACCTCACACTGGACAGCAACGATGTCTCTATTGAAGACCTGACGCCGCCGTCCGAGGATCACAAGGTACAAACCCACAGTTTTGAGCTGATTCACGTCACCAACCAGACCGGACGCAAGCTGGGCCGACTCGATGTCAGCTTTGACCTCGAAGCGATCAACAGTCGCATCATCAAACGCAGCTTTAACACCTTCCTGACGCAGACGCTGCTGGTCTTGCTGATCGTGCTGGTCATTTTGGTGATCTTCCAACGTCAAATCACCCGCCATCTGGAGTCCATGGCTAACTACAGCAGGGAGATCGGTGCCGGTGAGCTTGAACATAGCCTCACCCTTAACCGCCAACCACCGAAGAAACGGGACGAGCTGGATCAGTTGGTGACGGCACTGAACGATATGCGCCAGTCGATCCGTATGGATATCGCCCGCCGCGAACAGGAAGAGCAGCGCCTGCGTTATAACCGTGACCAACTGCAAGAGATGGTGGAGCGCCGTACCCAGAGCCTACTGCGCGCCAAAGAGGCTGCCGAGGAAGCCAGCAATGCCAAATCCCGCTTCCTCTCCACCATGAGCCACGAGATCCGCACACCCATGAACGGCATGCTGGGCATGATCCAGCTCTTGGAAAGCAGTGAGTTGACTTCAAAACAGCGCGATCATATCCACGTGCTGCACGATGCCACCAACGCCCTACTCGCCACCTTCAACAACGTACTGGAATACGGTCGTCTGGTGGAGGGCGCGTACAGTGTGACGCCGACCTGCTTCTCCTTGCACAACCTGTTGCACAACCTGATTACGCTACTCGCCCCGGAAGCGGACCGTAAAAAGATCGATCTCGTGCTCAACCGTGGTGAGGACGTGATCGATCACTGCTCCACTGAAGAGAGCAGCCTGCGTCAAATCCTCACCAACCTGCTCGCCAATGCCATCAAGTTTACCGATCAGGGGACTGTGCAACTGAACGTCCGCACGCTAAAACAGAAAGGCAGTAAATATCATCTACGTTTTGAGATTATCGACTCCGGCATCGGTATTGCGCCTGAGCTGCAGGAACATATCTTCGACCGCTTTACCCAAGCGGATGAAACCATCACCCGCCGCTTTGGAGGTACCGGCCTGGGCCTTGCTATCTGTAAGGAGCTTGCAGAACACTTGGGCGGCCAGATTGGACTCATCAGTCAACCTGGCCAGGGCAGCACCTTCTGGGTGGAGATTACGCTGGAAGCCGCTCAGCTAACTGAACAAGATACACTACCAAGCACACCACCGGATTCAATCATCCAGCCTCAAAGCATCCTGCTGGTGGAAGATGTGGAGATAAACCAGCAGGTTGTGTTGGGTTTGCTGGCAGAACAACGGCATCAGGTCACCATTGCCAGCGATGGATTTGAGGCCCTGAAGCTGGGCCAGGAGCAACCCTTTGACCTGATCCTGATGGATATGCACCTGCCGGGCCTGAGTGGGATCGAAATCAGCCGGCGCCTGACCAACGATCCGGAGTGCATCAACCAACATACCCGCATCATCGCCCTGACCGCGAGTGTACGGCCGGAGGATGTGCACGATTATCTGGAAGCAGGAATCAGCAACGTCATTGCTAAACCAGTCCAGAAAGCGCAACTGTTTGCAGCCGTACGTGGCGATAAAGTGACAGTCGATACAACCCCGGAGCTTACAGATAAGGAACTCACAGCTATAGAAAACGACGTACCGTTACTGGATCAGGCTATCATCGGTGTGCATCAACAGATGCTGGGGCCTGAAAAGCTGGCCACGCTGATGAATGGCTACTGCAAGGTTCACGATGAACTTTGGCCAAAGCTACAGCAAAGCATCGACGCTGGAGATGATTATGAGATCAGCCAGCAAGCCCATAAACTGGCGGGTGCATGTGACACCTTAGGTTTTACCCGAGCCAGTCACCGACTGCGTCAGTTGGAAGAGCTGGCCGAAATTGGAACGGCGATGAATTCAGAACAGCTGACAGAACTGGAACAGGTCATGGCTCAAACCATCACATTGGCGCGCGACTGGAAGCCATAATCCCTAAAGGTCAATCACACCATAGATCGCAACCGGATTTCCGGTGACATAAGCCCAGAGCTGATCACCATAGGAAAAGTGCCACCACTCCTCCACGTAGTTCACAAACCCCGCCCGCTCCATCACATCCTGTAGCATCTGCCGGTGATAGCGGGCACTGGCAGACAATCCACCAGCATCGGTAACACACAGACCTGGGTCGACCCGACTCCAATCCGCGATCTCCATTCCGAAATCCAAAACCTGCCCATTCGCATCCACCAGCTCTACATCCACAGCCGCACCGGTTGCATGGGGAGGAATATTCAGAGAACCATCAGGGCGTTGAACGGCAGAGACCAAGCGTGTTGTTTCCCGATATGCCTGCGCGTCAGACAGCTCAGGCTGGCGTCGTTTAATCCGTGCATACTCCTGATCAAACAACAGCTGCTGCACCTGAAGGCTGCGATATCCTTCATACAACCGCAGGCAGATCCCATCGGGCAATAACGACTGAGCGTGCTGTAAACGTTCGAGTATCGAGCGACGCACAAAACGATAATGAGGCGCAGTTTCAGGACATTCGGGCGGTGGGCCAAATTGCAGACCGGAAGCCAGGGCGATATCCACCAGCGGCTCATCACACTCTTTCACAGGCATCGCCTGCACCCGAGGCGAGGATGGCGTCAATCTATCCATTCAGTTCCGGACCTCCAATTTCAAAAACGCGTAGGCTGGCCTTCGCAATGCGAAGCCCAACATTTAACGGGCACGTTTGAATCTACGTGTTGGGCATCGCTTCGCGATGGCCAACCTACAAAGGATTCGACCTACCGGTTTCACGTTATCGGACAGTGAGGCAATAAAAAACCCCGCAGAGCCCAAACCGCGGGGTTTTGATGGCGGAAAGCCGATTATGACCCAATCTCCGCCTATGATCTGCCTCCCGGACTACTAGCCCAGGAACAGCTTCGGCAGAAACAGTGACACCTGAGGCACGTACGTCGTGATGATCAGCGTCGGAATCCAGGCGAACAGGATCATAATCAGGGTTGGCTTGAGCATTGCGCTTACGCGTACACCGGTTACTCGTGAACCCAGGTACAACAGCGGTGCCGTTGGCGGCGTGATGTTACCCATACCCAGGTTTACACCAACGATCGCTGCAAACTGAATGGGATCAACACCCAACTCAACCACGATCGGGAACAGCAACGGAGATGCCAGCAGGACGCCACTTACATCGTCCATCAGCATTCCGATTAGAATCATGACCACGTTCACCATGATCAGCACGACGATCGGGTTGTCGGATACAGAGAAGATCAGGTCTTTCGCCAGGGTTGGGATATCTTCAAAGATCAGCAAACGGCTGACGATCATCACCATAAAGAACATCACCATCACCACGCCGGTGGTGGTCGCAGACTGTACCAGCGCTTCTTTGAAATTGTCCTTGTTCAGGCCTTTGTAGATAAAGAAACCCACAGGAATTGCGTACACCACGGCGATACCCGCCGCTTCGGTTGGTGTCATGATGCCGCCATAGATCCCCCCCAGAATCATAAATGGCATCAGCAACGCAGGCAGCGCAAAGCGACTTTTCTTTGCCACATCACCGGTAAAGTTTTCCGATTTTGGCAGGATCTTAATGTTGTTGTACTTGCGCAACATGATGTAGTTCACAATGCACAGTAGCACCACCAGGATCAGACCCGGCACGATAGTCGCGAGGAAACACTTCAGTACAGACTGACGGGTTACCCATGCGTAGATAATCTGGATCGCACTTGGCGGAATCAACAGGCCCAGCGGTGCTGCGTTGGTAATCAGCGCAGCAGACAAGCCTTCCGGGTAATTAGCGCGACGCAGCTGCGGCATCATGATGCTGCCGATACAAGTCAGGGTTGCCGTCGCACTACCGGCAATGGAACCAAATACCGCACTGGCACCTACCGCCGCATACGCGATACCGCCCTTAAAGCGGCCAACAAATAACTCGGCCAGTTCCACCAACGGCTGCGCGATCTTGCCACGCTCCATGATAGTGCCCGCCATGATGAACAGCGGAATCGCCAGCAGTACCAGCACGTTCATGCGCCAGTGACCGGAGGTCAGGAAACCCGCCGGGTCATGGTCACCGGTCAGGTACATATAGACCAGCGCCAGACCAAAGGCGAACGGTACGGGAATACCGATCACCAAGGCGACGCAGATCACAAGTAAGGTCAATAAAATCAACATCGGGAATTACTCTTAGATATGAGGCGGTGCTTCGTCTGATTCCCACTCTTCGCTCGGGCCATCACGCAGGCCACTGTATAAGTGCAAAGAGGTATAGAACGTCATCAGAACGAACCCGAGGAAAATACCCAGTTTCGGAATGAAGAACGGCAGATCGAGACCGGTGGTACGCTGCCAGTCCGGATACGCGACAATCTCTTCATTAAGCATCAACCAGCCCCAATAACTCAGTACGGCGCCAATCAGAATTTCGAGGAACAGGGTGCAGTTCACCACAATCCATTTAGTGCGTACGTTATCGATCACCGACAACAGAAAATCCGCTTTCACATGGGTATTTTCATAACTACCCATCGCACCACCGAGAAAATAAACCCAGAAAGCCAGCATCAATACCCACTCTTCATAAGCGAAGAGATCGGCTTGAAACCCGTAACGCAATATCACAACGAAGAAAAACACAAACGCCATGATCAGACTGGCTGCCGCCAGAAAATATTCTTTTGTTCGCAAAAGAATATCGACCAGACGATGGAGCGGACGCGGTATATTTAAATGCATACAGCAACACTCTTTTTATAGACCGAGCTTGCCCCTCCACCCTAGCTATGGAAAAGCAAGCACGTCTTGAATAAAAAAGCTCTGCGACAGGCCGACCGCAGAGCAAGCAGGTTATTTCAGGTCCGCAACAATCTGGTCAAGCACTTCTTTACCCAGACGCCCTTCCAGTTTTGGCCAAGTCTTTTCACGAATCTCTTTGGCAATTGCGCTACGCTCGGCATCGGAAATAGGCAGGATTTCTACACCAAACTCTTCCAGTTTCTTAAGGTTTGCCGCATCGTTCTTACGGCTCCACTCTACGAAACGTGCAGAGGCTTTTGCGAATACGTCGGAGATTACTTTACGCTGCTCATCGTTCAGCTTTTTCTCCCAGGTTTTCTTGCTCGCGTAGTAGGCGTAGTTTTCCACGAACGCGTTGTACGGTACGTAGTTTTTAATCGCTTCTTTGAAGGTGGTGTAGGTTGCTTCCGGAGTCGCACCGATCATGCCGTCAACCACGCCCTGCTGCAGTGCCGGAAACGCATCACCCCAATCGATGGTGGTGGTTTTGTAGCCCATATCCTCGGTTCCCAACTTGGCAGACTGTGCGCTCCATACCCGGATGTTCTGGCCTTTGTCGCCGGTGCTCTTGTAGTTTTCAGGCACGGAAGAGGCCATTACACCGATGAAGCCTTCAGCGGTTACACCCAGCAGTTTCAGGCCCAGCTTATCCATGCGCTGATCGAAGATGCTGTAGAAGTTAGAGCCCGGGCTGAATACTTTGCCCATCTCTTCGTAGTTGGATACCAGGTATGGCAGAGAGTTGATCTCCAGTACCGGGTCTTTGTGGCTGTAGACAAAGGAGTGAACGATATCGATGCTGCCGCGCACCGCTTCGCCCAACAGCTGCTCACCAGATCCCAGCTGACCGGCCGGGTACAGCTTGATTTTCAGGTCAACACCCGCACTTTCCAGCTCTTTTTTTACATCGCGCAGTACTTCGGAAGCGTACTGGTCAGGGGCATGCTGACTGGCGATACGCAGAACGGTCGCCGCCTCTGCGGAAGTGGTCGCTAACGCGCCCATCATAAGAGACGAAGCAACAATAGATTTGAGGCAGAAACGGGTTTTCGTAGTTTTCATTATTTTCTCCGGATCTTCCGTACTGAAGATAACTAATTTTATTTTTATGGGTTAAACCGCAGCCAATTCACGGCCTGCAGCTCACGTCCATTAAACTTATACACCCGAGAAAATTTAATTTACAGCCACCTCAAAACAGCAAAATCTTCTGTGAAAAAAATTCATATCCCAGATTGTAAACCACCTATTACATTTAAAGCCTATTACCTGGCTACAATCACCCACCAAACCTTTTCTTCGCAACACAAACGAAACTTATGTAAACAAAATACAAACCCAAACCCCTTACTAAATTAATACTCATTTACATTATTTTACATATTTTTACAAAGCCGACATCTGATTAAGAAACGGGATTATTAATCACAGAAACAACCTGCTATAAAAAGAAAAACAATAACTCACTTCCTTCACAAGAGGTCCCGCCCATGACCTGTATAAAAGACACACGCCACTTCAGCTCAGCCCTACGTGATGCCAACAGTCCGTTCCTCGTGACCGAAGAGCAATCGACCAAAACCATCAGTGTGGGATTTGTCCTGCAGGAGCACTTCTCAATGATGGCGTTTACAGCCGCTGTTGATGCGTTGGTCACTGCCAATCTGGTGAAAAACCACCCCTTGTTCAGTTATCAGACCATCGCCGTAGATCAATCCCCGGTAACCAGTGATCTGGGCATTGGTATCGCCGCACAGGATACAATTCGAGGGATTCTGAACGAGCACAAAAAACTGCCAGACATTCTGGTGGTATGCGGTGGTTATCGCTGCTCTACCGAGAAACATCCTCACCTTACTCAGCTTTTGAAGGAAGCACAGCGCCAAGGTATTACCCTCGGTGGGATCTGGAACGGTGCTATAGCGCTGGCCCAGGCTGGAATTCTCGATAGCCATGAGTGTGCGCTTCACCCGGACAACCATGCCCTGATGCAGGAGCACTTCCCTCAAGTACGCATATCCAACCAGGTTGTGATCACCGACGAGCACCGCCTGACCAGCGCGGGCCCTACCAGCGCGTTGGAGATGATGCTGGGTATGATCGAAAACACCCAAGGCAAAGAGGTGGTACGCGCCATCCGTGAGATTCTTAGCTGTGATCAAATCTCCGAGCATAGCGACACAACACTAAGCACCCTCAGCGACGATCCCTGCCTACCGCAAAATTTGCGCGATATGATGGAGCTGATGGCCGCAAACATCGAAGAACCGATGAGTATGGAAGAGCTGAGCGGCTGTGTTGGCGTTTCCCGCCGTCAGATCGAGCGACTGTTTCAGAACCACCTGGATACCTCGCCAAGCCGCTACTACCTGGAACTGCGCCTGACACATGCCCGCCGCCTGCTGTTACAAAGCAACGAGCCAGTGTTGAACATCGCCTTGGCGTGCGGATTCGTTACCTCAAGCCACTTCAGCAACTGCTTTAAGGATTATTTTGGCCTGTCGCCAAGTCATGCGCGGGAGAAGTACAAGTCACAATATTAAAAGGTGCTAAGTGTCGCTACTCGGTACCCTATCACGAGTAAATGGGCACTCTGCGGGCGTCGGCAAGCTAATGCTAGCCCTACAATGATCCGATACCCTCTGAACACTGTAGGGCGTCTTTTAAGGCGCCAGAAGCCGTAATGGCTGCCCTTCCGAGCCTTTAATAGCTCGCACACCCACTCTGTTCACCACACAACCAGCATCAACCCACACTAGCGCCACTTGGCGCTTTAAAAGCACTACCGCGCACCAAATGTTACCAGCTAGTCAAATTTCTTCCGCTATGACGTTCTGGTGAAATAGCCTCCGCGTAATGGTACAGCGGGACGGCAAGTTTTTTCTGAGCAGATCTCATCACGCAGGCGGTAATGCAGTACTGCTTTTGCGGCTATTTGTTCACTGCTCTAACGAGCTTGCAATAACTCCCCCCTGTCTTTGGGGGCTTGTTTTCTCAAGCCCTCCTTTTAATTCTCGCGGTGCGACCGTCTATGAGCACACCTCTCCAACGTCTCATGTCCCAGAACATGCAGGCTGATCGGTGTTTCATACCGTGGTCGCACCCTATGTTTGCACCTGGAGTTAAAGCTACGTGAAACGTCGTGTATTGATCATCTACACCGGTGGCACCATCGGTATGCAGCCTTCCGAACAGGGCTACGTGCCAATGACGGGCTTTAACGAGTTGGTAGCAACCGAGCTCAACTCTCGTGGCATCAGCGGGCTGCCTGATTTCCAGTTCGACATGATCGAATGTCAGCAACTGATCGATAGCTCAAACCTGGTACCGGATGACTGGACTCGCCTGGGCAATCGCCTCCAGCAGAACTGGAACGACTACGACGGTTTTGTGGTGTTGCACGGCACCGACACCATGGCGTACACCGCGTCCATGCTGTCCTTCATGCTGCAGGGCATGGATAAACCGGTCATCCTGACCGGTTCTCAGATCCCGATGGTTGAGCTGCGCAGTGATGCACCGGACAACCTGACCACCGCCCTGCTCCTGGCCGGCAACTACGACATTCCTGAAGTATGTATCTACTTCAACGGCCGTCTTCTGCGCGGTAACCGAAGCTCCAAAGTAAAGAGCTCCGGATTCGATGCGTTCAACTCCCCTAACTTTCCATGGCTTGCCAGTGTTGGTATCAACATCGAGCTGCAGCAAAGCCTCCTGCTGGAGCACGCAGGCAGCATGGGCGAGATCCCGGTGTTTGATCCGGACGCAGTCAGCATTCTCCAGACCTATCCGGGCATCTCGGCACGCATTGTAGAAGCGGTGCTGGATCACTCATCGCTGAAAGGACTGGTCTTGCAAACCTACGGTGCGGGTAATCCGCCAGATGCCAATCCCGCATTTATTGATTGTTTGCAGCGTGCGTCCGAGCGCGGCGTTGCAATCCTGAACATCACACAGTGCCCACACGGCTCTGTGAGTCAGGGCGCCTACGCTACCGGGGCGACCCTCAACCGAATTGGTGTTGTGCCAGGGGGCGATATGACCCTCGAGGCCGCGTTCACCAAAATGCATTATCTGATCAGCCAATCCAGGTCTGCAGAGGAGATACGTACTGCACTGCGTACTCCCCTCTGCGGCGAGCTGAGCAGGTGATCCCAACAGCAGGACGCTGTACCCTTCTCGCCCTAACCTAACCCACTGGGGAGGGTGAGACACAATACAACAATAATTCCAACAGAGTGCTCACAAGGCACATTTTTAGGAGAACTTTCTCATGCAAGCATTTGTCGACTTTATGAACGGCATAATCTGGAGTCCGGCGCTGATTTACCTCTGCCTGGGCGCTGGTCTGTTCTACTCGATCATGACCCGCTTCGTACAGGTACGCATGTTCCGTGAAATGTGGAACCTGCTGCTGTCAGGTAAAAGCTCCGAACACGGTATCTCTTCCTTCCAGGCCCTGGCTGTATCCCTGTCTGGCCGTGTAGGTACCGGTAACATCGCAGGTGTTGCGGCAGCGATCGGCTTCGGCGGTCCTGGTGCAGTATTCTGGATGTGGGTTGTGGCGTTCTTCGGCGCGGCTACTGCATACGCAGAATCGACTCTGGCACAGATTTACAAAGAAGAACACGAAGGTCAGTACCGTGGTGGTCCGGCTTACTACTTCGAAAAAGCGATGGGTCAGAAATGGTTCGCTTGGGTCTTCGCTATTTCCACCATTCTGGCGTGTGGTGTTTTCCTGCCGGGCGTGCAGGCTAACAGTATCGGTAACGCTGTAGAGCAGGCATTCGGTACTGGCGCAATGATCGAGACGTCTATGGGCACCCTGAGCATGGCTAAGATCATGACCGGTACCATCGTTGTTCTGATCCTGGGCTTCATCATCTTCGGTGGCGTTAAGCGTATCGCTAACTTCACCCAGGTTGTTGTACCTTTCATGGCACTGGCGTACATCATCATCGCCGCTGTTATCGTTCTGCTGAACGTCGACATGCTGCCAGGTATCGTCGGAATGATCCTGGAAGACGCATTTACTCCAATGGCAGGCCTGGGCGCTGCAATTGGCTGGGGTGTTAAGCGTGGCGTCTACTCCAACGAAGCAGGTCAGGGTACAGGTCCTCACGCTGCCGCAGCAGCGGAAGTTGAGCACCCGGCACAGCAGGGTCTGGTACAGGCATTCTCTGTATACATCGACACCCTGTTCGTATGTTCTGCAACTGCATTCATGATCCTGATCACCGGCGCGTACAACGTACACGGTGCAGGTGATGCATTCCTGGTACAGAACATCTCCACTGATATCGCCGCTAACGGCCCGATGTTCACACAGATGGCAATCGAAAGCGTATTGCCAGGTGTAGGTAATCCGTTCATCGCATTCGCGCTGTTCTTCTTCTCCTTCACCACCATTCTGGCGTACTACTACATCGCAGAAACTAACGTTGCCTACCTGAAACGCTCCTTCGACATCCCAGGCCTGACCGGTCTGCTGAAGCTGGTTCTGATGGCTGCGACTTTCTACGGTGCCGTTAAAACTGCCAACCTGGCATGGGCGATGGGTGACGTAGGCGTAGGCCTGATGGCATGGCTGAACATCGTCGGCATCCTGATCATCTTCTTCATGTCCAAACCAGCGCTGAAAGCTCTGAAGGACTACGAAACTCAGCGTAAAGCTGGTGTAGCAGTATACGAGTTCAACCCGGCAAAACTGGGTATCAAGAACGCGACCTTCTGGGAAAAACGTTGCGGTGTTAAAGCCACCGCTTCCCAGAAAGAGGACGAGAAAGAAGCCGAACTGGTGTAATTTCTAACCTCTGAAAACACAGCCCACCCCTGCCCGGCAGCGGTGGGCTTTTTCTTGTGTGCAGCCGGCGTTAAAATAGCCGCGAAATCGCTGCTGATCCAGCGTCTTTCCACTACGTAACACTCGCAGAACGCGGCTATCCAGCGTTCAGAGCTGTTTATGGCTAATAATCGGGACCCAGGATGACACAAGACTTTCCGCGCAACCTCCGACTGCTGTGCAGTTACTACAAATCCATTGCCGAGGTGTGCCGTCGTCTCAACATCAACCGCCCACAGTTTAACCGTTACCTGAGCGGTCGCTCTATGCCCTCTGCGAACACCATGCGCCGCTTTTGCGACTTCTTTGGTGTGGAAGAGCATGAGATCCTGATGCCCCATAGCCAATTCCAGCGCCTGATTCAGGTACGCCCAACGGCCACAACACCGAAAGATTCGGGCCGGCCGGAAACCGAACATATGGAGCATATCGGCAAGCTGGGCAATACCGGTCTCGATAAGTACCTGGGCTACTACTTCGAATACCACATCTCCATGGCCTGCCCCGGAAAATTACTTCGAATGCTGGTTTGCCTGGAGCGGCAGGATGACAAGATCTATTATCAGCGCACCGAACGCCTCAAAGAGAGCCCACATGAAAAAACCTATCACGGTGTTTATCTGGGCATGGCGAACTTCCTCACCGACCGTATTTTCATGGTGGACTACGAGTCGCTGACTAGCCACGAAATAACCCAGACCATCCTCTTCCCGACCTTCAAAAACCGCGTCTCCCGCCTGACCGGGCTTAAGCTCGGTGTATCCGGCAGTGGCGAACGTATGCCATGTGCTGCACGGGTGATGTACGAGTATCTGGGGCAATCCGTGGATGTGCGTCGAGCACTTGCGCTGTGCGGTTTGTACGAATTGGATTCACCTGAGATCGAGGACTCGATCAAGAAAGCGGTCACCAACGATATCGCGCCAGGCGAATGGCATTTCCGGGCACGTCACTGAACGTATAAAGCGACCCTACAATTCAACAACTAAAGTGCGGCCACAAGCATTCTTGCGGTTTCCTTTGCCTTAACAGCAGCTGTTCGATCTCCCTGTACATAGGCTACTGTGATCGCCCCCTCTTTAAGCAGGCTCAGAGCATTAGTTAACCGCGCCACGGCTTCACAGTCCGCGACAAAGCTCTCCACCTGTTTGCGGATCAACTCGACAACGAGCTGCTTATGGCAGGCACACTGCTGATGCAACGGATGCTCCAGCTCGCTGTACTCCCCACTCACGTTGATAAAGAAACAACCGTGGAATGGCAGCAACACGTCAACACGGTCGTTAAACCAGTCATCAAGCGCATCAAACAGTGCATCTATCTTTTCGATGCCAACCGGTGCCGCTTCCAGCCGTGATTGCAGCCAGTTACGGAAACACACATCGCGGTATTCCAACACCGCTAAAACCAGCTCGTCTTTGCTGCCGAAGTGATGGTAGAGGGTTTTCTTGGCCACGCCTGATTCAGCAAGGATTTCGTTGATCCCTACGGCGTGAACGCCTTTTTGGTAAAAAAGTGCGAAGGCGGTGGTGATCAGGTGAAGGCGTTTTGGAGACATAAATATCAAAGGAGAGCTGAAAGAAACGATGTTGACACAGGTAGACCAAGCTGTCTACCATGCAACAAAAGTAGACAGGTCGGTCTACCACCAGACAAATCACCAAACCGCACATAACCGGAGACCAATATGTCAGCCCTTCAATCACTCTTAAAAAGCGATGGCGCCGCGCTGCCGCCGAAGCAGTCCGTCAGCAACATTCTACTGGCCGGGATCGGCGGATTTGTGGCGATCGCAGTGCTGGCCTACCTCGCCCAAAGCCTGGAGGCCGTATTGGTATTGGGCTCGTTTGGCGCCTCATGCGTCCTGGTCTTCGGCTTTCCCGAAGCACCTTTTTCACAACCTAGAAATGTGGTTGTTGGCCACCTGCTGAGTTCATTCGTCGGGTTGCTCTTCCTCACACTGTGCGGCCCAACCTGGTGGTCTGTCGCACTTGCAGCAGGCACCGCAATCGCGCTGATGATCGCTACCCGCACCGTTCATCCACCCGCGGGCTCAAATCCGGTGATTGTATTTCTGACGCAACCGGCTTGGGACTTTCTGCTATTCCCAACGCTTACCGGTGCTCTTCTACTGGTGGTGGTTGCCGTGCTCTACAACAACCTGATACGCAAAACGAACTATCCGAAGTATTGGTAACGGAATAATTCCGTCGACCAAGAGCGACACATGATGGATCTATACTGAAAGCAGGTATTTCCCTCTGACCGACTAAACATCCTTCTGGAGGGCTTCAATACAAAGGGATACGCTGCATTCAGTGCATCCTTTGTAGCCACCTCACACAGTGCTCCTAAGGCGCACAAGGTTCAGCCCCATGTCAAAAAACACGCTCACACTCCGCGACAATCGCACCGGTAAAACCTTAGACCTTGAGATCCAGCAAGGGGTAGCCGGTCCGCCTGTAGTGGACATTCGGAGTCTTTATGGGGAAATGGGGATCTTTACGTTGGATCCGGGTTTCAAATCAACCGCATCCTGCACCAGCCAGATCACCTTTATCGACGGTGAAAAAGGTATTCTGCTGTACCGTGGTTACCCCATCGAACAACTGGCGGAGAAAAGCAGCTTTAGCGAGACGGCCTTCCTATTGATGAAAGGGCAACTGCCCAACCAACAGGAACTTGATGAGTTTAACGACCTACTCACGCACCACACGATGGTGCACGAGCAGCTGCTGAACTTCTACCAGGGTTTCAGACGCGATGCACACCCAATGGCGATCATGGTGGGTGTAGTTGGTGCCCTCTCGGCCTTCTACCACGATTCCCTGGATATCCATGATCCACAGCACCGCGAGATCTCGGCGATTCGGCTACTGGCGAAGATCCCCACCATTGCCGCTGCCTCTTATAAGCATTCGATCGGCCAACCGTTTATCTACCCGGATAACCATCTCGACTACTCCAGCAATCTGTTGAAAATGCTATTCGCAGTGCCTAGCGAGGAATATGAGGTCAATCCAGTCATTGCTCAGGCGCTGGATAAGATTCTGATTCTTCACGCTGATCATGAACAGAACGCATCGACCTCAACCGTGCGTCTGGCCGGTTCCACCGGTGCCAACCCGTTTGCAGCAATCTCAGCGGGTATCAGCGCCCTCTGGGGACCTCTTCACGGGGGTGCCAACGAAGCGGTGCTGAATATGCTGCACGAGATCGGTGACGTTAAACACCTGCCAAAATACCTCAAACGCGCCACCGATCCTGATGATCCGTTCAGACTGATGGGCTTTGGTCACCGGGTTTATCGTAACCACGATCCACGTGCACGCGTTCTGCGGGAAGAAGCACAAAAAGTATTAACCGCACTTGGGCGTCATGATGATCCCCTCTTCAAACTCGCATTGGAGCTGGAGCGGATAGCGCTGGAAGATGACTACTTCATCAAGAAAAAACTGTATCCGAATGTGGATTTCTACTCGGGCATTATCGAAAGCGCGATGGGTATCCCATCAAACATGTTTACCGTGATGTTCGCCCTGGCCCGCTGCGTGGGCTGGATCGCCCAGTGGAAAGAGATGATCGTGGATAAAGACCAGGTCATCGGTCGCCCACGCCAGCTGTATACCGGCGCGGCGCAACGCGACTATCTGCCGATCAACAAACGTTGAATTCTACCCGACATCGCCGCGGTTCCGGTTTAAATGAGTTTTGAATCAACCGGAGCACAAGGCGTTTCAGTCTGCGGGAGGAAAATGAGACTGCAGCGCCTGTTTGAGCTGCTCGACGTCTGCTTCCAAGGTCTCCAAGATATCAGAGGCTGACTCAAGCTTCCCGTCTCGCGCGATAAGCTCCAGCTGGAGCGCGGTGTTAACGGTGCGTTTCGCCGCAAAAACGGCAGCGCTCCCTTTTAACGTATGCGCTGCTCGCCTTAACGCTACGGCGTCTCCTGCAGCCAGCGTAGTCTGGATCTCGGTCATTAATTTAGGGCATTCGTCGTAAAACAGTGTGACCAGATCCTCTAAGACCCCCATATCGCCTGCGACCTGCTCCAAGGCGCCATCTGGATCAAACACCTCAAGGGGAGCAGGTACTGTTTCCACAACCTTCTCTTTGGCCTGAGTCTCTTTGCTCTCAATCCCTTTACTGCGTGCCTCTTCTACTGAAGTTTTCTGAAGTGAAGCCACCTGGGTAGCGCCCGTTGCAGGCTGGCTTGCTTCAGATGCCGCCGCTTTCACCACCTGCTCAATCGTGTCGTAAAATTGCTGGGAACGGATTGGTTTCGGAATATAGTCATCCATCCCGGCGTTCAGGCATTGCTCGCGGTCGCCCTTCATCGCATTGGCGGTCATGGCGATGATCGGCAGGTGCGATGCGCTATCGGCTTCCATTTCCCGAATACGCTGGGTGGCCTGGAAGCCATCCATCTCCGGCATCTGTACATCCATCAATACCAAATCGAAATTTTCTCTCGTATACCGCTCAACTGCTTCCTTGCCGTTACTGGCGATAACGACTGTATAACCGCGCTGCTCCAGTAACTTGGTAGCAACCTTCTGGTTTATCAGCCCGTCTTCGGCGAGCAGAACATGCAGCGCCGCCGCGCCTGGCGTGGATACCGCGTCCGTGGCCGCCACCTGCTCTGGCTGGGTAATCAATCCCTTCAGACTAAGAATGACATCCAACAGATTGGACTGTTTCACCGGCTTGGTCAGGCAACGGGCGATTCCCCTATCCTGAAGGCTTACCATTTTTTCAGACTGCCCGACGGAGGACAGCATAATAATTGCCATCTCCGCGAAACGAGGATCGGCCCTTAACTGCCGCGCCACCTCGAAACCATCCATGCCGGGCATCATCATATCCAACAGCATCAGGTGATAAGGTTTACCAGCCGTCCGGGCCTGTTCCAGTTTATCCAGTGCTTCAGCTCCTGAAGCAGCAGTATCAGGTTTCATGGCCCAATTAAGCAGGATCTCCTCCAGGATGTGCCGGTTGGTCTTATTGTCGTCAACAATCAGTACCGGCAGTTCATGTAGAGCGGACAAATCCCTCGGCGGCTCGGCAGAAACGTCCTGTTGGCGCTTCAGGACCAAGGTGAAGTGAAAGGCTGTGCCCACTCCTGCAGTACTGTCCAACGACATCTCGCCGCCCATCATATCCACCAGTTGGGTGGATATGGCCAATCCCAGGCCGGTACCGCCAAAGCGACGGGAGATGGAACTGTCAACCTGACTGAAGGAATCAAAAATATGTTTTTGCTGTTCTGGCGGAATGCCAATGCCTGTGTCACTGACGGAAAACAGCAGCGAAACCTCTTCTGCTGTGACCGCTTGCGTCCTTACTTCAACCAGTATTTCCCCTTGCTCGGTAAACTTGATGGCATTCCCAACCAGGTTGACGATTATCTGCCGCAGGCGTCCCGGATCACCAACCAACGCATCGGGAACCTCCGGAGGAATATGCCCAACCAGCTCCAGCCCCTTTTCAGAGGCTCTAACCGCAAGCGCCTGTAGGGTATCGCCCAGAGTATCCCTTAGATTAAACTCTATCTCCTCCAACTCCAGCTTACCGGCTTCGATCTTCGAGAAATCGAGGATATCGTTCAACAACCTCAATAAGGTGTCCGCCGATTGCTGGATCATGCCCAGGTACTCCCGTTGCTGAGTTGAAAGCATGGTATTACCAAGCAGTTCGGACATACCGATCACGCCGTTCATGGGGGTACGAATCTCATGGCTCATATTGGCCAGAAATTCACTCTTCGCCTTTGACGCTTGTTCAGCAGCAACTTTGGCTTTTCGCAGCTCCTCGTGGGAGGCCTTTAATTCGGCAGTGCGCGCTTCAAACTGTTTCTCGAGCTTGGCATTGATGGTGAGCAACTCCTCCTGTAGTGCTTGCGCTTGGGCCTGGGCCTGCTTCTGTTCAGTGATATCGGTTAAAAATCCCTCTTGCGCCACTATGTCTCCATCGAAATCAAACACACCACAGCCCTGCTCCCACACCCACTTTTCCTCACCTGTGCGCGTACGGATGCGGTATTCCACGCGATAGGGACGCCGCTCATCCAATGCCTGCCGAATCTGTTCGTACACCCCACCCCGGTCTTCGGAATGGATCAATTCAGTGAAATCAACGATCTCACCGGCGACAAGCTCCTCCGGCGTATATCCCGTCAGCTCCTCACAACCACCACTAACGAACTCGAGGTACGACTGCGGCATATCAAGCCCCCGGTAGACAACACCGGGGAGGTTTGCAATTAACGTTGCCAAGCGACGCTGACTCTCCGCCAGCTCCCGAGTCGTACTGTCTCTCTGCGCCTGGAGGCGTTTCTGCTCGGTGATATCAGTAACAAAACCTTCCAACGCCAGTACTTCGCCATCCGGGCTATAAACACCGCAGCCCTGGGTCCACACCCACTTCTCTTTACCGTCCTTAGTCGGAATTCGGTGCTCAAACTGATAGGGATAATGATCGCGTAGCGACTTCTGGATGGTCTCCCAAATACGCTCCTGGTCTTCCGGGTATACGATGAGGCCAAAGTGATCCAGCTCCTGGGGTGAGTAACCAGTCAGCTCCAGGCAACCCTCACTGACAAACTCGGTAGGCCACTCCGGAGTGTTACGCACCCGATAGGCTGCCCCCGGTAGGTTGGCTATCAGCGTGGCAAGGCGACGACGGCTCTCTTCCAGCTCTTGGGACGTAAGATCCCATTGCGCCTGGGCCTGCTTCTGCTCGCTGATATCGGTAATAAAACCTTCCAGCGCCTGGAGCTCTCCGTCGGCAGCATAAACACCACAGCCCTGTTCCCACACCCACTTTTCCTGCCCATCGCGCGTTCGGATACGGTACTCGACACGGTAGGGATATCGATCTGCTAGTGCCTGCTGAATCTGCTCCCAAAGCAGCTCCCTGTCGTCCGGATGGATCAGCTCACCGTAGGTCACAGTCCCACCGATTTCCAACGCCTCAGGTGAATAGCCGGTCAAGCCTAGACAGCCTTCGCTGATAAACTCCATCGGCCACTCTTCGGTATTGAGACATCGATAGGCAAACCCGGGCAGGTTGGCCATCAGATTGGCAAGACGACGCTGACTCTCTGCCAATGCCTGGCTGGTATTGTTAGGGTCTCTTGAGGGTGATTGCTTCATGAGCATATCCCCATCTTTCTGTTAAAACTGATTTCCCCTTCTGATCAGGGGAAAACATCTTGGAACAACGTGGTCCAGAGCGTCATCAAAACAGCAGTTAAGCGGTATCAGACAGCGGGTGGAAATCGAGATTCCAGTGCCTGCTTCAACCGCTCAACCTCCATTTCAAGGGTCACCAATGTTTCCGGGGCGGTGTCAAGCTTCCCGTCTCGCGCCATAAGCTCCAGCTGAAGCGCGGTGTTAACGGTGCGTTTCGCCGCAAAAACGGCCGCACTCCCTTTTAACGTATGCGCTGCTCGCCTTAACGCTACGGCGTCTCCTGTAGCCAGCGTAGTCTGGATCTCGGTCATCAATTTAGGACACTCATCGTAAAACAGTGTGACCAGATCCTCTAAGACCTCCATATCACCACCAACCCGCTCCAAGGCGCCATCTGGATCAAACACCTCAAGGGACGCTGACGCTGTGTCCGCAGTTACTTCCTGGGTTTGAGTTTCTTGCGCTAGAGGCTCTTGCTGGATAGCTCCCGCTACGTCACCCACTCCCCGCATGCGTTCTTCTATGGGAGCCGCGTTAAGCACCTGCTCGATGGTTTCGTAAAGCTGCTCAGAACGGATCGGTTTCGGGATGTAACCATCCATGCCAGCCTTCAGGCATTGCTCCCGATCACCCTTCATTGCATTGGCGGTCATGGCGATGATCGGAAGGTGCGACGCACCAGCGGCTTCCAATTTACGAATATGTTTAGTCGCTTCAAAACCATCCATCTCGGGCATCTGTATATCCAT
Organism: Pontibacterium granulatum; assembly: GCF_029961155.1. GTDB lineage: Bacteria > Pseudomonadota > Gammaproteobacteria > Pseudomonadales > Balneatricaceae > Pontibacterium > Pontibacterium granulatum. The sequence goes on along the minus strand of NZ_JASBRH010000030.1, from coordinate 27,670 downwards.
CAGCACCAGATCAAAGTGCTTTTGTTTGTACCTCTCGACTGCTTCTTGGCCGTTATTGGCTATATCAACAAAGTACCCTCGCTGTTCCAACAACTTGGTTGCTACCTTCTGGTTTATCAGCCCGTCTTCGGCAAGAAGAATATGCAACGCAGCTGTGTCCTGCACAATCATTTCCTCCGACTCTGGCACAGCCTCCGGCTGGGTCTCCCCTCCCTCCACGCTGAGAATGGCATCGAGCAGGTTAGATTGTTTGACCGGCTTGGTCAGGAAACGGGCGATCCCCTTCTCGTGGAGGTCTGCTGCTTTTTCGGATTGTCCTATGGAGGACAACATGATGATCGCCATCGCCGCATACTTGGGATCCGAACGTACGCGCCGCGCCACTGCAAAACCATCCATGCCTGGCATCATCGCATCCAGCAACATCAGGTGATAATGCGTTCCGGCTTTGTGGGCCTGTTCAAGTGCATCCAGCGCCTCGGCACCGGAGGCCACGCTGTCCGGCTGCATCGCCCAATTGAGCAACATCTCCTTCAGTATGCGCCGATTGGTGCTGTTATCGTCAACGATCAGCACCGGCAGCTGGTGCAATGCAGACAGCCCTCTCGGCTGTATGGTGACCAAACCCTGTTGCCGCCTGAGCGTCAGCGAAAAAGTAAAAGTGGTGCCCTCACCTACGGTACTTTCCAGCGACATCTCGCCCCCCATCATCCCCACTAACTGGGAAGAGATGGCTAGTCCCAAACCGGTTCCACCGAAGCGGCGTGAGATAGAGCTATCGACCTGACTGAACGATTCGAAGATGTATCCCTGCTGTTCTGCCGGAATACCAATGCCTGTATCACTGACGGAAAACTGGAGTGAAACCTCCTCTTCTTTCACCGCCAGTTGGCAGACATCAACCAGGATTTCCCCCTGTTCGGTGAACTTGATGGCGTTCCCAACCAGGTTGACGATTATCTGCCGCAGGCGTCCCGGATCACCAACCAACGCATCGGGAACCTCCGGTGGAATATGGCCGACCAGTTCCAGGCCCTTCTCGGATGCCCGCAAAGCGAGGGTCTGCAGGGTATCGTCCAGGGTATCCCGCAAATTGAAGTCGATCGCCTCCAGCTCCAACTTGCCGGCTTCGATCTTGGAAAAGTCCAAAATGTCGTTCAGCAACCGCAGCAAGGTATCGGCCGACTGCTGGATCATGTTCAGGTCTTCCCGCTGCTGCGGCGACAGGTTGGTGTTCCCGAGCAGTTCCGACATACCGATGATGCCGTTCATCGGGGTACGTATCTCGTGGCTCATGTTGGCGAGAAATTCGCTCTTCGCCTGGTTGGCGGCGTCCGCTTGCTGCAATGCGTGCACGATCTCCGCTTCCATCTCCTTGCGCCTGGTGATGTCCGTGTAGGTGGATACATGGCCGCCGCCGGGAATCGGCGAATAGCGAATCTCCACGATGGTGCCGTTGGGTCGCGTTCTCTCCTCATGCGGCTGCTCACCCTGTTTTGCCATCTCCAGGCGCACCCTGATTTGTTCTTGCGGGTTACCCGGGCCGAACTCGTGCCGGAGGACATCGTAGTTCAGAAAATCCTGCAGTGGACGGCCGGGCTCCATCAGTTCTTCAGGATATTCACAAATATCGAGGAATCGCTGGTTCCAGATCAGGAGCCTTAAGTTTTGATCGAAAGCTACCAGTCCCTGATCCATGCTGGCCATCACTGTTTGGAGCATGCTCGTCTCCTCAAGCGAACGGTCCCGGTCCAGCGTGGTTCGTTTCAGGTCTTCGAACGCCTCCTGCAGCTCAACATTCTTGCTCTTCAACGCCTCCATGAGCTGGTCCCGAGCCTCAACGGAATCACGAAACACGCTAAGCGCGTTCGCCATACGACCAATCTCATCAGGACCGCCTGCCGGAAGCGGCGACTTAAGGTCACCGTCGACGATCTGTAACATCCGGCTACTTAAGGCCGTTAAACGGGCGATCAGGTTACGACCGACATACAGCCATACAATCAAGCTTGAACTGATCAGGCTCAGCACCACAATGACAATCAGAATACCGGTACTTAGGTTCTGAACAGCAACGACATCCTGATCCGCACTGGCAACCACTTTTTTTGCACTCTCGACCAAGCTGTCCACAACTTCCGTGACCGTCAGAGACAGTTTGCCGTTTTCGATCGACAACGCTTCGGCTTCAACCAGGATCTCCAGTTCCTGGTCACGCAGATCAGGAATGTTATCAACTCCTGTGGCATAGAGCTCCAACTCCAAAAGAGCTGGCCAGAGATGTTCCTGCAGCTTGGAACTGAAAGCATCCCGTTGCCGACCAATTTTGCGCAGCGACGTACCCATTCGCACCGTCAAGATCGTTAATTGACGCTCATCGCTGGTAGTCGTTATTTGATGTAAAGAATCACTGACCTTGGAGGCTTCCAGTTGAGTGGTAGTGAGGGCCTGGTATAAAGGCAACAATGTCACCATTTGGTCGATCACATCGGCCTGTTCCGGCGCAGATGGATCAGTGCTACTGATCACTGCATTCCACTGCTTCAAGTCGTGCTCCATAACGGTCATCCATGGTGCCAGTAGCTGCTGGATCTTCTGATGAACCCTGGTTGCGTTGTTCAGCGCCTCTTGCTTTTGGTCGGCAATCTGCAGGCGTCGGACAATCAGTTCGTCAACAGCATCAATATTGCTCGTCAGTCTTTCGACCGCTTCTGAAATCGCCCGGTAATCAGATGTATCAGACCACGTATGTTCTACGACACTGAGCAGCTCATTTAGCCTTTCAACTTCTTTCCCGATCTTGTTGGATTCTTCGTCATACTGATCGAGTGTGCTGACCGTGATCAGAGCAGGGGCTGCCGCAACAACCCTTGCCGTCTGTTGTGCCAGTTCCTGAGACGCCAGGGCGGAGGGAAATTTATGGAGGGTGATCAGAGAGAGGCTATCGCGAACCTGCAGCATTGAAACCATTGCAGCCACTGCAGCCCCCACTGCAAAAGCACTAATGGCAAAAAATGCTAAAAGTAGTCGACCACGAACTCCCATTTGATTTCTCGCAATCAGGGTGCACGCACACAGACACCCTGCTCTTTGTTAACACATTCAACATGTTTAGCAGACGCCCGCGCAGCCCTTCCCTGACAAATGCCCTGCAACGGCATAGATACGGGCGCTCTGCACGATTTGCTCCAACTGCCTTGCAACAGGATTGTCGCTGGTAAGGCGGTTAAAAAATCAGGGGAAAAGGCCCCGTAACAGTTTCGCCTGGGTAATTCGGTCGATGCCTTCGATCAATGCTGCGGTCCGCATATCCACATGATCCCGCTGCGAACGTTCAAGCGCGGCATGAAACGCCGTGGTCATGATTTTGTGCAGCCGGCTATTAATCTCATCCAACGACCACATATAGTTCTGCGTCCCCTGCACCCACTCAAAGTAGGAAACCGTTACCCCACCGGCGTTTGCCAGCACATCCGGCACGATAAAAATCCCCTTATTGTTAAGAATTTCATCCGCTTCCAGTGACGTCGGCCCGTTGGCACCTTCCGCCAGCAACTTACAATTGATACGTGGCGCATTTTCTGCCGATATCTGATTCTGCAGCGCAGCGGGTACCAGGATGTCACAGGGCAACTCCAGCAACTCTGCGTTGCTGATCTCCTCCCCTTCGGGATAACCCTTCAGGAAACGGTGTTCACGGATGTACTCCAACAGAGAGCCAACGGAAAGACCCCGGGGATTATAGATACCGGTGGTGGCATCACTGACGGCTACGATTTTGACGCCATCCTCGGCGAGGAATCGGGCGGTATTGCTCCCCACATTACCAAAGCCCTGAATCACAGCCGTGCACTGATCCAGCGTCATACCCATGTGCTTAGCCGCATCCTCGATGGTATAAACGACACCCCGTCCGGTGGCTTCTTTGCGGCCGAGAGATCCGCCAAGCACTACCGGCTTACCAGTCACCACCGCCGGTACGGAATACCCCACCTGCTGACTGTAGGTATCCATAATCCAGGCCATCACGTTTTCATCGGTGCCCATATCCGGCGCGGGGATATCCTTGTCGGGCCCGATCATACCGATAATTTCCGAGGTAAAACGCCGGGTCAGGCGCTGTAGTTCCTTACGTGAAAAGCCGGTCGGATCGACCCGCACTCCGCCCTTCGCCCCACCAAAGGGCAGCTGCATCAGGGCGCACTTCCAGGTCATCCACATGGCCAGTGCCGAAACCTCACCCAGGTTAACCTCCTGGTGGTAGCGAATGCCTCCCTTGGTGGGCCCCATGGTCAAAACATGCTGCACCCGGTAACCAAAGACCGTTTCCACCTCCTCATGTTTATCCCGACGGAAGGGGAAGGTCACAACCTGGGTTCGCTGCGGAAACAACAGACGTTGGCGGAAATTGTCGTCAAGGTCCATGATCTGCGCTGCTTTGAGGAACTGCTGCTGTGCCAATCGAAACATGGGCGAGTCCCACTCTCCGCTCTGAGCGCGGGTCCGCTCAATGGCATAGCGAATGGATCGTTCGAGCTGGGCGCTGTTGATCTGCCCCTTAATCAGGTATGCCTGAGCGCCGGACTCAACCGCGCGGGCTGCGAGATTGATGTCCTCCAGGCCCGACAGAATGACCACCGGAATATCGGGTGCTTCTTTGCGAAGGCGCAGAAAGGTATCCAGCTCCTGACTATCGGGTAAAACCAGATCCAACAAGACAACGTCGATTCCACCCTGTGCCAGGCGCGCCAGCCCGGCCGTCAGGGTATCAACATGTACAACATCGAAGGAAACCGCTTCCGCTTTTGCGAGCAGACTTAAGATCAATCTGGCGTGGACAGCATTGTCCTCGATTACCAAGGATCGAATGTTGGAGGAATCCATTGTGAACCGGCCCCCATGGATAAAGAAAACCTATGTTTGGGTAGCCGTGGAACTGGACGTTGAGCCGCCGGAAAACACTGCAGGAGGTCTAATGTTGCCAATTAGCCTGGGCAACCACTGTTGGCAGTATAGCTGCTGTGTAAACCACTTGAGTGCCTGTGTTGATGTGGCTTGCCACATCCGACTCATCCCCTATTGCCACAATCCGCCCGTTATCCACTACCAATGCTGATGCCTGCCCAAACTCGGCATCCACTTTCAGGATCTTTCCGTTCTTCAGCACCAGTTCTGCGCTGTAAAGTGAACCGCTGAACAACAGTAGCAGCACACCGATTTGCAGCTTCATGGGGGACTCTCCTCTCCAGAACCAGTTGAGCTGTCGTAACCAACCATGATCCTGAGAACGCTTTAGTGATCGAATGTTCCACTACTACGCCACCATAACGCGTTTAAGACATGTTTTTCGGAGAGTCGCTCTGATTACGCGTGTTCGTTCATGCCTCGTTTGATTAAAGAAATGGCTCAATATGGCTAATTGCCAATGTCACGTAGCGCTCTTTCTCTCCAACCGGCGCAACATAGTGCATGGCACTTGCCGCTGCATCGATGCCTTCGGTACGTGCGATTACCCATAACGCCAAGTAGGAAGACGCCAGGCAGCCACCCGCCGTGGCAACATTGCCCTGTGCGAAAAACGCCTGCTCCAGCACCTCTATACCCGTCGCCTCAATCCAAGGTTTGGTGGTCAGATCGGTACACGCGGGCACACCCTTCAACAAACCCAGTTTGCTCAATACCAGCGCACCGGAACACTGGGCGCCGATCAGTTGGCGAGATGGACCGAGTCGCAGTTGCGCCATAATCGAGCCATCAGCCACCACGTCACGAGTTTTCATACCGCTGCCTACCAGCACCACATCTGCACTACTCGCTGCGTGCAGATCAATATGTCGCTCCATCACCACACCGTTCATGGACTCCACCCGTTCGCTAGGGCTGGCGATGGATACCCGCCAACCGGGTTTCTTGATGCGATTGAGGATGCCCAGTGCAATCAGGGAATCCAGTTCATTGAAGCCATCAAAGGTCAAAATAGCGATATGCATAACACTGTCCTCGAATCTGTTACCGTTGATAGATCCGATTGTGCACACTAACATCATGACAATAAAATTATTGTCATGGATACAATCCACATGCCTCGCGCCCGTTACAAACAGTTAGTGGACCAATTCGCTGCCGATATCCGCTCGGGTGAGTTGCCACCCGGCACACAGTTACCCACGCACAGGCGACTCGCCGCACAACACGGTATCGCGCTGGTTACAGCTTCGCGCGTATACGCAGAGCTGGAAGGCATGGGTTTGGTCAGTGGAGAAACCGGGCGCGGCACCTTTGTGCGTGAAACCGGACTGCCACCCAACCACGGCATCGATCAACCCGCGATGGCGGATGGTGTTCTGGACCTGAACTTCAACTCCCCTTCACTGCCGGGACAAACCGACCTGTTGCGTAACGCGTTACGTAAACTCGCCTCCAGCGGAGACCTGGAAGCCCTGCTGCATTATCAACCGCACGCAGGTCGCAAACACGAGCGCGCGATCATCGCGGAACACCTGAAAAACAGGCAGCTGTCAGTCAATGCCGAGCAAGTGCTGATTGTGAGTGGCGCCCAGCACGGTCTGGCAACAACCGTGATGGGCCTGATGAAACCGGGGGATGTAGTCGCCGTGGATGCGCTGATCTATCCCGGCTTTAAAGCAGTGGCCGAAGCCCAGCATCTGGAATTAGCACCAATACCGTTCTCCGAACATGGCCCAGACCTGATCGCCTTGGAACAGCTCTGCCAAGCACGATCCGTCCGAGCCGTATACACCATGCCTACACTGCACAACCCGATGGGCTGGGTACTGGGTCTGGCACAGCGGCAACTACTTATCGAGATCGCCCGACAGCATGACCTGATCATCATCGAGGACGCCGCTTACGCCTTCCATGCAGAAGATCCGCCGCCACCGATCGCCGCTCTCGCACCGGAAAGAACTGTGTATGTATCCGGTATTTCCAAGAGTATCGCCACCGGACTGCGCGTTGGGTTTATTACCGCTCCGCCCGAGTGGGTCCCGAGGATTGAGCGCGCCATCCGCGCCACAACCTGGAACACCCCCGGCCTGATGACCATGCTGGCCTGCCGTTGGATCAAGGATGGCACCGTTAACCAACTGGAATTAGAGAAACGCGAAGACGCGCGACAAAGACAAGCTGTCGCCAGACAGGTCTTTAGGGGGATGCATTACATCTGCCACCCAAGCTCCTACTTTCTCTGGCTTCCCCTGCCGGAGGAGGTTCGAGCAGACAGAATCGCCACAGCGCTACTAAACATCAATATCTCCATATCAACTGCCGAGCCGTTTGCGACCGGAGAATATATACCTCACGCCCTGAGAGTGGCGCTAGGCTCTGTAGGCATAGATCAGTTGGATGGGGCGTTGCAAAAGGTACGGGAAGAGATCGAGAACTATCCGTATTGATCGTGGATAGGGTACGGCCAATTAGCCAGCGCTTTATTTTGATCTCCCATAAAAAACGGCCAACGGTCTAACGACTGCTGGCCGGTTCGTTCAGAATGCAGATCGATCAGTACTTAAACTGCTGGATACTCTCTTCCAAATGCGTTGAAAGGGTTGAGAGCTCCTCACTGCTCCTGGCCACAATTTCAGAAGCAGACGCGGTTTCATCGGAGACGTTTGCAATCGTAACCAGATTTTTGCTCATCTCTTCAGCCACCTGGGTCTGTTCTTCCGTGGCCGCAGCAACCTGTACCGCGATATCCCGCACCTGATTTACTTTTTCTACAATCAGGCTCAGCTCGTTACCTGCATGATTGGCACTATCCACACTGGCACGCGCGCCCTCAGTCGAGCGCTCCATCGACGCAACCGCTTCCTTAGCGCCGGTACGTAAGCGCTCGTTCATGCTCTTGATCTCGTTAGTGGAGTTCTGTGTACGCATGGCAAGTTGGCGAACCTCGTCGGCAACCACGGCAAACCCGCGCCCACTTTCCCCGGCACGCGCAGCCTCAATGGCGGCATTCAATGCCAACAGGTTGGTTTGCTCTGAGATGCCCTGAATCTGCTCCAACACAGTTCCAATCTCTTCCGTATCCGATTCCAGCGCCTTGATGGCCTCTGCTGCCATTGCGATCTCTTCTGCAAGCGTTTCTATTTTCTGAATAGTTTCGTCGACATCCGTATTTCCCTCCTCCGCTTCATGGTCCGCCACGTCGGTGGCAGCCGCAGACTGCGTAGCACTTTTGGAAATTTCCTGGACCGTTGCCACCATCTCCGACATTGCCGAAGCGAGCATTTCTGTTTCAACGGATTGCTGACGCGCGCCGGTGCTTGTTTGCTCCGCACTTGATGCCAGCTGCAGGGAGCTTTCTCGAACCTGTTGGCTGGAGCGGGCCAGACTCTGGATCACATCCTGGAATACATCCAGAGTCTTATCGATGGAGGCACTCAAACGCCCAAATTCATCTTTAGTGTCCAGCTTAACTCGCTGTGTCAGGTCCCGGTCTGCAATTTTCAGCATAACCGCTTCCATCTTGCTCAGAGGCCCGGTCACGCTGCGCAGGATAGGTATGGACAGCCCAACCAAAACCAGTGATACCACCAACAGTTGCAAAGAAAAGGAGATCAGTTTTGATATGAATGCCGCTTCGATATCATCCACATAGATTCCCGTACCGATTACCCAGTCCCATTCAGCAAAAGAGCGCACGTAGCTCAACTTGGGTTCCGGTTTACTTGAACCGGCCTTGGGCCACCGATAGGAAAAGAATCCAGCCGCGTCGCGCTTGGACGCCATCCGGGCCATCTGGCTAAAAATTGCTTTACCATCGTCGGTTCGTGTTTGTGAAAAGCTTTTTCCCTTGACTGCCTGATTGCTACCGTGCGCAACGAATACGGCCTTACTATTCAGGGCGAAAAAGTACTCAGCGCCACGATACTTCATAGATTCCAGCAAATGGGTCGCGTTGATTTTTGCTTGTTCTACGCTGATTTGGCCGGATTTACTCTCTTCCGATTCTTGCTTTACAACACCGTAGGCAACATCAACTAAAGACTGAATTTCAGCCTCCCGCGCAGAGTACAGTTCGGTTCTCCAGTCCAGGAGCGCGTAGAACTTCATTGCCACCAACGACATGACGGCAATGCCCACCAGCAAGCCGAGACGATACCGTACGGATAAGTTTTTCATACTACTTCCTTAGTAGTGCAGCCAATAGGGCGCCATCATCCGTGAAAGTAGTTGTAACAAATGGGGAACACGGTAGACGTGTAAGAAGAGCTACAAATCCATTTGTGACAAGGGCCGTTTCCGTCGACAGCGTCGAAAAAACATAGCTATTCACACGCCTTAATAAAGATCGACATACCCTGAAAAGAGCACGCCATGAACGCTACGAACGTTAGAGCATATACAAAAATTTGTACTGCTAAAACAGGGCCGCAACAATTTATTTAACTCAAGCCGCTTACTTGTGCGCGATAGGCTGTTATACCAATCGAGTCATGCCAAAGCGTCCATCCAGATAGAAACCACGATGGATATAGAGAGAGCAACGATCAAGGAAAGAGGAAGCGTTGAGTACCGCTGCACGGGTAATTGAAAACAACACCTACAGAGATTCTTCAACGCTTAAAGGGATAGATATTTGCTTACAAGCTTGCGGTCACGGTCACTTCAACCAATACGACATCACGCGCCATGACGGACTGAACACAGGTACGTGCAGGTGCACAGCCTTCCGGCAACCAGGCATTCCAAAGGTCATTGAAGACAGCAACGTCCTTGTTGTCTTTAATATGAATCAGCGCACACAGGATCTTACTTTTGTCTGTGCCCGCTTCTTCCAGGTGGTCGTCGATACGCGCCAGGACCGACTTGGTTTGGCCCACGATATCTTCGTTCACATCCAGCGCGACCTGGCCACACAGGTACACCGTATCGTTATGGATGACGATACGGCTCACTTTTTCACTAGTTCGTTTACGGATGATTTCCATGATCTGTTTCTCATCAACTTGGTGCGTTTAACTGCACTGGGGTACAGCTAACACATAGGTATTCTGGATAGGCGATTTTTAGAGGGCGGCGATAACAGTTACTTCAACCAGTACCGCGTCATTGGCCATAGTCGATTGCACGCAGGTACGCGCAGGCGCACAACCTTCCGGCAACCATGCGTTCCACAGTTCATTGAAGGTGGCTACGTCTTTGTTGTCTTTAACGTGGATCAGAGCGGACAGCAACTTGCTCTTATCAGTACCGGCTTCTTCCAGATCGCTGTCGATGCTCGCCAATACCGCTTTAGTCTGGCCAACGATATCGTCATTTAAGCCCACTGGGATTTGACCACACAGGTAGACAGTTTCGTTATGGATTACGATACGGCTAAGTTTTGCACCGATACGTTTGCGGGTTAGATTCATAAGCGCTTTACCTTGAAAAGAGAAGACGGCGGGCGCCGGAACATCACAAGATCAGGTGCTCTGTATAAGCGCAGGTGTGATGCCCAGTCCCCAATAACATATCCGCCGAACATAGCACGGACCTGGAAATTGGGGCATTTCATTCATTTTCACATCGTAAAAGCGTTGTTCATACCGTTACGCCATTCGGCATTCGGGCATAAAAAAACCCAGCCTGAATCAGCTGGGTTTTCATGGGATCTAACGGGTGCGTTGCAATTTACTTCGCCGCCCTCGCCGCACGCGCTGCATGCAGCTTCTTGTAACTCTCGATCAGTCGCAGATGCTTATCCAGACCTTCCAACTGCATATTGGTTGGTGTCAGCCCGTGGAACTTCACATCGCCGTTGAGGGAATCAACCACGTTTGCCATCACCTCTTCACCGAACATGCGGCTCAGGTTGTGCAGGTAATCGTCCAGTTCCAGATCTTCATCCAGCGCAATTTCCAGCACCGCGTTCACCGCCTGGTAGAACAGGCCACGCTCAACGGTGTTGTCATTGAACTGCAGGAAGGTTTCCACCAGCTCGATCGCTTCTTCAAACTGCTGTAGCGCCAGGTAGATCAGGATCTTCAGCTCCAGTACGGTGAGCTGCCCCCAGACGGTATTTTCATCAAACTCCACGCCGATCAGGGTGCGGATAAAGGTGTAGTTGTCTTCACCGCTCTCTTCCAGACGCTCCACCAGATCCGCCAGCTGTTCATCATTCAGCGAGTGGATGGTGAGGATATTTTCGCGGAACTGAAGCGCTTTGTTGGTGTTGTCCCACACCAGATCTTCCACCGGATACACTTCGGAGTAACCCGGCACGACGATACGACACGCGGAAGCACCAAAGTCGTCGAAGGTGGCAACGTAAACCTCTTTGCCCATATCTTCGAGGATCTGCATCAGGCCATCACATTCCTCTTCGTTGGTGCCGGAGAAGTCCCACTCACAGAACTCATAATCGTGCTTAGAGCTGAAGAAACGCCAGGAGATCACACCGGTTGAATCGATGAAGTGCTCAACGAAGTTGTTTGGTTCCTGCACTGCCAGGCTGTTAAAGGTTGGACGTGGCACGTCATTCAGACCTTCGAAGCTGCGGCCTTGCAGCAGCTCGGTGAGGCTTCGTTCCAGCGCCACCTCGAAACTCGGGTGTGCACCGAAGGATGCGAATACACCGCCGGTGCGCGGGTTCATCAGCGTCACGCTCATCACCGGGAACTGACCACCCAGAGAGGCGTCTTTCACTACAACTGGGAAGCCCTGTTCTTCCAGTTCTTTGATGCCTGCCAGGATGCCCGGGAATTTCTCCAACACCTCTTGCGGAACGTCTGGAAGTACAATCTCCTCTTCGATAATCTGGCGTTTTACCGCACGTTCGAAGATCTCGGACAGACACTGCACCTTAGCTTCGTACAGGTTGTTACCCGCACTCATGCCGTTACTCAGGAACAGGTTTTCCAGCAGATTGGATGGGAAATACACCGTTTCCTGGTCAGACTGACGTACGAACGGCAGCGCGCAGATACCACGCTCTATGTTGCCGGAGTTGGTATCGATCAGGTTGGAACCACACAGCTCGTCTTCCGGATCGTAGATCTCTAGGCAGTAATCATCCAGCAGACCTTCCGGAATAGAGTCATCCGGATTCAGCACAAACCACTTCTCGTTCGGGTAGTGAACGAAATCGGCATTGGCCAGCTCTTCACCGAAGTACTGGTCGTTGTAGAAGAAGTTACAGCTCAGGCGCTCGATAAACTCGCCCAGCGCAGACGCCAGCGCGCTCTCTTTGGTCGCACCTTTACCGTTGGTGAAGCACATTGGAGACGCAGCATCACGGATATGCAGCGACCATACATTCGGCACGATGTTACGCCAGGACGAGATCTCGATCTTCATGCCCAGCGCTTCCAGCATGCCGGACATATTAGCGATGGTTTGCTCCAGCGGCAGGTCTTTACCCAGGATCATGGTGTTGCCATCGTCCGGCATACCCATCGCCATGATGGAAGCGTCGGCATCCAGGTTTTCAACCGGTTCGATCACGAACTCAGGTCCGGTCTGCACAACCTTCTTCACGGTACAGCGATCGATCGCACGCAGAATGCCCTGGCGGTCTTTATCGGAGATATGCTCCGGCAGCTCTACATGGATCTGGAAAACCTGGTTGTAGCGGTTTTCCGGATCAACGATGTTGTTCTGCGAGATGCGGATATCGTCGGTTGGGATATCACGGGCGTTACAGTAAACCTTTACGAAGTACGCTGCACACATCGCAGACGATGCCAGGAAGTAATCAAACGGACTTGGCGCAGAGCCGTCGCCTTTGTAACGAATAGGCTGGTCGGCAATGACGGTGTAATCATCAAACTTCGCTTCAAGTCTGAGGTTATCAAGAAAATTAACTTTGATTTCCATTTGAGTACTCTTTAGGAATCGTTAGGAGCAAATCGGGTAGCGCTAACTGCCGTGTCAGGGGATTTAAATCCAGCAGCTACAGTGTGTCGGAAGACACATGGATATGGCGCGCATTCTAGCACGATCGATCATATAGGAACGAAAACATTATTTAGATTGCCCGCTGCTTGAAGGAGCACCGAGCAGTTCCGCGCGGCTGTGTTCGCTGACAGCGCAAGAGCCTCGCTGCTCTTACAAAAGAAAGCCACTACGGGAAGGTTGTATCAGGCAACCGCTACAGCCGGTTTCCGATCCGCCCAAGGCTTCTCTTCAACCGGCAGATGGATGATGGCTGACAGCAAGCCGAAACCAACGCCAACCCACCACACCACGGTGTAGCTGCCATACAGGTCGTACATCATTCCGCCCAACCAAACACCCAGGAAGCCTCCCAATTGGTGGGAGAAGAACACCAATCCGTACAGCGTGCCCATATAACGTAAGCCATAGATCTGGGCCACCAGACCGGATGTGAGCGGCACCGTTGCCAGCCAAAGGGCGCCCATGGAAATTGAGAACAACACCACGGTTTCCGGTGTGATCGGATTCAGAATAAATGCTGCGGCAACAATCGTGCGCAGGAGGTAAATCCCCGCCAACAGGTACTTACGGGAGTACTTGTTACCCAACCAACCGGCGGTCACCGTACCCCCAATATTGGAAACACCAATCAGCGCAATCGCGACAGCACCCAACGTTGAGGTAGATGTAATACCGAGGGACTGAATAATGCTGCCCGGCGCCACAGCACTGCACATCTCAGCGATAAACGCAGGAAAGTGAGCGGTAATAAACGCCAGCTGGTAACCACAGGAGAAGAAACCGATAAAGATAAAGGCGAAGGATGGATCTTTAAGCGCTTTCTTCAACACCGCCCCCATCTTCTCGTCCTGATGAGACGCTTTGGCTGGCAGTGGTGCACGCATAAAGAACAACGCCACCAGCGAGACGATGATAAAACCGGCAAAGGCGATAAACACCGACTGCCAAGGCATCTGGTTCAACAATGTTTGAGCAATCGGCGGCCCAACAATCTGACCTGCAGAGCCCGCCGCCGTTGCAATACCCAATGCCAAGGAACGGTGTTTATCAGATGATGCGCGCCCCACTACAGCAAGGATGACACCGAAGCCGGTACCCGCAATGCCAAAGCCCACCAGCATCTCAAGCAACTGATGCTGACCTGGTGTGATCGCAAAGGAAGAAAGCACCAAACCGATCACATAACATGCAGCACCGGCGATGATCGCTTTTCTGTCACCATACTTCTCAGCCAATGCACTGAACATCGGCTGGCCGATACCCCAGAACAGGTTCTGGATCGCGATAGCAAATGAGAAGTCCTCTCGCAACCAGTTGAACTCCTGGGCGATCGGAATCTGAAACAACCCGAATGAGGAGCGGACCGCGAAACTGACGAGGATGATGATACATCCCGCGATCAGAACGGGATTAAATAAACGACCGTTACCAACAGCCACCAACGTTCTATTCACCACTCGCTATACCTGATCTATCTGGAAAGAGTGGTGGATTATACACGACCCGATGCCTGCGCGGATGGCATAGGGAGATCTGCCCTACCTGCATTACCGTAAAATACCCCTTCCCCCTCCTTGCGAATGAAACACCTCTATCGCAGGAAAGCGGCTCTCATTCCCAAGGTTGTTCAGAATGCAGGGAAAAGCCAGATTCGCCTTAACCCTTGGTAACAGGCAGGAAGATTTAGCGGGACCACCTCCATCGGAAGCTTAGTCATCTCTCACGATTTTCATCATCCTTCTTACCGCGAGATAGATAAGAACGATCACAAAAGGCAGTGATAACGTGATTGCTGTCAACAACGATTCCAGCAATTCACCTTCGAGTAATAGGTTTTTTAGCGCTAGATCAACCAAGTCATATAAATAATAAGCGATGACGACGACTGACAGCCCTTCCAGCTTCGCCTGAAGACGCATCTTACGATGTCCCCGGGTATTTAACGCTTCCAACAGCTCTTTATTCTGCTGTTCAATTGCCAGATTCACTTGCGACTGTATTAATTCTGTCGCTCGCGCAATCCTCTTGGACAGCAACTCGATTCGGGTCGCTGCACTTCTGGTAGTTCGCCTGGCAGGGGCCAGGTGCCGGCCTAAAAACTCCTTAATCGTTTGCCGCCCCTCTACCCTTTGTTCATTCAGCTCCTTCATGTAACCCTCAACTAAAGCAAAGTATGCTTCAGTGGCAGCAAATCTGTTTGCTGTGGTTGCAGAAAGCGCCTCCACCTCTGCAGCGAGATTCATCATGCGGGCCAGAATTTCTGAAAGATTCTCATCAAATGACCGCTGGGACAGCGATGCCAGCCTTTGATCCAGTTCCGTGATTTTTGGCATCAACAGACGGGCCTCTGGTAAAGAAAGTAATGCCATGCAGCGATAGGTCTCAATTTCACATATCCTCTGCAAGAGTCGACCTGACTGGCTCGGGCGCATATCCTTATCCTCCACGAGGAACCGAATGAAGCCACTCTCTGGCTGGGCCTCGAAATCAGTGACAATAGACGCCGTGTTGTCCATAACAAGAGAAGAAACCTTATGGTTTCTATTGAAATGACTCGCCCCCCACTCGCCTAAACTTTCAGCATGCCTCGTTGGCATGAAGTTTCGCGCTTTCTTTCTAAACAAAACCTCAACGCCACTTAAGAGCGCACCAGGCAACGATTCAGACCACTCCTCTGGCAATAATAACGGTTGCAGGGTGCCGAATTTATAGAGAGTCAGCGTATAAAACTCATTATGGAGTTCATAACGTAGCGCGTGGGAAGGCTTTCGATAAAACAGAAATCCCGGATGATCATCATCCACTTCATACCCATCTGCACGAATCACCGACAAAACATCGTGTTCGATATCGGTGCTCTCAAGGCCATCGAACAATACGGCAATGTGTACTAGGGAAAGAGGCGCATTAAGGCTTTGTAGCGGACGCGCATGTGCCTCGGCTCTAATCGCCTGTCGAAATTGATAATCATACATTTCAAAAAGATTTCCGTAGCAGAGCTTACAGCAGACCACTCAGCGCCCAACATGACTGCACGCTGCTGTCGATACAGCAATAAGACATTTAGAACACATTGAGCTGAAGAAAGGGGGCTTTCTCACAACGGTACTCAGTGGAGCCCATTTATCGGGATCCATCTAATCTACCGCTGAAAAACCTAGTTTGATGAACGAACGAAGAAAATTTCTTCTTTTTCATCAAAATATATACTGTGCGCTACAGACCGAGAAACAGATTCATCTCCTTTATTCAGTGCACAATCTGTTTCTGACTTCATGTGAGATACCTCAACACGCGTCGACTCATGGATACTGGTTAGAGAGCTAGGTTGCGGGGATTGTTTAATTGTTACCATGATACCCTCCAAAAGGTAATATTTATTATTTTGGTCTACTTATAAATAAGCAGCAGGAGTCATATCAGGCTACAGCAACAAGAAAAGACATTTCTCCTATAAATCAATAAAAAATAAACATTCTTAACATATAAAAAACAAACAAAAAGACAACCGCCCACTAAAAAGAAATACAGCAGACGAAAACACTCTTTACCCGCCCACCTAAAACCGAGCACCTTTATTCTCAAGCAAGCAACTAAACTTCCTGCCCGCACAAAAGCCAGAAGCCCAAGCCTAAGCCTAAGCCCACTGGAAATTATGGAAAACACTCGGTTACGTCCAGACACTCTCAGATGAAGTAGATACCCGTTGCTTTCTTGGCTTTGAAGTTTTTAGGACACTTCGTTGGTATCGATACCACCCAGGATTACCTCAGCAGTACGGTAACCTTCTGTGCCGCTTGGTTTTACCTGCCAATTATGGAACTGATCGGCATGGCTTGTAGCTTGTCGTCACTGCACTGGCCAACGTGCCGTCTATCTGCCTCTAGCATAAGGTCTGCACCAGGCGTTTGGTCATCCGGGCAGATTAGTACAGTTTTGATCTCTGCCTTCGGACGGGCTTCACTCTGGTCTTTCAGCCACTCAAACAGGTCCAGCTCCGGAAACAGGTTGATGGTCGCCGTTTCAACCAACGCAGCTAGCGGACAACCAGGACGGAGATCTTGGCATAGGACGCTACATATCCCGCGTTAGAGGCAAAGATATGTTCGATAAAACCGGGAATATGTGAAGCCATTACAATCAGATCCGCACCGACCTCTTTAGCGATATTGATCAGGTTCTTATCCAGGTCAACCGCCGGGTCAGGGCTGATATGGGCAACGGTGGAGACCGCTTGCAAGCCGAACCTCTCCGCCTGACCAGCCCCAAACTCTTCAAGCTTGGCGCTAAACTCTTCACTGTTATGGGCAACCTCGCTTGGCGCCGATGCCGATACACCGACATAACACACCGCAGTTCCGTAATGCTTCGACAAATCTGCGGCGGTAACAAGCGCTTTTTCTAGGCTTTCAATGTGCGCTAAGTCCACCGGCACCATAATTTTCGTGTACATAGAAACGCCCTCACCCTGGAGAATAAAGCAATGCACTCTATCTCAGTGTTGCAGACGCCCCCCTATACAGCAAATTCGGCTAGCAGGAAGCCTCCCGAACCTAGCACAAAAGCCAGAAACGAAGACAATTCTCCCTCCACACACACCTTTGCCCTGCACTTAATCAGATGCGTGACTCAGCTGTCTTCGTGATAATTACGTAGATACACTTAAACCGCCTGCCCCGCACAAAATCCTGAAGCCCACGCCCACTGGAAGTTGTGCCCCCCCAGGTGTCCGGTTACATCCAAGCACTCCCCGATAAAGTAGATACCCGGTGCTTTTTTGGCTTCGAAAGTTTTCTGGGAGACTTCATTGGTGTCGATCCCACCCAGCGTCACTTCAGCAGTACGGTAGCCTTCGGTGCCACTCGGTTTGACCTGCCAGTGGTGAAACTGATCGGCGATGGCATTCAGTTTTTCGTTACTGCATTGGCCCAGCGTGCCGTCAATCGCCCAGATCTCGCAAAAGGTCTGCACCAGGCGTTTGGTCATCAGGGTTGCAAGTACCGTTTTGATCTCTGCCTTCGGCCGGGCTTCACGCTGCTCTTTTAGCCACTCAAGCAGGTCCAGTTCCGGGAACAGGTTGACAGTCACCGCTTTACCCGGCTCCCAGTATGAGGAGATCTGCAGTACCGCGGGACCACTCAGGCCACGGTGAGTGAACAACATACTCTCTTTGAAGGTGGTTTTGCCGTAGCTGATCTCAACCGGATCGTGGGAGATGCCCGAGAGCGGTTTGAAGTGTTCCAGCTCCTGCGGTTGCAGGGTAAACGGCACCAGCGCAGCACGGCGTTCCAGCACCTTCATGCCAAACTGCTCTGCTACGTCAAAGGCAAATGCAGTGGCACCGCCATTCGGAATCGACAGGCCACCGGTGGCTATTACCAGCGATTCACAGCGGATTGGACCTTTGGAGGTTTCGATTTGGTAACCACCTTCGACCTGCTCGATACCCTTCACTTCGGTTTCGGTCTGTAGGGTTACACCCGCCCAGTCGCACTCGGTCAGCAGCAGTTGCAGGATCTCTTTGCTGGACTCATTGCAGAACAGCTGGCCCAATGTCTTTTCGTGGTATTCGATACCGTGGCGGTCCACCAGCTCGATAAAGTCCTGTGCGGAATATCGGCTGAGGGCAGACTTACAGAAATGCGGGTTGGCCGAGATAAAGTTGGCCGGGCCGTTGTGAATATTGGTGAAGTTGCAGCGTCCACCACCAGACATCAGGATCTTACGACCGATCTTTTTGGTGTGTTCGATAACCAGCACCGAACGGCCACGATAGCCTGCGGTGGCTGCACACATGAGTCCGGATGCACCGGCACCCACAATAAGAACGTCGTACTGCTGCAAGGGAGCTGCCTCGATGGTGATGAAAGGCGGCTATTCTACTTTTTTCTTGCTGTGGGAGCCATCACAGAGCGGCGGTGTGCCGGTTTGTTTACACATACAGAGCCAGACGGGGCCACTTTTTTCAGCGACGAATACGATGGGATCGATACCGGTTCCCTGGTGAGAACCGTCACAGAAGGGTTGGGAGTTGGATCGCCCGCAGGCACACCAAGTATAAGTTTCTCCCTCCACCAAATCGACTTGTATGGGCGAGTGCCCGGCTCGATGAACGGGTGAGTGAGACATGGTTTGATCTCCGGTTGTCTGTACCCCAAAAATAGAAGAGGGTTAACAGGAGATCAAACCATCAACAACACTAATCGTCTTTCTTTTCGGCGTTCAGCTTACGGATCTTATCCGCCAGACGACCGCCTTTACGCTGGTCGGAGGAATCCTGCTTCTTCGCAGCTTCCTGTTTTTCAAGCTCTTTCTGATAAACAGACTTAGGCTTTTTGCTGTCCTTCTGCGCCTTACGCTTGCGGGATTCGTAGCTGTTCGGGTTTGCCAGACGTTCAGCTTTGGTTGGCCCCGCATCTTCCTGGATGTATTGCGATACGTGGCGACGTTTTTTCTTGGTACGGCTCATTTTTTCTCCTGTTGCTCCGCTTCAGCCAGTGCCGCTGCTTCGGCTTCTGCTTCAAGTCGGGCAATCTCTGCCAGACGGTGTTTCTCTTCCCACTCGGCTACTGTCTCAAACGTAAGACAGCCAAGTTTGCCGGAACGCATCTCGTGCAGCAGCACTTCAGATGCCTTATGAATATCGATCACGCCACCGGGGCGCAGACCACCGCGTTTGCGGCCGATCTCTTCCAGCAGCTTGTCGGCGCTTTCCGGCAGTGCTTTTAGTTTGTAACGCTCCATGGCGCGTTCAGGATAGTCGGTCAGCATAAAACCGGCCGCGAACAGCGCCACGTCTTCGTAATCGATTGCGGTGTCTTTGATCGCACCACTCGCGGCCAGGCGGTAACCGGAATCCTTGTCTTCGATCTTCGGCCACAGGATCCCCGGCGTGTCGGATAGTGCCATGCCATTTTTGGTGGTGAAGCGGGTCTGACTCTTGGTCACAGCAGGTTCATTACCCACCTTAGCGATACGCTTACCCAGCAACGCATTGATCATGGTGGACTTACCCACGTTTGGGATACCCATGATCATGGCACGCACTGGACGACTTGCATTGGAACGCGCCGGCGCCAGCTTTTTGCACATATCCGGAATGCGGTTGATCTGTTTTTTCTGCTCGTAGTCGATCGCTACAGCCATGGTATCTGGCTGCGCGTTGAAGTAATCGAGCCACTCCTTGGTGCGCTTTGGATCAGCCAAATCGCTTTTATTCAGGAGTTTAAGTGCCGGTTTCCCTTTACGCAGGGAGTCCACCAGCGGGTTTTCGCTGGACTGCGGCAATCGTGCGTCCAGTACCTCGATGATGACGTCAATTTCGTCCATCACCTTGGCAATCTCTTTCCGCGCCTTATGCATGTGGCCCGGAAACCAGTTGATACTCATCGTATAGTTCTTAATCAGGATAAAGTTGAATGGGCGTATTATACCTATGATTGGCCGGACTTACCCGATCGATTCTTGGATTAGGCATCTGCGGCCTTTGCGACGCCTTTCAACAGCCTAAAACAGACACGTAACATCACCTGTCACATCCAATCATCTTTCCGGAAGAACTATCTTCCAGCACTATCCGAGGCTACACTTAGAAACCACTCTACTTAGGTTTATTAATCTTGCCGAAGCTGGTCTGCACGGAGAAATAAGAAACAATGGATTCCAGCCCTCGCGGCCAGGTATTGATGGCCCGTCAACCGATCTTCGACAGCGGCCAGAAGGTAATCGCTTACGAACTCCTGTACCGCAACGATCAGGACACCGAAAACGCAGTTTTCCGTGACGCCAGCGCCACCATCGAGGTGCTGCTTAACGCCTACACCAGTATCAGTGATGCAGGCTCTGTGAAACGCGTGCCGGCGTTTATCAATATCAGCGAAGACATGCTGACCAACGACGCTTTTCCTGAGCTGCCGCGCAAGCAGGTGGTGATCGAGATACCCGCCACCGTCAAACCAACCACAGAGATAGTCAAAGCGATCTTTTCGCTGGCACGCGATGGCTACCGCTTGGTACTAGATAACTACACCAACGATCCTCGCTTTGATCCGATCCTTAAGATCGTCCACATGGTGAAAGTGGACGTCTCAGCGCTGAGCGATGAAGAGATGCACGAATGCGTATCCCGACTGCGCTTCTTCAAGGTCACGCCTATCGCGATCAAAATTGAGAGCGGCGACAAACTGCTCAGCTGCAGCCAGATGGGTTTCAAGCTCTTTCAGGGCCATTTCCTAAGCCGTCCTAAGCTGGTTAAGGGCAAGAAGCTGGAATCTAACGCCGCCACACTGATGCAGCTGATGCAAGCGATCAACCGACCGGATGTCACACCAGAAGACCTGGAAAAGCTGATCATCCAGGACCCGGTACTCACCTTTAAGATGCTGCGCATCGTGAACTCTGCCGCCTACTCGCTGGTACGTAAGGTGGAGTCGATCACCGATGCAGTGGTTCTTCTGGGAATGGAGCAGATTCGCCGCTGGGTAACCCTGATCTCCATGACCAGCCACGACGACAAGCCGGAAGAGCTCTGTCGCATGTTGCTGATTCGTGGTGCCATGTGTGAGGCACTGGCCCGCGCAACCGATCAGCGCAACGCGGGTAGTTACTTTATGGCGGGTATGATGTCCGGCCTGCATGCCCTGCTGGGCATCGATCAGGCATCACTGCTGGAGCAGGTCCCACTGGCTGACGACATTCAGGATGCGGTACGCGACTACGCGGGTCCTATCGGTGAAACCCTGAAAGCGGTCATCGCCTACGAGAGTGGTAACTGGAACGAACTGCCGCTGGATATGGATATCGATCTGTATGAGAGTGCATATCGAAGCAGCCTGCAGTGGACACAGGAAGCGATGCAGGCGATACGCGACTAACTATACTCAATCTTCTTAACACACATAAAAGTGTAGGTTGGCCTTCGCAACGCGAAGCCCAACAGTTAGAGGCAACGTTGAGTAGGCGTGTTGGGCATCGTTCCGCGATGGCCAACCTACAATCGGATCGCGCTATCGGTTTCGATGAACCATAAAAAAGCCGCAGTGGGTTTCCCTCTGCGGCTTTTCTAATTCCAAAACAGTGTCGGACTAGATGTTAAGCACCGGGCTGTAAATCCGGATGCGCGTCGGCAAATGCCTTGATCTCGTTGCACGCCTCAGCAATGCGGGAGATGGTTGGGTACACGCTCATATCCACTTTAAAGCGGTTGGCGTTAAACACCTGCGGCACCAGGCATACATCCGCCAGCGTTGGGGTGTCACCGTGGCAGAACTTACCGGTCTGCTCAGACTCAGCAAGACGCTTCTCCAGTGCTGCGAAACCTTCCATCACCCAGTGCTGATACCACTGAATCTTCTGCTCTTCCGAAACGCCGAATTCACCCACCAGATATTTCAGGATACGCAGGTTGTTCACCGGGTGAATATCGCAAGCGATCAGCTGTGCCAGGCTACGCACACGTGCCTTCCCAGCCGCGTCCGCTGGCAACAGCGCAACGGTTTCAGGGTATGCGTCATCCAGGTACTCACAGATGCTGAGCGACTGATTGAACATCTCACCGTTGTCTTCCATGGACGGTACGAAACCTTGTGCATTGCGGGCACGGTTCTCGTCGCCCCCCTGCTCGCCTTTCAGCAGGTTTACCGGGATCTGCTCGTAATCCATGCCTTTCAGGTTCAGCGCGATACGCACGCGGTACGCGGCAGAGGAACGGCAGTAATCGTAAAGAATCATTTTTAGTTCCTTTTGAAACCGGAGCCAGTCGCCCTCGGAGAGGGCTGCTACAAAGTGCTCCGTAGCAGCGGTCTCCGACCGCGACATGGCGGCTAACTCGATCGATTGCTTAAGCTTTCGCCGGCAGCACAGTACCTACAACTTCACCGAAGCCGATGCGTGCAGCACCATCTTTCGCACAGAAGCCACGCATGATTACAGCATCGCCGTCTTCCAGGAAGGTACGGGTTTCGCCGTTTTCCAGGGTCAGCGGCTCTTTACCACCACGGGTCAGCTCCAGCAGGGAACCGGCTTCGTCATGCTGAGGACCAGACTGCGTACCGGAACCGAAGAAGTCACCCGGCTTCATGTTACAGCCGTTTACAGTGTGATGAGCCACCATCTGTGCAACGGTCCAGTAGGAGTGTACGAAGCTGGATTCAGACAGTTTCGCCGGTGCCTGCCCTTCAGCGCGCATCTTCTCGGATTCCAGCAGCACTTCCAGCTGGATGTCGAACGCACCTTCGTTGCGGTTCTGCTCGGACTCCAGGTATGGCAGTGGCTGCGGATCGTTTTCGTCGCGGCTCCAAGCAGTGCGGTATGGTGCCAGCGCTTCAGTGGTTACAATCCATGGAGATACGGTGGATGCGAAGTTTTTCGCCAGGAATGGACCCAGTGGCTGGTATTCCCATGCCTGGATATCACGTGCAGACCAGTCATTGAACAGACACATGCCAAATATGTGATCGTCAGCGTCGTCCAGTGCGATCACATCACCCAGCTCGGTACCTTTACCGATGTAGATACCCATCTCCAGCTCGTAGTCCAGACGCTTACAAGGGCCGAAGCTTGGCTCGGTCGCATCCGGTGCCTTGGTCTGGCCCTTTGGACGGTGGAAGGTCTGACCGGACACGTCGATAGAGGAAGAACGGCCGTGGTAACCGATTGGCACCCATTTGTAGTTCGGCAGCAGAGGGTTATCTGGACGGAACAGGGAACCGACTGCAGTTGCGTGAAATACAGAGGTGTAGAAGTCGGTGTAATCACCGATGGTGCATGGCAGGTCGTACTCGGCATCCGCCTGAGCGACCAGACACGCGCTCAGCTTCGCTTCCGCGTCGGAGCCGCTGCGCAAAGCCTGGGACAGTGCCAGACGCAGTGCAGACCACGCTTCGCTACCCATGCCCATAAATTCGTTCAGCGTTGGCGCTGCGCAAGCTTCCGCTGCAGTCTGCGCCAAACCGGAGAATACGCCGACATCTTTCGCTGCTGCGAGGTCCACGATCTGATCGCCGATCGCTACACCACCGCGGAACGCTTCGTCGCTACCCTGGCGACGGAACACTGCAAATGGCAGGTTCTGGATTGGGAAATCACTCTGTGCATCGTTCGCGGACGCTACCCAGCTGGTGAGGTTTAGATCGTGAGTTTCGTTCAGTGCAGGCATTCTGCCCTCCTCCTATAATCTCGTCGTGATGACGAACCCGACTCGCATGTACCTTAACAACGCTATTATATTGGTAACATTTGTTACTGTCAGGTCACCCTAGCATAAAAACAGCAAAGGCCCACCTTTTAAATCGTACGGAAACACTGCCTGAGCACCGTTCCGAACCATTCCAGGTGAGCCTGTTCGTGCGTTATCTATTATTGTGCAGGAATGTGCTTGCGTGCGGTTTGCATCGCTTCAGACAGCACGTCCTGATCACCGATGTGGTTGCACAGCAGCAGAATCAGACGCGCATTTACATCCAGGCTCTGCTCATCGCTCAGATCACGGTGCAGATCAGTCAGTTCCTGATAGAAATCATCCGGACGCGGCAGATTTGGCTCGGTAATAAGTTTACTCATTGTTTTCTCTCTTTCTTATTGTCCGTTACTTACCCAGGGCCTTGTTCTGGGCCGCTACAACTGCAGCTTTATCGAAGCTACGCATACGTGCTGTTACCAACTGGTCAGGACGCATCAGGTAGAAGGTACCGCCCTTCGCATCCAGACGCTCTTTCACAACACCGACGGTGTCGATCAGCAGCTCCACGCCTTCCGGCAGCGCGATATCCATGTCGTGGCTTGCAACGATGTAGGACTTAACAGGAACGTCCTGCGCCGCCAGCTCACCCAGTTGATCAACCATCTCTGCGGTCAGGTCGTTGCGGCTATCAACGAACAGCATGCCGTTGAATACGTTGCCCAGCGCCCCCAGCAGGAAGCTGTCTTCGCCATTACGCTTAACCGGACCATCGGTACATGGCGCACCCACAACCACTTTGCAGTCGAAGCTGCCGTCGTCTTCAGTGTTCAGGGAAGACTCGGTCAGGAACGGTGGTACAGACAGACGACCACTGTTTACCAGAGGACGTGCAAAAGTGTAGTCCTTCGCCAGCCACAGCACCGCATCACGGAACGCACGGTTCGCGCCGTTCTTCGGCGTGATGAAGTCAGTACTGCGAGTGGAATTCAGGATGTTCTCGTCCGCTGCGAAGGTACGTTCTTCAGAGTAGGTGTTCAGCAGGTTATCGCCCGCCTTGCCGTTCATCACCATCTGCAGTTTCCAGGTCAGGTTATCGATGTCTTCGATACCGGAGTTCGCACCACGTGCGCCAAACGGAGATACCTGGTGCGCTGCGTCGCCTGCGAAGAAGATACGACCG
Organism: Pontibacterium granulatum; assembly: GCF_029961155.1. Lineage (GTDB taxonomy): Bacteria > Pseudomonadota > Gammaproteobacteria > Pseudomonadales > Balneatricaceae > Pontibacterium > Pontibacterium granulatum. The sequence goes on along the minus strand of NZ_JASBRH010000030.1, from coordinate 2,408 downwards.
TGACGGAAGTCATCCATGCGACGGCAAGTGAAGGTATAGACAGACGCCCATTCCAGTTCGAACTCAACGTCTTCACCCAGGAACGCTTTCACACGCGGGATGATGTTTTCTGGCTTCTTCTCTTCTTCCGGATCAGCATCCCAACCCAGGTCAAAGTCGATGCGCCATACGTTGTCCGCCTGGCGGTGCAGCAGTGTGGACTGACCTTCGTGGAATGGCGGGTTGAACCAGAACCAACGCTCTGGCGGGAATTTCTTCGGATCCATCACGACATCGGCGATCAGGAAGCGATCGTGGAAAATCTGACCCTTGGACTCCAGTCCGCATGCCGCACGGGTTTTGGAACCGGCACCGTCACATGCAATAACGTAGTCCGCCTTCAGGGTGTACTCACCGTCTGGCGTTTCTACGGTCAAGGTGACTTCATCGTCGTTCTGCTCGATACCGGTAACTTTGTTCTTCCAGCGCAGGTCAGCTTTCTCCAGCTCATTTACGCGGTCAACATAGTACTCTTCCAGGTAGTACTGCTGCAGGTTAATGAAACCCGGACGACGGTGGTGCTCTTCCGGCAGCATGTTGAAGCTGTAAATCTGCTCGTTTTCGAAGAATACTTTACCGACGTTCCAGGTTACGCCTTTATCTACACAGCGCTGGCCTACGCCCAGACGGTCAGAAATATCCAGGAAACGTTTGGCGTAGCACACCGCACGAGAACCAACACTTACAGTGTTGTTATCGTCCAGTACAACAACAGGGATGTCGTGAATAGCCAGGTCAATGGCAGCTGCCAGCCCCATCGGGCCCGCACCGATCACAACGACAGGGTGTTTAACCGGCTGCGCAGCGTCTTGGTCTGCAGAGCGGATATAGTCGAACTCAGGAAAAGTGTATGTGTTAAGCATCGCTTTGGCACTCGTATTATTGTTTTGGTATCTGCTCTAACACCTGTGACCTAACCAGGCTTCAAGAACCTGCGAACAAGCCAACGTCCGCGTAGACCTGTTCGCAAACTCCTCGGCAGATCCTTCATTTTTCTGCGTTTGGAATCGCGCTTCGAACAGTATCCAAGATAGCGGATTTGAGGGTTGTGATAATCCCTCCAGAGTGCACAAAATTATTTCCCTGAGAGAAACAAAGTGAAAACAAAAAACCGCACCCAAACACCCTTTTTCTCAATCTATTCAATAGATTAACTGAAAATACGGTATCAGCAGCGCGGTTTCGTCAATAAACGCTACGGCAATAGATTCAACAATCTATTGCCAAATCTTCAGGAATCGGAGGGCCATTCCTGTTGCAGGTTGTTCTCCAGCCAGGCCTGGAAAAATTCAATAAAGTGGCTCACTTTCGGTGAGATATATTTACGGTCCGGGTACACCGCAAAGATAGACAGCTTTTCCGGTTCGTATTGCGGGAAGACCTGCACAAGATCACCAGACTCCACAAACCGGGAAATCACAAAATAGGCCAGGTTAGCGATACCACGATGGGCCAGAACGGACTCACGCACCACCAAACTGTTGTTGGCTTTAACGTCACCATCTACCTGAACGGTGCAGCGACGCCCTTCCCGCTCGAGCGACCACTGGTTGGCGTTAGATGCATGCACAAACACCAGGCAGTTGTGCTTCTTCAGATCTTCTGCACTCTCTGGATGACCGTTCTTTTCCAGATATTCCGGCGTCGAGCAGATAAACATGGGGACTTTGGAGATCTCGCGGGCGATCAAGCTGGAATCCGGCAGTTGTGGATCGGCGATACGAATTGCCAGATCAAAACCATCACGCACCAAATCAGGCGCCCGGTCATCCAGGGTCACATCCACCTGGATGTCAGGATAAGCTTCCATAAACTCGGGAATTGCCTTTGCCAACTGCATCTGGCCGAATGTCATGTTGCAGTAGATACGCAAGACGCCACGTGGCTGCCCCTGCAACTGGGACACCAGGCTTTCAGCCTCTTCCACCTGACTGATGATCTTCTGGCACTTCTCGTAGTAGGCGGCACCCACTTCGGTCACACTCAGGCGACGGGTGGTTCGCTGCAGCAAGCGAGCGCCGATGTGCTGCTCAAGCTGGGAGATCTGCTTACTCACAGATGAACTGGAGATACCCATCTCTTCAGCCGCCAGCGAGAAGCTTTTCAGGTCCACGACCCGCACATAAATTCCCATTGCAGACAATACGTCCATAAGATCTCCTACTCCTGAAAATAAGGCCTTTTAACACTCATTGAGTGGCTTCTGCTGGAGGCCATTTTTGTATCCAGCCAGGCGAAATGAGAGAAGTTTAGTTGCTCTAAATGAACGAATTTCAACGCAGCGGGAGGCAAAAATGGCCCCAGCCCTAGGGTTGTGGCTATAAAAGCGCCCCTCGGTGTTACTCGTCACTTAATTGGAATAACCAAAC